>JAFLJS010000068.1 GCA_022712895.1 Desulfocapsa sp.
CTCCAGCCAGATCACCAACACGGTACTTCCGCTGTTTCCACTTGACCTGCTCCCTTTCAACACACTCTGCAAGCCCAGAACACAGCTCAGGGCTGATAACCACAATCTGCGGTTTGCAAGGCATCAGCGCTTCGACCTTACGCTTTGCCACGACTCCACCACCTACAACAAGACAGAGTTGATTGCGGATATCAAGATTGACGGGATAGAGTGCCATAAACGTAGAGCTTACTGTTTTCTTTGTAGACGATTGATGATAATGGCAATTTCCTGCCCATCCTTTTGTATCACCTGTTTTTTACCGGCGATATTATAGTGCTCTTTAGCTTGTTCCATAAAAAGTGGCAGACACTTTCTCCTGGCATCATGGGCCAGGAAAATGGAACCGCCAGGTTTAAGATATTTTTCAAACACATTCAGCAGTGGCTCAAAAAATTCTTCCCTGAACAGTACTTCAGCAGCAACCAGATAATCGAAAGGTCGTAAGTCAGGTGGGTTCAGCCAATCCAGATGGATGCAGTCGACGTTTTCAAGTCCGGAAGCCGCAACACTTACCTTCTCAAAATCCATTATGATATCTTCATAATCGGAAAGAGTCACATCAAAGCCACAGGCAGCAGCGGTGATACCGGGAGCTCCAAGGCCTGCACCAATCTCAAGCATGGTTTTGCCAGCAGGGTCAGGCAGTGTAGCCAAGGCCTGAGATAAAATCATAGCGGATTCCCAAAGCTTCACCCAAAAAGGAAATTCCGTTACATCAGCGAAAGGATCCTTGCCATCAAGGAACTCTTCGATATCAGCAACTTTCAGCAGACGAATGGTCCGGTCATGGACAGTAAGCTTGTCAAAAGTCAGTTTGTACTGTGTACGGATACGATTATAAATATCTCGTTCCGCTTCGGGTAGTGTTCGTATATCCATGGACGGGTCCAGCTAAATAGAATAAAAAACTACTTTGCTAAGTGAAGGTGTTTTATACACGTGATAAACCCGTATAAACCCATATTTTAGATGGTTAAGTAAAAAATTTCATATCCGAGGCGCAAATATTTCCTATCATTTCGGCGTACTAAGGTACGTCATAATCATAGGAAATGTACAGCAACGAAAGAGATGAAGAGTTTTTACGACGCCATCGCACTTAACCTAACCAACAAAAAACGTGTAGAGCAAACCAGAGGAAGCAAGTAACAGACAATAATAGCCAAAATACTGCAATTTATTCTTCCGTATTACAGCAAGCAGCAAAATAATCGCAAAATACCCGCTGATAGCTGAAGCCACTGTACCGGCTGCAATCAACTGTAAACTAGCAGCCCCCGGAGGATTATCCAACAGATCACCGAACTGCAACACTGCGGCACCCAGGATTGCTGGGATCGACATAATAAATGAAAACCTGGCAACAGTTTCCCGATTTACCCCAAGGAGCATTCCTGTGAAAATCGTTGAACCGGATCTCGAAAGACCGGGAAGAATAGCCATGGCCTGGGCACACCCAATAAGCAGTGCACGAGGACAATTGAGCTCCACTTTTCGTTCACTAATAAAAGGGGTCGCAACCATAATGAGCCCGGTCACAAAAAGCATACAATAGACAAGCAGAATATTCGTGAATATCCCTGCGATGGAATCTTTAAAAAAGAGCCCGACCACCACTGCCGGCAGAGTGGCCACAATTACATATATATCCCAATAAAAAAAACGGGTTAACTCCTTATCTGCCCGTCTTTGTAGCACTGCCAAAGGTGCAATAAGCATGGCGGATAACTCTTGCCGGAACACAATACAAACAGAGAGCAACGTACCCAGGTGTAAAAAGATATCAAAGGCCAGACCCTGCTCCTGAAAATGGAGGAGTTCAGAGCCAAGCACTAAATGCCCGGAACTTGATATGGGAAGAAATTCCGTTAATCCCTGGACTAAGCCAAGTACTATTGCTTTGAGTAATTCCAATGAATGGCCGATCCTTTTATGACTGGTCTCTTAAAAAATGTACCCATCATGAAGAGTGCCAAAGACAATGGCTTCTTTTGCCCTGCCTTCGCCTCTACTATGTATTGCACGCTCAGTATAAGCATTGTAAAATCAGCAAACAACTAAACGCAAAAAAGGCCAATTGATATCAGATATCAATTGGCCTTCACAAGCTAACTAAAAAACAAAACTATGTCAATTAGCAACCTTCGATCGCAGCAGCCTTTTTCTTGGCTCCTTTAACTTTAACGGCATCACCTGCTTTAAACTTAGCGCTTTTGCAGGTCATGGTTACTTTGTCGCCGTCTACAGAATCAACGGTGCATTTTGTGGTTGCGGCAACAGCAACACTGCTTGCTGCGAAAGCGAGGGATAATACTACAGCTACGATAGCTTTTTTCATTGTTCTTCTCCAAGAATAAAGTTAATTAATGTTCCAGCAAATACCAGAACGATGCACATCAATTTCAAGTGGCTAATATAGAGTGGAACCTGATACTTGTCAACCCCTATCGGCAGAACAATGAATCCTAATTCATTATCCGTTTGATATCATTCTCGAGTATCATATGGGGTACATAACCGGGATATTTTTTAACAACAAGCCCCTTACTGTTAATCAAAAAAGATGTCGGAATTCCAACAACACCACCAAAATCTCTAGCGGTTGCACCGTTGGCCAGCAGCACCGGATAATTGATGGATCGCTTCTCAACCAGCTTCTTGACAACACTCGCCCCACCCTGATCAACGGATAGAGCCACCACAGAAAAGCCTTTTTCCTCGTATTCGTTCTGCAAACTGATCAGATCAGGTATTTCCTGCATACATGGTGGACACCATGTAGCAAAAAACGTTACCAGCAGAGTTTTCCCATCAAAAACATTACTGTCCACCGTATCTCCTGTCACCACATCAGGAAGCGAAAAAGAGGGCATACTTTTACTGGCAAAGGCTCCATGAACAGGCAATAAGATAAATAAAGCAGCTGCCAACAGCAGTACCATGCTTCCGCGGGGAATAAATTGTTTCATAGGTAAACCTTTTTGTTAAGAGGAATTAAAAAAAACCACGCTACTATCTATATATTCACCGTTAAAACTATTTCATTTGCATGGAATGTCAACCCGCAAAGCACTTCCAGTCAGGCCAATCTCCCGCTACACGTGACCTTACCTCCTGTTAAGACAAGATAAATTTTCGCACAATGTGTCAAACCATTTCCCGCAAAAAAAAAATGTGGAAATGCTGTTCAGAAAGTCATTTTATGGTAAAGTGCTCTGAACTCTAAATCACGCTGCCTTACGCTGCTATTTACCACTGAATCCAGAAGACCTCATCATGAATAAACGTTTTGCACATTTCTTAATCCTCCCGGCCATAATACTTCTTATAACCACGCTAAATGCTCAATGCCTTGCTGCACAGCTGGTTGATCGTGTAGTTGCGATTGTAAATGATGACGTCATCACGATGTCTGAAGTGAATGAGGCAGGGAAAGGCTACTTCAGGAAAATCACCGACAACGCACCTCCCAGCCAACTTGAAGACGCCCTGCGCAGAGCCAGGTCAGAAGTACTCAACACTCTGATAGATAAACGATTGATTGCCCTTGAAGCGGCAAAGCAAGGGGTCACAATATCTGAAGGTGAAGTACAGGCAGCAGCAGAGCGAATGATGGCCAGTAACAATATGACCAGAGAGATGCTTGATGCCCAGCTTGGACAGATGGGTATGAGCTATGACAGCTACCTGGACACCTTGCGCAACCAGATTCTGCAATCCAAGCTGGTCAATTATGAAATCCGATCACGATTAATCATCACCGACGATATGATTCTTGACTACTACGATGCCAACTATACCAAGCATATCAGTAGTGGCGGATATTATCTTATGCAAATGGGTTTTGTCTGGGGTCAAAAAACGGGGGACACGGACTCATCCCCTGTACAATATGCAGATAAAATGGATGCAAAAAAACGTGCCGAACGAGTACGCAAACTACTGGTCAACGGACAGGACTTCAGGATGCTTGCTGAAAAGTTTTCCGACCTTCCTTCTGCAGTTGACGGTGGAGATCTCGGTGTCTTTCAAAAAAACGAAATGGCTGACTATATGAAGGCTGCGGTACTCCCCCTGAGCCCCGGCGAAGTGAGTGAGATTGTCGAAACTCCTTCCGGTTATCAATTTTTCAAATTACTCTCCAGCCAGGACGGGCAAATTGTAGTACAAGCGTCTTTTGCATCTGTAAAAGATGTCATCAGAGAAAAACTCTACGACCAGCAACTCAAAGAACAATTTGACAAATGGGTTTCCAGAATTAAAACAGATGCATATATTAAAAGGCTGTAGGTAACGAAAATGTCAGAAAAAGTAGCAGAACAAGAGCCACAAACACTGGGTGAGTTCCTCAAAGCAAGCCGTGAAACTAGCAATTTATCCCTGGGTGATGCCCACAACTCAACCAAGATACCTCTGAAGATTCTAGAAGCCATGGAACAAAACGACTTCAGCGGCATGCCAGCCGAAGCGTTCTGTCGTGGTTTTTATGTGATGTATGCAAAATTTCTAAAACTTGATTCTGAGGTAATACTGAGTAGATACCTGGATACCAGAGGCCTCCCTCCGGTCACAAAAATGCAATCTACTCCACCTGTTCGGAAAAGTGGGCAATTCAGTAACTACGCAGAGCCATCTTCTATTACCCCATTAATGAGCTCCATCTTCGCACTGTTTATTTTGCTGGCTGTTATGGTTGGCGGATTTTGGTATTTTAACTGGAACCCCTTGGATTACCTCGACAGTAAACTTGACACGATACAGACTGAAGGGCAGCAAGAAGAGGCCATGAGCACCTTCGTCACTCAACCAGCAATTCCTGTCACTGAAGCCGAAACTCTGGAGCCGGTTGCTGGGGCAATAGTGGCCGATGAGACATCAATTAAAGAGGGCGACGAGATCAGTGAAACAGGAGGTGAAGTGCTTGTTGAGGATATTACAACACCAATACCCTACTACCTTGAAATTTATTTTCGCAACAACGGAACACTCACAGTAACGCTGGACAAAGGTTTCTTTATCGACAAGGAGTTTCAGAATGGCCAGACATTGCAATGGGAAGCTCAAGAGTCTATCGTGCTCGACATGCCAGAATTAATTGACGCCACCATCCGCATGAATGGTATAGAAATACCTCTTCCCGTTGTTGAAAATGGCCGCCGCCTCTTGTCTCTACCAGAGGATCTTCTTAACTAATCCCAGGCTCACTTTCGAGACTTACCGTGGCCGTACAAATACCTGAGCAAGGGTCAAAACAGCAGATAGAATCTGCCGCCATAGTCCTCGATTACAGAGACCATGGTGAATCAGACAAGATCGTCACATTCTTCTGCCAGGAGTTTGGCCGTTTAACGGGTATTGCCAAAGGAGCCAAACGCAGTAAAAAACGTTTTGTCAACAAACTGGAAATCTTCAGTTCCCTGCGTATCCAACACACCCTTCCCCAGAATGGTCGCTTGGCGTTTATTGCAGAAGCTGAACTGCTTGACGGCTTCCTGACCCTCCGAACTGATTTCTCCTGTTATACGGCAGCAAATGTTGTCCGTGAAATTGTTCTGCTCGCAACCAAAGACCTGGAAGGAGATGAAGATCTCTACCCTTTACTCCAATGGGTATTACACAATTTGAATTGCTGTAAGGACCCAAGCCCTATCTTAATCTTTTTTCTCATTCGTTTTTTCGCAATCATCGGCTACACCCCCAACCTTACGAGCTGTGCCGACTGCGGGTATCAGCTCGTACAACATGAGATATTCAGCTTCCACGTGCAGAGTGGTGGCATACTTTGCGATCGGTGTAATAAAGAAAAAAGATCCAGTCGGATACGACTCTCCTGCGGGACGTTACGCTCTTTGGATATGGCACTCAGACAACCACTGAATCGGCTACAGCGCCTGCAGCTCACAGAACAGAGCAGAAGAGAAGCGCTTTCATTTTTTCATTTATATGCCAAACAACTGTTCCAACGAGAGATCGTTTCTTGGCAATTTTTAACTTAGACTTATAAAACACAGAAATCAGTATTCTGAAACCAACTGTTCTCAGTAGCGTATTTCACCACTATGTTCAATGCTCACACCACCATCATCATGGGCTAGAACTAAGCCGCCATCACGGGTAATACCTGTCACCACCGCTTCATACTGCGGGTTCTGCACCACGTCATACCCAAAGCTCACCCTTTGACCAACCGTATCAGACAACTCCAGCCATCGCGTAAGAATCGGATGCTCATCGCTGTATTCACCTCTGCCTCCACGATCCAGCCATTGCACTTCTTCATAAAACAGCAGCCCAATATACCAGCGTATTTTCGCAAAAAAAGACAACGCAAAAGAACAGAGGTCAACTTCCTCCCCAAGAACCTTAGAAAGGGAAGTAGCACTTTCCTGTAATTCTTCTGGAAAGTTATTGTTATTCACATTCAAGCCAAAACCAAGCAGATGATAGTGTTCGTGGTACACCGGGCTGACAAAACCTTCCACAAGAAACCCAGCCTGTTTTTTTCTATTTACCAGAACATCATTGACCCAGCGAATGGTGGCATCCGTCACCCCAGTCTGCTGCAAAGCCTCACAGCAGGCAATGCCCGGAATAAGAGGCAGAATATTTCTAAAAGTGGGAAGAAAAGTATCGGCAAGAAGAAGACATCCCCAAAGTCCGCCCAAAGGAGCATACCAGGAACGTTGAAACCGGCCTTTACAGGAATCGAGTTTTGAGGCAAGAATCAAACTGCCACTGGCTACAGACTGGCCATTATGTTCACAACTGGCAATATGGGATCTCGCCTGATCCATTGCCCGACCAAGGGATGGGTAGATACGAATTTCGGAACCGACAAAAGCTCCATAGCGAGCGATAGCTTCAGCCTTTTGCTGCCCGTGCTCCTGCTCCCGAACAGGGAATTCAACAGAAGTTACATAATCATGAAAAACAGCAGGTGTAAGCTGAGGAAGGTTATCCATTTAGAAAAGAAAATGTTTTCGAAATTCCATCATTTTTTTTTGTCCCAGTCTGCCTTTACCCTGGTAATAATTTTCTGGATTAGAGGCAACTTCTCGGTAGGACAAACTCCAATAAGAGGAGCCCCCTGCCCCACCGACACACCAGACTGAAAATAAATAGAATGAATCACGCCAGGTTCTCCACTGTAGTACACTGGAGTATCCCTTTTCATAAGAGACATAATAATAATTTCGTCTCCGGGTTTCACTGAAATTTCACGTGTGCCTTTCTTGTCAATTCTTGACTGTATATCCAGGGAAAAAAAATATTTGGCACGCTCAGGAGCAGGAAATATAATCAGCACTTCCTGTAAAATACGCTCAATGATCTCTTTTTTCTTCAGCGGGTGACGAATGGTCAGCAGCTTCTCACCAGCTTCCACAAAACGCCCTTCAAGCCCACTACACACTTCGGAAACAACACCATTGGTGGTAGCGGTAATCTTTTTCGGGTTACGTTCCCTGGTTATTTCAAAGAGGGCAGTTCCGAGGATATGTTTCCACTCTCCGCTGACAGCCTCAACTTCACGGCCCTCCTCTACAAGGAACCGTACCGTACCGGTATGCTCGGCAACGATATCCACATATTCGAATGGGTCAGAATGATACTTTCCCAGAATTTCGTCAAAATCTATTTCGTCAGACATATTATATCAACTTTGAGGCCCGTGACCTATTTGTTGTGCTATCAGTGTTTACCGCTATCCCCTGAAACTTTTGCAGAGCCACGATGTACGGTGACAAGAGGAGCCTTAGCTATCTCAAGATCAACAATCTGGCACTTGGAACGCACAGCGGAATCGCTGATAAATCTGTTATCGCTAAAAGTGAACATCCCATGTCCCTGGGCTTTCACCGTGTCAAATACAATCCACTTATCTCTTCCTTGTTCTTTGCCTGCAGCATCAAAAAGGGTACAGAGAACGGATATGTTTTTTATATCATGTCCACCCCGGTTTTCAATAGCAAATGCAGCATCAACCTTATGTCCTGTCGTTTGCAACATCACAGCAGAGCGTACCAACTCCACGGAATGCAACAATTCCGCAGTCGAATCAGACACTTTCACTTCTGGCAACAATAAGCCTTCGACACCGGAAGATGCACTGATTTTTGTAACAGCAAAAGCAACAAGGCAGACCAGCACCGCACCAAAACCAACATTTCCCCAAAATTTTCCGTTCATAAGCCCATCTCCCTTAAATCAAATAACAATATCGGAACTGAACAAAACTGCTGCCAGTTATGTGACTATGCAACATTAAATACTTTATTTATAGCTGGATAAACGGACCTTGGCAAGCCTATTCTTAGAACAAACACGCCAATTTGCTCTTTCGCATCAACTCAGACAATGGTATAGAAGATTCATGAAAAATCCACACAATAAGGGTCCAAAAGATTCTCTTTTTCAGGTAGAACAAATTGCTGAGGACTTTGTTTTTAACGAACGAGTTGCACAAGTCTTTGATGATATGCTTGACCGTTCTGTCCCATTCTACGATGAAGTGATCCTTTCCATCGCCAGAATCATGACCTTCATACTCAAAGATGGTGATACAATTGTAGACTTGGGCTGTTCCACCGGTAGCACCCTTATGCGCTTGAGCAGCTTACTGGCTGAAAAGAACTTTCACTACATTGGAATCGACAACTCCTTTGCCATGCTTGAGAAAGCAAAATGCAAAGCTGATATGTTTTCAAAACAAAAAAACATGACCTTTCACCATGGCGACATCATGGAGATGACCCAGCCCGACACTTCAGCATTTATCCTTAACTACACACTGCAGTTTATCCGTCCCCTGCACAGAGAAAAATTCCTCAGTCGCCTTTTTTCCAGCCTTCGCCCCGGAGGCATTTGCATATTGAGCGAAAAGACCATCTCCCACCACCCCGGTTTAAACCGTAGTTTTATTGATATTTACCATGGATTCAAGCAGGAGAAAGGCTATTCCGAACTTGAAATTGCAAAAAAAAGAGAAGCACTTGAGAATGTGCTGATCCCCTGCTCGTTCGAAGAAAACAGGTCCTTGCTCCAATCTGCCGGTTTTGTAGAAGTAGAGCCATTTTTCCAATGGTTTAATTTTGTTTCTTTTCTTGCGGTGAAACCGCTCTAACCCAAGCATCATACCTTTTGCAATGAACTATATAGACCTACTGCCAGCTTCGGCCAACCATGATGAGATCATACAAATTCACCAGAAACTACAAACATGGGTGAATCAAAACAAAAAGGGATTTCTTCGTTATAGGGAACCCTCTGAAGGCTTACAACAATTCCCGGCAAAATCTGTCGATTGTGGCTCCGATTGGGTAAAGATCGGAATAAGTGAAGAGCTTACAGTAACTGAGCAAAACAAAGTGGAATCGCACCTGCGAACGTTTATGCCCTGGCGCAAAGGACCTTTCTCCGTCTTTGGAATTGAGGTAGATTCCGAATGGCAGAGCCAGCGCAAATGGCAACGTCTTGTCGATTACCTCCCGGACATGAGAGGGAAAATCATAGCCGACATTGGTTGCAGCAACGGCTACTATATGTTTCGCATGGTACCTCTCAAGCCTGAGCTTGTGATTGGCTTTGAGCCTTCGATCCAGCACTATTACTGCTTCAAGGCCTTAAACAACATGGCAGGAATCAGTAACCTGCACATTGACCTTTTAGGCGTAGAGCATCTCTCGCTTTTCCCTGAATGTTTTGATGTACTCTTCTTAATGGGCATAATCTACCATCGCAGTTCTCCCGTTGAATGCCTGCGAGACATTTTCACCTCCCTTCGTCCTGGTGGCACGTTGATCCTTGAATCCCAGGCGCTACCTGGAGAATCAGAAATCGCACTATTCCCAGAAAAAACATACGCTAAAGTTCCGGGTACTTATTTTGTTCCCACCGGTAACTGCCTAAAAAACTGGCTGGCCCGGGCTGGGTTTACAGAGATTGACCTTTTCTGTCAGCACCCCATGTCAAGCCAGGAACAACGCCGAACCGACTGGATGAGATTTGAATCCTACGCCGACTTCACCGACCCCACGGACAGCTGCAAAACAATTGAAGGATATCCGGCACCGGATCGTGTTTTCATCCGCGCCCTAAAAAAATAAACTGACTGTTCAGCTCTTTCTTGCCTTTGCTAGTCAGTGTGGTAAACTTGCAATGATTATATCGTCTGGTGATATCTTAACGAATAGGAGCGTAGGATGGATAAGAATACCTGTACATTATACAGTGGTGGCTTAAAAGGTGCTGAAGCAACTTTTGGAGAAGCAGCCGAGAAATATGGCCTCAAGGAAATCATTTACACCTTTGAAGGGCATAAGCTAAACCGTAATAAAAATTCTGTAACACTTACAAAATTTGAGCTGGAGCGTGGAGATATCTCCATGGAACTTGCATCCCGCATGCTCAACCGCACCTATTACGAAACTGAAAAAATCAGAAAAGTTTTGCAGACTATTTTCCATATGGTCAACAATGGTCATCAGGTGTTTGTTATTGGCTCCATCATGGAGGATAATACTGTGAAGGGTGGTACCGGCTGGGCTGTAGAACTTGCCAAACTCTTCAACCGCCCCCTCCATGTTTTTGACCAGCCAAAGAAACAATGGTTTACCTGGCAAGACAGTGAATGGAAAGAGGACACACCTATTATTGAGTATGACACTTTTGTTGGTTCAGGCACTCGTTATTTAAACGATGCGGGCCGCGAAGCCATCGAGCAGCTATTTGTCAATTCCTGCGAACAGGCTAAAAAGGCAACTCCATGACAGCAGACTGTCTCTTCTGCAAAATCTCCGCCGGTGAAATTCCTGCGGAGAAACTCTATGAAGACGATGAAATGCTGGCTTTTCGGGATATCGCCCCGCAAGCTCCCGTCCATTTTCTTGTTATCCCTAAAAAGCATATTCAAGACCCGGCTAATGTCGGTGAGGAAGACGAAGCACTTATCGGCAGAATGATGCGTATCGGATCGCTCGTTGCCAAAGAAAACGGAATCACCGATTTTCGTCTGATTTACAACAATGGCTTGGAGGCTGGTCAAACTGTTTTCCACATCCATATGCACGTACTTGGTGGCCGCTCACTCACCTGGCCTCCCGGATGACCCCTTCTGTTCTGGTTGTGCATGACAACCCGGATCAATACTTCCAATCCCTTGCCGATCATTTCCCTGGCTGTACGTTTCATACAGCCAGGTCAGACACTGAACTCCAGCAACAGATAGACTCCTGCAAACCGGAAATTCTCCTCAGCTTTCGCTGCGACGGAATAACCACAGCAGCACAGATCAAAGCAGCGCAGGCAGACTGTGTCCAGTGGATACAGGTCGCCGGAGCCGGTCATGATCACTTGGGCGATCTTTCACGACTTTCCTGCACAATAAGTAACTGCGGAGGAGTCCTAAGCAGGTTTCAGGCAGAAACCGTCATTGGGGCTATGATTAATCTCAACTTCGGTTTCTTTCGCTACCAGCAACAGCAGAAACGAAAAGAATACAAAAAACTCCCCTGGAGTTCACTGGCTGGACAGAAACTGCTCCTTGTTGGTTTTGGACATATTGGCAAAGCAGTTGCCAGAGATGCACACCATTTCGGTATGCATGTGACAGCCGTTCGAACACAGGCCTGTGAAACACCTGAAGCTGACGCCGTTTTCACCATCAACAAACTTCCAGAACTTCTCCCCCATGCGGATTTTGTATCCTTGCACCTTCCTCACAACGCAGAAACGCATCAGCTTTTTGATAAAAAAATGTTTTGTGCCATGAAGGCTGGCAGTTATTTTATTAATACTGCTCGTGGCCAGATTGTACGGGAGGAGGACCTTATTGAAGCGCTGAGAGGGAAACACCTTGGAGGTGCATATTTAGATGTATTTACCGAAGAGCCGCTGCCAATATCCAGCCCACTATGGGATTTAGAAAATGTGATCCTTACACCACATTACTGCGATGCGGTATCGGACTGGAATAAACGTTTTGCAGATTTTTTTGCTGACAATTTACAACACTGGCTTAATGGAATGAGCCTGCAAAACTGTATCAAGGAATAAGGGGCCAGCGAGCGCACTCACTTATCACTCATTTTCTTTTCTTCCAACTCATCCCAACGTTCATACAACTGTTCAACCTGTCGTTTAAGCTCTTCCAACTGAGCCCAGGTTGATTCTAGCTTTTGGGGATCATTGGCGGTTTCAGGATCATCCATCAATGCTTGCAGAGACTCTTTCTCCACCTCAGCCTCCATGATCTTTTCTTCCATCTGCTCATATTCACGCTGGTCCATATAGGAGAGCTTACCTGCTTTACTCTGTTTTTTCTTTGAAGCACTCCCCTTTTGAGAAACTCTTTTTTTTGATTCACCAGAGTCCGTATCATTTCTATTTAGATCAGCAAGCCACTGTTGATAATCAGCATAATACGTCACCCCGCCAAGGTTATCAAAACCAAGCACCTGTTCACAGACGGAATCAAGCAGATATCTATCATGGCTGACCAGCACCAGGGCACCGGGAAAATCCTGTAGACTTTCTTCCAAAACATCAAGAGATGGGATATCCAGATCATTGGTGGGCTCATCAAGCAGAAGAATATCTGCTGGTTGTCGCATAAGCTCGGCTATCAAAATCCGAGCCTGCTCGCCACCTGACAACCGACCGACGGGAGTCTCCAGCTGATCGGCACGAAAGAGAAAACGCTGGGCCCAGGTAACAACATGAATGGATTGTTCCCGAAACAAAATGGAATCCCCGTCAGGGGCCAAAGCACGACGAAGAGTAATTGTGGGATCGAGCCCTTCACGTTTTTGATCAAAACTTATTATACGTATATTGGGAGCAGTTGTTACTACACCACTATCCGCTTTTTCACCATCTGGTAGAACACTGGCGGCGAGGATCTTCATAAGGGTGGATTTACCGCAGCCATTGCGGCCTAAAAGCCCAAGCCTGCTACCCGGCGAAAGAACAATATCAAGATCTGAAAACAAATGTTTATCCTCATAATTCTTGGATATAGCTTTTGCTTCCAGCAATTTTTTTGTTTTCCTACCCGTTGAATCAAAATCAATTCGAACCTGCTTCAGGGCACGGTTTCTCCCTTTAACCTCACTGAGATGAGCCTTTAACTTGTGTGCCTCATCGATTCGATACTGCGCTTTAGTTGCACGAGCCTTGGGCCCCCGACTGAGCCACTCCGCTTCTCGGCGCATCTTATTGGCCAGACGATCTTCCAGACGTTCCTGATTTTCAAGAAATTCCATTCGTTCTTGTAAAAATCTGGAATAATTACCTTCAACCTGAAAAGAACCATCTGGATAAGCCGCTGAAATTTCAACCACCCGGTTAGCAATATTTTCTAAAAAGCGCCTGTCATGACTAACAATCAAAAAAGCATCTGGACTGCCTGGCAAAACACCTGAAAGGATTTTTTCCAGCCAGATAACACCTTCAATATCAAGATGGTTTGTGGGCTCATCCAGCACCAGAATTGTAGGTTGTACGACTAGTGAGCGACAGATAGATAATCGCTTGCGCCACCCACCGGAAAGCAGCTTCACAGCAACCGTAATATCAGGAAACTCAGCACGTGAGAGAAGGGCTTGTACGCGACTATGACGTTCTGCGGCATCGAGATCGAACGACAGTAGAGGAGCGCCGAGATTATCCTCAACACTTGCCTCCTCATCAAATACATCCGCCTGGTCAAGATAGGCAGTCTTCACATTTTTTCGTTTGATTAACTTTCCGCTATCAGGATCAATACGCTCACAAACGATCTTCAACAGGGTAGATTTGCCGCTACCATTGGGCCCGATCAACCCAATACGATCCCCCTGATGAATAACAAGATTAATATTTTCAAATAGACGTTCAGCACCAAAGGCTTTTGACAAAGCCTGACAGGTTAGCAGATTAGACATAGTATTTTTTTTTACAGTATATAAGTAGACAAGACGCGCGTTACCTTTACAGAACGGCGGTTTTTTATTGAAATTATCATCACCAGAGATTACACTCCCTAGCAATTTCAGGAAGACTTTTGAACCCCACAATATATACACCAGATTCTGTCAAATCACAATGAGTGACCACGTACACATTCTCATCACTGGCGACGAAGGCAAAGGACGTAGTTTTCTCCTTTCCAAGCGCAGGATAACGAGCACTATCGTGTGTATGATCGGCCTCCTGCTCACCTTTGGTATCACGAGTTTCAGCACATTCCATGGTATTAAAACAAATACTGATTTATCCAACCAGGTAGCAACATTACACAACGAGATAAACAGCCTGACCGGCAAACTTGGCAAAACTACACGCAGCAATGAAGCACTGGCCATTCAGGTAAGTGATCTGAAAGTGCAAAACAGCATGCAGGAAGAACTCTTCCAACAAGAAAAAGCAACACTCCTCAATACTGCAGTTACAGAGCTTGAGGAACGCAGCGACATGATCGAACGCATCATGAATAGTATTGGAGTGGATGTCAAAGATACTCCTGTCGCTGACAGCAGTAACTCCGGTGGCCCATTTATCATACCGCAGGAAAATATTGGTAAAGAACTACTCTACCGCTCAGACTCATATCTGCAAACCATTCACTACGTACCTCTGGGACGCCCTGTTCCTGGGAAAGTTTCATCCCGTTACGGACATCGAACTGATCCGGTAAATGGAAAAAAAGGATATCATTCGGGAATTGACTTCCGGGGGCGCAGCGGTGATCCGATTCTGGCTACTGCCGATGGAGTTGTAACAAAATCCTTCTGGAACGGAGGATATGGCAGATACATTGAGATAAATCACGGCAACGGGTTCGTCACCAAATTCGCCCATATGAAAAAGATATTGGTTAAAAAGGGTGAAAAAATTACACGGGGGCAGAAAATTGGACTAGTTGGTAACAGCGGTCGCTCCACCGGATCACACTTACACTACGAGATCTGTTTCAACGGAAAACCCATCAATCCCTCCAAATTTATGCACACCCAAAAGCTCAATCAGGCTGCAACCATCAAAGAGTTGAACGTAGATACAAAAACCAAAATCAAACGCCTTCTGGTTGTAGAGAACAACCCACAACCCACAAGTGTTTTGGAGAAATAACATGGGAATTTTTAATCAGAAGGATGATTTTGAGCAACAGAGTCAGCTAGCAGACAAAGAGGTAATCTCCTCCATCATCGATGCAAATATGGTGATGAAAGGCGAATTGATCTTTGCAGGTAAAGCAAGAATTGATGGTAAGGTTGAAGGAAATATCAAAGGCGAACACCTTATCCTCAGCGAAAGTGGCACAATCACAGGTGATATCCAGGTTACAACCTTTGTCTGTCATGGCACCCTCGAAGGAAACATAAAAGCAAGCCTTGTCACAGCACGCAAAAACTGCAGCATCCACGGCCGAATTGAAAGCAACAGTCTCACCGTCGAACCAGGTGCTGGGCTTGATGGCGAGATGAAAGTTGCCTGCAATGATCTGCACCTTGTAAATGGCAAGAACACATCTGAATCTGATTCTGCCACAACTGCCGAAGCCTGATCACTTGCAACCCAACGACCTTCCCAGCCCGGCCAATCGAATCGTCTGTCCCGAATGTGGCAACGATGAAGATTTTGTTGAAGTGGCCGAAAATGTTGTTATCACGACGCTCTACACCCAAAATCTTGACGGCAGTTTTACCCTTGAGGAGGATGACTCTCAGGTTCTTGGCGCACTAAAACTCATCTGCGCCCAATGCGAGGCAGACCTCTCGCAATTTCATAGCCGCTTTGCGGAGATGCTTTTTTGAGTACTACTCCGCGTATTATCCAGACAAACGATGATTTCTTTTCCTGTTACCACGAGCTGCAAGCAGGGGATATTGTTACCTGCCGTCTGCGCCTGAAATTTGGTGAAGAACATATCCTCTTAGACCTTCTTGAACGCGGCGTTCAACTGATCCCATCCGCCACATGTCAACTCGCTTCCCGTTCAAAATGTTTTCAAGCTCGCTTACTAACACTCCTCATGATTCCTCATACTGAGGTTATCTACGACATCCACGGGCTCCTGAAAACAGTTACCCTTTACGGACAACACAGTATCGACAAAGTAGTACTCAAACATGACCGGAAAAATGCAGGCCTCGGCATACATCTGTTTCGGGATATCGAAGATGTATACACGCAGGCTGCTAACAATATCCTCCCCTACCCCTTTGTCTTGCAACCTTTTATAGGAAACAGCCGGGATTTACGGGTGATTATTATTGATGATTTCGTTGAGGCCTACGAACGACGGAATCCGCACAACTTCCGAAACAATCTGCACTGTGGAGGCAAGCCTTTACCAGTGGAGCTGAGCAATACCCAGCTACAACTCTGTAAAACAGCCATGAAACGTGGGGGATATCCTTACGCTCACCTGGATTTAATGATCACTGAAAAAGATGAGACATATCTTGCTGAAATAAATCTACGGGGTGGGATGCGGGGAGCTGTCATTGACTCTAAAGCATACAGATTAAAGATTACAGAGCAGGAAGGAAAACTACTGGCTCAATTAATCAATTCTTAAAAGCAACTGCAAAAGACACTGGGCCTACCACTCACAAATGGTGTCAGCCTTTCCTGGTCACCAATCCAAACCCAGCTTCCTATATTCGCTAGCTCTCCCCCAACCGCAGGATTTTATCAGGGTACCGACAAACGTCCACGCTCGTACCTCGCTGCGGTATTGTTTGTCAGTACCCTGTTAACCCCCTTGCTATCAGCTAAGCCAAAAAACAATAGTACTGTTTATCTGAATCTGGGCATTAATCAGGTATGCTGAATTCGTAAAAACTCAGAATTTAGATGGTTAAGTAAAAAACTTCATATCCGAGGCGCAAATATTTTATATCATTTCGGCGTACTAAGGTACGTCGTAATGATATAAAATGTGCAGCAACGAAGGAGATGGAGAGTTTTCACCCTAACTACGGGCATAAATACGACGCCATCAAGTATTCATCTTTTCACTAAGTAAAGCAAAGATATATTTGTAAAAAAAACTTCATATTCGAGACGCGTATATTTAAAACAATTTCGGCGTACTTAAGTACGTTGAAATTGTTTTAAATATACAGCAACGAAGAAGATGAATATTTTTTTTGCAAATACATAAAAAAAGGGGCGTTGTTCACTTAAGAACAACGCCCCTTTTTAACTCTTCAAAACTTCAGTTGTTAATTATACACAACCGGTAGGTTTTGGAAGTCCAGCCATCTTACAGGCACCTTTACCAGGTCCTGATGGGAAGAGCTCGTAGATTCTCTTAAGAGGAAAACCAGTGGTCTTGGAAAGAATACGTACCATTGGAGCAATTCCGTTCTTCTTGTAATACTCGCGAAGAGCGTCAATAACTTTGTGATGCTCGTCGGTGAGCTCTGAAATACCCTCAACACTTTTCACATAATCAATCCAATCATCGTTCATGTCGTCCATACCGTTAAGCAGGAATCCATCTTCATCACAATTGTAGCTATTTCCGTTGTGTTCTATTGTAGGCATCTTATCCTCCGTAAAAATATCATTTGTGGCTTTCACCGTTTCTGTTTCTTAAAGAATGACAGCTTAATTACTATAGACCTGAAACTTTGTCAAGTGAATGAGCAATCATTTTGCCCCCCCGAAACTGTAGCTATAACCTCCAGAAAACGTTATTATTTCACTTTCCGAATTTGTTATTTAATAAAACAATTATATATTAATAAGATAGGAACAGAGAAATTAGATGATTTTTCTTGCACTGAACTCCTATAACAGGTAAATTTTTTTTATATCGAATTACCATATTTTCCTCCATTCACTATCACCCCATAGAGACCCAGATATGCTTCAAATTTTCCGAGATAAAGCCCAGTCAACTTTTATCCAGGCCATTGTCCTTGTTATTGCCCTCGTATTTGTCTTTTGGGGCGTGGGAGCTAACATGATGGACAGTCGTGAGTCAGCTATTGTTGTTAATGGCGAGGATATCAGTTACCAGGAATACCAGCGTGCTTACGACCAGCTCCTGTCAACGTACCGTCAGCAGTTTGGCGGTTCAGTCCCGGAAGCCCTCCTCAAAAGCCTTGGCCTCAGTCAACAGATTCAAACACAACTGATTCAGCAGACACTTTTGCGTCAGGGCGCACAGACCATGGGGCTCCGTGTCTCCGGTCCTGAAGTGCAACGTGATATCCAGGAGATGGTCCAGTTTCAGGAAAATGGTTCCTTTAATATGGACAAGTATAAAACAACCCTGCAATCAAACCGTTTGACTCCCCATAAGTTTGAAGCATCCATGCGTTACGATACACTTTCCACCAAAAGCGTACAGGCAATTGGTAACTTTGCCACGATTGTAACCGATGCTGAAATCAATGACCTGTATCAGCAAAGTAAAGAGAGTGTCACACTCAACTTCACAGCAATCGATCCAGCAACATTTACTAAGCTGGTTACAGTAGAAGACGCTGCTTTACAAACCTGGTACGACAAAAACAAGGAAAACTACAAAACAGCACCACAGATTAAACTTAAATTCCTCTCTTTTCCTTACGACAAAGACAACGCCGACACCAAACCGACGACCTTCAAAGTTGCAAACGCTGCTTATGAAGGCATTATTTCGGCAGGTAGCCTCCAGGAATACGCCAAACAGCACCCTGAAGCTGCAATTCTTGAAACTGCATTTTTTCCACGTTCCAATCCTCCTACAAATCTAGATACTGATCCTTCAATTCAGCAGACAGCATTCTCTCTGAAGGCCGGCGAATTGAGTTCCCTGCTAGAATCTCCTGCTGGATACTCCATTCTTTTTGCAGAATCCGTAAAAGTTCCTGAAATTCCCGAGTTGCAGGTTGTGAAAAAAGAAGCGACTGCCAATTACAAAAAGGCAGAAGCGAAAATTCTGGCCAAAAAGAAAAGTGAAGAGATCCTTTCCTCCCTCCAGGAAAGTGGCGACTTTGGAGAACTCACCAAGAACAACAATCTTGAGTTGAAAAAGGCCACCCTCTCACGCAGTTCTTTCGGAAACGAAAGTAATGGGTTTCCATCAATCCTGCTGCAAAATGTTTTTGCCTTAAGTGCAGCTAAAGCAGTACCTGAAGAACCTGCAAAAGTTGGTGAGCTCTTCTACGTTTATCAGTTCACAGAAAGAACACTGCCCGATACCGGCGCCATAACAGACGAAGAGAAAGAACAGTTCAAAACACAACTCACCAGCAACAAGCAGGAACGTCTACTAATAGCTTGGCTTCGCAATCAGGAGCGTAGTGCTGAAATTTTTACCAGCAAAAATCTCGACTAACAAGAACTACAATAGCTGATTATCATACTTACGTTCAAGAACATTGTACGTAAGAGATGGCATTGTATGAATATCTTTGTTCCCGTTGAAAAACGGCTATTCATACAATACACATCAGTATTCATCTTTTCTTAGCAGGATTCGCCGTACCCCTTCATGGGAAAATTTCAGATTATGTTCTTCTTCCAGTTTTTTAGCGATATTACGGTACGACCAGCGATCCTCTTTTAAACTCCGCATCTCTTTAATTATTTCCTGCTGCTGCTCATCCTTATGCAGACATTCATCCTCTCCCAGAAAGAAACCAAAAGGTACAGGCCCTCCAAGATACTTCCCATCCTTTTTCTTTTGTGCTTTTCCTGCACGAATGGCCTCAGCATGAGCCTTATTGCTCACATTCACTGAAAGTGCCTTGCAAATATCAAAAACCAGTGTGGCAATTCCTTCATTAATCTGAAGTTTTCTCTCAGTTTTGTTGACAATATCACCATCAAGATCGACGCAATAGAGAGAAACTTCTTTTTCTTTTAAGAGCGTTAAAAGGTGTAACGCTTCCTGCGGATTACCAAGAACCCACTCTGCGCGAAGAGTAAAAATCATATCTCCAGCACGCACATTTTTAAGTAAACGTATTGCCTCCTTACGCTCCCTGAAAGGCCTCGCACTGGAGCAATCCTCTTCAATTAAAAACTCACTGCAATGCGAAGCAAGCCCACGGATGTACTCTTCCAGCTGCTCCTGCTGTTTAACCAGAGGAATGAGCACTGTACGATCAGTATCCAGAAAAATATACGCAACTATTGTCATTTAAAGCCCTCTCATTAGTCAACTAAGTCTTACGTTGTTGCCATCACGGCAACTATACTACAAGATTAGTAGCCATATCGACAAGAACTCATTTCATTTATGACATTTATCCTTTAATATTTACTCAATTTTTCATTTCCATACCTTGTATACAGGATCTGCTTTTGTTTCTTATGAATACATGATATGATGAATAGTTTATTTCAGCCTGCCTCCAGCAGGTTCAATGGTTTGTGGCCCTAACGGCCCATGCAACACTTTGCATTATCACGTAAAAACAATATGTCAGACCCCAGCAACGATTTACTCCAGCATTACAATAAGCTCACGTCCTTCGAGCAGACGCTCCTGCAATTCCAGTCAATTGTTTATGAGCCAGCCCATTCGACACTCATCGTCAACTGTTTACGCAAGCTTGATATCCGTAGCCCACGCGGCAACAGACCAACGGCTGCTAATCTCAATCACTATTTTTCTAAATTCCAGGAGACAGGGCTTCTCACCAAAGAGAAACAATGCTCACCGCTGATTGTAGAGAAACTCAGTCGTATAGCAGTTGAAGAGGGAAGTTTTGCCGGATACGCAAAAGTAGTTCGCAAAGAAGCACCAGTTTCCTATTACTATGGTAAATGGACAACCCGTTGCTGGCGTGCCATGCGCGAGATGCGTATCGGAATCTACACTCAGGACTTTGATCTTATTGATGATGCACTTGAGTTTCTTAGTGGACAGTGTCGCGATATTCTTTCTCCTTTACCACCCACTGTTCAGGTAACCACGCGGCCCTTTGATCCCACATGGTTCCGATCTATTCCGCCTTCCTTTCAGTTTTTTTTGCTGGATAGCATTGCCAAATATGAGCTCTCTACCCTGCATCATTTCCCTGAGATTCTCACCTATTTGCAGGAGGAAACCGGCCTTGAAGAACTGAGTAGTGATGAGAAACTCCCTTTCCAGCGCCTGTTATTCACCCAGTATATCTTTAGAGGTCTACTGGATGATGCCGAAAAATTAATTACTGAAAATAGTGAAAGTTTTTCAGGTACTGGAGCTGCTGGAACACTTGCTTTCCTTCAAGGACGCACTGAAACAACAGAGGAGCTATTTGAACACGATCTCAATTTCTTAAGAAACCTGAGCGGTACTGAAAATGCTGCATTCTTTGGTCCCACCGGACTTTTCCATGGCCTTGCCACCCTGCAAAACAATCAGAATGATCAAGAGCAGAAAGTATTACGTCAGATCGGAGTAGCCCTCTCTCTTTTCAGTGGTAGCGTTGAAGAAACAGCATATCAGGCCTTTGCCGGATTTCTTCAAGTTAGATCCAGCCACGCACTTCCCGGCGAAGAGATGAGTTTCCACAAGGATGATGCTCCACACAGCCTCACCATTCTCTTTACTGCACTCGGCCAATACTGGCTCAACTCCAGCCTACAACCCGAAGTGAGTAAACGCGTTGAGTCACTATATAGGCATGCACAAACCAATGGTTTTCATTTTTTCAGCTTAAACCTTGCAGCTATCCTTGCCAGTGTTGGACATGAGAAAGAACAATATGAAGCAATCGTCCAGCAACTTCAGGAAGAAACTGGACTCAGCCCACTAATCGACATCCTGGTTTCAGAAGAACCGTGGAAACGCAACCTCCAAGCTCTTATCCAGGTTACAGCATCATCACATCCCAGCAGTACCCTGCTGACAGAACGCCTTATCTGGATGGTTGATTACGTGGGGGGCAAAATGCGTATTAGCCCCAAAGAACAGAAACAGGGAAGCACAGGAAAATGGAGTAAAGGACGTCCCATTTCACTTTCACGCCTCTACTCCGGCAAACTCAACTATTTGAGTGTTCAGGATCGAAAAATTTCTGCCTGCATTGACAAACAGGTCAACCCTGAGACTCACGGAACAAGTTATCACTTTGACATGGACAAAACGCTACTGGCCATGGTCAACCATCCTCTGCTCTTTTTTGCAAAATCTCCAGGAACTCCTGTTGAATTTGTTTCTGGAGAGCCAGAACTGATGGTTGAAGAACGTGGTTCAAAGCTGCATATCTGCTTTGCCCAAGAAGTCACCGAGGATAAAATCACTATTTTCCAAGAGACTCCAACGCGCTATAAGATCATAGAAATCAACGACAACCATCGTCGTATTGCCCAGATAACTGGAAAGAATGGCTTGATAGTCCCCATGGATGCCAGTGAACAGGTGCTCACTGCCATTGGTAACATTTCCTCTTTTATGACTGTACATTCTGCAATTGCAGCAGATTCAGATAATCACGCCCACGCAAATATTGAACGGGTTGAGTCCGATCCCACCATTTACATGCATCTACTCCCCTATGGAACGGGATTCAGACTGGAGATGTTCGTCAAACCTTTTATTAATGGCGGCCATTATCTCAAACCAGGCCAGGGAGTTGAAAATATCATTGCTGAAGTTCGTGGCCACCGACTACAGACCAAACGTGACCTTGGCCTTGAAGAACATAAAGCCAGGGAAGTGGAAGAGTCATGCCCGATCCTTGACCTTGCCATTGACCTTGAACAGGAAAACGACAGGGAATGGCACCTACAAAATCCAGACGACTGCCTCCAGGCATTACAGGAGTTACAATCTATTCAGGATCAGGTGATCATCGAATGGCCTGAAGGAGAAAAGCTCCACATCAGTCACCAGGCATCCCTGAAAAATCTTAATCTTAAGGTACGAACCAATCAGCAGAACTGGTTTGCACTGTCGGGCGAATTAAGGCTGGACCAGGACACCGTGATTGACCTCAGGGAACTGCTCAAAAAAGTCAAAAACTCCCATGGTCATTTTGTACAGATCAAAGATGGTCAGTTCCTTGCCCTGACTCAGGAGTTCAAAAAGAAACTGGAAGAAATTAATCTCTATGCTGAAGGTATAACTGACAAGGACGATGATGGTGAAATACTTATTCACCACCTTGCAGCTATCCCCCTTGAAAAACTTGTAGAGGAAGCAAAAGCACAGGTTGACGACGGCTGGAAGGAGCAGATCAAACGCATCCACGACAGCCAATCCTTTAAGCCACAACTTCCCACAACGCTTCGTGCAGAACTGCGTGATTACCAAGAAGAAGGATTCCACTGGCTTTCCCGCCTTGCTCACTGGGGTGTGGGCGGTTGCCTAGCCGACGACATGGGACTTGGCAAAACCATTCAGGCCCTGGCCGTGATGCTTTCATTGGCATCAGACGGCCCGTCCCTTGTGGTTGCACCGACCTCAGTTTCCAGCAACTGGGAGTCAGAAGCCAATCGCTTTACTCCCACACTTAACGTAATGCAGCTGATAGGGAAAAACAGAGCTGAAATAATTGGTGGATTAGGGAAGTTTGATATCCTGATCACTACCTATACCCTTCTACAGCAGGAAAATGATCTGCTCTCAGCAGTGAACTGGCAAACAGTGATCCTTGATGAGGCGCAGGCCATTAAAAATGCGGCAACAAAACGCTCTAAAGCAGCAATGGCACTGAAGGCTAAATTCAAACTGATCACGACAGGAACTCCCGTTGAAAACCACCTTGGTGAACTCTGGAACCTCTTTCATTTTATCAATCCCGGTCTCTTAGGTACCTTGAATCGTTTCAACGAACGTTTTGCCGTCCCAATCGAGCGCTACCATAACCGTGACGCACGACTCAAACTGAAAAAGCTGATCAGACCATTTATTCTACGCCGCATAAAATCACAGGTTCTTGAAGAACTGCCCTCACGTACTGAGGTAACGCTGGACGTGGAGATGAGTGAAGAAGAGACTCTCTTCTACGAAGCCCTGCGCCAGAATGCTCTTGAAGTTCTTGAAAACAACCAGGAGAAAAAGGCCAGACATCTACAGATCCTGACTGAGATCATGAAACTTCGTCAAGCTTGCTGTAACCCACGTCTGATTACGCAAGACACCAATATTGGCAGTGCAAAACTCAAGGTTTTTGCCTCTGTTGTTGATGAATTACTGGCCGGCGGTCATAAGGCATTAATCTTCAGCCAGTTTATTGGTCATCTTTCTATTTTACGGGAACATCTGGATGGCAAAGGTATCGACTACCGATACCTTGACGGCTCAACCAGCAGCCCTAAACGAAAGCAGCAGGTTGACAGATTCCAGGCAGGAGAAGGTGATCTCTTCCTTATCAGTCTCAAAGCTGGTGGGCTCGGATTGAACCTTACTGCAGCCGATTATGTAATCCATATGGACCCTTGGTGGAATCCTGCAATTGAAGACCAGGCTTCAGATCGTGCTCACCGTATTGGACAAACGCGACCTGTAACCATCTATCGATTGGTGTGTAAGAATACCATTGAGGAAAAAATCGTTCGATTACATCAGGAAAAGCGGGATCTTGCCGGAAGTCTTCTGGAAGGATCTGATATGAGCGCGAAGATGAGTAGTGAGGATTTACTGGATCTAATTCGAAGAAAGTGATGCAATTGTAAACAAACTTCATATGCGAAACACGTATATGAAGTTTGTTACAATTTCAGATAGTAGTTTTCCTACTTCGCGTAATGCCCTACGATCTCCTGAACCAAGTCTGGAATGGTATAGGCTTCTGGCTGGACATCAACTTTTAATCCGTTATCAGTAACAGTCTTTGCTGTGATTGGCCCAATTGCAGCAATTACGACATTGTGCATTAATTGTTTAAGCTCTGCATCATCTTTTGCACCTACCATTGCCAGGAAATTGCGTACTGTGGAAGAACTGGTAAAAGTCACCATATCTACTTTCCCGGACTCCAATTCATCACGCAACTGACCACGTTTCCCTTCGGGGGCGATGTTTTTATAGACAGGAGTTACCGTTACCTGTGCACCAGCGCCTCGTAGTGTTTCCGGAAGAATTTCTCGTGCCTTCTCGGCTCGTGGAATCAAAATATTGCGGCCTTCAACTCCCTGGTCAAGCAGCGTTTCAGCAAGACCTTCCCCGGTAAAAACAGTGGGAAGCAGATCTGCACGAATACCATATTTCAGCAGCAAATCAGCTGTAGCCTTACCAACTGCAGCAATGGACGGACCGTTCAGGTTTCTAGCATCAAGTCCTTTTTCGTACAAACGCTCAAAAAAGTATTTTACACCATGAAGCGATGTGAAAAGTATCCAGTGATATTCCTGCAAACGTTCAAGATCTTCATCCAGCGCTTCATAAGAATCAACGGGTTCGATTTTTATGGTGGAATACTCACGGCAATTGGCACCGTTTTCTTCAAGACCTGCCATCAGTTCCGAGGCCTGTTCGCGTGTCCGGGTTACAACTATACGCTTGCCAAAAAGTGGACGTTTTTCAAACCAGTCAATCTTACTGCGCAAATTGACAACATCCCCAACTATGATAAGCGCGGGGGGTTTCACTCCTGCTTCACGAACGATATCAGCTATTGTCTCAAGGGTTCCAACCACAGTACGTTGTTCTGGAGTGGACGCCCAACGCACAACAGCCACTGGAGTTTTTGGATCACGGCCATTTTCGACAAGGTTTTTGACGATGACGGGAAGATTTTTAATTCCCATATAGACAACCAGCGTACCCGCACCCGTTGCAAGTTTTGCCCAGTCGATCTTCGAACCCGGTTTTGTGGGATCTTCATGCCCTGTTAGAAAAGCCACAGATGCAGTGTGTTCACGGTGGGTAATTGGAATTCCAGCGTATGTTGCGGCAGCGGTTGCAGACGTAACACCAGGTACTACTTCAAAATCAACGCCGCTTTCAGCCAGAACTTCAACTTCTTCACCGCCACGACCAAAAATAAAGGGATCACCGCCCTTTAACCTAATTACAGTCTTACCAGATTCTGCCCAGTCGACCAGCATCTGATTGATCTCTTCCTGGGTATGGGTATGCTTTACTCCACCTTTTTTTCCGGCATAAATAAGCTCCGCACCTTTTGGCACATGCTTCAGCAGTTTGGGACTTGCCAGATAATCATAGACAACCACCTCTGCTTTCTCGAGGAGATATTTCCCACGCACTGTTATAAGACCTGGGTCTCCAGGACCTGCACCTACCAAATAAACCTTTCCGATTCTTTTACTGTTTTGTTGTTCACTCATAATATATTCAACAAAGACGCCTGACGCCCTTAAATTGTTCTTCTGTGTCTCTGCACGTAGTCAGACAACACAGCTAATACTGCAACACATTGTACGATCGCCTTTTTAGTGCCTTACAGAATGTTTTCATATTTTTTTTAAAAATAATATTCTGATAAGGCATTTATGCCGGCTTACCGTTCTTCACCGGTGCTATTACCTTATAAATTTTTTCATGCTTTCTTGAAAAGAATTTGGTGAAGGTACTTATACTGACTTATTTTCTGCTCACCAGTGTTAGCAACTTTCACACAATTCATCAAGTAAAGAAGCAGCCAGTAGTGGAATCATCAACTCGTGATGTCCAGTAATATGGTAGCCTTTACCGCCTCCCGCCGTGGGCCTGTTCACCACATTTGTAAGTGGTCGGTAATGTTTCACAAAATCAAAGTTTGCCGTGGTAAAATTATCCACTTTATGGCCCAGGTTTCGAACCAGGGTCAAGGCCTTTAAAAAGACTTCGGGAAGCAGCACAGCCGATCCGACATTCAAATAGGCACCGCCTTGCAATCCTGCTATCTCAGTACAGAAAATGCGAAAATCACGATGCGATGTTTCACCTATATCTGCACCCGATGCTGATGGGTGAATATGGATGATATCGGTACCCATGGCAACGTGAACGGTTACAGGAATCCCAAGCCGTGCTGCAGTGGCCAGCAAACTCATATCATTATGGGGAAAATTCATAGTCAGCAGATACTCTCCGACCGCCTGCCCCATTCCCATATTTTCTTTAGCTCCCAGTGAGATGGCACCATTTAACACCTCACCTGTCTCTCTGGCAGCACCAAAAGCGCCATCACCCAGCACATCTCCAACCTCTTCCGAGGTGCAACCGGCCATGGCAATCTCGGCATCGTGCACGATGCAAGCTCCATTCATAGCGAGCCCAGTGATGATTGAACGCTCCATAAGATCAATAATCAATGGATTCAATCCCACCTTGATCACATGGGCGCCCATGCCCATAATAATTGGCCTACCGGCTCGATGGGCCTTGGCCAGACGCTGAATCAGTTCCGGGAAATCGTGTCCCAGCAGCTGGTCCGGAAGCGAATGCATAAAACTGCGCAAGCTGGAATTTTCTTTAAGCGGTTTGCCGAAATGTTCCACATTGACTTTGGAGTACCTGTCATGCAGCGAATAGGTTTTCAGCCCACTGAGATCCTGCGGTTTAATTTTCACCAAATATCTCCTCTTCCACAAGTTCACACAAGACATGCTCTATCCAGAGATGCACTTCCTGAATATGCGCTGTTTTTTTGGTTGGAACATTGAGGCAGATATCTGCCAGTTTTCCCAGTTCACTAGTGCTTCCTGAGAGACCACCCGTAAGAACAGCTGTACGCATTCCTATATGTTTGGCAACTTCAATAGCCTTAACAACATTTGTGCTGGAACCTGAAGTGGATATTCCGAGGGCCAGGTCTTCTTTCTTACCCAGCGCCTGCATTTGTTTAGAGAAAATTTCATCAAAGGAAAAATCATTGCCGATGGAGGTGATCACCGAAGTATCAGTGGTGAGAGCAATTGCTGCCAGAGGTTTGCGATTCAAAAGAAAGCGATTTACAAATTCAGCAGCCATATGCTGGGCATCGGCGGCACTGCCACCGTTACCGAAAATCAGGATTTTCCCCTCCTGTCGCAAGGTCACCACCATCTGGCAGGCGAGATCAATCAGGCGTCCACGGCTTTCTTTTACAAATGCCTCTTTGGCCAGCATTGAATTTATTAACGCTTCTGAAACAACTTGTTCCATACTCAGGTTCCCCCACAGGAATCTATGACATTCTGACACTGGCGATGAACGGTAAGCCGACACTCAGCACAGTACCCCCCTTGAAGGGTGCACATTATAGTGCCCGCATGGGTAAAAGCACCTTATAAATTATTTCCAAAGAAACACGAAAAGAATGTATAAGGGACTAAAACTCTCCAGTGGACAGTCTAAAATTATCAGTACACACTTATAAGCACTTTTTGCCACGATGCAAATCACGCGGCACTGCTTTCGGCAACATAAACCTCACAAGTGTAAAGCAACCAGTCTTAAAAAGCAAAAAAAATGGACACATCAAATTTTACTTCGATATGTCCACCAGATAAAACTCACTCAGCACAGCAATCAGCTACGACCAGTTTCAGTCAAGCTGGGCAAGAATCGCCTCAGTTACTTCCTTGATACCCATTGAGCCATCAACGGAGATAACTTTGGTATCAGTGGCTTTAAAATAATTTACGGCAGCCATGGTTCCGGTCTCGGTATCATAATAGATATTATGACGCTTGTTGATTGCCTCTTCGTCCTGATCGTCTGCACGGGCAGAAAGCTCACCGCCACAAACACGACAGACAAGCTTTCCATCTTTTTCAACAGGCTTAATGGCATCAAAAGCAATGTGGTTAGGATGATTATTATCATTAGCACAAAGACGACGCCCCATGATACGCTCTTTGGCGATCTCACGATCAAGGAGAATCTCCATAACATAATCAATTTTCATTCCTGCTTCTTTCAGGGCAGCATCAAGCGCTTCTGCCTGGGCAAGAGAACGGGGGAAACCGTCAAGCAACCAGCCTTGTTCTTTGGATTTTGCAAGGGTCTCAAGAACCATGGGGATGGTGATCTCATCTGGCACCAGATCACCTGCTTCGATGAAGGCTTTCGCTTTCATTCCAAGTTCAGTTCCACCTTTGATGTGCTCACGAAAGATAGCACCGGACTCAATGTGGTCCATACCGTACTTGTCTTTTACAATGGCACCCTGAGTTCCTTTACCGCTGCCGTTTGGTCCAAATGCGAGAATGTTTACAGCCATGATTGTCTCCTTTAGGCAAAAAAATATGTTTTTTCGGTACAAGTTATGCTTCAACGTAAAAGCCTGTACCAGTTTAATTAAAAATTTGTGAATGAATACTCACTCAAAAAAAACAAGTTTAAAGGTAATCTAAAATTGAATTTCTATCTACTAAAATTTCCGTTGTTACTTTTTGACTTTCCTTCGCAAAACGAGTATTTTTCGACAGGTAACAGAGATTTCTCATTAACTACTATACAAAAAATAAAACTATGAAAAAGATACAAGTTGGCCTAATCGGTTTTGGTACCGTAGGCAGTGGACTGGCCCAGACCCTTCTCGACCAGAAAGACCGTTTATTCCGAAAAGTTGGCACTGAGATTGTTCTCAGCCAGGTCGCCGACATTATGACAGACAAACTCCCCGAGCAATTCAGTGGGGTCAGCCTCACCAAAGACGCCACCGATATTTTCACAAATCCTGATATTGACATTGTGGTGGAACTGATTGGTGGCATGGAACCTGCCCGTACTTTTATGCTGGAAGCCATCAAGCATGGCAAACATGTCATTACCGCTAACAAAGCACTGCTTTCCGTTCACGGCAAAGAAATTTTTGAAGCAGCTGTGGCCAATAACGTCGAAGTTGGTTTTGAAGCCAGTGTCGGCGGTGGTATTCCTGTCATCAAATCCCTGAAAGAAGGACTGGTGGCAAACAAGATCGAATCCATCATGGGGATATTGAACGGCACAGCCAACTACATCCTCACTCGCATGACTGATGAAGGTGTGCCTTTTGATGAAGTGTTAAAGGATGCACAGGAGCTTGGATTCGCTGAAGCCGACCCATCTTACGATGTCGAGGGAATTGATACTGCCCATAAGCTGGCAATTTTAATGACCATCGCCTATGGAAAATATGTTCACCTTGACGATATCAATACCGAGGGAATAACCAAGATACAACCAATCGATATCGAATTTGCCAAAGAGTTTGGCTGCCGTATCAAGTTACTGGCTATCAGTCGTCACCATGGAGAGCATGTGGAGGCGAGAGTGCACCCCACCATGGTTCCCAACTCACACATGCTTGCCAATATCAACGGCGCATACAATGGAATACACTTCACCGGCGACACCGTTGAAAATGTTCTCTTCTACGGCTTGGGAGCTGGCAAGATGCCGACAGGAAGTGCAGTTGCTGCTGATGTTGTAGACATTGGACGCAATATCCTTGCAGGCTCTATCAACAGAGTGCCTGCTCTCTCGTATCTTCCTGAGAATATTGGGACACCGAGCATCACTCCCATGTCAGAGCTCACCTGCCCTTACTATTTTCGCATTACGGCACTGGACAAACCCGGTGTTCTTTCAACCATCTCCGGCATATTCAGCCGATATAACATTTCCATCAAATCGGTTATGCAGAAAAGCCGGCATGAGCTTGCCCCTGTTGCGATTGTTATTCTCAGCCATGTGGCAAATGAAGAGGCCGTGCAAAAAGCAGTGCAGGAAATTGACGCACTTTCCGAATGTACCGAGCCAACTGTCAAAATCCGAATCCTCACGGATGACGAATAAGCCACCACACATTAGAACAAATAAACCTGATGAAATATCTTATTCTTGTAGGTGACGGCATGGGAGATCTTCCCATGCCTGAGCTGAACGATCTTACGCCACTTGAATCCGCAAAGACGCCAACCCTTGACGCCCTTTGCCAACAAGGGGAACTCTTCCTTACACGTACCGTCCCCAAGGGATATCCCCCGGGATCTGATGTGGCAAACCTATCCCTACTTGGATATCGTCCAGACCTCTACTATACCGGCCGTGCCCCCCTAGAAGCTTCGGCCATGGGAATCGACCTACTGGATGATGAAACAGCTTTTCGCTGTAACCTGGTGACCCTTGACCAGAATCAGACAGAAACAAAAATGGTGGACTATTCGGCTGGCCACATAAGCACTCTTGAAGCTGAAGAGTTAATCAATGCCGTTCAGGATGCCTGTGGCTCCGAGCAATTCAAACTGTACCCCGGCATCAACTATCGTCACATTCTTGTCGTCAAAGGAGCGTATCCTGATATGGATACCGTCCCTCCCCATGACTACATCGAAAAAGACGTAAGCAATGCCTGGCAACGTTATATGACCGAACCTGCCTGGAAAACACTTGTCACTACAGCTCTTACAGTACTTGCCGAGCATCCTGTGAACAAAAAACGTATGGCAGACGGCAAAAATCCAGCCAACGGAATCTGGTTATGGGGTGAGGGAAAACTTCCTTCCATGCCTACTCTGCAGCAGCAATACAATATAAGTGGCGGTTTAATTTCTGCCGTCGACCTGCTGAAAGGCCTTGGCGTCAACGCAGGACTTGACATTATCAATGTTCCTGGCGCAACCGGGTACATTGACACAAACTACAAAGGTAAAGCGGATGCAGCGCTACAGTGCCTTGAAGAAAAAGACTTTGTTTTTGTCCATGTAGAAGCTCCAGACGAGGCCGGACACCAGGGCTCCCTGCCGGACAAACTACAGGCCATTGAAGATTTTGATTCTAAAATCACCGCTCCCATCGTTGAAGGTTTGCAAAAGCGTGGCGAAGAATTTCGGGTCATTGCCACCATGGATCACTACACCCCCCTCTCCCTGCGTACCCATATCGATACTCCGGTACCTGTATTACTCTACGATTCACGGAAAACAGATAAAGGCTGCGGGTTAACATTTTCCGAAAAAAATGGCAACTCACAAGGCCGTCTCCCCGGTGGTCTCCTGCCCGATGGGCAAACCATGATGAAAAAATTATTGGAGCGACTCTAGTACCATGAATGCCACAGTATATCGCCATCAATACCGAGTGATTTATGCCGACACCGATGCAGGCGGCATCGTCTACAACGGGAACTATCTGCGTTTTTTTGAAATAGGCCGCACAGAGATGATGCGTGAGCGCGTCTGTTCTTACAAAGATGTGGAAAAACGGGGCCTGATTCTTCCGGTCACCGAAAGTTACCTTCGTTACAAAGCGCCGGCATTCTATGACGACCTGATCATCATTGAAACAAAACTTGTCGAAATAAAAAAAGTCACCTGCAAATTCACGTATAAAATAGTACGAGCAGATGAAGAAACAGGAAAAGAAAGACTGCTCACTAGAGGCTACACCGTCCATGCCTCAGTAAACCTTAAGGGAAAACTTACGCCATTACCCGAAGACTTAATCACCAGCATGCAACCGATGCTTTTTCAGAAGGATTAAAAAAAAGACCCTACACTCACTTTCTATTCCTTTTGTGCTTGACACAAATACGGCAGGAGTGTATATTCGGTCACGCGTCGCGGGGTGGAGCAGTCTGGTAGCTCGTCGGGCTCATAACCCGAAGGTCATAGGTTCAAATCCTTTCCCCGCTACCAACAAATTCAAGGGTCATAACCATTTTGGTTGTGACCCTTTTTTTGTTTGGTTTTTTGGGGCTACTGGGTCTACGCCAAAGAAGGGGGATGAGCATTCCATTCCCATTCCATTGATCAATTTTTTTTACTACTGTCCATTGTTTTATGGCTCAGAACGATTTAAGTTTATTGCTTAGGTAAGTTACTTTTTCTAAAGATGAGCGATGATACCAAACTTCGTCATTTGCAAATAACGCTACAGCATGATATTTTACAGTATATGAACTTTTCAAGTGAGCATCTTCTAGTAACCACGTTCCTGAAAAACTCAAAAGTTTTTTTCAGCAAGGCTACAGGCCGAAAACTCAATAGGCATTATATCCTCAAAGAGTTTGATAGTGGATATGGTGTTGCTGACATAGTCTTAGGTTCTTTTACTCCCTACCTCTCCTCACGAACACTAAGAAACCCTATCGATTCTAACTGGGCTGTGACGTTAGTTGATATCCTTGCTGATGGACCTTTCACTATTACTGACTTTGCCAACAAATATGGGGTTTCCAGGCAAACCGCACGGAAGAAAATCAATCAATTCGTTGCTGCTGGATTTCTCAAAATAAAAAACCAGCATTATTCTAAATTCAATGATTATAAAATTGCCGTTGATACCTCAATAGCAATTGAAGCAAAACTTAAAAACTGGAAACAAGCATTGAATCAGGCAAGACGCTATAAGCGGTTTGCAAATTATTCCTATGTACTTCTAGACAATCATTTTTCCTCGCCTGCCAAGAAGAATCTCCATCTTTTCCAACAACACAATATTGGGCTCATTTCCATGGAAGGCAATACTCCCACTATCCATCACACTCCGAAACAAATGGAGACTCGTGGAAACCACTATTTTTACAAGTTAAACGAAATAGTATACGATTATTTTAGAGAGAATTACGGATATTCCTAAGAACTCTGTTCCAAACAATCAAATGATCCCCTGCACAATTACTGTCAAAGAAGAGAACACCACTGGATATCAGCTCTTGATATAACTGGTTCGCATTAATAACCATATCGCTTAGTGAAGCAACTCTGTCCTCTTTTACCTGAGCTGACAATTTTTTATACTGCTCATTTATCAAGATAAAATAGTGTTTATAAAGTGGAGATTGTGAAAAATGTGGTTTTTTAGGATTCGCTAAAACAGTCTCAGAATAAGTTGTTGGGGTATATATCTTATCCCAAAGGGTTGGGAAGTCTTCTTTGATTTCTACTGCTGTATCGTACCTAATCCAGTTGAGTAAGCGAGGAAGGTATATCCGTGGTGCAGGCCCCATTTTTATGGTGTCGTTAACTAAAAACTTATCGATTGAAAATATGCGAGTATTCTCATATGCCCCCATTGTAACGGCATTAACGTCTAACACTGCTGCCAACAAACCCTCCACATTCATATAGCCACAGATAACTTCTAAGTCTGCCTCAATTAACTCCTCAACAAACTCAATGTAGCTGTTGAGTTTGTCATAATCCTGAATTTGTTTGAGACGTTCTCCAAAATCAACTTGGATATAAACGCCTGTAATTTCCTGATAGGATGTCACCCAATTTAAGATATCATTTCTAAAACGCTTATCCATTATCATCGGTGAAGTTAGCGACAGAGATATATAAATGTCTTTTGTCGTCTGGTTGCTTGCTAATTCATTGAGGAAAGGTTCAACAGTGAATGCTTTTTGCCTATCAATAAAATCTGTAAGCAAATCTTCATAAAACCTACATGGTACAATTATGGCTTGAAAATCTTGCTCAATTTGAAAATCGAGGCAAAGTCTTGCCGATTTATGTGCAATCACTTGGTAATCTGAAGTCTCAAAGCCATCCATGATACTTTCAGGAAAAAAATCATATGATTGCAACTTTGCCTTTTGCGAGTTGGGCACGTAAAACTGAGGATCAAATAGGCTACATTGCTTTACCGAGTCATTTAATTGCGTAATGTTTTTACAATCAGAATGAACTGGGCTAAAAATAAGTCCCTCACCTGTTTCATCATTAAGAAAACTATCTATGTTCCACACAGTGTTGTGACCTGCTTGGTGTAACACTCTCATTGTATCACTCCTTGTATCGTATCAAGCGTTTGGAAGATTTTAGCTGCTGCTCTATAACGTTGATGAGGCTCTGGCTTTATCATTTTTTTGATAAATTTTTCAAATTCAGGACAACAATCTCCACCCGCATCAGCAATTGGGATGTATCTAAAATTCATCATATTATCGACAAGTCCTTCAACACCGATATCTTCTATATTACCAAAAGGATACCCTCCACAAAGGAGGTGATATGCAATTAACCCCATGGAGTACTGGTCAGACTTGTAACTAATGCTATCTTTTCTGTCTAATAACTGCTCAGGGGAGGCAAATCTTTTGGTATGTGGGTTTTGAAAGAATCCTGGCGTTAAATCAATAGTCCCCTCATTAAAACTTTTTGCTATCCCTAAATCAATAACAACTGGTGTTTTATCTGGTCGGATAAGTATATTATCAGGTTTTAAATCCCTATGAACAATCTTGTTGTCCCAGAGCAAAGCTAACCCATTAAAACAATGCCGGACAAATTCGCATAACAGAACTTCCGTAATCGAGTCTGAAAAATCATCCCAAGAAATGTTCTCCACAAAATTTTCAACAGTCAAATAAAAAGGCCGTATTGGGTTCCCTCGATATTCGTCAACCTCGGTTTTATACTCTTCTTTAAGCTCAACAAACTTATCATCTAATGCTATTTGCCCAGTGTAGAGACAATCAAAATATTGGTCAAGAATTGATGATGCCACGAAAGTATCAAGCACAATGCTCGGGAAATATGAAGAGCTAATTGTATTAAGAATTTTTATCTCTCTCTGAATCCTTCCAATAGTATATTTTTCATAATGAGCAACCTTTATCACATACTGCCCCCCATCAATAAGACCAGTAGCTAAATACACATCTCTTTGTCCTGAAACAGGAAACTTATTGATTGCTTGATAGGGGATATCTGAATCAGATAGAAATGAATTAAGAGTTTCGATATCTATAATTCTCATTGTAACCCCTCAATTGATAACACAAAAAATAGTAGTCATATCATCTCCAGAACCTCTATGAAGAGCCTGTTTTGCTAATTCCCCTACTACGCTATGTTTTTTGTATAGTTGAATTGTTTCTTTGATATTGTTTGCATTAATAAAAGAATGAATACCATCAGTAGACAATAGCCACGAATCCCCTTTCGTTATTTTGCCAGATATTATGTCAATATTAGTAATAAATGGATTAATTCCAATCGCCCTTGAAATGGCTGCAGATAGAGGAGAGGGACTATCGTCAATCGAAAGCTGTTCCAAAGCTAACTTACTGTATTTATATATACGACTATCGCCTACACTCAATGCAGAATAAGTATAATTTTTTTTATCAATTGCAACAATTGCTATTGTTGTACCCTGCTTTTCTCTGTCATTATATATTAACGAATTAGCATTCCTTGCTCTTGCCTCTAATTCTTTGCCAGGGTGACCTACCAAAGGAACATTGAATACCTCACAGGCCAAAGCACTTGCTTCCTCCCCCCTTTCAAGGCCACCCATTCCATCAGCGACACCTAAAATAGCATATCTTTCATGTGGAAAGTCTCGAAAAAAGACAGAGTCTTCATTGTTTTTCCTCTCAACACCTTGCTGACAAAAAGAACTAATCCATAATTTTTTTGAATATTCTATTTTCTTGTCTCGCTGTATCAAAATAATATTCTCTTTCAGGAATACCGTACATTCTCGAAGCATATAATGTAACGGCACCTGCTCACTCTGCCGTCCAAACACTTCCCCCGACACCATGTATTCCTATCCAGACTTACGCCACCATCTGCTCAAGAAACACTGTCACAAACTTTTTCATCTTATCAAGTATCGTTTTATCTACAGAGCACTAGTACATAGTATAATTTAAAGTTTCGGGTAAAGTCGCTTTAGCTTAATGCGAGCATCATCCGTCTTGAATTGCCAATCCACGTTGGTTTGGCGATTGTTTCTATCATTGTTCCAGTCAGCGACCTCAGCCCGCATTTT
>JAFLJS010000041.1 GCA_022712895.1 Desulfocapsa sp.
GAGCGATTTGTTCTCGGTGTACGCTTCAGCGTGCCGGGAACTAATCAGGTCGGTCGGTGTACCGCACAGCTCGGCCGTTCTAGGATGCACGCAGTGCATCCTAGAACTTGTTTATCACCGTATTACAGTTTCCCTAGTATATCTCCCAACCAAAAACATAAAAATAAGTTTCAAAAGCAATTCGGGAAATATTTAAAATGATAGTTAGAAAATATGATATCTGTGACAGGTTGAAATTGCAACACATTTCATAGAAACAAACATCCTGATCCTAAGGGAGTATAAAATTGTGGCTGGCGGATATTGAAAAAAGTATGTTATCTATATTCTATATAACATGCTATGTGGTTTAGTAAGGTTTTCTGGAATTGTTTTTTTCGTGTAAGTTAATTGTACCGATCAACTATTGAAATATGAGAATGGACAAAAATAAAATTGAAATTGAACTGACTTCTTATGCTGAACTTCTTATGAGGCGTTCACTGGTGCCCCTTGATAAAGAAAAATTCTACGTCTTATGGCTACGTCAATATCTGCTTAGCGAAGAGGCATTTACTGGTCGAAACTGGGAGGATAAACTTGAATTATTTGTCAACAAACTTACTGAAGATCAAAAGTATGATTCTTGGCAGATTGAGCAGGCGGAACATGCAGTTCGGCTTTATTACCAAACCTGTTGTTCTTTGCCAGTAAAACAGTCTCCTCAAGGCGAAATAAAAAGTAAAGATAGCGGGGAGAGGCGGGTTGTTGCAAATGTGGCTTTAGAGCAATTAGTCAGAGCCTTGCGGTTGAAGCATTATGCCTTTAAGACGGAACAGTCTTATGTCGCTTGGACGAAACGGTTATTTGCATACTCGCATGAGTGCTATGGTGGTGAAGAAAAGAAAGAAATACTCATTTCCCAATCAGTAATTAGTGATTTTTTAGCTCATTTGGCCATTCGTGATAAGGTCGCCAAGTCTACACAGAACCAGGCCTTCAGTGCGATTCTTTTTGTTTGTCGAAATGTGCTTGATCTTGATCTGAGTGGTATGGAGAAGAATGTTCGCTCCAAGCAGAGTAGAAAACTGCCAACTGTCCTGAGTCCAGTCGAAGTTCAGCACGTATTCTCTCTGCTTTCGGGAACGAACAGCCTAATTCTTAGACTTATTTATGGTGGTGGTCTGCGCTTGAGTGAATGTGCACGATTACGAGTGAAGGATCTGGACTTTGATCAGGATCTTATTTTTGTTCGATCTGGAAAAGGCGATAAGGATCGTTCTACACTTTTCGCAAGGCGGTTGCATTCAGAAATGCAGGGTCATTTGTTGAGGGTTAAAGAACGTCACAGAGACGATTTGAAAGATGGTTTGGGAGAGGTCTGGCTGCCTGGTGCTTTGGAGCGAAAGTACCCATCTGCATGCAGGGAATGGGGGTGGCAGTATGTTTTTCCAAGTAGCCGTCTTTCGGTCGATCCCCGTAGTTTGAAGACCAGGCGTCATCATGTGAGTGATGCTGCTATTCAAAAGGCTATGAAGAAAGCTGTACATGCAGCAGGTGTTGTAAAACAGGCGTCGGTTCATACCCTTCGCCACAGTTTTGCTACCCACCTTTTATTGAATGGTGTGGATCTTCGGCAAATTCAGGATTATCTTGGCCATAAAAGCGTGGAAACCACAATGATCTATACGCATGTGGTGAAAGATATGCGCAATCCTGCGATCAGTCCATTGGATATGCTGGACCAGATGACAGGGAGTAGGGAAAGTATTTAAGGGGCAGAAGTGCGAATGCTTGAAAAGATTTTTAAAAGTCTATTTAACTCTTTGTCTTGGCCTTTTTTTTACCAAAGATGGCGGTGAGGAAGATCCCCGCTTCGTAGAGACAGAAAAGGGGGATGGCAAGCAATCCGGTGGCCATAAAGTCGCCAGCGGTCAGTAAAAAAGCCATGGCCACAATGGCAGCATAAAAATAGAGTCGTTTGCTGCGAAAATATGCTGCTTGTACAAAACCAGCCTTACCGGTCATCACCATTAAAAAAGGGATTTCAAAAGAGAGGCCGAAAGCGAGAACGGTGCGGGCAACGAAGGTGAGGTATTTTCCAAATTTGGGGAGTGGTTCCAGCGAGTCACTGGCGTAGCTCATAAAGTAGAGAAGCATTCGCGGTAACACACCAAGTAGTGCAAAGAGGGCACCTGAGCCAAAGAGCAGTGTTGCCCAGAAGACCACAGTTATACCAAATTTCTTTTCTTCTTTTCTCAAGCCTGGCGCAATAAACATCCACATCTGGAAAAGGGTGTAAGGGAAGCTGGCGATTAATCCGATAAGCAGCGAAAGTTTGAGATAGGCTAAAAAGGCTTCGGGTAGGTTGGTGTAAACCAGGTGGTCGAGGTGAGGGCTTGCCGCAAAAAGCGGAATCATAAACAGTTGAGCGATGGTCTCTGAAAATCCATATGCGATGCCAGTACATATTGCCACAGCCAGAAAAACATGAATAAGGCGGCGGCGCAATTCCTGGTGGTGAGGCCTGAACTGCTCGAGGCTTCTGACGATAAGAGACACTAGCTTTTCTGCTCCGTTTGTTCAGGTTCTTTTTTTCCTTCTTCTGCTTTCTCGGGAGCCTCAGTGCTAACAGGTTCTTCTTTCACGTCGATTATATTGGTGGTTTCTTTTTTGTCTTGTTTTGTGTCTTTCCAGTTTTCGTTATCGAGATCTCGCATCACGTCGTCTTTTAAGGCTTTGGCCGCATCTTCGAGTTCCGGTCTGATTTCGTCAAGTGGGTTGCCATGTTCGCTCAGGCTCTCTTTCAGCGTGTTAGCTGTTCTTTTTAAATCCAGGACACCTTTGGCGACAGAGCGCGCAAGGTCCGGCAACTTGTCAGGGCCTACCACTATCAGGGCAAGTGCCAATATAAGAATGAGTTCAGGTAAACCGATGCCAAACATGCAAGTAACCTCTGTTTTCGGTGCAGGATACCCACCAATTGTGTATCCATGCAGTCGCCTCGCAAATGTAAGGTATTTGCTGGTGAGTGTAAAGTAAATTGAGGTTGCGTAGTGGCATTGACTTTTTTTACCTAAAAATAATAGTGCTAGGTGTTCATTCAGTTGTGTTTGTTATATGTGCTGGTTCTAGAATATACACCCTCTTATGATTGACTTTCGGGCATGGGATGACTATATTGGTGCGGTTCTTGATATCAAAGAAGATAGGTGCGCCCTGTGCTGTGAAAAAAAAGTAGGGTGTTTAAAGAGTAGGAGTGGAACAGGAGACAGGAAATGTCGAGTGTAGTTGTCGTTGGAACCCAATGGGGAGACGAGGGAAAAGGGAAGATTGTTGACCTTCTTACCCGTTATGCAGATTGTGTCGTTCGTTTTCAGGGTGGAAATAATGCTGGACATACCCTGGTCGTAGACGGTAAGAAATTCGTTTTTCATATCATTCCCTCTGGTATTCTCTACGAAGAAAAAAAATGCTACATCGCCAACGGTGTTATCATTGATCCAGGTGTATTACTTGGTGAGATCGATGAATTGCTGGAAAAAGGCCTGCCTGTAACTCCAAAGCGTCTCATGATCAGTGAGAATGCCCATTTGATTATGCCGTATCATCAAAGTATGGATCTTGCCAAGGAAGAATCCTTAGCCAAAGGCAAAAAGATTGGTACAACTGGTCGTGGAATCGGTCCCTGCTATATGGACAAGGTTGGCCGTGTGGGTATTAAAGCAGGTGATTTGCTTGATGATGCCCTGTTTCGTGAGAAACTCCAGATCAATATTGAAGAGAAAAACTTCATGTTGACCACCAAATATGATAGTGCTCCCGTTTCATTTGATACAATTTATGCTGATTTTCAGAAATTTGCTGAAAAACTGATTCCATTTATCGGCAATGTGTCTATTGAACTGGACGTGGCCCGTAAAGCTGATCAGAATATTCTCTTTGAGGGTGCTCAAGGAACGCAGCTTGATATCGACCACGGGACCTACCCATTTGTTACATCTTCCAATACAATTGCAGGAAATGCCTGTAATGGATCTGGTTTCGGACCGGCTCACATCGATTCTGTTATTGGAATTTTAAAGGCCTACACTACCCGCGTTGGTGAAGGACCATTTCCCACCGAGCTATTTGATGCAACCGGAGAAGAATTGCAGAAGATAGGTGGAGAGTTTGGCGCAACCACCGGAAGAACGCGTCGTTGTGGTTGGCTTGATGGCGTAGTGGCAGCAGATGCAACTCGTCTCAATGGCCTTACCGGCCTTGCCATCACAAAACTGGACGTATTGAGCGGTCAGTCTACCATCAAAATGGCTAACAGCTATGAACTTGATGGAAAAACAATTCACGCCATGCCATCTAATATTAATCAGGCCGCCAAGGTAACTCCGGTTTATGAGGAGATGCAAGGCTGGACTGAGGATATTACCGGTGTTCGCGATTATGATGACCTGCCCGTTGCAGCGAAAGATTATATCAAACGAATTGAAGATTTTACGGGTGTTGAGCCGGTTATTGTCTCCGTTGGGCCTGATCGGGATGAGACAATGTTGCTTAAAAATCCCTTTGACAAAAAAGACTAATTTATTCGTAACCGACCAGAGCGTTGGAACGAAAGAGAAATAAAAATACATTGAGGTTTACGAATGGCAAGAATTACAGTTGAAGATTGTCTGGAAACCGTTGGCGAAAACAAGCGTTTTGATCTTGTCCATCTGGCTATTGAACGTATTAAACAGCACAGACATGGCGAGCCCTTTCTGGCAGAAGGCAAAAACAAGGAGATCGTTATGACCCTTCGTGAAATTGCCGCTGGTAAGGTGACTTTCGAAAATATCCACGGTCTGCCAAATGCAGCAGATGAAGCTGTCGTTGAGAAGGTAGAAGAAAGCAGTGAAACTGAAGAAAAATCCGCAGCCTAGCTGGTATAAAGATAAACCCTAAAAGGTAAAACTTTAGGATGGTTAAGTAGAAAACTTTCTATTTGAGGAACGTGCCCCGCAGGAAATGCCCTTGGGGTGCAAAATTGCTGGAGAGAGGCGCACTTTAGTACGTCGTAACGCCAGCAAATTTGTAGTACCGAAGAAGAGGAAGCGTTGTCACCCGAAAAAAGGGTATAAATAAGCCACATCAAAAATAAAAAATGCAGACATGTTACTACGAGGTTCTATCTGTCAGTAGATCATCAGATGGCGCCATTATAAAGAAGGCTTATCGCAAGCTTGCCATGAAGTATCATCCGGATCGTAATCCAGATGATAAGGCTGCCGAGGAGAAGTTCAAGGAATGCGCCGAGGCCTATGAAGTCTTAAGTGATGAAAAGAAACGTCAGATTTATGATACCTATGGTCATGAAGGCCTGAAGAGCAGCGGATATCAGGGGCCTGGAAATTTTGAAGATATGTTTTCCGGTCTTGGAGATCTCTTTGGTGATCTTTTTGGCGGTGGTCGTAGTCGACAACGTCGTGGCGGGCCACAACCCGGGAATGACCTGCGTTATGATATAGAAATTGATTTCATGGAAGCCGTACACGGTATTTCCAAAGAAGTTGAAATCAATAGACGGGATACCTGCTGGACCTGTGAGGGGTCAGGGTGTCGTCCCGGACATAAGCGTCAAACCTGCCCAAGTTGTCATGGTCGTGGGCAGGTCATTCGTTCGCAGGGGTTCTTTCAGGTTTCATCCACTTGCCCCCAGTGTCATGGTGAGGGTGAGATTGTAACCGAACCTTGTAACGATTGTGATGGTTCTGGCCTTATTGAAAAACGGAAAAAAGTTTCTTTAAAGATTCCAGCTGGTGTCGATACCGGAGCCCAGATGCGTTTACGTGGTCAGGGTGAGGGGGGACGTCGCGGTGGACAATCAGGAGATCTGTACGTGGTGATTCACGTACTGGAGCATGAGTTTTTTAAACGGGACCGTCAGACGATCTATTGTGAATTTCCTATTTCCATGGTTCAGGCAGCACTCGGTTGCAAGACTGATATTCCAACAATTCATGGAAAGAAGAAGTTATCCATACCTGCTGGCAGCCAGTCTGGTGTCCGTTTCACCATGAGAAAAGAAGGTATTCCCAGTCTTCGTGGTGGGGCGAAGGGTGATATGATCGTACAGTTACAAGTGAAGACACCCACTAATTTGTGTGCTGAACAGAAGAAAGTACTGGAAAACTTTGATGAATTGTGCGAAAAACATGGTCAGAATAAAGAAAATGAAGGCTTTTTTTCAAAGCTTTACCACGAAGTTGTAGGGAAGAAAGAATGACAGAAGAAAAAGAGTTTACCCATTTTGATGCGGACGGCAATGCCGTGATGGTTGATGTCAGCAAAAAAAATGAGACAGAGCGTGTAGCCACAGCAACTGGAAAGATTACACTCTCTGATGCTGCTTATCAGCTTGTGAAAAGTGGTTCCATGAACAAGGGCGATGTCCTTGGTGTGGCCCGAGTAGCAGGTATTATGGCTGCTAAGAAAGTGGATGGCCTGATTCCTCTTTGTCATCCCCTGGCTATTACAAAAATAACCATTGATTTTGAATATCTGGATGAAACAAAACAGATAGGTATTGAAGCCGTTGTTGGTATGTGCGGGAAAACCGGTGTGGAGATGGAGGCCTTAACGGCTGTGTCCATCACTGCATTGACCATTTATGATATGTGTAAGGCCGTTGATAAGTCCATGACAATCAGCGATATTAGTTTGAAAAAGAAAACGGGTGGGAAAAGCGGGACCTATATTCGACCTGAATAGCAGGTGCTCTTGTCGATTCTACATCGTTGTCGTTATACAGGTGAGGCGTTTAAATGGAACAGGAAGTACTGGATAATTTTACAAAGTTGCTGGAAGAGAAGCGTGATGATATTCTGAGGGAAGCAGAGCGTACCCTGACAGAGTTAAATGAGCAGGGTGGAAATATCCCTGACCCCAATGATCGTGCCAGTGCTGAATCTGGCCGTAATTTTGAACTTCGTATCAGGCAGCGTGAACAGAAACTTCTTTCCAAAATTGACGGAGCACTGCAGCGCATAGGGGATGATGAATTTGGTGAATGTGAAGGTTGTGGGGAACTTATCGGTATGAAACGTTTAGAGGCTCGCCCTGTGACCAGTTACTGTATCGATTGCAAAACAGTACAGGAATCTAAGGAAAAATCCCAAGGGAAATAATGTAGATGCCGGAATTAAGAAAAGATCCAGTCCTTGGTCGATGGATTATTATCGCTCAGGAGCGGGGCAAGCGACCCACCGATTTTGTGATCGATAAAACCCTGACAACTGGTGGTTTTTGTCCACTTTGTCCCGGCAACGAAAATACTACGCCCCATGAAGTCCTTGTGTACGGCAGAGAAGGTGATACTCCTGATTCACCCGGTTGGAAGGTTCGGGTTGTTCCCAATAAATATCCTGCGTTAGTCATTGAAGGAGATCTTAACCGTGAGGGGGAAGGACTCTACGACAAAATGAATGGTATTGGTGCACACGAAGTTATTGTGGAAAGCCCCAACCATGAAGATGCATTTTCTGAATTGCCAGTTGACCATATGGTGTTGGTTTTTCAGGCTTTTCAGGCCCGCATTCGTGATCTTGAATGTGATGATCGCTTCCGTTACGTACTTATCTTTAAGAATTTTGGGAAGGCAGCTGGTGCATCCCTTGAACACTCTCATTCGCAGTTGGTTGCTTTACCGGTACTGCCTCGTAAAATAGAGTCGGAACTTACCGGAGCACTTACTTATTATAAATATAAAGAACGTTGCATCTACTGTGATATAATCCATCAGGAGCTGAAGCAGGAGATACGTGTGGTGTGCAGAAATGAGCATTTTATCACCCTTACTCCATTTGCGCCCAGAACTCCTTTTGAGATGTGGATTCTTCCCATCAAGCACTCTTCTGCATATCATGAACAGAGTTATGACGAGTTGATCGCATTATCTGAAATTTTTTCCGAAAGTTTGTGTCGTCTGGATGCGTGTATTCCTAACGTTCCTTATAATTTTGTACTACACACGCAACCGCTCAGAAGTGCACATTTACTTCATTATCACTGGCATTTTGAGATTGTACCTAAACTTACGTCTATTGCGGGTTTTGAGTGGGGCTCAGGTTTTTATATCAACCCCATGCCACCGGAAGAAGCAGCCAAGTATCTGCGAGAATCTCTCGAACGCATAGCTTAATATCGGAGATGGAAGGCAAGCCAGCATTACCGGCTTTGACCTACTGCGTTTAATAGCACTGCTGAATTGCTCATTTATTCTTTTAGCTATTCAGGAGTAAGGCACTAAGAGGAGCGTCCCTATGAAAAAAATCTTACTTGTTGATGATGAAGAAGGTATTCAGATGCTTTATCGTGAGGAGTTGCAAGACTCAGGGTACGAGGTCGTCTCTGCTTACACTGGTGAAGAGGGGCTTGAAAAAGTTAAGAGCGAAGCGCCAGATCTTGTTATCCTAGATATTCAGATGCCCGGCATGAATGGTATCGAAACTTTGCGCCAGATGAAGATGGATAATCCCGATCTGCCAATTATCCTAAGCTCTGCCTATACGGAATATAAACAGGATTTAGGGGCCTGGGCCTCAGATGCCTATGTTGTTAAATCTTCAAATATTAATGATCTCAAAGAAGCTGTTAAAAAGCACCTTTCTTAGAGAATCTGTCGTACCTCGCCCATGAAAGATATTCAAAATCAGGAGGATCATCGCCGGATTAATATCAAGAAGGTTGGGGTGAAGACCATCTCCTACCCTATCACTGTCCTTGATAAGGCTCATTCCCGGCAGCATACTGTCGCCTCCGTAAATATGTATGTGAACCTGCCCCATCATTTTAAGGGTACACATATGAGTCGTTTTGTCGAAATCCTTAATCGTTACCACGGTGCCATTGACATTGGTAAGTTTCATAATATTCTTGAAGAGATGAAGGAAAAACTTGAAGCCGAGGCCGCTCATATTGAGATGTCATTTGCTTATTTTCTTTCGGATTCTAAGAATGCAGAAGGGTTGAAGTCGAGGCGTTATGAATGTTGCATGCATGGCTCCCTCGGAGAAGAGAGTGATCTAGAATGTCGCGTTATTGTTCCAGTTTCCATCCCCATAGAACAACCGAAGGAGGAGGGTTTGCCAAGGTCCTTAGGGCATTGGGGGCGTGCTGTTACAGCTGTAAGGTTCAGAAGTTTTATCTGGATCGAAGATTTAATAATGCTTGTCGAAACTGCCATAGAAACAGCTCAAAATATGGCTTCTATGCCCGGTGAAAAAAGTATGTCTGTTGAGTCGCTTAGTCAGCAGATTGCTAAAAGTCTGGAAGAAGAAAGGGCTATTAAATCATTTTCTCTCAAAGTTGAAAATCTGGCGGAAGGATACTCTACATTTGCTGCCATTGAATCGCTTGATAATAATTTGTAGTAAATAAAACCAACGAAAAAACAGTAGAAAATATTATGTCTGAATTACTTTTTGAAATCGGAACCGAAGAGCTTCCAGCAGGTTTTCAGAAACCCGCTTTAGCCCAGTTAAAAGAAAACTTTATACGAGAAGCTAAGGCACTGAAGCTTGAGTATTCCTCTGTGCAATGCCTTGGGACTCCTCGTCGTTTAGCCTTGCTTGTTGACGGACTTGCTGACAAGCAGCCTGATTCTCGTGCCGAACTTATGGGGCCTTCAAAGCAGGCAGGATTTGATGCCGATGGAAATCCCAGTAAAGCTGCCATGGGTTTTGCTCGCTCTAAAGGTGCTGATGTTGGTGATTTGCAGGTGGTTGAGACTGAGAAAGGCGAATACTTGATGTTGGTTCAGGAAACCAAAGGCGTTGCTACAGCAGAACTGCTTCCGGAATTGCTGAAAACGCTTATGCACGGTTTCTCCTTCGCTAAATCCATGCGCTGGGGCACACGTGCTTTCACCTTTGCTCGTCCCATTCAATGGTTACTTGCTGTGCATAATGGTGTTGTTATCCCGTTCGGCCATGAAGGTGTGGTTGCAGGGAATACCACCAGAGGGCATCGTTTTATGGCCAACGACACCTTTGAAGTCTCTGGTATGGCGGTTTATGAACAGGTGCTGACGGATGCTTTTGTACAGGTAAACCAGGAAGATCGCCGAAAAGCCGTTGTGCTTGAAATTGAGCAGGCTGTTTCTGTTTCACTCGACACTTCTAAGGCACATATAGCTGTTGATGAGGAACTGGTAGATACGGTTTGTAATCTGGTAGAAAAACCATATGGTGTCTGCGGGAGTTTTGATGAAAAATTTCTGAATCTGCCAAGTGAAGCATTGATTACCTCCATGCGTGAGCACCAGAAGTACTTTCCGGTGGTTGATAATGATGGCAAGTTGTTACCCCATTTTGTGGCTGTCAATAACACAAAAGTGAAAGATATAAATCTGACTCGTACCGGTCATGAACGCGTTTTGCGAGCACGCCTCGAAGATGCATTTTTCTTCTTTGCAGCTGATAAAGAGAATACTCTGGAAAGTAGATTTGAATCACTCACCGGGATTATTTTTCAAGCAAAACTCGGTACCATGCTTGATAAGGCCAGACGTGTTGAGAAACTCACCACTCTTTTAGCTGAGCAGTTTGCTCCAGACAATGTGGATGACGCCGTTCGTGCCGCGCATCTCTGTAAAGTTGATTTACTCACGGAAATGGTTGGAGAATTTCCATCCCTGCAGGGTAATATGGGCGCTTCCTATGCCTTAAATGACGGTGAATCACAGGTGGTATCAGTTGCTATCCAGGAGCATTATCTACCTAAACGTGCTGGTTCCGCCTTGCCTGAGAGTAAGGCTGGTGCGGTGCTTGCTCTTGCCGATCGTTTTGATACTTTGAGTGGCTGTTTTGGTATTGGGCAGTTGCCGACAGGTACTAAAGATCCTTTCGGATTGCGACGAATTGCGCTGGCAATTTTACATATCATTGAGGACTTTGAATGGAGTATTTCACTTTCCGATATCATTTATAAAGCACTTTCACTCTATGGCGATAAGGTTGATGGAAGCCGTGAGACAGTTGAACTGGTGCTCAGTTACATTCGTGATCGTTTTGTCAATGATCAGTTGAGTAGTGGAGCTGATGCTGAAGCCGTAGACGCCGTTATGAGTGTTGAGTTTGACGATATTATAGATTGTAAGAAGAAGATTGCTGCCCTCACAGCAATTCGATCTGAAGATGCTTTTCCGGTACTCGCTGCCTCGTTTAAACGGATTCGGAATATTATCAAAGATAATAGTGCAACTGCTCTTGATAGTAGTTTGGTTAAAGAAGAGGCGGAGAGTACTCTGGCCATGTCTTTCAAGCTTGTAGAGGGTAGCGTGGAACCACTATTGGCTAACTCTGAGTACGAGGAGGCCTTGACTGCAATGCTGGCCCTTGAGGCACCTGTTGATGCATTCTTCGATAGTGTGATGGTTATGGATAAAGATCCTGCCATCAGGCAGAATCGATTGAATCTGCTCACCGCAATTTCAGCTCTGTTTTTAAAGGTCGGTGATATCTCGAAAATGCAGAGTAGCTAGTTGCTAGGGCAGAATCTTAATATTTAGAAATCGTCAGGTAGCCAACATAAAAAAAGCCGATTTCAGCAATTATGCTGAAACCGGCTTTTTCTGTTTCATGACAACTTCATAATGAAGCAGCATGTCATCTGAAAATATTACTTTTTCTTAGGATGACAAACGCTACATTTAGCGAGCTTCTTGTCGGTTTTCTTATGACAAGATTTGCAGCTAGCGTGGGCCGCTTCTTTAAAAGTGGTAAGCTTTTTTGGCATTCCAGCAGCTTTGTTATGACAGGATTCACATTTCTCAATCTTCTGTCCTTCAACATAGGCAACCTGTTTTCCATCTGCATCTTTAGAGTGATGACAGTCAGCACACTCCAATCTTTCCTGATGCTTAGCATGGGGAAAAATAGCAGGCTTGGCTTTTTTGGCTGGATCAACAGTAGACGTAAGGGTCATTTCTGCAGATCCTTTGTCATCTGTTGCAAATGATGCTCCGGTGAAGGCAAGTCCCATAACCAGTGCTGTTGCTACAACATACAGTGCGATCTTCTTCATTTTCTCTCCTCCTGAAAATTGGTTTATCCATTCTGAATTGAACAGTCATTCAATCAGAATGTTATATACCTTTTCCTCAAATCCTTGTCAAGAAAGTTGCACTTAATTAGAGCCGTAACTATGCAGACCTGATAGGAGAAAGTTCACACCATAATAAGTAAAAATGACAGACATAAAACCAAAAATGGCAAGCCAGGCAATACGTGTTCCACCCCATCCTCTGGTATAACGGGCGTGTAGGGTGATGGCGTATACAAACCAGGTAATCAGGGACCAGGTTTCTTTGGGATCCCAACTCCAGTATGTCCCCCATGCGGAGTTAGCCCAGATTGCACCGGTAATGATGCCGACAGTGAGCCACAGGAAGCCAAAAACCATGGTTTTGTGGATAATGTCATCAATCACTTTTAACGGTGGGAGAGTGCCAAGTAAGCTCTCATCATTTGTGGTCTGTCGTGATTCACTGGTATTTTTTATTAGGTACATAATACCAAGGGCAGCAGCCACAGCAAAAGCAGCATAGCCGATAAAGCAGGTGACAACGTGAGCTAGCAGCCAGTTCGATTGCAGGGCAGGAACCAGCGGGCTGATTTCCTTGTTGATACCTGTGGCGAAAGAGGCGTAGGCCATGGCTAGAAATGCGAATGGTACTGCAAATGCTCCAATAATTTTGGTCTTGAATTTCCATTCAATTAGCAGGTACATGAAGATGATGGTCCAGGCAAAGAAAATCACTGATTCATACATATTTGTCAGTGGTGCATGTCCATAGCCAATGGTATAGGATTCCTGCCAGCGCAGTAGCAAGCCGGCAGTCTGTACCAAAAAAGCGATAATGGTAAAAACGGTTGCTGGGGTACCAAGTTTTTTAGCTTTAAATATAAATATTATTGCATACAAAATGGTCGAGAAAAAGTATGTAAACGTTGTAATACCTAATAGTTGCGAGCTATCCATAATAAATACCTGTGGTCACTAGTTGTTTATTTCTGTGAGTATATCTCAATTTCTCAGTTACTTTTAATGTTGTCAGCAAGGTTTTCAAATGTTTTGTCAAAGCCAAGCTTGTTTTTGTTGGCACTGCCTGCAATAAGAACAGTATTAGTACCGTCCTCTGGTTTCAGGAGAATCCAGATTCGTCGGTGAGACATGAAGAAGGCAACAAAGAGGCCCAGAATCATCATACCACATCCTAAGTATACTATCCATACTCCGGGGTCCTTAGCCACTTGAAGGCCTGTGGCGTACATCTGTTTACCCGCAACTATATACTCGGTATCAGCTCTTTGGACAGTGACTTCCTCACCTGATGGTATCCAGAAAACGGAAGCGGGACCCTCTGCATCTTTAAACCACACTTTGAGACGGCTGACAGATTGGCCCATGGTTTCAGCATTGATTACACCGATAACAACGTCCTTATGTTGTGTCAGAGTACCACGCTGCTGAAAGGGCAGGTTGATCATCTCTGCAACGCCAGTTTTCTTGTCGGTAATATTGAGGATGAAGTCCTGATAGCCTTGATAGCTGGATTGATAAAAGGTGATTCCCTTGTAGGTTAATGGGTCATTTACAACAATATCCTTTTCGAGGACAACTTTGTTGTTTTCAAGGACTGTCAGGCTGGAGCGGTATGCCTTAGGCATTCCGGTATCGTAAAATTCGATATCGAATCTATTGCAACGTACTTCAAAGCCGAGATCAATTGCGCGGCTGGTACCAAATTCATATATTGAACTGGTACTCTGTGTTTCGGGCAGCATTACCGAGCCCTTAAATCCTGTGATTTCTCCTACAATGGCACCGATGAAAATGATAAGGATCGAGGCGTGTACAATATAGACGCCTGTTCTGGTCATCGCACCTTTTTGGGCAAAGAGTAGGAGGGAATCATCACGCTTACGTTGATCAGTCGTCCAACCATTGCTTGAGAGTTTGTTACTGATTTCAGTGGAGAGTTCACTTTCCGATTTGTCAGAGTTCCATTGTTGCGACAGGCGCATTTTGCCAATACGTTTCAGGTCTATGGCAAGATTGTCTTTTTTGATCTGTTTCCATACTCCAGGGAAACGATCAATTGAACAAACAATTAGATTCAACGAAAGCAGACTGAGCAGGCCGAGGAACCACCAGGAATTATACATGTCTGGTATGGAGAGGACCTGAAAAATTCTGGCGGTACTTTCACTGTAGTTTTGCGCATAAAATTCAAAACTTTCTTTCTGCGGAATGACAGTACCTATAATAGAGGTTACTGCTAGCAGGCAGAGGGTGAAAAGAGCGAGTTTAACAGAAGCAAAAAGACTGACTACCGGATTTGTTTTGTTCATTGCGGTGACGTTTTGTGATTGTTAAAGGAATATATTTTGTCTGGGCAAAAACACAATATCAGGATATATGTGTTTTCGCTTTGACACAAGTCAAAAAGGTATTGTAAGCCATGAACCATTTACTGAAAACCTTATGTAAGCTGTGAAACAGGGCACAAAGTAGTAGTTAATCCAGAGGTTGTCAATTGTTCTTAGATTACATTTCTGTCATGTTCTGTCGGCGGCGCCTCATTTTGCCGACAGGTTATAAAACATCTACTGGTTTGTGAGTGTTTGTTTGGAAAAATACTTGCCATTCTCTTGGAAAACAGTTATAAAAATTGGTTTCTCAACTGTGAATTGAATAATTGAAACTTTTTTATGATTTTCAAAATGTAATAATATTTGGAAATCAAACTATATAAGGAGATCGTCATGGCTAAAGTATGTCAAATTTGCGGCAAGGGTCCTGCCACTGGAAATAATGTTTCTCATGCCCATAATAAAACCCGGCGTCGCTGGCTGCCAAACCTGAAACGTGTCCGCATGGTGACCGATAACGGAAGTGCAGTGCGTGCTCGTGTTTGTACCCGTTGTATTCGTTCCGGTGCAGTTGTCAAACCTGCCTGATTCGTTTTAACGGTTGTTGATAAATGGTTTTGTAAGGGTGGTGGGGCAGACGTTCCATGCACCCTTTTTTTGTTTACGGGAGTTAAGTCATGGGCGAAGAAGTAAAATACCTCTCTTTTGAAGAGGCGAAAAATCTGGTTGCTGCCATACAAGAAGAAGAGAATATCCGTGAGCCGGATAAACGTGTTCTCACGGCATATAATCACGATAACCGTGAACTGTGCTGGTTTGATTTTGATGAGCTTGCAGAGGCAGTTGGTGATGTACCAAAAGATCACAAGAAAGAAGCTTTTCAGGACTATGTCTTAAAGCATATCCCAGACTGGGCAATGGATATTTGATGGCGTCGTAAAAACTCTCCATCTCCTTCGTTGCTGCACATTTTCTATCATTACGACGTACCTTAGTACGCCGAAATGATAGAAAATATTTGCGCCTCGGATATGAAGTTTTTTACTTAACCATCTAAATTCTGGTTTTTTACGAGTTCATCATATTTGACAAAAGACGAACTTCTAACATCGAATGAAAAGGCATAAAATAAATGCCGAGAAGGTTCAATCGGACCTGCCCTTT
>JAFLJS010000055.1 GCA_022712895.1 Desulfocapsa sp.
TCGGCATCCAGGTTGCTGGGTACCGTTCGAGCGATTTGTTCTCGGTGTACGCTTCAGCGTGCCGGGAACTAATCAGGTCGGTCGGTGTACCGCACAGCTCGGCCGTTCTAGGATGCACGCAGTGCATCCTAGAACGTTTGAGCTCAGGGGCCGCCAGAGATTTGTAACACTGAGCTTTGAATAACTTGTGAATTTAGCAACAAGACTGAACTTCTGAAAACCGCGCTGCCTGGCGGTCCCTTGCAGCGTGTTGTTATATGCTTTTTTTGTTTAGCACCTGAGGGTATAGTTATCAATATCCTTGATATGTTATTGTTTTTTTTATTCATGTTTCGTGAAAATTTCATGGGAAAAGCAACGTGGTTAATGCGAATAGGGGACAATTTGGGTTTCTTTTTTTCAGCAGTAACGCTTTTTAGCAAAATTCCAAACCGAAATGTTACTTCATGCTAATAGTGAAGAGCCCACATATCGTTTTCTGATCAAATCAACTATGTTCATCGTGTAGTTATACCGAAATGAATTATTGTAAATGCTGCTAGGGATATTATCCCTGATATGAGTTGGCCCACAGAGAGAACAAGATGGGCATGATTCGAAATTGTTTTTCTTTTTACAATTCCATGAATTCCCCCAATGACCATTATTGTTCCTGCAATAAATATAACTAATGATGATTGATTTTGGGTCATTGTATTTGTTGTTTTTGCATTCAAATGTGAGTTCTACCTGAGTAAAACAAGTAAAGTCTACAGTAATGAACATATTCAATAGCTATTTCTTCATTCACAGTAAAGATTTTTAGCAAAAGCAATACCTTTAATGATCCATATAACGGCTGAATTAACCTGCCCCAAGCAGAATTACCGACCAACGAGAAACGAAGTAAGGTGAATATAATTACCTCAAAACTTGGCTCGAAGACGGGCGTGCTTGGGGTCAGCGTTAAATGATTTGTTCTCTTTTTAATGGTTTTCTATGTTATTATGGATCTTTACCCTGCAACTATCAGGCAGTAGTAGTTTGCAAAGGGATAATCTCACTCTTGATTTTCACCATATTTTGTCTGGCAATCTTAAGGTCATAACTAATTTGCAGGTTCATCCAAAATTGTGCGGTGGTGTTGAAGTATCTAGCTAACCTAAGAGCAGTATCAATGCTGACACCCCGCTTTTGTCTTACAACATCATTGATTCTAGGTGCTGGAATGCGCAGAGCAATTGCCAGAGCATTAACACTCATGCTTAAAGGTTCAAGATATTCTTCTTTGATGATTTCGCCAGGGTGGATTGGTCGCATATTATTCATAATCTGTTCCTCCTAGTGGTAATCGGTTATTTCTACATCGCAAGGCTCGTCAGACCATACAAAGCATACACGCCATTGTTTGTTGATTCTTATACTGTGCTGTCCTTGCCTGTCTCCCCCTAGTTTTTCAAGCCTGTTACCTGGTGGAGATCGTAAATCAAGTAGTTCGGCTACACTGTCAAGCATTTGGAGTTTACGTTCTGCTTGCTCCTGAAAAGCCCTGAATTGCTTTGGGTATTTCCCTTCGTAAAGAGCTTGTGTGTGCTTGCATTTGAAGTTCTTTATCATAAACAAAAGGTATAATGAAACGCATTAAATGTCAAGCGTTATGCGTTTTGTTGGGGGGAAGAGAACGACCGGTATAAGGGGCTTGCGGGATTTACAGCAACCACGCTTGAATTACCTGTGAGTTTACCAGCAAGGCTGAACTTTGGAAAACCGCGCTGCCCGCAAGTCCCTCTTGATACCATTGTTATGTATTTATAATTTTTTCAACCATTTCCTTTTGGAAACATTGCCAAAGAAATACCATCATTCTGTTGTAATAACTTTAAAACATTCGGCTTAACAATTGAGTCCAAATGATTATAATGAATGAACATTCTAGTTATGCCTTCTGCGCCACAGCCAATTTGATAAGTTTCAAATGTAAACTCAATAGCATACTCATGTAGATTAAAAAGATTAAAATTTTCATATGCTGGTTTTGTTCCTGCAATGACTGATTCAGGATTTCTTTTTCTCATATTAGGAGAAAGTAACTGTGAGCGTACTATTTCAGACAAGTATTTTAAATGCTTTTCAGAAATAAGTAGTTCTTGAATTGTTAAAGGTTGAAATGGATTAATGCTATAATTTTGTACGCGAGTTTCCGTTCCGCGATGAGCTGAATAATTCGAATACCGTTCGATTGTGTATCTTAAGCTGATCACATGGTTGTCTCTTCGTACCACTTCATATCTACCTCTCAGCCATATTATTACAGGTTCTGAGGGTTTGGGGGTTTCTCTCAGTACTTTTAACCCGTTCTGGTACTCAACAAGAAACTCATTTCCCCATAACTCTATATTTCGGGATACAATTCGAGCTGTAGGGTCTTGAAAGTCTGGAAATTCGAAATCGAAACCAATTTTTGTTTTTGACAAATCTGTATGAGATATTTTTCTTTTTACCTCAGTTGCTGGAGATTGAAATACTGCCGAATCTGATGCTGTAAATTCAGAAATTAATAATTTTTTGTATTGCCGAAGAGAATTTCGATCTATTTCTTTTTTGTGAGCTCTTCTGTGACAAATAGGACAAAGTGCAATCAAATTTTGGTATTCATGCGTTTTACATTTAGACCATGGAACTATATGATGTATATCAAGTTCGGTATTACCACATCTTGGTATTGCACACCTGTGACCAGCCTCTACTAATACTGCTCGACGTATTTCTGCTGGAATTGATGGACGATTCATTTGATTTCAACTAACTGAAGTTACATTTTTTACATAACAGTACGAATACATGGACAATGTCCATAATATCACCTTATAACTAGTCACTTTTTCCACTTATCCCACGATTAAACTGAGGCACATGGAAAAAGGTGTCCACTTATTACTTTTCCCTTCATATTGTCCATATGATACGATATTATCATAGGTATGATGGAAAATAAAACAAAAAAATTCACACCTGATCCTGATCTAAAATTAATGGATCAAGTTCGAGAAACATTGAGATATTACCATTATGCTCATTCAACTGAAAAAACTTATTGTCAGTGGATTCTGAGATATGTCTATTTTTACGATAAGAAGCGACATCCAAAAGAAATGGGAGGCCGTGAGGTTGAACGTTTTTTATCGCATTTAGCAACACATGGAAAAGTTGCTGCCTCAACCCAGAGACAAGCGCTTAACGCTATAGTTTTTCTATATCGTGATGTTCTTCAAAATCCTCTTGATCGATCCATAGCTCCTATCCGCGCTAAACGTAAGCGTCACCCCCCTACCGTCCTTACAGAAGATGAAGTTGAAAGGGTCTTGTCGCAAATGAAAGGTACCCACCTATTGATGGCTAAATTGATCTATGGCACAGGGATACGTCTTATGGAGTGTATACGCTTACGCATACAGGACGTTGATTTTGGCCAGAGACAGCTATTTATTCGCTCTGGCAAAGGTGGCAAAGATAGAACTACATTTTTGCCTCGTTTAGTTTACAACGAACTTCATGAGCATATAGAACGTGTGAAAAAACTGCATCGTACAGATCTTGAGCAAGGTTTTGGTGAAGCGTACTTACCAAATGCACTTGCCAGAAAATATCGAAAAGCAGCTTGGGAGGCACCTTGGCAATATGTATTCCCAGGAAAAACACGCTCAATAGATCCAAGGAGTAAAAAAGAACGCAGGCATCACGTGCTTGAATCGGGCCTCCAAAAAGCCGTTAAATCGGCTGTAAGAAAATCAGGGATCGACAAGCGAGCAACCGTCCATACCCTACGACATTCTTTTGCCACGCATATGCTTGAAAATGGAACCAATATCCGTGTACTTCAAGAGCTTCTCGGCCATGCCGATGTGAAAACAACAGAAATCTACACTCACGTAATGCGAAAAGATATTGATGGATTGCAAAACCCATTAGATCGCTTGTATAGCAATCTCAAGTGACAGGAGGAGCATCAAAGGTGTGAAAATGCAGTTTAACCCCAAAGCTGATATAGTGATACTTGCTGAAGATATACTCATCGTGCTGGATCAATATAAACAAATTTCAGCATTGCAAAAAGAAATGCGAGGATAGGTGATTCCACCCCATGGTATTACAGCTTTCATCAATCAGTGGGCTTGGCCTTCTTCTGCTTTGCGGATATCTCTGTGGCCAGCTTGCACGAGCTTTCAAACTTCCAGCTCTTATCGGCTATCTTGCCGCTGGCGTTCTATTAGGTAAATCAGGCCTGCATATTTTCTCAACGCACCAGCTGGAGCAGTTGAGTTTTATCCCCTCTCTCTCCCTTGGCTGCATAGCTTTTCTCATTGGTTCAGAACTACAACTCAGCTCTTTAAAAAAACTGGGCAGTGGAATCATCGTGGTTATTCTGGCCGAATCGTTCATGGCCTTCTTTCTCGTCACAGCAGCTATTTTCTTTTTCACCGGCAACCTGCCGCTATCACTTCTTTTGGGGGCTCTTGCACCTGCCACGGCACCGGCAGGCACGGTGGCTATAATTCAGGAATACAGGGCAAAAGGTACTCTCACCAAAGCACTGTATATCATTGTTGCCTTCGATGATGGGCTTGCTGTTATCATTTTCGGTTTCGCACTGGCAGTATCCAAAGCCATGCTCAGCGCCTCAGCAGATATGCCGACATTATCCATCCTTGCTGAACTGTGGAAACCACTACAGGAAATTGGACTGAGCCTTGCACTGGGCACTGCAATCGGCTGTTTTTTCTCCTGGCTTATTCGTAAAACAGGTGATGGCAAAGACAAGCTGATTGTACTCTTTTGGGCAGTTCTTTTTGCAGTGGGAATCGCTGAGCGCTATCACCTCTCACCCATTATTGTCTGCATGACCATTGGTTTTCTTTTTACAAATATCTGTGAACGATCAATCATCATCAGGACTAGAGCTGTAATCCAACAGGTAATGGGCCTGCTCTTTGTGCTTTTTTTTGGAATGGCAGGTCTGCATCTTGACCCAACCCTGCTTCCGGATTTGGGACTCATCGGGATCATCTACATCGTTGCCAGAAGTGCAGGAAAACTTATCGGCGCCTGGGCAGGTGCCACTACCATGAGTATGTCCCTGACCGAGCGCCGCTACCTGGGGCTTGGCCTCCTCTCTCAAGCAGGTGTAGCCATTGGCCTGGCTCTTCTAGTAACACAGGAGCTCTCTCATATTCCAGGTGCTGAACTCATTGGGCTGAAAATACTCTCCGTTATCACTGCCACTTCCATCGTCTTTGAGATAATCGGTCCCATTGCAGCAAAATATGCCTTGCTGAAAACCGGTGACATACAAGAGGATTAAAACGTGAAACAGAAACGACTCTCCGCCACAGTTGCAGAATTTATAGAAATCTTACACGAGAGAAAACTGGCACGAGTATACCCTGATGCTGACATAAAAGAGGTTATCAGTGCCTTTGCCGACACCGGACATACCCGCTTGCTCTATGTGGTGAGTAGGGAGCAGAAGTTACTGGGTGTTATATCAACAGGTAATCTAGCAAGAAGCCTGCTTATTCACCTTCGGGGACCTGAGATCGATAGCCTGCAGCTGATGCATGCAATCACTTCAGAGACCGCTGCCGACCTTATAGACAGGCCACTGATGACAGCCTACCTTTCTGACACAATTGAGCCAATCTTAAAACGGATGGTTGCGGCAAATATAAAAGAAATTCCAATACTTGACAACGAAGAACATCTGGTGGGAGATCTGACACTGGTGGATATACTTCATATCTGTGCAGATGATATTGTTACGGGTAAATAAGGGAAAAACAATGGCATCCCGGATCAGATGAATACAACTTCAGATCCGGAATGGCAAAAAGATCAGCTGGCGGTGGTGGCACATGGGCAACTGTCACTGTTTTTACAAGGAGGTGCTGCGGCGGGTGTACTACTCTTCTTCTCAGCTTTTTTGGGTTTAGCAGATGAATAACCATCCGCATACCAGCCGCCACCTTTCAGTTGAAAAGAACTTCTGGACATAATTTTTTTTACGGGACCACCGCATTCCGGGCAATCCTGTAAAGGATCATCAGCTATTCGCTGTTGCACTTCATGGACAATCTCACAGGCTGGACATTCATATTCGTAAACTGGCATTTTCAACTCCGACTGTACGTTTCTCTCTGTTGGGGGAAAGGATCGATCTGGCGTAAATAATCTCATTTGTTTTTACGCTCAACACTGGTGCTACCTTAATGCGTGTTTTCGACATGTCAACTCCTGCTTTTCTGTCTTCTCAAAAGTGTCTCACCTCTTGAGGCCCCTTGACTTTTGCCCCTGTCGATATACTATCAAAGAATTCGTCTGATAATCTCAGATAATTGTGCGGGTTGTTCTCTTTTTTGAGAACTGGTCGCATTGCCAGGCTAAAAGACAAAACCACAACAAAAAAGCATAAAAATGATTGGTATTTTTGATTCAGGGATAGGCGGCATGACGGTTGCCCGTGCCATAGAGCAACTCCTGCCCGACCATCCGCTGATCTACTTTGGGGATATTGCACGGACACCCTACGGTCCCAAAAGTCCGGAAACAATCATCAATTACTCCATTCGTAATACTGAGTTTCTATTGGAGAAGGGAGCAAAACTCATCATTATTGCCTGTAATTCCGCCTCATCGGTTGCTACCGAAACTCTGCGTCAACGTTTTCAGGTTCCAATTATTGAAGTGATCAGCCCGGCAGTTAAAAAGGCGATAAAGATCAGCAAAAGCGGACGAATTGGAATTATAGGTACTAAGGCCACAGTGAAGAGCAACGTCTACCGGGACAAAATCCAAAAGAGAGAACCGGATTTCGAGGTGTTTTCCATGGCCTGCCCCTTGCTTGTGCCACTGGTTGAAGAAGGATGGCTGAATAAACGGGAAACAAAGATGATCATCAGACGCTATTTGCACCCGTTAAAAAACAAACAGATAGATACTCTGGTACTCGGTTGCACCCATTATCCGCTGCTAACAGATCTGATTCAGGCACGGATCGGCAAAAAGGTACAACTCATTGACTCTTCCATCGAGACAGCTCACTACGCAAAAGAGTACCTTGAAAATCACCCACAACTTGTTCCACAAGAGGCAGATGCCAGCCATACATACTACACATCTGACAGTACTGAGACAGCCAGAAAAGTAGCCAAACGTATCTTCAATCGTCCCATGGAGCTTATTGTTGCATGAAAACACTACTCTCACACAGCAGATTCACATTTTTTTTGTTCGTTCTCATTTGTTCATTCTCTGTCAGCAGCCAGGCGGAAACAGCCATGGAAGCTGCCACCAGATTACAAAACAAATATGACGCCATAGAATCACTGAGCTTAGACTTTGTACAGAACACCCGGGGCCAACTCACCGGACGCCCCAAAATAGGACGAGGACGTGCCTATTTTGTAAAAAACACAACACCCGGCAAAATGCGATGGAACTACTCCGATCCTGACCGACAAGTACTGGTCAGCGACGGAAAAACATTCTCCATGTATTTCGAATCCTTGCAGCAGATGATTATTACTCCGGCCGCTGTCCTGGATAAAGATCTCACCTATTCATTTTTCACGGGAAGCGGGAATCTGCTGGAGGACTTTGATATTGCAGAGAGTGAACACAAAGTTGACAATCCTAGCGAACAGACGGTTGTCATAAAACTAACCCCCAAGACCAATCAGTCACAGGTGGCTTCCATTCAAATATGGATCACCAGGAATTCACTGATCAGACGCATCGAGATCCTTGATCTTTTTGACACCATCACCGTCCTCAACTTTTCAAACCTGCAGGTAAACGCTATGGATCTTTCCGATACCGGCATGCTTGAAGAGCTTTTTTCCTTCACTCCGCCTGAGAATACGGAAATCATCCAGCAGTGATGAAAAAAATGAGCACAGCTCCATTTTGCATTGGTATTGCTTCAATGCCCTGGTCAATTTTCAACAGGCCATCCATACAACTGGCCTCATTAAAAGCGTATCTCGACCAGTACAGTGATTACCAAACGGATCTGTTCCATCCCTATTTACAGGTTGCTGCCAATATTGGCGCCGAGCACTATCACTCTCTAGCGCTGAATAGTTGGGCAGGCGAGGCGTTGTACGCCCCCCTTCTCTTTCCTGAGCAGGCGGGTGCTGCCGAAAAACTCTTTTACGAAGAGTGTAAAAACAATCCGGTTTTAAAGAAGCTTAACTTTAAAGCCTGTCTGCACGCCTTGGAACAGAGCCTTCAGCAATGGATCAACTCCATAGATCTCGAAAAATATTCTCTCTTTGGCTTTTCCATCTGTTTTAATCAGCTGCTGGCGACGCTCACCGCGGCAAAACTTGTAAAAAAGATTCGTCCTGAACTGACAATTGTTGTTGGAGGCTCTGGTTGCGTTGGAGAAATTGGATCATCCCTTCTGCAAAACTTTCCCCAAATCGATTATGTAATCAATGGTGAAGGAGAAGAGGCACTTCTGCAACTGGCAGAATGCAGAGCAACAAATGGTGACGAGTCATCACTTCCTGCAACCATCCTTAAGAAGGGAAAAAAACACAGCTATACATGCGCCAAAGGCATTGGAGATCTTAACAATCTACCCATCCCGGATTACAGCTCCTATTTTTTAGAGCTGCAACGGCATTTCCCAGACAACCATTTCATTCCGGTCCTGCCCCTCGAATTCTCCCGCGGCTGCTGGTGGAACAAGTGTAAATTCTGCAACCTCAATCTGCAATGGCATGGGTACAGAAAAAAATCAGCTGCAACTGTACTGCGTGAAGTGAACGAACAGGCCAGACGTCATCAATGCCTCGATTTCTGCTTTACAGACAATGCCCTGCCGTCAAAAGAGACTGACACCTTTTTTACCAGTCTTGCACAGTTTGATGCAGATTATGATTTTTTTGCAGAAGTACGTGTCATCACCAAACCTGACCTCTTAAAACAATACCGACGTGGCGGGCTAACATCCATTCAAGTGGGTATAGAATCACTCTCTACAAGTTTACTGAATAAAATGGATAAAGGTACCCGCTGCATCGAAAATATTGCGGCCATGCGTCAGAGTGCAGAGGCCGGCATCACACTTGATGGCAATCTTATCTGCGAATTTCCGGGAAGCAGTGAAGAAGAGGTACAGGAAACCTTGGCAAATCTGGATTTTGTGCTGCCCTTTACCCCACTTTCCAGCGCCACCTTTTTTCTCGGCCATGGCTCTCCTGTGGCAAGCGACCCGAAAGCCTACGGAATCACAGCCATCGTCCACCATAAAAAAAATCGGAAACTGTTTCCAGCTGAGCTTCTGCAAAATCTCACCATGCTCATCAAAGGCTATCGGGGGGATAAAACTGTGCAGCAAAAGCGCTGGAAACCGGTACACGAAAAGGTTCGGCAGTGGCAGGATTTTCATAAAAACCGGGAGAGCAGTCAGGCACCACTCAGCTACCGTGATGGCGGAGATTTCCTGCTGATTCGTCAGGAACGAATAGATGGCGCTCCCCTTCGCCACCGCCTGCGTGGGACTTCTAGAAGAATCTATCTCTTCTGCCGCAGCATTAGAACTATTGATGCGATTCAGAAAGAATTTCCGCAAATTAAGAAAACAACTTTGCTTGCATTTTTAAATGACCTTACAACGAAACAAATCCTCTTTATGGAAGACGATCTATTTCTTGCCCTTGCCATTAAACCCTAGTAATATCTCCGTTCCATTACGTAGATGAACGGAACAGCCCACTTACTATTGAGACATAACCACAACATCAGGAACATGCCATGAGTGACAGCTTTGCAGAACTCTTTCAGGAAAGCGAATCCAAGCCCTTACGTCGCCTTAAACGCGGTGAAAAAATCAAAGCCACCATCGTTGGACTCAGCAACGAATCCATCTTTCTGGATATTGGCGGGAAAAGTGAAGGTGTGCTCCATGCTACAGAAATGACCAACGATGCGAATGAAGTTACAGCCGCAATGGGAGACACCATTGAGGTGTATTACCTGCAATCCAAAAACGGCGAGCAACTCTTTACCATCTCCATCGGTTCCGGCAAAAATGCTGAACACCTTGAAGAGGCCTTTCGCAGTCAGATTCCCGTTGAAGGAACTGTAAAAGAAGAGATCAAGGGAGGGTTTGCAATAACCCTTGGTGGCTCCATCCGCGCCTTCTGTCCCTATTCACAGATGGGGCTGAGACGTGTGGAAGATGCGGCTGCCGAATACCTTGAAAAGCAGCTGACTTTTCTTATCACTCGTTTTGAAGAGAATGGCCGTAATATTGTCGTCTCAGCCCGTGCTATCCTTGAGATGGAACGTGAGGAGATGCGTGAAAAATTAAAAGAGACACTGGCAGAAGGCCAGACTATCGCAGGTGAAATAACATCTATTCGTGAATTCGGTGCCTTTGTTGATATTGGCGGTGTGGATGGGTTGGTTCCCATTTCAGAAATTGGCTGGAGCCGTGTTGAGAATATCAACGACTACTATACCGTTGGTCAAAAAATCAGTGTGCTTGTCAAAAAACTGGACTGGGATGCCGACCGAATTACGCTGAGCATCAAAGAAACCCTCGACGATCCCTGGGAAGCAGCAGTCGAAAAACTCAGCAGTGGCACCATTCTCACCGGAACCGTTGTCAGACTTGCGCCTTTTGGTGCATTTGTGAATCTTGAACCCGGTGTTGACGGTCTTGTCCATATTTCAAAACTTGGTAAAGGCAGACGTATTAACCATCCCCGCGAAGTCCTTGAGGAAGGCCAGGAGCTGGAAGTTCAGGTGGAAAGCGTTGATGTCATAGAAAAACGAATCAGCCTGGCCCCTTCTGATTACGAAAGCCCTGAAGATGACCAGAAGAAAGAAGACACTATCGTCAAGGATTTCAAGAAAAGCAGCAGAGAGGCCTCCGCTGGTTTTGGCACTTTTGGTGATCTTCTCAAAGCAAAATTTGCTAAAAAATAACAACGCAACACCGAGCCAACAGGTCAAATTGTTCCTCACAATTTCGAAACGTGATGACAGCTCTCAAATCAAACCCTGAATCAGCTGGCTGTAGTACCAGTAAAGCTGCGTAGAACTACGTGAATTCCCTTGCCTCATTCCTGCTTTGGATACAGAAATGAGGTGGGGATTCTTCACAAATTAAGCCAACTGCCGCTGCCTGAGCATCTCAAACATTATAACTCCGGCTGCCACAGAACTATTTAGAGAATCCAGCTCTCCCTCCATGGGGATGGAAAGCAACACATCACACTGTTTACGTACAAGGGGGCGGATTCCACTGCCCTCACTCCCGACAATAACACAGGCTGGCAGCACAAGATCTGATTTATATAAGGATTGTGCGTCAGCATCTTTGATGGCACCAAATATCCAGGCACCGGCTTTTTTCAGCGCTTGCAACGACTGCGCAAGATTTGTCACCTGGCAGATATCAATATGGGACATGGCTCCAGCCGCCGACTTTGCTGCTGTTCCTCCAATTGGCGCAGAACGTTCACGGGTAACCAAGACCCCATCAAAACCGGAAGCGTGAGCAGAACGGATAATTGCCCCGACATTATGCGGATCCTGCAAGGTGTCCAGCACAATAATTCGTGGATTTTTTCCTTCTTGCACAAGGTGCTCAAATTTTTCCAGCAGATCATCAAAGGGCATAAGACTGGTCTGTGACATTTTTGCCACAACCCCCTGATGTCTCACCTGGGAGGCATTTTCACCCAGCAAACGTAAGGCCGCTACAAAGTTTATTTTAATTCCGGCGGCTTTGGCCTTCTCGATAATCTCTTCGCGTTTACCACCCTTACGATCTTTTACGAGAATCACTTCGCTAACACGATCAGTTTCCTGGTCAAGTGCTTCAAAAACCGGGTGAATCCCCCAGAGCAGATCATCGCTCATGCGAATTTTTCGCTCGTTCCCCTTCCCCTGCTGTTCTCTTTTTGTATTTTCTGTTTTTCGTTTCACTTGTCTGTTTCCAGGATGATGGCTGTTCCGTCAGGTAAACGGTTGGTACGACTTCGCCGGGCAATAATAATGGACTGCATTACAAGTACTGCATCATCCAGGCCATCATTGATTACCAGAAATTGATACTGCGATGCTGCGGCCATCTCTTTTGCCGCATTTTGCAGACGCAGTGCTATTGTCTCATCAGAATCTGTGCCCCTACCCCGCAGACGACGTTCGAGCTCAGCCAGAGAAGGCGGTGCCACAAAGATAGATACCGGGTCAAAACTTGAATCTTCACTTATGATCGCGGCACCCTGAACATCAATATCAAGGAACACATCCTGTCCATTTTGCAACTGATCAGCGACTGCCTGCCGACTGGTTCCGTAATAATTCCCGTGTACTTCTGCCCACTCGATAAAACGGTTTTCGTCCCGCATTTCCGTAAATGCTTCTTTTGTGACAAAATGATACGCCACACCATTTTCTTCACCATCTCTTGGTTGCCGAGTGGTGTGAGAGACGGAAAAAGCAAGTCCTGGAATGTTAACCATGACCTGCCTTAAAATGGTTGTTTTGCCGCACCCTGAGGGAGCTGACAGAATATAAAGTTGTCCGGCTACCTGCATTATACTTTTTTATCCTCTTCTTTTGCGGCACGCACATAAGGATCTTGCTGGAGGGAGGTCAGCCGCTGGGTTATGGTATCTGGCTGAATGGAGGAAAGCACCACATGGCTGGAATCCATCACCAACATTGAACGAGTCCGTCTGCCCTCAGTCACATCAACCAGTTTTCCAGATTCCCTGGCAATATCTTTAAGTTTTCTGGCCGGTGAAGAGCCGGTATTTACCACAGCAATGATGCGATCTGCCATCACCGTATTACCAAAACCCACATTAATAAGCTGCACGATTGAAACTCCCTCTGTTACTCAATATTCTGCACCTGTTCCCGCATCTTCTCAAGTTCCGCTTTAAGATCCACGGTGAGATGTGCAATATCTGCGTCATTTATCTTTGAGGCCATGGTATTCACTTCACGCAGAAATTCCTGTAACAAAAAATCAATCTTCCGGCCTGTTGCTTCTTCGCTCTCCAGAAAAGCGCGGAATTGATTAATATGGCTGGTCAGACGAACAATCTCTTCGGTGACATCGGTTTTATCGGAAAGAATTGCTACCTCCTGTGCCAGACGTTGAGGATCAAGTTGTACATTGCCAAGGAGCTTTTCAAGACGTTCTTTGAGCTTGGCTTCGCGCTCCTGCAACAGTTCAGGAATTCGTCCTTCTATCTTTGTTATGACTTCAGCAAACAGGCTTAAACGCTCCTGAAGATCAACGGACATGGCATCGCCCTCTTCACTGCGCATTTGGTCACAGGTACCAAGGGCTTCAAGCAAAGCCTCTTCCATTGGCGGCCACACCTCATCAAGCTCTTCTGCACGCTGATTTAGCACCAGCACATCTGGGTAGGAAGCAAGACGTAAAAGGCTTACATCATCTGGCAGATCGAGCTTAGCTGCAAGTTTAGTAAGGGCATCACGATAGGTACGGGCAAGACTATGATTGGCTTCAATTTCCTGGAGATCTGAGAAATCACCACTGACAGAGAGAGTAACATCTACTCGGCCACGAACCAGAACGGCTGTCAGACATTTTCGAACCTTTTCTTCAAGCCCTGCATAACCTTTGGGGAGTTTAATTTTGAGATCGAGGTAGCGATGATTGACGCAGCGAATCTCAACGGTCCACCGCCTGCCTTTTGCCTCTGCCTCTCCACGACCGAAACCGGTCATACTTTTACTGGCCATATTATTCTATATTCTTTAAGGGTGATGGTTTTATAAAAACCGAATGTACCAGATGGATTTGCATCTATACAAATCCATCAAAGGGTTTTAAACGCTGTCTCCACAAACTCTTCCCCATGGAGTACAGCAAGGATTTCTTCACGGCTCACTGTGGCCGTACCAACTTTGGCAACAACCACACCTGCCGCAATATTGGCAAGAACAGCCGCATCAGCGTAAGATGCACCTGCTGCCAGCCCCAGAGCAAGGGCCGCGATCACCGTATCTCCCGCACCTGTAACATCAAAAACTTCACGGGCGGTGGTGGGAATACAAAGCAGCGGTTTATCTTTTTCAAGGAGTGCCATTCCATGTTCGCCACGGGTAATAAGCACTGCCTGACAGGCAACTTTTTCAAGGAGGATCTCTGCTGCTTTCTTCAGATTAGCATTGCTGTCAATGCTGATCCCGGACATCTTTTCCGCTTCCACCTGATTGGGAGTGATAAGTGTACTACCGTGAAACCGTTCAGGTTTTTCTGGTTTAGGATCAACAATCACGGGGATTTCTCTACCCTGTTCTTCCTTTACCTTTTGTACCTTAGCCAGTAGTTTTGTCATCAAATCTTTCCCGATGACACCTTTGAAATAATCAGAAATAATAATCGCATCAAAGTTTATCAAATTTGCATCGATATAATCGGTCATTCCTGCAATAGTAGCAGCAGATGGAGAACCGGAATGTTCACGGTCAAAACGCACCACCTGTTGCCGTTGAGCAAGAACCCGTGTTTTGACGGTGGTGGGTCGTTTTCCGGTAACCAGCCCTTCAGTCGACGCGCCGAGATCAGCCAGCAGGCCCTGCAAGCGACTACCCATCTCATCAGCACCAATAATTCCACAAAGAACAGCTTCAGCGCCAAGTGAGAAAATATTGTGCAGTACGTTAGCACCACCACCAAGCAAGTAGTCTTCCCGGGTGACATTCACCACAGGAACGGGAGCTTCAGGAGATATTCTGTTCACCGTCCCATGCACAAAGTGGTCAACAATAATATCCCCAATCACTAATATCCGTTTACCTGCTATTTTTTCTATCAGTTCTTCCAGTTGTATTGTCATGCTGCAAGTTCCACCCAGCGCTCAGCCATTCGTTCACAGGCAAACACCAGCGATTCAATATCCAAATAATCCATTACCTTCTCATCAAAAAGAACTTTTACTTTAGCCGGAAAGTTGTCTTCTTTCTCCTCATCCCAGAACAGAACATACATGGGTAAACGGGGAAGTACAGAAACAAAAAAAGCGGCACTGCAACTCTGTTCTGAATTTTCATCCAGCAGCGCTCCAAGACTTGGTGCATGTGTTTTCATAAGCTCTGTTTTATCAGTGAAAAAAGTAGCCAGCCGTTCTTCACAGTAGACCCGTAAGGTACGCACCTTGGAAATGGAGTTAGGCAGTGATTCCATACCAACCCATTCAAGTTTTGGCGCATCTCCTCCACCAAAATCAACATAATTATAGAGTAGAATCTGATCCCGTGGATCTTCCACATCCCGACCACTAATTGTAACTATATTATGGCAAAGCGCGACCTCTCGCCCTAAATAGTGAAAAAGCAAGCACCCCTTGTCGACACCGGACCATGTGCACCCAATTTTTCCAGCAACCTTACTAAAATCGATACCACTCGTCTTTTCCTTCAGATAGGCCACCAGGGCCACATCTTTTTCATCAAGGAGTTTGTCAACTCCTGCCATCCCATCCTGGCCATGATCAGTTGTAGCAAACTCATCACCTAACTCTGCCACATCCACGTAGGGGCATTTACCCGGCTGTTCTCCACCCTTGGTGACAGCAGCAGCAAAGGCCAGGCAAGCGGGGTATCCACATTCTCCGCAGTTCGTTCTGGGAGTAATTTTTAAGAACTCAAGTGGTTGCATAAATTATAACAAGAGAGTGGCTGATAAAAATATGTACAAAGAAAAAAAGATGCCAGGAAAATTTCCTGACATCTTTAAGAAAACAGTAACAACAAATCCATCTTATTTCAGGCGCTTATCAAGCTCCTCTTTTACAGCGGCACTTATATCCATAGTACCATTGGAGTAAAAAGCCATTCTTGAATCCACAATTAAAGAATAACCATTTTTCTCACCAAAAGCTTTGAGCACAGAATCGAGCTGTTTCAAAATTGGCTCTTGCTCCTGTTGAGCTAACTGCCGCATCTCAGTCTGAGCATCTTCCATTTTAATTTGAAATTCGCGCGCTTTCAATTTGTATTCGCGTATCTTTGTGTTTTTTTGTTCCTCACTCCAAGCAGACTCTTTCTTTTTAATTTCGTTTTCCAGCGCAATCAATCCTTGCTGCTCAGCCTTGAATTTCTCCTTCAATTCCTGATCACGTTTTTTTATAACTGCTTGAGCCTTTTGGCCAGCTGCAGATTCAAAAACGACCCTTTGAAGATCAATCACTCCAATTTTTATCCCCTCAGCCTGAACAGTGTTGGCATTCACTGTAAAACCGGCCAGCACAACCAAACAAACGACTATCATTAAACGTTTCAACATCTATTACTCTCCTGTTTAGTATTTGAAAAAAAGAACTTTAAATGAAGCAGAAAGCTTTTCCCGCCCAAATTGTATCTATAATACTTCCAACCACTTCTTTATTCAGCAATAAAATCATCTCGCCTGTTCTGGGCCCAGGCCATTTCATCCTGTCCATGGAGCAGCATCTTCTCTTCTCCCAGGCTCACAGTGGTAATCCTGTCAGCAGAGATCCCCATGGTTACGAGATATTTTTTTGCACTGAGCGCACGTTTCTCACCAAGTGCCAGGTTGTACTCTCTAGTTCCCCGTGGATCACAGTTGCCCTCAATACGAATTTTTACTGCATTCTGATCTTTTAAGTAATCAGCATTAACCTTCATTCGGGGTCGCTGATCCGGCCGAATTGAATAGTTGTCAAACCCGAAATAGACCGGAAGCATGGGGCCGGTGGTTCGTCCTTCCATAATGCCAATGGCTTGAGATTCAAGCGACTCTTCCTGACCAATTGCATCGGGGTCCAGCACCGATGCTAGAGACTGAGCATCATCTTGCTTGCTACTGCACGCAGACAATGACAACAAAAGACTTAACAATAAAACAGTAACATAACTATAACATTTTCGACTCATGTTTTCCTCCCGTAAGGAAATTCTGTCCCTGCCTATACCCTGTGCCATCGCAGAAATTAGGCTCTATTTTAAGCATTTTACCGAGTTTACTTTTTTTTGATAAAAAATACCAGACGTTTTGCAAATCCCGTGATAAAGTCGACACCGGGGATTTTTTTTCATGACGCCTTCTTTTTCACTTGAATAAAAACAGACTCGACCCTAAATACACAGCGGGATATTACCCCGGCTCAAGCACTCACATATAATGGTATCTTCATAACTTTTACAGACATAACAACACCATGCAGCCAAATACGTTTACAGACAACAATTTTGATCTCAGTGACCTGATTGCAACAAACCAGTTCGGCTCCTTTTTTGGAGTTTCTCAATCAGCTTTTGACAATGTCTGGAAAAACCTTACAGATCCCGCTGGAAATTCCGTTGTCTACATCTCCATGGAGATTGGTGCTGACCCCGACGTTTTTCATCCCATTAAACAGAAATTAATGGATCTTGAAAAAACCGACTCCAAAAACAAACATATCAAAAGCCACATCAAAAAGCTGTTCCATGGGCCCGAAAAAATACCCTGTTATGGTGGAGGACTTGGCGTTCTTGCCGGAGACACCCTAAAGAGTTATGCTGACTGCCACATTCCAGTTGTTGCCGTCAGCCTCTTATATCGCCAGGGATACTTTTCACAAATCGTAGACTCTAAACTGGGTCAAATCTCACAAACTGTTGCCTGGCGCCCGGAAGAGACGCCAAGTCTCTATCTGCTGAAAGACCCAAACAACCCCGACCAACCTCTGCAGATTCAGATCCCGTTTTTCAACGAATATGACCACGAAACCATAGCCTCGGCCCAAGTGTGGATGAAGATGGAAGTGAATCACAGCCTGGATTTTTTTATCCCTGAGCTTCTGCTTGATTTTTCACTGGCCGACAATCCGACCCCCATCATTGATGCCGCCGGCAAACTCTACAATTCTGAATCGTCCGTGATTAAAGCAACCCAACGCCGCATGCTTGGCACAGGTATCCTGCCGGTTCTGGAAGCTCTTGGCATAACATCTCAAACTCTACACCTCAACGAACAACATGGCGTTGTGGTTGCCCTGCAACTTATTGCCGAAGAGTTGCTACATGAGCTCAATCATTCTGACTTCACCCTGGCAAGTAACGAACAAATTGAAAAAGCTGCTGAAACAGTGGCCAAAAAATTAGTATTTACCATCCATACTCCGGTAAAAGCAGGACATGACCGTTTCAATAAATCCGTCTATGCTGGCATCAGCCATAAGTCATGCCGTCATATTCTGGAGCTGCTGGCGAACGACAATGAATCACCACATTCATATAATTTCACAACCCTGGCCATGCGCGTCAATCGTACAGCTAATAGTGTCAGCAGATTACACAGAGATGTTACCCACAAACAATTTCCTGAATTTGCCGATAAAATTACAGCCATCACCAATGGAGTGCATCACCTTACCTGGATCAGCGACGCCAGGGCTGAACTTTTTGACTCTTTTCAAGAACTGAAAAACTGGCGTCATGACCCTGGTGTTTTAAAAAATGCAGCGGCTTTGAAAGACAACAGTCGTTTTCGCACTTATTTGTTACGCGCTTGGGAAGTGGATTCAGCCATACTCATTGACTATGTCAATGGAATGCTTTTAGAACATCGTAATGAGATGGCCAGCACCTGGATTGACCCACCCAATCACTACTCAAACCTGATTGACAACAGCAATAGGCTCTCACCAAATGTTTTTACTGTTGGCTTTGCCAGAAGATTTTCGACTTACAAACGTGCCGATCTGATCTTTGACAATACAGACACCCTGTGCAAGATTGCCACAAACAATAACTGGCCAATCAACTTTCTCTTCTCTGGAAAGGCTCATCCGGCCGACGAACCCGGAAAATCTGTAATCAAACTGATTCTTGATTATCAGAAAGAACTGCATGATAAAAGCAATGGTTTAATCAATCTGATTTTCATCCCCAACTACGATATGTATATCGCCAAAATGATGGTCGCAGGAGTTCACGTCTGGTTGAACAATCCCAAACGTCCCCTTGAAGCATCGGGCACAAGCGGTATGAAAGCTGCACTGAACGGTGTACCGAATCTTTCTATAATGGACGGGTGGTGGGTAGAAGGGTACCATGAAGGGCTCACTGGATGGAAATTTGGCCACGAAGGTCCCGTGGATGAAGCAGATCTATCAGAATCTCCAGACACCCTTCTTTATGCTGAAGACTCCGCTTCCTTTTACCAGACACTACCTGCTGTCCTTGAAGAATTCTACGAGAGCAAATCAAAGACCGCCTTTCTTGATAAAGCAATTATGAACCTCTGTCTCAATGTGCCCATTTTCAACACTCATCGTATGGCAGCAGAATACCTGCATAAGTACGATTTAAAACTGCCACAAGCTCAGCAAGAACGAATGGATGACTTTGCAAAACTATACAATTCAAATGCCTGAATCGACTCTTTACCAGTCCCTACAATTTCATCTTGTGACATAATATTTTTTCAAGATGAAATTGTAAAAAACTCCATACCTTATGGGACATATTTTCCATTTACTTTCGGCGCACTCAAGTACGTCGTATTTAAATAAAAAATGCAGCAACGAAGCAGATGGAGAGTTTTTACGATTTCATCAGATTTTGATTGGAAGATTTCTCTTAATGCTGTAAATTTTCCTCGATTACAAATAACTGTATTATGATTCCCACTGGAGACCACCATGGCCAAAGCTCACATCAGCGCAACCAATGCCACAGATAAAACAATCCGTGCCATAGACAGAAAACGTGAGAGAGAAAGACGTTTTATTCTTAAAAAAGCCAAGGAAAATGCTGAAGAATTTTCAGCACGACTAACCCAGCGGCTCATAGACAGAGAAGTCATTGAGACCAATTCCGTACAGGCTTTGCGTGATGTTTTTGTCCAGCAATTACGTGACCTGGCGTCCATGGATGACTTTGACATCCAGATGAAAGTTGCACCAAACCGCACCTTGATTCCAGACCCAAATATCGTGAGCCTGTATCTCACGCAATATATCATTGAAGACCTGCTCAACAATCCTGCCATTGAAGATATTTTCGGTGAAGATATTGACGTGTATCGTGCCGTTGATTCTATTTTTAAAGTACTCAGACCTCCCCAGTGATCCATCCTGCCGGGCAGCCATCGCTAGTCTTCGCTGACAGTGAAGGAAATATAACCGATTTTCCCGACCTCCATGCCGCAGGTATGAGTGCTGGCGATACAGTACTCCCTGCCAAGGAAGATTTTATACCCTTACCCGAAGGCAGTGAACTCTTTGTTCTCCCCGGACGTTTTCCGGTTGGTTACGACCAGAAAAATAACGAACCGCTTCTCGTTGCCGAAGACCCCTTTGGCTCTGGTCATGCCATCCAGGCTGTTGCTGCTTTTATGTCACCTGCACACACTGCAGTATTGAACTGTGCCTACCAAACCACTGAGAACGCACCTCGTTTACCCCTCTTTGCCTACACCGCCGTTGGTTGGTACGATGGCATGTTCTGGACCACTGCCTTTCGCAGTGACGAGGATATCCGGCAGGACGCAGACCAGTTTAACCAGCAGACAATTAATCATAAGACCAGAAAAAAACTGGAAAAACATCCAAACAATCGCCTAATACAACACCTTGGCAAATGCTGCCTTACTTACGGCTGTCCCGCTGCCAGAAACTACTTCCTGGGGCGCTGGGAAGCGCCACTTCCGACCTCACCCACCTGTAATGCCAGATGTATCGGCTGTATCTCCCTTCAGGCATCGGGTAAATGTTCAGCGACTCAGGACAGAATACAATTCGTACCCACCGCTGCCGAGATATGTGGTGTGGCGATTCCACATTTAAAAACCGCAGAAAAGGCCATTGTCAGTTTTGGGCAAGGCTGCGAGGGCGAACCACTTTTACAGACAGATACCATTGAACGTGCAATAAAGAGTATTCGCAAGAAAACAGATCGTGGCACCATCAACCTGAACTCAAACGCAAGTAAACCTGATGCTGTTAAACGTCTGGTCGAGAGTGGACTAGACAGCTTACGGGTGAGTATTAACTCGGCCCAGGAACGTTACCATACAAGCTATTATCGGCCTCAGGGTTTCAGCCTCACTGATGTATGCAAATCTATTCAGGTCATGAAGGATGCAAATGCATTTGTTTCTCTCAACTACTTCATCCTTCCTGGAGTCACAGATTCTGAAGACGAATTCAATGCCTTGCGAGAAATTCTCTCCACATTCAAACCGGATCGCATTCAATTACGAAACCTGAATATGGACCCGGAATGGTATTTGCGCAGTATTACATACAAGCCCCTTGTCAAATCAATGGGTATGAGAAAATGGCTTTCAAAAATAAAAAACGAATTCCCACAATTACAATTTGGTTACTACAACCCTCCAATCCGTTAGGTTCGCACATATTTTTAACTCAATTCCAATTTCCACTGATAGCTCTTTCGTTCTCTAGCGCGCTCTTCATGCATTTTTTACTTGAACTTTAAATTCTAACAATTATGTTGATTATGCAGGAATAATTACCACTCACCAAAAAACTGTTACCAAGAGGAAACAATGCAACTTACCCCCCAAATGCGACTGACGACACAACGACAAATCATCTTGGAAGAGCTTGGCAAGGTGAAGACACATCCCACCGCCAACGAAGTATATGACATGGTACGCAAGCGCCTCCCCCGTATCGGCCTTGGCACTGTGTACAGAAACCTTGAACTCATGTCTGAGACCGGAATCATCCTTAAGCTTGAAGTTGGTGGAACCCAGAAACGTTTTGATGCTACCGTTGATCCACATTACCACATCCGCTGCCTGAGCTGTGGCAAAGTGAATGATATTGACATCCCTGTTATGGAAGAAATCAACAAAACCGCTGCTGAAATCAGCCAGTACCAGATACTTGGTCATCATATTGAATTTTCAGGAATTTGTGAAACTTGCAACAGCCAGGAAAAGGAACAGATGGTCAACTGATGGCGTCGTAAAAACTCTCCATCTCCTTCGTTGCTGCACACTTCCTATCATTACGACGTACCTTAGTACGCCGAAATGATAGAAAATATTTGCGCCTCGGATATGAAGCTCTTTACTTAACCGTCTAACTTCAGGGTTTTTACGAGTTTATCAACTAAAACTTTTTCAGATTACGAACCAGAAAAAAGGCCTGACGGATATACTTCCGACAGGCCTTTTTTTTGGTTCTTAAAAACCGATATCGCATGAAGCACATGAAGGCAATCCTTGCTCCACCCCATGAACTTCATGACTAAAAATATTTTCAGGTAAACACGACCTTACAAAAACGACGCTTTCCAACTTTCACCAACAATTCACCTTGTGGTGCAATATTGGTCTTCATGTCAGTCACTTTTTCACCATCCAGCGAGACTGCATTCTGTTTAATCATACGCCGCCCATCGGAAGTTGACTTCACCATTTCAAGATCCACCAGCAATTGTGGTAGCCAGATATCCTCATCACTACTAATTGTTTTTTCAGGCATATCATCTGGAATCCCACCCTTTTGAAATACCTTTGCAAAATTTTCCTCAGCCTGTTGCGCAGCCTCTTCGGAATGAAACCTGGCCGTCAGCTCACGGGCAAGTTTCTGTTTAACCTCTTTTGGGTGAATCGCGCCAGACTCCATATCAGCTTGGAGCTGTGCAATCTCATCACTGCTCAGATCACTGAGCAGATCATAATAGCGGAACATAAGTTTATCAGATGCAGAAAGGACTTTGCCATAAATATCATTAGCAGGCTCTGCAACGCCAATATAATTACCCAGCGATTTACTCATCTTATTGACGCCATCAAGGCCTTCAAGAAGCGGCAGGGTCATTACAACCTGTGGCGCCTGCCCTCTTGAACGCTGCAAATCACGTCCCATAAGCAGGTTAAACAGCTGATCCGTCCCGCCGAGTTCAACATCAGCCTCAAGGGCAACTGAATCGTATCCCTGGATCAACGGGTACATAAACTCGTGAATGGAAATTGGATTGCCTTCACGGAACCTCACCTTAAAATCTTCCCTTTCAAGCATCCTGGCTACAGTCAGCTCAGATGCCAAACGGATCATATCGAAAGAATCAAGATCACCTAACCATTCAGAGTTAAAAGCAATCCTTGTTTTTTCAGGATCAAGAATCTTAAAAACTTGTTCCTTATAACTCTCAGCATTTCTGGCAACGTCTTCCCGAGTGAGAGCCTTCCTGGTTTCAGATTTCCCCGTAGGGTCACCAATCATTCCGGTAAAATCACCAATGAGAAAGATAACCTGATGCCCAAGATCCTGAAAATGTTTAAGTTTTTGTAGTAATACGGTGTGTCCCAGATGCAAATCAGGGGCCGTGGGATCAAAACCGGCTTTTATTTTAAGTGGTATTCCAGTTTCTTCAGATTTTTTGAGTTTTTTGACCAACTCATCATGGGAGATGCAGTCAACCACTCCTCTTTCCAGGAGTGTTATTTGTTCTTCAATTGTAGGCATTGTTCTTTTTTCATCAAAATTTAACCCTAAAGAACACAAGGAGCACGAAGATTGAAAGGAAACCGCTCCTCCCCATTACTTTCGTGCTCTCCCTGTTCTTCGAGATAAGAATAGTTTTGTTTACAACTCTATCACTGTCACTTCGCGTACTGTACAGCACGAGTCTCACGAATAACGGTCACTCGAATCTGTCCGGGATACGTTAATTTTTCTTCAATGGATCTGGCAATATCCTGACTAAGCAAGGCGGCTTCACCATCCTTCACTTTCTGGGAATCCACAATAATACGTAGATCACGTCCCGCCTGTATGGCATACGATTTTTCAACCCCGTCAAAGGCCGTGGCAATGGCCTCAAGATCCTCCAGACGTTTCACATAGGATTGCAGCATCTCTTTACGTGCACCAGGCCTCGCACCTGATAAGGCATCAGCAGATTGTACCAGCACATCAAGAACTGACTGGGGAGGCTCATCTTCATGATGGGCGCCGATGGCATAGACAACCTCTTCGGATTCCCCATATTTTCTGGCAAGATCACGTCCGATAATGGCATGGGAGCCTTCAACTTCATGATCCACAGCCTTACCGATATCGTGAAGCAATCCGGCACGTTTAGCAACTTTAACATCGATGCCAAGCTCTGCAGCCATAATACCACAGAGAAAAGCAACTTCCAAAGAGTGCTGCAACACGTTCTGACCATAACTTGTACGGTACTTCAAACGACCGAGGAGATTAATCAAATCGACATGCACACCGTGAGCACCGACATCAAATGTTGCCTGCTCACCAGCCTCGTTCATCACGCCCTCAAGCTCTTTAGTGACTTTCTCGACAACTTCTTCGATACGGGCGGGATGAATACGACCATCAGTGATAAGTTGCAAAAGTGCCAGACGAGCAATTTCACGACGAACCGGGTTAAACCCGGACAAGATAACGGCCTCAGGAGTATCATCAATGATGATATCAATGCCGGTTGCAGCCTCAATGGCACGAATATTACGTCCCTCACGCCCAATGATACGGCCTTTCATTTCATCACTTGGCAGAGGTACCATGGAGACCGTCTTATCAGCAACATAGTCACCAGCATAGCGGCAAATGGCGAGTGCAAGGATATTTTTCCCCTTGCGATCAGCCTCCATCTTCATTTCATTTTCAATACGTGCTAAACGCTTAGAGGCATCCATTCGAGCTTCGCTCTCAAGGGATTCCATAAGCATTTTCTTTGCTTCTTCCTGACTCACTCCTGATATTTTTTCCAGCTGAAAACGCTGTTTTCCAATAAGGAGCTCTGCTTCTTTATTTTTTTCAGTAATTACCTTTTTCTGCTGTTGTATAGCAGCATTCTGGCCTTCCTGCTCTTCCTGGCGTTTATCAAAAGCAAGCCATTCTTTCTTTAGCGCTCCCTTTTTCTGGCCAAGACGATTTATTTCTTCCTTAACTTCCTGCTTTTCCTTTCGAATTTCATCACTTGCAAACTGTTTTTGATTATATGCCTCTTCCTTGGCTTTTAGAAGATTCTCTTTTTTTATCTGACTTGCCTGGGAAATCGCGATCTCTATGATCTTTTTCCCCTGGGCATTCATATCAGCCCCATGGCCTTCGACCAGACGTTTTCGCAAAAACACCCCGCCGATAATACCGGCGACAAGACCTGCTGCGACATAAGCCACTATTTGAAAATCCATACACACTCCCTTACATCAGTGAGAGTTGACATAACAATGGAGTAAAGAAACAGAAAGGATAACGAACGAGAAGGGATTTATGCTACATACGCGAAATCACTTTAAATACGTACATATAACCTGTGGATAACCTTGACAGGTATGCCTGAAAATATCTCATTTTGCAACTCTGTTACCACAAAAAAAGCCAATCGGCATCCCCATGGAAAGCTCTTTGTATTAACAAGATATTACCTACGCAAGGCAAGCATGCAAGACAGTCCAACTATAAAAATCGACTCACCTGCAATAGGCGGTCGCAATTTTCCTTTTTCGTCTTTCTTTAAGAAATCTTCATTCCTGCTGCAATCAATCCCACAGGATAGTTCCGTCCACTCACCACGCAGTGAGCAAGCCCAAAAGGTAGTAAATCTTCGGAATATAGAAACAGAGTGGTATGGTTGTAGCACACCACTCTGAGAAAAATATAATCCCCCAACCTGCCGTGTTCTCAGGAACGTAGAACCTATATAATAGGTGGACATACCCATAACTCCGTCAGAAAATTCGCAAAGCGATCTTTCTTAAAGAGCAAGAGAGGTTGACCTTTTTTTGAGAGTTGGCTCAACAACACTGAAAATCACCAACAGGCCAGGGAAACTGTAAACTAGCAAAGTAAAACGGTATAACACCGGTGATAAATAACAAGCCAGCATAAGCACCTTCACCAAATTATTTTCAAAAAACACGAAAAGAACCAGTAAGGTACTAAAAGTTTCACCAATTTTAAAAAAAAGAGACTAAAGCATTCCCTAAAGTACTGATTATAACACAACATAGCAAATTTTTGAGTAAACGAAAACAGAATAAGCCAGATTTTACATTTTAGCCGTATAGAAATACTTTTCGGATTGTGGAAGACTCCTACTTATCAATACGTAACTGCTCTGCAATCTGACCACCAAGCTTCAAAAGTCGTTCATCTGTTTCCTGTTTATATTTTGCAAAATCCCTTTTCAACTCAACATATTGTGATGCCATGTTCAAGCTGGCCAGTACTGCGACCTTGCCAACAGGAATGGAGCCAGACGCACTCGAACCGCTATTATCCCGGACAAGCTTCGTAACCATCTGAACAATCTCATCAACCTCTTTCTCAGGAGCTGTAGTATAAAAGGCAAATTCATGCCCTATGAGTTCAAAGCGGACAAGTCGTTCCAAGTAATCCTCCCCAGATCCTTAGCAGATAATAGTTATTCGCCTGTGGCCTCGACACTAAAAAGATTTCCCTGTACGCTGGAATCTTTTTTAACATCTTCCACTTCAGCCTCTGACTCAGTCTCAGCCCCAGACTCAGGGGTAGTCCCAGCATTAACATTTACATTACCAACAGCTTCTTCATCGACAGACGTCTCTCCATCAATAGTGGTAGATTCCCACTCCTCAATCTTATTAATAAGACCACTCACCCTGCTGGAGATTTCTCCACGTTCATCTTGCATGGATGCGATTTCATCCTCAAGGCTCATAATACTGGCATCACGACGCTGCAAACGTTCAGCCAGTTTTTTATTGTTGTTTTGCAGGCCATTGAATTTTTCAAGGAGAGTAGAAACAAAGCCCTCGAGTTTTGCCAATTCATTTTCTTCATTCATATTAGATACTCCATATCAGTTCGCGTAATCATCAGTAGTTTGGTGTTGGCAGGGGAGCAGCAAGAACATTCCTTGCTAACATGGAATTCAGCAAAGCTGAGTTTTGATAGTGACCGGGAAAACGTCCCCCTGCAACGGAGACAATTATACCTTTGATTGGTATTTATGCAAGAGCTCAACTGCGGGAACAGCTCCAACTTTGAGGGCGTCCATCCGCATATGGCATGGAGCCATGAAAAGGGCTGGGATTCTCATCAAAAACAAGGGGAATAAAATATTTATCCCCCTCCCACATTGGAAGCGAGGAAAGATCTTTAATAGGTTTCCAATACAGATCCCCTTCTTCGTTACTCATTATTGGCTCGCCCTGGTAACTGTGCACGAGAAAGATAAAACCAAACCAGTCCTCACCATTTTTTCCAAATCCGGGCCAGCTGATGGTGCCTCGCAATTCCACATTTTCGATGACTATTCCAGCTTCTTCCCGCACCTCACGCCTTATACAGGCAAGGATATCTTCGTCATTTTCCATCTTCCCACCCAGGCCATTATATTTACCCAGATGCTGATCATCGTCTCTCTTATTTCGATGCACTAAAAGCACATTCTGTTTGTCTGCTGACAGAATAAAAGCCAGACTGGCCAAGATAGGTCTATACATCTATGACTCCTTATGATTAAATATGGTAAGCGGCTGAAATTGTACGATCACTATTCTTCCCCATTAGCTTACGCCTCATGTCTTCTGGATATAATTATTTTATTACAGTACCTGAAAAACAGCAACGCCCCGAAACTGTACGTTTCATTCTACACTTCTTCCTCCTGTTCAGCCTGCTGTTTTTTTCCATTTCAGCTGTAACTCCCGCTGTTGCGGCCACACTTTTCCCCCGTTATCCCATTATTGAAAAGAACGTTCGCTTCTGGGAAGATATTTACGCCACCTATTCCACCAGCCAGGCAGTGGTACACGACCCTGACAACCTGGGTATTATCTACGAAGTGATTCCAATATTCAGCCATCGTCTGCCCGGCTCTTCCAAGATTAACAAACCAATCTTTAAAGGTATTAAAAATAAATACGCAAATATTCTGAACCGTTTGGCGCAAGGAGCATCCCCCCGCAATAAAGAAGAACGGCGGGTTCTTGCCTTATTTGGTAAAGCAAACAGCAAAAAATTACGACAGGCCGCCGGAGCCGTACGTATACAGATTGGCCAGAAGGATAGATTTTTGGAAGGAGTTGTCCGTTCTGGCGCATACATCACACAAATCAAAAATATTTTTAAACAAAAAGGCTTACCTCAAGACCTGGCCTACCTGCCCCACGTTGAATCATCTTTTAACCTTAGAGCCTATTCCAAATTTGGTGCGTCTGGCATCTGGCAGTTCACACGCGCCACTGGCAAACAGTTCCTCACCATTAACTATGTTGTTGACGAACGCCAAGATCCGATTCTCGCAAGTTACGCCGCAGCCAGCTTTCTGAAAAACAACTATGACTCACTCAAAAGCTGGCCCCTTGCAATCACCGCTTATAATTATGGACCTGCCGGCATCCGACGAGCCAAAAAAGCCCACGGCACTTACGAAAAAATATTCCAACATTACAAACAGGGTCACTTTAAATTCGCCTCTCGTAATTTTTACTCTGAATTCCTGGCTGCAGTAAAAGTTGCCAAAAGACTTGAGCATGAGCCAACACTCAAACTCAAGAAACCACAGACGAGCCTGCACGTTAAATTACCCGCCTTTGTTGCTGCACATGACATCAGTACGCACTTCCAGATCTCCATTGCAAATCTCAGGAAGCTTAATCCGGCTCTTAGACGCCCTGTATTCCAGGGGAAGAAACGTATCCCTAAAGGTTACATCCTGCACCTGCCAAACAGCAGCAAACATAAACGACTCCTATCCTCTGTACCCTCTCGGTTTTATCACAACAAACAAAAACCCACACAGTTTTACCGTGTGCGAAAAGGGGATACGGCAGGAGGAATTTCCAACAAATTCAAAGTCAGCTTACGATCTCTCAGGCAAGCTAACAACCTGAACAAACATGCGACTATTTTCGTAGGCCAGAATCTGCGTATCCCTGGCAAAACTGATAAGCCACTACAGTCTCAGAAAAATATCAGCAAGAACCGTCAGAAACCGACTCAAAAGAAAGCCGTCTCCAGCACAATCCCTCTGCTTTCCGGCAGTAAAAAAAGCAAAGCTACCTGGAGACAAATCCAGACGGCAAGAAGTGTGGTCCTTGGTGAACTCGGTGTTAGAAAAATTGAACAACACTCGCCGCTTCCCCAGGGCACAATCACAGTTCTGCCTGAAGAGTCCATAGAGTTGCTGGCCGACTGGCTACGAGTCAGGCCCAACATCATTCGCACGCTCAACGCATTTTCTACTGGACGCGTTTTACATCCAGACGAATCAATTCTAATCCCACTGAATAATGTCCAGGTTAAAGCATTTGAAGAAAAACGATTTGACTTTCACCTCGAAACTGAGGAAGATTTCTTTGACGCCTATAAAATAGTTGGCGTTCACTCCTACACGGTGCAAAAAGGGGATACTGTCTGGGAAATTTGCAGGAAAAAGTTTGACCTTCCCCTATGGCTTTTAAAAAAATATAATACAACTCTTGATTTCAGCAGCCTTCAGGCCTCTCAACAACTGACAATTCCCATTGTCAAAACCATTTGAGAAATGAAACTGTGATAAAAAAACAACAACATGGAGCATAATTAATGGATATTTCAAAACGTATTGCAGAAATGAAGCAACAGCCCGGCTTTAGTGAAAACGTCGGTATGATTCTTATCCACAACGGAACAGTGCGTGGCTGGTCCCGAATGGACAACAAAAAACAAGTAGTGGCCCTTGAAGTCACACCCGATCTTGAAAAAATTGAGGCCATTCGCCAGGAATTTCTTAAACGTGAAGGAATTTATGACATTGTAGCCGAAGCCTTAACCGGCACATTTCAACCGGGCGAAGACCTTCTCTATCTGATCGTGGCAGGAGACATTCGTGAGAACATCAAACCCGTCCTCGCCGAACTCCTTGATAGAGTGAAAGCAGAAGCAATAACAAAAAAAGAAATAATGGCAGAATAAAACTACTTTTCTTGATGGTTTCCCAAGAAACCACCTTACTGCTGAAGTCGTATTTACACCCTTTTTTCTGGTGTAAACTTCAGATGCAAGGCGCATAAATTTTCTATTATTTCGTCGTACTCTGGTACGTCATAATGATAGAAAATTTATAGCAACGAAGCAGGTAAAGAATTTTACGGTTTCAGCACTTTTACACAGGTTCTTTTATGTCTACAGCAAAAAAGTTTATACGTAAGTTCAAGGACGAAAAAACACTTCCCCACGTGGTGACCTCTCTTTCCGGCCTTATCGCCGATGAGAACTCCACCATGAAGGATTTTGAGGATGTGATCAAAATGGATCCGACTCTGGTGGTGCGCCTGCTTCGTCTGGTCAACTCTCCCTTTTACGGACTCTCCCAGCGTGTAGATTCCATCGGACGTGCTGTTGCATATCTAGGAATGAAAAATCTGCACAATATGGCAATTACTGACGCCCTGAAAGGGATTTTTAAGGAAAAGGTTAAATCAAGAATCTTTTCCAGAGAAAAACTCTGGTTGCACTGTGCTACCGTTTCTATTTGTGCCAAGATGATAGCGGAACGGATTTTTGGAGACAATGGGGATGATGCCTACCTCTGTGGTATTCTACACGATTTTGGCCTTATCGTTGAATCACAGGTAGATCCCACAAAATTTTTCGCAGCTTGTGAAGCCTGTCAAGCTGGAGACAAAATAACGGACCGTGAGCAGGAATATCTCGGAACAGACCATTGTGAAATCGGATACCTGTTGACTGTGGACTGGAAAATGCCGGAGGCGATACAAATTGCCATCCGTGATCACCACCTTGCCGATGGTGATTGTGCTCCTGACAGTCTTACCGGCATTATTCAAATTGCAGAATATATCACCGGTCAGTTGGGACACACAGCCCTTGAAAATATTGACGCTATCCTTCCTGAGCATCTGGTCGTCCACATGCAGGAGAATATGGATGAATACCAAGTGTTAATAGAAGATCTCCCTGAAGAAATGAGTAACGCAGAAGCGCTGTACGGAGGCTGAGAAGAGCGGCTTCTCATGCATTTACAATAAGAATTAACGGAGAACACCATGGCCGCAGGCTTTGCGATATTTGACACCGTCACCTCATACCAGCAGGAAATCGATGAGCTCCTGCAACTCCTGCACAGTTCCACACCCAACACTTCCTGTCTTGTTAGAGATCACAACAAAAAGGAACACAGTACAGCACAGGCCAAGACTCCTGAAAGTACAACCATTGCCGAGCTCACAACACTCCTTAAGAATACAGAGGAAAAGTATGCAGTTGTCACAACTGATATGCAATGGTCCGCACTGGAACTTTCAGAAATTAAAGCAACACTGTTCTTTACACCTTCAGATCATACAAAAATAGTTTCTCTCGCCTGTGCACTCTTTGGCAGCAGACAACAAACTGCTGCAACTCAAAAGAAGCTTGATATCCAAAAAAAACAGTTCAACAGAAAGTTTTCGGTCCTTGAAAAAAAATATCAGGCTACTCTTGAAGAAAAAGAGAAGAGCTATCGAATCATTCAGGAGCATCAGGAAAACTACTCCAAGACACTACAATCAGAGATAGAATCTCAGACAAAAAAATTACGTAAAGCAAAGGTTGCTGCCGAATCTGCCTCCGTTGCAAAAAGCCAGTTTCTGGCCTCCATGAGCCATGAAATTCGAACCCCCATGAACGGAGTGATCGGTTTTACCGAAATGCTCCTTTCCACCACACTGGATGAAGAGCAGCGTGACAGTGCAGAGACCATTAAACGCAGCGGTGAAGCCTTACTCGGATTAATTAATGATATTCTGGATTTCTCCAAAGTTGAAGCCGGGCAAATGAGCCTTGAGTATATCGATTTTGATCCTGAAATCACTGCGCACGATGTATGCGAACTGGTACGACCACGGGTGACTGGCAAAGCAATAGAAGTACTGTGCCGTATTGATGACAATCTTCCAGCCAACATCAGTGGTGACCCTGGGCGATTCAGACAGGTCCTTCTTAATCTCTTAGGCAATTCAGCAAAATTCACACAAAAAGGGGAGCTTGAGCTTACCATCAATGTGGAAGAAGAGGACGAAAAAAACATTACCTTACATTGTCTTATTCGTGACACTGGGATTGGAATTGCAGCAGAAAAGTGCGAGTCAATTTTTGAAGCATTCAAGCAGGAGGATGGCAGTACCACCAGAAAATATGGTGGTACCGGGCTTGGACTCTCCATCTGTAGAAAAATAGCATCTCTTATGGATGGAAAGGTATGGGCCGAGAGTGTAAAGGGGGAAGGGACTACTTTTCATTTTATTGCCAAGATGCGTAAATCCTCAGTCTCCCATGCCAAAAAGTTGAGCCAACTTGATATCAAGGGCACTAAAATGCTTATTGTTGATGACAACAAGGCCAACAATGACATTATCAAACATATCCTTACCAATGCCGGAATCAACGCCACTGCTCTCCAAGACGAAACCATGGCCATGCAGACGCTTGCTCAGGCAGACAAAGACGGCAAACCCTTTGATCTAGTCATCATAGATTTACAGATGCCAGTAATCTCAGGATTCGAACTGGCACGCATGATCAGAGAGTCAAACTTACAAGCCAAAGATATTCCATTTCTCGCCTACACTTCATCCACGGAAAAACTGGCCAGCAAATGCAAAGAAGCCGGTTTCTCAGCATTTTTAAGTAAACCGGCCAGACGTTCCATTCTGCTGCGGACTCTGTCTAGAACCCTTGGCCATGGGAATGACGACGACGCGGCCAGAGAAGACAAAAAACTGGTCACCCAGTATTCGGTAAGAGAGGAGATCAAACAATCCGTCTCCATATTGCTGGTTGAAGATAATCTTGTAAACCAGAAACTGGCGTCCATGATCCTGAAAAAAGCCGGTTACAGTGTTGATGTAGCAACAAACGGAAAAATTGCAGTAGATATGTTCAGCGGTGATCCTGAAAAATATGACACCATTCTTATGGACGTGCAGATGCCTGAAATGGACGGCTATGAAGCGACAAGACAGATCCGAAAACTAGGTTTTACCGACGTTCCCATCCTGGCCATGACTGCCAATGCCATGAAGGGAGACCGCGAACTCTGCCTTGAATCTGGCATGAACGACTATATTACCAAGCCGATTAAACGAGATATCGTTTTCAACATGCTTGATAAGTGGCTATATTCAAAGAGTTAAACACTCACCACTCTGAATTCACATACATACACAAGCAGGTTTTATGACTGAAGAACAGATCCGTCCATCCCTTGTTAAGCGTCTACTGGACTGGGCAAACAACCCTTGCCACGATGGTTCATATCTCCTGAAAAAACTGCACTCCGTTTTCCGGATTTTTCTGATCACCTTCAAGGAATTTACCGGTAACGAGCTGAACATTCGCGCCAGTGCTCTCACTTACACCATCCTTCTGTCACTGGTTCCCATGCTCGCTATGAGCACTGCTGTATTAAAAGGACTGGGTGGTAACGATCAGCTACGCATGGCCGTCTACAGCTATATTGACACCCTCGACAAAACCACTCCCCTGACAACTGTTGGCCTTAGTACATTACCAAAAACAACTGCGCACCCCAGCACAGACGAACTCTCTGTAGAGGCAAGTGAAAATTCCATGACAAGCCAGTTTCGTTCCGTGGCTGAACAAATTTTCAACTATGTCGATCGCACAAATTTTGCAGCTCTTGGTACCATTGGTGTGCTGGGTGTATTCTTAAGCGCCATTCTGGTCTTGAGTAATATCGAAATGTCTATGAACACCATCTGGCATGTGTCTTCCGGCAGATCATTGATCAGAAAAGTGACCGACTACCTAACCCTGCTCATTCTTTTGCCCATATCCATTAATCTCGGTTTCGTAGCCAACACCGTATTAAAAAATGATAAGATTCTCAATAAAATCATGTCATATCTTCCCGGAGCTCTGGTGCAGACTAGCCTCTTACTGCTGGTACCCCTTTTCTTTATTATTCTCACCTTTTTTGTCATCTATATCTTTTTCCCAAACACCAAAGTCAAGACAGGCCCAGCTTTGATTGGTGCCACTTTTTCCGGAACCCTCTGGTTTATCACTCAGAATTTTTATGTCGGCTTGCAGATTGGTGTATCAAAATACAATGCCATTTACGGCTCTTTCGCAACCTTGCCACTCTTTCTGGTCTGGATGTTTCTTGGATGGGTTTTCGTTCTACTGGGAGCACAGCTTGCGTTTGCCTGTCAGAAACAGAAGAGCTATCAGCTAAAAGAACTGAACAATTCGCCCATGGAAATGCTCAGTGCAGCTTATGACATTCTAGAGGTTACTTTTCACGCATTTGATGAGAAGAGCAGGCTAAAAAAGAAACATCTTCCAGAGCATTGTTCAGCCTATTCTGCAGAACTCATTTTCACCTGTTTGCAGAAACTAAACAGTGCTCAGATTATTCTACTCTCCAAAGCAGATCTTCTTCTTCCCGGTGCCCCTCCTGAAAAAATCATTTATCAGGATGTTATCTCGGCAGTGTTGGGAGCCGATTTCCCAGATACAAAAGGTGGAAAAACAGCTGCCTCTCTCCTGCAACAGGCCGAATCCGTTTTCAACAGAAGTTTTGCTGAAAATGTAGTTTCCCCATAGACATATTTTTCGATACTCTAGCCAAAAGCTGTAACAAGCGGAGAAATATACACATTCCTTCTTGCCACCAGATCCTGTTATCTTTTACCAGAACGTGTGCACTTTTCCCTTGCCTTTTTCTTTGAAAATACCTATCATGTGAGAATAGTTATTTGCAGCAATAAAAATTAATCTATTCAAGGAGTATTACAATGACAAAGTTTTCTTGTTCCGTATGTGGTTATGTTTATGAGGGTGATTCAGCACCAGAGAAATGCCCTCAATGTGGTGCAACACAAGATAAGTTCAAAGAACAGGTTGCAGGCGATCTTACCTGGGCTGATGAACATGTTATCGGTGTTGCTAAAGGTATCGACCCTGAAATCCTGGAAGGACTTCGCGCTAACTTTACCGGCGAATGTACCGAAGTAGGAATGTATCTGGCCATGAGTCGTCAGGCAGATCGTGAAGGATATCCAGAAGTAGCTGAGGCTTACAAGCGTATCGCATGGGAAGAAGCTGAGCACGCATCAAGATTTGCTGAGATGCTTGGTGAGGTTGTAGTTGCTTCCACTAAAGAGAATCTTGAAGCTCGTGTTGCCGCTGAACACGGTGCCTGTCAGGGAAAGAAGGATATTGCGGTTGCTGCTAAGAAGGCCAATCTTGATGCCATCCACGACACTGTTCACGAGATGTGCAAAGACGAAGCTCGGCACGGTATGGCTTTCAAAGGTCTGCTTGATAGATACTTTGCTTAGAGTCCAATGATTATCCTCTCTTGTGGATAATTTTTAAGCCTCTGCGTTTTTTTTGGCGCAGGGGCTTTTTTTTTGCGCTTTTCAAAGGAACTCTCTGAAACAAGGGTAAACGCCAATGTATATATTTGTGTGGCAATGACTCCTCTCCATCCTCAATAGACGAAAAAAATGAATATAGAAGATGCCCTGCGACAGCGAAAATCCGTACGTGCTTTTCACTCTAGACCCGTTGAGCCGGAGAAGATAAAAGCAATTCTTGCTGCTGCCAGTCATTCCCCTTCAGGTGCCAATATGCAACCCTGGCTGGTTGCGGTGGTTACAGGAGAGACAAAGAAAAGACTGCAATCTAAGATTGAAAATAGTTTCAGAAACAATGATCAAAAAAATGCTGACTACAAGTATTATCCGACAACATGGAAAAATCCCTATAAGCGGAGAAGAGTACATTGTGGACGTCAGATGTATAACGCCCTGGACATTCAACGACACAACAAACAACAACGATTTGACCAATGGGCCGCCAATTATCGTTCCTTTGATGCCCCTGTTATGATGCTTTTTTTCCTGGATGCCACCATGGAGGCTGGCTCTTTTCTCGATTGTGGTATGTTTCTACAATCGATCATGCTGAGCGCTCTTGAACACGGACTCGCCACCTGTCCCCAGGCATCACTGTCTGAATATCCGAAAATCATCAAAGAGACTTTAGGCTATCCCCAGGATTCGACACTACTATGCGGCATGGCCCTTGGCTATGAAGATACAAGTGCTACAATCAACAGCTACCGAACGCCGCGTGAAGAAGTCGAATCCTTTACCCGGTTTTACAGTTAAAGAGATGAAAGATTGACAGACACCGCTGTCGTCATTGTCAGACTTGTCGTGACACATAGAAAACTGATTATCAGCAGATATATTTCATACATAAGTGACTAGGTACATATCTTTTTCATTGACCTTACACCTTTTTCCCCAAGAGCAGTTCGTATCTTAACAGCAATCTCAGTGAGTAGTTTTATGGCCTTGGCAAACTCAAAGTGATTAATGTAACTATCAATTTCCCTCATCATCCCGGTTTTCTCGGCCTGAAATAATGGTTTGAGCTCCAGCCACTTCAGAGTTGCATTAAAATCGTTTGCACTCAGTACAGAAATTAATTCTTCAAGGAGAAGCAGGAGCCCCTGTGAATCTGGGGAAACGTATTTTCCCTGCCTGTCTTCTTCTTGCTGCAAAGTCGATATGGACGCAAGCAATTCATCGAAACTGAATATAAACTGTTCAAGAAAAATTGTTACATCCTCCTCTTTTTTCGAAATTTCTTCCAATTTCAATGCAGCCCGGGCAAAACTCGTGGCACCCAGAGTTGCTGCCAGCCCTTTGATCGTATGCAGCAGTTGTCTGGCTTTCTCTGGCTCATTTTTCTGGAGAGTTTCTTTTATTTCGAGGATTGTCTCTTTCTTTTCCACTCCAAGCTGCTTTAGAAGACGGAGATACAGCTCGGTATTTCCATCCAGCTGCGCAAGGCCCTTTCGTATATCTATCCCCGGTAAAGAATACGGCAATTTACGGAACTGACGAGCTTCCAGACCTCTTGCTCTATCGGTCGTAAGTTTATTTTTTTCATTTCTCTCCATGGTGGAAGCTCCAATCCACTTAGCCAGAGTCACATAAAGATCACTACTGTCAAATGGTTTAGAAATATAATCATCCATTCCTGCCGCAAGACACGTCTCCTTATCGCCATCCATACTCTGGGCAGTCATGGCAATGATAGGGATATGGGAAGAAAAGTTCAGTTGACGCCGTTCATATTTCCTAATTTCAACTGTAGCCTCATAACCATCCATTTCCGGCATCTGGATATCCATCAAAATGGCAGCAAAGGGTACCTCCTCTCTGTGAGCTGATTTGTATTCTTCAACTGCCTCTTTACCATTGTTGGCAAACTCCACCTGAAGCTCAGCTTTACGCAAGATTTCCGCTGCAACTTGTCGGTTAATCGCATCATCTTCTACCAGCAGGATATGGGCACCAGCAATCCGCTGCATGGCAGGAATCTTTTTTTCATCCTCCATATTCCACAACCGCAGACGTTCTGTCTCCTGCTGACCCACTGTCTCAAAATCAAGAATGATGGTAAACGTACTGCCCTTCCCTTCATCACTTTCTACGCTTAGACATCCTCCCATCATCTCTACAAGTTCTTTAGAGATAGCGAGTCCTAGACCTGTCCCACCGTATTTACGAGTGTAAGAGGCGTCGACCTGACTAAAGGCTTTGAACAGTATGACTAATTTGTCTGCAGAAATGCCAATACCACTATCTGCAACAGTAAACTTCAATTGAACCTCATTCTCAGTCTGGTTTACAAGGGACACACTGACAGCAACACCTCCCTTTTCAGTAAATTTTAGTCCATTATTGATGAGATTGACCAGTACCTGTCGCAGACGAAAAGGATCTCCGCAGAGCAGTAAAGGTACTGAAGGGTCTCTCTGCATCCGTAACTCCAATCCCTTTTTATGGGCCTGATGACCGAAGAGAATTTCCAGTTCAGCAATCATTTCCACCAATGAAAAAGCCCTCTTCTCCAATGTCAATTTTCCAGCTTCTATCTTGGAAAAATCGAGAATATCATTGAGGAGAGTGAGTAAGCTCAGGGATGATTGGTGCATTTTGTTCAGATAATCCCGCTGCTGCGCATTAAGAGTGGTCTCCAGAGCCAGTTCTGAAAGACCAATCAGGGCATTCATTGGTGTCCGGATCTCATGACTCATATTGGCTAGAAACTGACTCTTCAGGTTACTGGCCTCCTCTGCCTTTAGCCGCTCTTCTCTTAATTGACGATTGAGTTCTTTCTGTTCAGTGATGTCCTCCAAAATGCCGCCAATTAACGCTGGTGAGTCAGTATCTTCCTGAATAACATGTGCCGAAGACCGTAAGGTTCGCTCCCCCTTTTCTGGATGCATAAAGCGCAACTCGTGCTCCGCAAAATCGGCCCGCCCTTCAAGCAGTTCCTGGGTATGAAACCTGGCACTCTCTATATCTTCCGGATACCAATCAAGTAATCGTTCCCATGACCTGCCGACAACATCCTCTCTCTTAAACCCGGGAATAGGCTTGCCCCCATCGCTGATATAGGTCAATTCACCAGTTAGTCCAATGTAGCTGAAGACAATAAAGTTATCTCCCAGGTCATTTACCAGACTCTGAAATTCTTTATGGCTCCTCTGAAGCTCTGTCGTCCGTTCGGCCAGCATATCTTCCAACTTATTTCTATAGTGAAGCAGTTCCGCCTGATCCTTTTTAAACTCGTCGATATCACGCCAGGCAACATGAATAACAGGTCTATTCTGTAATTCTATGCGAGTGAGAACTGCTTCAATCCATAAACACTTTCCTTGCGCATCCAGATGCAGCCATTCAAAACGGCTACTGCCCTGTTCAAGACAACGTTGCATCATTTCGTCAGCCCGCTCCCGGGAAGAGCTCCCATCTGGTTGGCGCTCAGGAGAATCATCTGCCGGGTGATGGCCGAGCAGCATTTTTTTATCTGGATACCCGAGTATACGCAAGGCAGACTCATTACAATCAATAAATTTCCCGTCCTCCAGCAGTAAAACCCCATCGGCGGACTTCTGATATAAGGTTTCCATACTATGCAGAGTCTCGTCCCGCAACGTATAGGCATGGCTGAGTCGTTTACTTCCCCACAGGATCAGCGTAGAGACCAGAATCCAGAGAAAGGAGAAGAGAGATAGGAGCATAACCCGCTTTTGCCGCTCTTGTGCATACATCGTATTTAACGACAGGGCAACAGCAACGCCTCCCCTGATATCACCGACCTCATACCCCTGGTGACTGTGGCATTTCAAGCAACCTTCGTCCACCAACAAGGCACGCATAAGCCGCAGATACGGCTCACTATCAATCTCGGTAAACTCAGATATCTCATTTTCGCCTTTTTCAAATTTTTGTAGAGCAGCCTTCTCCCACTTATCTGGGGCATTTTCCGGTCGTAATAATTTGAGGCTGGTCAAATGACCAATGACACCAGATTTTTTGGGAAAGGTCTCATTGAGCTGCCGAACAGCATAGGCCGGATTCATCAAGGTTAGTTCACGGCCATCTGTACTCAGTATATCTCTGGTGGCAATGTGGGCAAGATAGGGATTGGACGGAGTCATTTTAGTGGTGGGAACATAGAAACCACCATGCATTGCTGCCCAGTTTCTAAAAGCCAAATCTTTATTAAGGTTTGCCTGAGCCTGTGCGAGAGCTCTTTCTCTAGTCTCTCCTATGATATGCTTGTTTGCCAGGATAAATAGTACCGCAAGAGAAGCGGTCCATATAATAAACATGATCCAACCAGCCTGTTTTAAATTGTTGCGCTTTTCCATTATTAAAGTAGGGCTATAATAGCCTTGCGAAGAGTTTAACTATCCATTTTATAAACATGATTACCATGATTTTTTTCCCTTGCTTGAGCCTTGCTCTTAAGATCAATCTCTACCAATATCTCCCGAGCATGTTTAAAATCAAAAGCTATAATAGCAAGATCCATTGCCACAATTTTCTCAGCCCAATACTTAGTCTGGAGAAAAGGTTTAAGCTCCCGCCAGCTTTTTACTGCTTGAAAATCCATCTGTTCAAGCTGGCTCAACAAGGTTGCGAGAATACGGGAACTTTTTTCTCTATCAGCCAACGATACCGAGATATCCTTAGCAACCACAGAACGACCACCCTCTTCCAGGGCGAGCATTGACTCTGAAAACTCACGCCAGGCAATAGCATAATTGTCCAACAACTTCTGGTGCTCATTCCCATCGGATAGGGCAGTTTCCAGTTTAGCTGCCGCCTCCTGTACCCTGAAAATACAAAGATTGGCAGCCACTCCTTTCACTGAATGGAAAAGCCGTGCGACACTCTCCTGTTCCCCCTGTTTCACCATCAATACTGCTTCAGCATGGCTGTCACGGTACTGATCATTAAACTCTTTGAGCAGACGCAGGTACAGTGTGCTCTTCCCCTCAAGACAGGCAATACCTTTCTGCACGTTTACACTTTTTAAGATTTTCGATAATTTTTCAATCTCCTGACTTTGCACATCTGTTTCCTGGTCTGCAAACTTGTCAGCTTCAAGAGACTCATCATCCACGTCCCTGTTTATCCATTGCGCCAGGATAAGAAAAAGCTCATTACTGCTCACAGGTTTACCAATATAGTCATCCATCCCGGAAGCGAGACCTCTTTCCCGATCACCACTCATGGTGTGGGCTGTCATAGCAATAATGGGAACGTGATGAGCCGGACCGGGCCGGTATATTTCAATTTCCCGAATTCTCCCTGTAGCTTCGTAGCCATCAAGGATGGGCATTTGAATATCCATGAGTATGGCAGCAAAGAAAACCCCCTGTTTCAAACTCTCAGCATATTTTCCAACCGCTTCTGCGCCATTGGCCGCAATCTCCACAACAACATGAGCTTGGGCAAGGATTTCCGCAGCAATTTGCTGATTGATGGAGTCGTCCTCCACCAGAAGGATGCGAGCCCCATCAATCTGTTGCATGGCCGCCAATTTTTCCATTTTCCTGGAGTGCTCCTGATCCTGAAGATATATATCTTCGTTACCACCATTCTTGAAATCAAGAATAAAAAAGAAGGTGCTCCCACAGCCACTCACACTTTTCACTTCAAGACTGCTTCCCATTATCTCAATGAATTCATAGGAGATGGCTAGCCCCAGCCCTGTGCCGCCATAGCGCCTTGTATGGGAGGTGTCAACCTGGCTGAAGGGACGAAAAAGCTTTGCGAATTTATCTTCAGGAATACCAATACCGGTATCGGCAACAGCAAATTTCAACTGCACCCGGCCATCAGTCTGGCCCAACAAGGTGACTTTAATTTCCACCGTACCCCGTTCAGTGAATTTCAAACCATTCCCAACCAAATTGATCAAAACTTGACGCAACCTACTGGAATCACCATAAAGAAAAGAGGGGATTGCCTCCTCAAAGAAGGTGAGTAATTCCAATCCTTTTTGTTTGGCCTGCTCTTCAAAAATACTTTTGACCTCTTCAATAAGTTCAGGTAGGGAAAAGAGATGCTCCTCAAGTTCCAGCTTACCAGCCTCAATCTTAGAATAATCCAGTACATCATTCAGGACAGTTAGCAAACTTCTGGAAGAAGAATGGATTTTACTGAGATAGTCATATTGCTGATCTGTCAGATTAGTTTCCAGAGCCAACTCTGAAAGACCTATCATGGCATTCATGGGTGTTCGGATCTCGTGACTCATATTAGCAAGAAACAGGCTCTTCTGCTTACTCGCCTCTTCCGCCTGTTTACGGGCTGCGAGCAGGTTTGTTTCAGTGAGCTTTCGGGTAGTTATATCCTCTTTTACCGCAACAAAATGCTGAATTGTACCGGCGTCATCAATAATGGGTGAAATGGACGCCAGTTCCCAAAACAGTTCTCCATTCTTTTTTCTGTTACAGAATTCTCCATGCCAGTCTTTCCCGGCAAGAATAGTTTCCCACATATCTTTAAAATACTGCTTTGACTGGATACCAGCATTCAGAATTTCGGGATTTTGACCGATGACCTCAGCAAAACTGTACAGAGTAATTTCAGAGAATTTTGGGTTCACATATTCAATTGTCCCCTCCCTGTCCGTAATAACAATGGAGACAGGACTGTTTTTCACGGCTTCGGCGAGTTGACGATTCTCTTCCTGAGCATGGAGGCGCTCTGCTTTTTCTCTTTTAATTTCAAGATATTTAGCGGTTAACTCATCATTTGCCGCACAGAGCTCTTTGGTTCGATCCTCTACTGCCTGCTCCAGAGTGTTACGATGGACTTTTAGTTGATCCATTGCCAGTTGCCGTCTCGCCATTTCCTCCTGTAACTGCACAGAACTCTCTTTCAGGCCCTGAACCGTTTCAGTCATAACGGTGCCAATTTGATTGAATTCCAAAACCGACCCTTTCACATATGCAGCTTGTTTCCCTTGACCAATTTGCGTGGCATAGGAGGAGAGATTGCTCAAAGGGGCAATAATTTTACGTTTGGTGAAATAGAGCGTTACACCTGAGAAGCCGGCTATCAGAAACAACAGAAGTACAAACTTATTGAGATATGAGGCCCTGAGCTCCGTAAAAATACTATCCTTAACGATAAAAACGAGCTCCAGAGGACTGGTGTGGGAATCTACCTGCAGCTCTTTGTAGTGAGCGACATAACCGTGATTCAGCCGACGAAACTCTCCACTGGGAACGGGTAGCCTGCCAACAGCTTCCGTTACAATTGCCGTATCAGAACGATGGGTGGAAGCTACAATCCGCCCTGCATGAAGGAGCATCAGGCTCTCTACCTGAATCGCCTTGCGCATATTGTCCACAAGCGAGCTATCATTGTTCAAGACAATACCACCAAAAAGGGTACCGATAACCTGTCCTGTCCTCTTGAGGATGAGTGGAATTGATGTGCCAATGACAACCAGCTCCGACTGCTCTTTCGGGAAGGTGTAGAGTCGGCTAGAGACTTTGTAGGTAACGTTACCTACGGCAATGAGTGGCAAAACATCCTGCAAGTCAAAAAATGGTGAACTGTCGTCCGCCCATATACTATTATCTCTATTTTTTACGAAAAGGATATCCAGACGGCTGTTCATTTCTGAGCCAAGATTCCTGCGCAAAACTTCAAGGGTCAGCTCCAGATCCTTTTTCCCAACGGACTCCTCTAAGGAGGTATCTGCTGCGATATATTTGACTGTTATTTCCAGATCCGCAAGAATGCGCCCGAATCTATTCTCCGCATTCACTTGTCGTTGATGAAGGCTTTGCTGTAGCTCCTCGGTAATAAATACAGTACTTGAATGGTACGTCCAGTAGAGCAAGATTGTGGTAGAAAGAACAAAAAGAACCACAAAATAATAGAGAACTATTTGGGAAAGTTGTTTGCCCCTGGCTCTGTCTTGTTGCATTGGCATCAAGTTAGTGAAGGCCCGAAGAATAGCGGAAAGAATGCTGTTCCAGAGTCTGTAATTCCTCTCTGCTGATCCCTTTTTCAACAAGCACAAAATCACCGGAAAAAACCAGAGGGACTTGGTTGGTTTTCCCCTCAACGTCCAGACGTATTGCCTCGGCCATAGCCACGCCATTGTCGTCATTAATACGCATAACCGTCAAATCCAAACTGCCCTCCAATACTGCTTCCAGTTCATCACTTCCACCACCCCAGCCGTTAATGATGACAGAACCAATCCTGCCAGTTTCCCGAAGCGCATCCAGGGCACCAAAAGCCACATCGGTAGAACAGGCATAAATCAGTTTTATCTCAGGGTTTTTTAAAATCTCAAAGGTTGCAAGTTTCGCCTTTCCTCGTTTGCCATCGGTATAATATGAGTCTTTCAATTGCCACTGTTTCTTTTCAGCCATCAACCGAATGAAAGTCTCCCCCCGCATCTCACTCACATACCCCCGTGAATAAAAAAGAACGGCATAATCGCCTCCCTCGACAGAGCGGGATTGAATACGCTCAGCCAACATTCGGGTACCGATTGCATGATCAAATCCCACGTAAAAAAATGGCGGTTTTTCATGCCACTCTTTCAGTGGAGTTGTAATATTTTGCAGAATAATTTTCGGACGTCTCTTGCTTACAAGCCGCTCTACCAGCCGTTTATGGCGATGAACATCCAGGGTGTAAACAAGATAATCAGGGTCAGTGGACAGTGCCTCACGTAATTGTGCTTCCTGCATACGAATATCCCCCGAATGTGAAAAATAATTCGATATTTGATAACGAAGCCCAATCTCATCCATTCGTTTCGTGAAAGAAAGGACGCTGCGTTTCCAATAATCTGACACCTGATTTCCCGGGTAAATAAAGGCAATCCGTACGGGACCCTTTTGTGATGCTTGACCAATTACCACTCCCCCTGCATCCACCACTTTTTTAAATTTTTGGCTGATAGTGATCTGTTCGGGATGCAATGCGACAAAATCCTCAAAGCTTAAATATTCAGACGCAGCAGCTATGGGGATATTTGTATGAAAAACACCTAATGCAGCAATAACCAGTAAAAACCAAACAGTCGGAAACTGAACTGACATCACATTCCAGGATGTTCCTTTATTTATTTTCTGCATCTTTTTTGCGTTGGCCCTTCCGTTATCTTCTGTCTGCATCGTTAACTTGTAAGCTTGCCAACAGTTTTAGCGCAGTGCTATAATCAAATTTAGTGAGACTGCTATCAATCTGCATGAGCATTACGTTGTCAACACCAGTCAGTAATGGCTTTAACTCCTGCCACATCCCTGCAGCCTGAAAGTTTTTTCCGACAAGCATCTGCTGCAAATCAGCCATAAGACGGTTCCTTTCTTTGTCAAAATCAAAACTTTTTCCAACTTCCTGGCGCAGATCTTGTTGCCTCCCTGTAAGAGTGGTAAGAGAGTGCAAAACTAGCTGTAAGGCTTCCTCAAATTGATCCATTTTCAACTGTACGCCTTCCCCATCCCTGATTGCCTGTTCAAGAGTAAGTGATACTGCTGCAAGATCCAGAGCGCCTAAACTACCTGCCGTTCCCTTAATCGTATGCACCAGCCTTTCAGCAGATTCCTGATCCGACTTATCCAGAGCTCTACGCAGATCCTGACCCAATGAAGCATTCTGGGTGGCAAATTCTTTTAACAAGCGAAGGTAAAGATCACTATTACCTTCAAGTCTGGCAAGCCCCTCTTCCAATGCTATCCCGTTCAGTCTATCAGGCAAAGGGTAATCTTCAAAATTTTTCCTTCTGTCACCAACATACTTTCTTCGGTCTTGTTTCTGTCTCCTCTGCCGAGAATTGCTGGTGCTGGTTATCCTAATCGGCCCCTTGAATATCCAGTTGGCAAGGACACCAAAGAGTGCATCTTTGGTTATGGGTTTCGTTATACAGTCATTCATTCCCGCCTGTAAGTATTGCTCCCGGTCACCCTCCATAGCATTGGCTATCATGGCGACAACAGGAACCCGACGGGAAGAGTTCTTATCATTTATCTCTCTTTTTCGCAGCTCCTGGGTACACGTAATACCATCCATAACCGGCATCTGGATGTCCATCAGAATGGCATCATAGCCTGTTTTTGCGATAATAATTTTCTCAAGGGCCTCTTGTCCATTGCTGGCCGTTTCCAGAGTGATGTCCGCCTTTTCCAGGATTTCTGCTGCTACCTGACAATTGATACGATCATCTTCAACCAGCAGGACATGGGCTCCTCTGATTCTGGACAAACCCCAGTCTTCATTGCTATTTGTTTCCAGACTTTGTTGCATTGCACCGTTCAGCTCAAATGGAACCGTAAACCAGAAAACTGTCCCGACGTCCTTCGTACTGCTAACGTCAATACGTCCGCCTAACAGTTCAACCAGTTGTCTGGAGATGGCTAGCCCCAGTCCGATCCCACCATATTTTCTGGTAGTTGAACTATCAGCCTGGAAAAAAGCATTAAAGAGAGTATCCAGCTTGTCATCATCAATGCCAATACCAGTGTCTTCCACGCTAAATTGCAGTCTGGCCTGGCGATCGGAAAGAGCTTCCAGGCTTACCGTAACGATAATTTTACCCTGACTAGTAAATTTAAGACTATTGGAAACCAGGTTTGTCAGAATCTGCTGCAGTCGTAAAGCATCTCCAACAAGCAGGTCCGGTATATCAGCATGTTGCTCTGTGATGAGCGCAACTTTTTTCTCCCGAGCCTTCTCACCAAAAAGCAGCGTAATGTTCTCCAGAATTTCTTTCAGACAGAATTGCTTCTTCTCCAGGATCAGCTTTCCAGCCTCAATCTTTGAAAAATCGAGAATCCTATTGATTATCCCTAGCAAAGAGCGGGAGGAGCGGTTGATCCTTTCCACATAACCATGCTGCTGTTTGGTAAGATCAGTTTCAAGGGCAAGGTCACTGAAGCCTATAATGGCATTCATCGGCGTTCTTATTTCATGACTCATATTGGCAAGGAAGTTCGATTTCAACTCACTGGTCCTGTCGGCCTCTTCCTTGGCCTTGATCAGAAAGGTTTCCTTTTTCTTCTGCTCAGTAACATCCTGATAGGTATGAAGAATTGCAGATTCCCCCTTGAACAAGAGAGGCAAATGGGTCATTTCGATTACAGTACCGATTCCAAGCGTATCAAAACAAGTGGTGATCTTCACTTCTGTATTCATTTCCCCCCCACCAATTGGGCAGGCTTCACACCGGGTTTGATCCTTTTTATAGGCTTCAAAACATTTTTGGCCTATTGTGGGCTCCCCAAGGAGATCAAGGAGAGATTTACTCTGGTAGAGGATGACTCCGTCTTCATTGACGATATCCATCAGAGTGGGAATTGAATCGAGAATAGATTTAAGCATCCCCTCGTTCTCAGCCACTAAATTTGCCATCGGTTGAAAGCCAAAAAAGACAATCAGCAGGAGCAGGATGACCATGAGAAGAAAGATAGCAATGGCACTATCTTTCAGAATATCCGTATACCTGGCACTTTCTATTTCATATTGTGTTACAACCGCATCAAGCCCATCAAGGAGAACGCCACGGGCAGTAATGGAGAGCGCACTCAGTTCGCGGTATGTATTTTCTGTTGCCGGGGCTGTTATCAGGGCAGTAATAGCCGCAAGGTAATCCCCTACAAGCCTGTCCACTTCCAGAGGGGAATGAAAATACATGGTGGAAAGGGTGTCACTCAAGGCAACACCAGCAGCATCCGCAGTCTTGCCAGAAATAAGCTGCTGGTGAGACTGTCTCATCAGACCGGTGGCAGCCAGTATCTCCTCATACAGCTTTCCTTTCCCCTTCGATGGATGGTCTTCAATTATTTCATAGGCCAGAAGTGCTATCTGCTGTGACAACATTCGCTGTCTACCGCTCATGTTGATCACGGTTGCATAGCCTTCCTGGCGATTCAGTATATGCTCCAAAATCAGCACCGAAGAAAGAGATACCAGGAAGATAAGACCAACTGCCACCATGTACTGGATGGTGAGCTGCCTCTTCCGTTGCTGTTTTTGCTGTTCAATGGTCATTGTCTTTTGTCTGATTCAGAATCAGCTCCCCTTTATGATCTGCAAGTATTTCTTTTCTGCCCGCCAGGCCGAGACAAAGTTATAAAACTCTTCCGCCGGAACAGGGGGACTCACCAGATCCCCCTGCATCTCATGGCTATCTATGGATTGGAGAATTGCAAACTGCTCGTCTGTTTCTATACCCTTAGCTATCACCATCATTTTCAATTGGATTGCCTGGGAAACAATAGCCTTAACCACGGCCCGATCATTGGCATCCTCTGTAATATCCATTACAAAAGAGCGATCCACTTTGAGCAGCCAGAGACTTGCAATAGTGGCATCGATATCACTCATAATGACTGTCTCTGATACTATCCTCAAGCCGTTTGGCCACCATAATAAGCAACTGATCCCCCACGGGATGCCTCAGAGTATCATCGACTTCCTTAAAACCGTCCAGGTCCAGCAATATCAAACCGAGTACTCTCTGGTCACGATCAGTCATGGCCAACCGATTGTGGAAGAGTAATCGATTAGCAAGGCCTGTCAGTGGAAAGAGCAACAACAAGATCCTGAAAAAAATGACAAAAGAGCTTATACAAAACCAAACCTCTCTATTCTAAAGATTGTAGCAGGATCATTATTCGGGTAATCGCTGGATACTTTCGGCGATCACTGCTCGTATCTGTGCAGGCTCAAAAGGTTTTGCTAGATAGTTATCCATGCTGGCAGCAAGACACTTCTGGCGATCACCTTCCATGGCATTGGCAGTCATGGCTATAATGGGAATATGTTTCCCTTTGCACTGTTCTTTAAGCTTTTCTGCAAGTAACGGTGGGAGGTTAAAGTGTGTGAGATCATTGTTCTGCTCACTGGCACGAATAACAGTACTAGCGGTCAAGCCATGCATGACGGGCATCTATATATCCATCAAAATCAGATCACAATATTGATGTGCTAATCTCTCAAGCGAGTCCAGGCCATTGCGGGCAATAAACACCTGATGTCCACTTTTCCCAACATATAACAAGCCATGGTGCAATTAATATGATTATCATCCACCAGGAGAATCTTTAGCTTTCTATTTTGTGGACTATCACTCCCCTCCTCCGGTAGGATCTTATGGGCGTAGCCGTGCTCCATAATAACGGTAAAATGAAAGATTGTTCCCCTCTCTTAACCACTCTCCAACCAGATCATTCCTCCCATCATCTCCACCAGTTGTTTGCAAATGGAGAGACCAAGACCGGTGCCACCAAACTTTCGAATTGTTGACGAATCGGCCTGGCTGAAACTGGAAAATATTAATTTCTGTTTATCTGCTGGGATTCCAATGACTGTATCGCTCACTGTAAAATGGAGTTTTACCCCTTTTTTTCTCTCTCACATCAAGGACAACTTTGACAGTCACAGCCCCCTGTTCGCTAAACTTGATACTGTTGCCAATGAGATTCACCAAAATCTGCCGTAAGCGCAGTGTATCGCCCTTAACATACTCGGGCAGGCCGGGAGTATCTCTGTGAGTGATCAACTACAGTCCCTTCTCCTGGGCGGAAAAAAACATTATGGAATGGACATTACCCAGCATTTTAAACAGGTTGAAGTCATGCTTTTCTATAAGTAACTGCCCGGCTTCAATCTTGGAAAAACGAGAATATCATTGAGCAGACCGAGAAGACCATCTGCCGATTTTTTCACACTTCCAGCTCCGGTCTTTCACCGAGTACTGTGAGAACATCCTCACGCATAAGAGTAATGAGCATACTATCAATAGCCACTGCTGACACCATTACCGGTAAAAAAAGCAGGAAAAGAAAGAAAGCTATTCTCATGGTCACTTGCATTAATTTTGATGGACTCGTAAAAACCCAGATTTTAGATGGTTAAGTAAAAAACTTTATATCCGAGGCGCAAATATTTTCTATTATTTCGGCGTACTAAGGCACGTCGTAATGATAGGAAATGTGCAGCAACGAAGGAGATGGAGAGTTTTCACCCTAACTACGGGCATAAACACGACGACATCACTTTTGACAGAGCATATTAATGATCGACAGTATCCACCACGGGGAAATAGAGATGAACAGTGGTTCCCTGTCCCATTTTTGAATCCAGCTCAATCACGCCATGATGCTTCTGCATAATGGAACTGCAGATAGTCATGCCAAGTCCCATTCCTTTGACGATTCCACGTTCTTTGGTGGAAAAATAAGGGTCAAATATTTTCTTTTTTTGTTCCACAGAAATCCCCCATCCCTGATCTTGAATGGAAATCTGCAGATAGTTACCTTTACTCAGAATGGGATGACTCGTTCCACAATCCGGGTAATTTTTGGCTCTTATTGTTATTTCTCCTCCATCAGGCATAGCTTCCTGGGCATTAGCTATAAGATTTTTAAGGAGTTGTAAAAATTGTACCTCCTCTACCTCCAGAGCCCAGATATCTTCAGAAATAATGACATCACAGTCAATATTATTATTCACAGGAAGCAAGGTTGTTACTTTGTAAACGGATTCTTTTATATCAATAATACTTGTGGCCGAGTAGCCGCCCTTCGCTATCACAAAAAACTTTCCGGCAAGATCCGCAGCCGCCAAAGCAGCGTCCCTACAGGGAAGAATATACTCTTTTAGTTCAGCATCAATTTTGTCTTGCCACAATGCCATATCAAGATGACCGCTGATGACCGTGAGCAAATTATTGAAATCATGGGAAATACCACCGGCGAAAACCTGAAATGCTTTCATTTTATCCGCTTTATACAGCTCCTGCTCCAGTTGCTGTTGTCTGCTAATATCTTTAAAAACGATAACAGCACCGACTATGGCATCGTTTTTAAAAGCCGGTGCAACACTAAAAGCGACTGGAAAGGATACGCCATCCTGCCTCCAGTAAAGATCTTGATGTATTTCCAGAGTTTCTTCTGTAAATATTGCCTGACAGGCAAGACATTCTGTTGGAGACCGTTTACTCCCGTCTTGTTTTGTGTGGTGCATAATGGAGCAGGAGTTCTTCCCCAGCACCTCCTCCTCCAGATATCCTATCATTGCCAGAGCGGCAGGATTCATAAATGTAATATTGCACTGTTTGTCTATACCAAAAATTCCTTCCGATGCGGTCTCCAGAATCATCCTGTTGAGTTGATACGAGCTGTCTAGCTCCTGCTGCTGTTTCAGGAGTTGATCTCGCTGACTCTTCAAATGCATCTGGGTCTTCACCCGCGACCTGACAATTGAATTGTTGAAAGGTTTACTTATGTAATCTACGGCTCCGAGCCCCAACCCCTTATTTTCATCTGCCACACCAGTCAAGGCAGTAATAAAAATAATTGGAATATCACAGGTTCGCTGGTCAGCCTGCAAAATTCTGCACACTTCATAACCATCCATTTCCGGCATCATGATATCAAGAAGAATTAAATCAGGGGGAGGCACAGCACTGGCAATCCTGATCCCGTTCTTACCGGTATTGGCAATCAGAACCGTGTAAGAAGATTCGAGTAGATTCCACAGGATCGTTATATTTACCGGTTCATCATCGATAATCAGAATTCTTTGTAGGTGCTTATCCATAGGCTCTGCCTCTTTACTCCAGCGCGCCGTCTTCATCTGAATATTTCAAAGCAATTTCTCTAAAAACTTCCTGAATTTTGACAAAAGCATCTACAAGATCAGGATCAAAATGCGTGCCTCTTCCTTTGCTAATAATAGCCACAGCCTTTTCATGGGAAAAAGCCTCCTTGTAAACCCGTTTTGAAATCAATGCGTCATACACATCAGCAACAGCCATAAGCCGACCAGACAGCGGAATTTCTTCTCCGCTGAGCCCTTCAGGGTAGCCTTTGCCATCCCACATTTCATGGTGACTATAGGCTATCTCACAGGCCAAAGTCAGAAAAGTGGTGGTACTTTTCCCGCCCAGGGCCTGCTCTGATTTGACAATGGCATCACGGCCGTAGGTGGTATGTTTTTTCATCTCAGTAAACTCTTCAACCGTCAGTTTCCCGGGCTTCAAGAGGATACTGTCTGCTATCCCGACCTTACCAATATCATGCAGGGGGGCTGATTTAAAGAGGAGGTTAATTCGGGACACATCCAGATAATCACGATACTTCTCACTTTCCATCAGATGTTCAGCCAGAGCCTTTACGTAATGCTGGGTACGCATAATATGCTTCCCAGTCTCATTGTCACGTGTTTCGGCAAGGACAGCCATACCATAAATAGTCACATCCTGGGTGTGAACTATTTCACGGGTCCGTTCTGCTGCCTTTTTCTCCAGTTCCCGGTTCTGGTCATAGAGTGCAAGGTGCGTCTGTACCCTGGCCCGTACAATTATGGGACTGATCGGTTTGGTGATATAATCGACACCGCCAACCTCAAATCCTTTGGCCTCATTTTCATTCTCACCCATGGCAGTGACGAAAATGACCGGGATCTTTTTCGTAACAACACTATTCTTCAGGCGTCTACAAACCTCATAGCCATCTAAACCCGGCATCATAATGTCGAGCAGAATTAGATCTGGAGTTGGAGACTCCTGAGCTAGTCGTAAGGCATCGTAACCATTAGTGGCCACAAGAAGGTCATAATTATCCTGTAGCGACTCTCCCAAAAGGTTAATATTAACCGGGGTGTCGTCAACGATCAGGATTTTTTGTTTAATCCATGACACTGCCATCTCTTTGCCTCCTTCAAAAAAAGATCACACTAATGTACCTGGCACACAAACAGGTAATCAATTATTCTAAAAATAATATCTGTTTTTTTTCTAAAGTGAACAGAATAAAGCACTTCAAGTCTTTTTTCAGAGTGGCGTTTCATGTAACGACGATCGGCAAACGACTGGACCCAAGCTATTACAAATATAAAAACAAATACTTACGCCACAAACAAAGCAACTAATTATCTTCGTACTCCTTATAAACCCATTCCACTTTGAAACACGATACAGTGCTGAAAACCCGCGTATCTCTGGTGAAAATTATAGTTTGGCAATATACAGGAGACAGACAAGTTGAGTCAAGAGCTGGTTACGTATCGTAACACGTATGGTACATACGTATGTAACTACCCATACCGCACACAACTGGCAGTAATCACAAGAGTTTTACGAAAACAGATGAAAGTTATTACGGTAACAAAACAACAAGATCTATTATCACTACCTTGCTGAATTCAGGAAAATACTGAAGGCGCTGAAGCAGAATCTTACAGATGAGAAAGAAGATAATTGCGGAGGTTTGCGGTTCTTTTTTTAAGTCCTAATTTTTTTCTGATATGGCTACGCTGAGTTTCTATGGTGCGAAGAGAAAGACCAAGGAAAGAGGCTATTTCCTGTGAGCTTTTACCCATTTTGATAAAATTAGCCACCTGCATTTCTGCGGGTGACAGTTTCGCAAGGCTGGCCAGATGCCCACGGGCAAAGGGATCTACGATCTCATTAAGGTTGATAATGGCGGCTTGGAGCATGACCTTATACTTTTCATTTTCAATAACAGGTTCAAGCTTTTCGAGATAGGGACGCACCAGTTTGTTGACATTGACCATAATCTCACTTTCAAGCTCAAACTTTTCCTGATCCCTCCGTCGCAAGAGAACCTCCAAGGCAGTATTGGCCTCCTCCAGGCTTTTCGTTTTATTTTCCAGGCTCTTGTGGGTTCGTAAGAGTTCGGCTGTTCGTTCAGCAACAAGTAGTTCCGCATTCTCTCGGGCCAATTTTAGAGAGAGATGGGTGTCAACTCTGTTTTTCACTATGGCAAGATTGATTGGTTTTTTGATGTAATCGACAGCCCCCAGCTCCAGCCCCTTCGATTCATCTTCCATACTTGCTTTGGCACTGATAAATATTACTGGGATATCCCTGGTATTTTTTGCTCTTTTCAACCTTCTACAGACTTCGTAACCGTCCATAACAGGCATCATAACGTCAAGAAGGATGATATCAGGTAACACTTCGGCAACACGTTTTAAAGCGTCCTTGCCACTGGTCGCAATATAAACATTGTATTTCCCGGATAAACAACCACCCAACACGTTGAGACTTGTCGGTGTATCATCCACAATGAGAACATTCTGTTTTGATGGGGACACAATCATAACCTACGCAATCTCACTACAGTACGTGTTATATTGAAAAGAGAGCGGTTTAGCATCTTTCCGTTATCGACCTAACAAAAAAAGCGCTTAACTCCACAAGGGCTAAGCGCTTACTTTTCTGGTGATCCCGGCGCGATTCGAACGCGCGACACCCAGATTAGGAATCTGGTGCTCTATCCTACTGAGCTACGGGACCGATATGATGGCTAGCATATACCACTTAAGCGGTACAACTGCCAGCCATTTCAGCATAGCCGAACCAAGCCTCATGGTTCTTTCTCTAACAGCCTTCGCCGTGCTTAGACAGTACAACCATCCTCAACTTCCTTTCCGGGGAACCCAGCTCCGCTTGTCATCGAATTGATTATACAATTTCTACCAACACTGACCCCGGAAGGGATACACGCATCCTTTCCAACCAGACTGATTCCGGTATAGAGATGTTTGGGGTTCTCAATATTGGGCACAGTATGGTTGGTACCTACTCCCACACTGGCATCACCATCAACCTGCACCCGTTTATCAAAGATAGCAAGATCGACCACACTGTTTTTTCCTACAACACAATCGGCAAAAAGGATTGAATCCCGAACAACCGCACCCTCTTCAACAACAACACCAGGTGCCAGAACCGAGTTTTCCACCGTCCCCCGGATAATACAGCCAGCAGATATCATCGACGAACGAACGCGCGCATTATTCCCGTATCTGGCTGGTGCCCGATCGGCAGGACGGCCGTCTGCCTCAACATTTGTGCGAATGCCCCAGGCTTCCGGTGAAATGGGACTATTTTTACGGATCACATCCATATTGGCTTCCCAATAAGATTGTATAGTTCCCACATCACGCCAATATCCGTAGAAAGGATAGGCAAAAACATTGTCTTCGGCAATGGCTCGCGGTAAAATATGTAATCCAAAATCAACTTCTTCCCTGTCTTTATAGAGGGAATTAAGGAGATACTTATAATCAAAGACATAAATCCCCATGGATGCAAGATTTGTCTTGGGGTTTTCAGGCTTTTCTTCCCAATCAATGATACGATTTTCATCGTCAATGATTCCTGCCCCAAACTGATGAATCTCGCTCATGGGAACCACCATCATACCAATGGTCACATCCGCCTTTTTGAAACGATGGCATTCGAGCATCGCATCAAAATCCATATTATAAATATGATCGCCGGAGAGAAGAATGACCTCGTCGGCTGGATTTTTTTCCAGGAAATCAATATTTTGACGAACGGCGTCAGCCGTACCTTTATACCAGTCCGAATCCTGAAAACCCGTATGGGGCGGCAGGATCTTCAGTCCCCGACTCCGCCCGGTAAAATCCCAGGCTTCACCGGTTCCCAGGTGACGCATAAGGGAAAGCGGCTTATATTGAGTAAGTACTCCCACTTTTGTAAGCCCGGAATTCATCACGTTGCTGAGACTGAAATCAATAATCCTATACATTCCGGCAAAGGGCACTGCCGGTTTTGCCCGACTCTGAACCAGAATATTTAAACGGCTGCCGACGCCACCGGCAAGGAGCAGAACCAATGCCTCTTTCTTATTTCTCATTTCAGCACCTCCCCGGCAGCAACAACATTATTTTTCGGCCACTTATCATGCTCCTGATGGGGATATATTGTTGCACCTTCACCAATGACCATGGCCTCCGGTACATGATTATCCCAGCCGACAACGGTTACCAGTCCACTGGTATCTCCAACAGCTCCCCCTATGGAGACAGACTCACCGAAACTCGAATTCACATCTGTAATGACTTTATTAAATGAGCAGTTTTCACCAATTTTATTATTGAAAAAAAGGACAGAATTCTCAATAACCGCGCCTTTCGCAACATGAACACCAGGGAACAGGATGGAATTTAAAACCGTTCCTTCCACGACACAACCGTTATACACCAGGCTATTATGCACGGTGGCATTCTCCCTGATAAGGGCTGGTTGCGCATCCCGGATTCCACGATGCTCCATATTGGTACGCAATCCCCAGGCTTCCATATCTATGGGAGGATTTTCCCCCAAGAGATCCATATTTGACTGCCAGTACTCTTCCACCGTACGGGTATACCCCCAATATCCCTTGTATTTATAACCGTACACTTTCTTACCAGCGGCCAGCAGGAGGGGAATAATATCTTTTCCAAATTCAAACGAATCGGCGTCTTGATTCTCCGCCAACGCCCCATACAAAACGTCAGGCTTGAAAACAAGGACCGTCAGAGATGCCCAATCTGCCTCTGGTTTTTCAGGTTTTTCCCAATAGGCTGTCACCCGCCCGCCCAGTTCCCCATCCTCATCATCAATGGCTGCCACACCAAAACGCTTAGCCTTCTCCCGTGCAACTTTTAGAAAAGCAATGGTGACATCGGCATCTTTCTGATGATGATAGGCGATGATATCCTGGTAATCCATTTTGTAGATGTGATCCCCCGAGAGAATCAGAATCTCTTCCGGCTCATGATAACGTACAAAATCCAGATTTTTGTAAACGGCATCTGCCGTGCCACGATACCAGTCAGTACAGGCTTTCAGCTCACTATTACCCTTTACCGGCGGTAGAATAGACACGCCGCGATTACGGCCAATCATGTCCCAGGCGGCTCCTGTGCCGATATGATTTAGAAGAGAATAACTTCGATACTGCGAGAGAATGGCAACCTGTTCTATTCCAGAATGGAGTAGATTGCTTAAGGGGAAATCAATTACTCTGGCAAAGCCACCAAAAGGAACTGCTGACTTGGGACGATAATACGTAAGGACGTCCAGTTCATCAACACGGCCGCCAGCCAGGATCATTGCAAGGGTAGAAGGCTTCAACATTAACCACCAATAGGGCCGTGCAAAAGCTCTCCATCTGCCTCGTTGCTAGTAATTCCCTGTCATAACGACCTATCTCAACACGCCGATATGATCAAAAAATAAAGCGCCTGCATATGGAGATTCTCACTTAGCCATCTGAAATTTTAGTATCTTATAACTTTCTTTCGCATTGTTTGGAAAGAAGCTGGTGAAGGTACTTACACCGGCTATTATTCGTTACCGGTGCTAGTTTTTTACTTAACCATCTAAATTCTGGGTTTTTACGAGTTTATCAATGTTACAAAAAAAACTGTTATTTCATGTGTCTTGTCGCCAAACGTTTTAAAGCAAGTGTTGTAAATTCTTTATCGCCAAGCTCTAGATTCTCCAAAGGAACTTCAGCACGGGCAGCTTCCTTATGTCCTCCTGCCGAACCTACAGCACCAAATATTCGTTCTGCCAGTTTTCCGGCACTCTTTCGATAACCATCACAGCGAAAGATCACCACCAGTTTGCCCTTGTGGGTTCCCGAAACCAGAACCCAGTCGATTTTATCCACGTGGTTGAGGAAATCAGCAATATTTACCAGAATATCAGGGCTCCTCACACTCCCCAGATGGCTGTAATATCGACCTTTTGAGTATCTGAGCTTATTCAACGCCACATTGAAATATTTGAGTTCTGAACGTCTGAGATCCGTCAGCTCGAATTTTTTCACCAGGTTACGGTTTGCAACGTTAAACAGGTACCGAAAAGAGATACCATCAGCCAAAACTGAATGTTTAGAAAAATCCTGGGTATCAACTTTGATGGCATAAAAAAGAGCCGTTGCCAGGGCGGCTGACGGTTTCATGTTGGCCGCCCGCAAATACTCCACCAGCATAGTGGAGCACGCACCATATTGCGGTCTAATATCTACAAAAGGCACCTCATATCCGCATTTCAGTGGATGATGGTCAATGATGGCATCAAACGCTATCCGCTCAAACACTGGCAGATGCTTTGGCTGTGAATCAACCAGCACCTTTTTAGAAAATTCACTGACTTTAACACTGCCAAGACGTTCAAGCGGGATCTTCAAACGATCCACCATTGCCACATTATTCAAGCGCCTGATTTCGTTGGGATGGGCAATTGTCACCGACTTTACCCGGTAACGCAAAAGACGTTTAATCGCCATTGAACAAGCTAAAGCGTCAGGATCAGCATTTATGCAGATAAGCACCTCATCCTCTTTTTCAAAAACTGCCCAAAATCTTTCTAGACGTTCTTTGGCACTTGTTCTTGCCGCTACGTGACAACCGTGATTCTGTTTTTTTCGAGCCATGCACAGTTCAGCAGTAGAGTAACCAATACTGCTTTCCCCTTCTATTTTGTTTTTTAGGTTCAGTATAGCAAATTCCAAAGCGATAGCTGAACAAGTTGTTTGCTCCACGGGACACGCTTTTAGCGAATTCCACGAAACAACAACTGGAACTATAGCACATCATTTCATTAAAGTGCAAGTCCACCGGCCACGCAATGCAACTCATTCTCAACTGTCTGATTGACTAAATATGGGGACTGAGGGAAAAAGAGAGGGATCGGTATGCGGAATAAAACGTGCCCCGGAAAAACGAATCATAAACTCCTGATTCACGTTGAGCTCGAGATAAGTGATGCTTGATACAATTTGTTCACACTCCAAACGTGCTTTTTCATCAAGCAATACCATTTCGGCCCCTTGCAGAGAACTGTTACCAATAGGACGAAATGTCGACAGGGGAAGGTCCGGCAGCATGCCCAGGGTTATGGCGCATTCCGGGTTAATATGACGACCAAATGCTCCCGCCACTATAACTTCCTCAAGCTCCTCAAAGTGAATACCCACCTGACTCACAAGGGTTCTAAGAACTGCATACATGGCTGCTTTAGAACGAATCATAGCATCCAGATCAATCTGCTCAAGAACCACGTCTTCAGCCCCATCCCTGTCACTGGTGAAGGCGAGTATAAAACACATGTCATCTCCTCGTAACTGAAGATGCTTTTTCATAAATGCCAGACGCTTTGGATCTTTTTCTGTGGATGGTTCCCTGAACTTCCCCCGGATATCGATCACCTGCGTCAGGTAGAGTGCTGCCACAAGATCAATAAGGCCCGACCCACATAGACCAATGGGTGCGACATCTCCTATGGTTCTGTACTCTATTACAAATGTTTGCGAATCGATGGCAACATATTCGATGGCACCAGGCCCCGCTCGCATGCCCATACGGGCAACACCTCCCTCAAGGGCCGGCCCTGCAGCTCCGGCACAGGCAATGAGCCATTCAGAGTTACCAAGCACCACCTCAGCGTTGGTACCGACATCAATAAGCATTCGTGTTTTTTCCGATCGGGCCATGCCAGACGCCAGAATACCTGAGATCAGATCACCACCAAAATAACTACCAATTGATGGCATGATAAAAAGGGGGGCCACAGGGCTGATAGCAAGGTTTAATTGCCCGGCTTCTATCCCACGGGCACGGTTAAAAAGGGGAATATAAGGTTCTCTGCAGAGTGTGTAAGGATCAACCCCCAAAAACAAATGAGTCATGGTGGTATTGCCTGATACTGACAGTGCCCGAATTTCCAGCACAGGAATGTTCGCCTTTTGAGCCAGCTCTTCAGCAAGCTCATTAATGGAGGTGAGTATGGCCTGTTGTAATTCGTCCAGCCCTGCATCCTGAAAATCAGCAGCTATTATTTTTTGCTGACGACGTACAGCGGTTCCATGGTGAATACGGCTGAGGATATCAGAACCGAAACGAATCTGTGCATTTTCAAGATTCGCGACAGCCAGTGTTTTCCCGTTTTGCAGGTTTACTAAAGTAGCTTCCAGATGAGTAGTCCCAAGGTCCAGGGCCATGGCTGCAACCACGGATGGCTCCTCTGCCAAAAAGCCCACGACTGACCAACCGTTCTCCAGATCATTGAGAAGGGCAAATCCTGTATACCCTGCATCACGAAACCCTCGAGCCACAGAAGTCATGCAGCTGTATGGCACCGACAAGGGCTGTCCATCCTGAAGCGTACCAGCAAGGGCCTGCAGCAAACGATCAAGATCAGCAGTATTATCACTGAGCCGGGGAGGACTGGCCTCCACATGTACAACAGAAACTATTGCTTTCATTTTCCTCTCTATTACGCAGTTTTCTTGACGTTGGGAACGTATGATGTTACCTACAGACAGTGCTCGTATGAAACGTTATATACGTTATACAAATTTTCCCAAAACATACCTTATTTCATTTAATTCTCAAACAATATGGAAAAAATTATTGGTATTGCTCTTGGTGGAAGCCTTGGCGCCGTGGGAAGATATCTTATCATGCTGGTGGCAGGGGAATACCACACCGAATCACTGCCCCTTGGGACCCTCGTGGCCAATCTTATCGGTTGTCTGCTTATCGGGATATTCTGGTCACTGTTTGATCGAATCCAGATTAGCAACGAGTTTCGCTTATTCCTCTTCACCGGATTTTTAGGCGGATTCACTACATTTTCCACCTTTGCCCGAGAAACCATACAACTCTTCAAAACGGGCGAACATGTTCAGGCTTTCAGTTATCTGATACTCTCTAATTTTCTGGGGCTGTGCATGGTTGCTGCTGGTTTCCTGCTAACCCACAAATTGCTGCGCGGATAATGTTACGTGAATCTTCTTAACCGCTATATACTTACACAATTTCTTCGCAACTTCCTGGTTGTCGCCGCTGCCTTTGTGTCCATATATATCCTCGTGGATTTCTTTGAAAAAATTGATAAATTCTTGGAAACAGGGCAATCCATCCTCCTTGTTTTTCAATTTTTCATGCTTTCAGTTCCCTTTATCGTTGATATGCTGGGACCGGTTCTGATCCTGCTGGCCGGCGTAATCAGTCTGGGCGTCCTCAGTCACAATAATGAACTCACAGCAATGATGGCCGGCGGCATTCACCTGCGCACCATTATCAATCCGATTCTCATTGGCGCCCTGCTTCTGACCATGCTTTTTCTGGCTATGGCACAGTGGGTATTACCCCGTACCATTGAAGCCACTAATACCATCTGGTACGAGAACGTAAAAGGTATGGTCCCTCTTGGGATCTTTCGCAACGGACGCTACTATTACAAAGGCAAAGAAGGTTTTTATTCCTTCGTCAGACCCTGGCCCAAAAAAAATACTTTCCTGGATTTCTCCTATTCCAGTTGGAACCCTGACCACAAGCTTGAGACGCTGGTCTCTTCCAAATCTGCGAAATGGACACCAAAACATGGCTGGCTTCTGAAAAAAGGACAGATTCAGGAGAATCTTACCCCTGACGATTTTCGTACCACCCTGTTTGATGAGCAAAAATTCTCCTTCCCTGAAAGTCCAGAGTTCTTTTTCGTACCCAAACACCAATCGGCCGAACTGTCTTTAACCGAACTTTTCCAGGACATGCATAACCAGGAAAGCAAAAATAAGACAATTGTTGCCCAGACGAACTTTTACAGCCGCATTTCCTATACCCTGCTGGGGATTCCTCTACTCTTTATGGGACTCCCTATGCTTATGCTTTCCTACCGCAAGTGGGGGAAAGACCTGGCTGTTGCCATCCCTGTGAGTTGTGGTATGGCCTTTGTCGCCTGGGGAATCTGGGGGGCATTGCAGTCGCTTGCCAAGGCTGGATACCTTTCACCACTTCTTGCAGCAATGCTCATTCACCTGTTCTTCGGGATCACCGGCTTCCTCTTCCTGCATAAACAGAGTACCTGATGGAACGAACCCAAAAGCAACTGTTTGGAATTGTAGGCGTTCCACCTCTCGCTGTTATGGAGGAACTTGCAGCCAACAGGAGTGATATTGTTGATCTGGATGAACCACAGGGACGAATTGACCTGGAAACAGCATCTCCTTTCCTGCCACGCGTCTATTGCGGAATTTTACGAACCGTTATCGCCAATTGCCTTGCTGTAAAACCGGATGTGATCTATATCGATACCGGAGCTGGCAAATGTGATTGCGCCGTCCACACAGCAACGGTGCTCGAGGATATCCTGCCACAAACTACAATCATCAGAACCAAAAACCAGGATTCCTGTGATTTTGGCATTCCACTTTGCAAGGCACGTATGAATCTGGTGGAGAAGATGTCAGCTATAACCTCTGGGGTTCAGCTGATAGCAGTAGAGCAAGAGATTATCCCCTGCCAGCCCACCGCCGGATTCTGGGGTGTGCCACCACGGGACTTCTCCCTACTCAGTCTCTTCCCTGACACCACCCACATCTATGGCTGGGCACGTTGTATGGAAAACAAAACGCCAGACAATACCGAGATGGAATGCCATTACAATTCAGATATCCCCACCGTCTTTTTTGCCCAGTCTTTCTGTGCAAAAACAGCCCTTGCCAGACATCTCGCAGGCAAACACCCCCATGGGCTTTACCTCGATTGTGATGTGACAGCAGGCAACAGTGCTAAATCCAAGATCCAGGCATTTCTTGAGCTTTCAGGAGTTACGATCTAATGCTGCTGGCAGATTTTGGAACATCCTACTGCAAACTTCTGGACACAGAATCAGACAAGCCACCAACCCTCATCCCCACCAGAGACCTTGACCGAAAAAACATTCAGGTAGATATCGCCACAGGCCATAACGGAAAACGTTATGCCACACAATATGTAAATGAACTGACGGCACTTGCCAGAGGTGGTCTCAGCTTGATTGATGAGCCATCTTTCACACTACTAGACTGTGGAAGCCGTGATATCAAATATGTTATTTACGAAGAGGGGATAATTAAAGATATGGGATGGAATGCAGAATGCGGTGCATCCATGGGCTTTACCATAGAACTTCTTGAAAAGTACTACACCATAGATTTTGCAAACCTTGAGATCCCCAAAAGTTCCTTCTCAATCACCTGCGGAGTTCTGGGCATGAGCCATATCTTTGATGCGGTGGTGACGGGAGAAAGTGAAGCAAAAGCAGTGGCTAAATTTGTGAAAGGGATTGCTCTCAACGCCTATAACTTTGCAAAACATCCAGAAAAAATATATCTCTCTGGAGGGCTTTGCGACAATCCCCTTTTTGTTGGATCCTTTCCCTGTTCTGTTGTACCCCTAGGGCGCTTTGTACTTCTGGAAGGTTTACAGACTCCTAGCGCCAGGTAACTTTTAAGTCATCACGCTGGGGGATATGTCTGTATTTGAATTTTGGATAACCCAGCATCAACGCCGTATACACAACATGGTTTTCCGGCAGAGCAAGTGCTTCAACAAGGGGCTTATGTTTGTAAAAAGCCTGTACCAGAAATCCTGCCCAGCAGCTACCAAGCCCAAAACTGCTGGCACTGAGATCAAGATAGGCAGTGGACAGGGTACAATCTTCCACGGGATGTTCGCTTTTGCCCGGATCTGCGTGACAAATAGCAAGATGCGGAGCACCGCGTAAAACCTTATCTTCCCCCTGGTCCCAGGCACGAATCAGCCCTGGAAACACCTTTATCTCCCGCATATAATCAACAACCAGACCAGCAAGCTTTTGCACTTCAAGAGGATCTTCCACCATGAGCCAGTGCGCTGACTGACAATTGTGGGCACTGGGAGAATAGCGACTGACTTCAAGAATAGCAGCCAGAGTATCGTGGTCTGCCACTCGTTTTTTATAAGTTCTGATTGATCGTCGACTTTTTAAAAGATGTTCAACAGACTGTGGTGTTGGCAGCATCCTTTTATCAACCGCAGTAATACCTGCCAGTGGTGATACGGTTATATCCAATGCATCATTACCGCACACTGCCATACAGTGTCCGCAACGAATACATCGTCGCAACGCCGCTTTTCGCAGTTGAGGAAAACCTTCTTTGTCCGGATTAATCAAGTCAAAGGGGCACTCTGCAATGCAGGAATAACATTTTATACATTTCTCTTGATCTATAGAGAGACTGATTTTCATTGGAGCTCCAACTAAAATTAAATCAACTTAAAAGATACCTTGCTAGCTACGGTGTTCTTTATATTATAGTACCAAATTTCTGTAAAGGGAGTAAATACCATACGCATTCGAAATTCCTACAAAAGACACGAACCTATGCCCCACCCGAAACTCTGTTCAGCTGACATCTCAAGCCGTGAAAATGTCTTCCCCCCATCAGCATCCCGGCCATCTTCTTAGACCTCTTATTGACGACCTTCTTGAAAGAAAAGAAAACCTGTGCATACTTATCGGGGAAGGCATTGCAAGCCACTGGTTAACAAACTGGCCGACACAATTCTGGGATCTACAACAGAACCTGTAGAATTCATCCTCTCCTAACATACCCTTTTAGCCAGTTAGTATAATTTCCTATTCGCACCGACAAGAGTATGGTAACGTGCCTGCAACAAATGAGGATTACCACAGATCCTTATTACAATTTAAACAATAATAACTGCAAGAGGATCTCTATGAAACACACAATAAAACTATTCACTCTACTCTTTTTCGCTAGCCTTGCCGGTTGTGCCAGTAATAGCGATATCGATGCGCTGCGAGCAGATGTTCAACAAGCCAACGCAAATGCCAGTAAAGCCTTACAAACAGCAAATGCTGCCAAAGTTGAAGCCAGAAATGCCAGTGAAACAGCGCAAGAAGCAAAAGCAACTGCCGATACCACAGAAAATAAAATTGAGTACCTGATTAAAAAGAACCAGGCCCCCAAGCATAAGTAAATCTGGCCACGACACCCAAATTAAGAAAGGCTCCGAAGCTTATGCTCCGGAGCCTTTCTCAATGAGAGTTATTTCTTCGATTTTTTCTTTTTGTTCTTCTGCTTTTTCTTTGCATTTTTCTTTATCTGTGAGTCAATTTCTACAAAAAGAGGACAACGCTTACAACATTTCCCCTTCTTCTGAACCTTGTCACAGCAGTTTTTTTTCGTTTTTGCCATATCGAGCTCCTTGTGAGTACCTTACAAAAAAATATCTTTTAAAATCCATTTCGAAAAACACTTATTCCCGTTTACCATGTTTCTTCGGTATCAGACTACTTTTCAACAGGTTTAGCACTCTCTGCTGGAGCAATGGAAACCAACTCCACCTCAAAGACAAGAACAGAATTTGGTTCAATCATTGGGGGCACACCACGCTCGCCATACGCAAGAGTTGGTGGTATAACAACTTTATATTTGGCCCCTTCCTTCATCAGCAGCAACACTTCAGTCCAGCCGGGAATTACCTGGTTAACACCAAAAACCGCTGGCTCGCCACGTTGGCTGGAATCATCAAACACTGTTCCGTCGATGGTTGTTCCTTTGTAATGCACTGTTACCTTATCACTTGCTTGAGGAGCGTTACCTGTTCCTGCGGTAACAACTTCGTACTGTAGGCCACTCTCAGTGACCGTTACACCCTCTTTTTTTCTGTTTGTAGCCAGGAATTCATCACCGATTTTCTTATTGGCCTCTTGCATTTCCAGCATCTCCGCTTCCTGCTTTACCTTCATCCTTTGCGCAAATTCCTGCTGCACTGTCTGCATCTCTTCTGTGGGAAGGATAGACTTGCCCCCATCGTATCCAGTTTTCAACCCCTGAATCAGGCGATTATAGTCCAGCTCATCGCCAATCCCGTTGAGATACGTCCCCATGTCGAGCCCCATGCTGTAGCTCAGTTTGTCCTTAAATGTTTTGAGTTCACTGCTCTCTGCTGCCTGGATCGTGCCAGGGGCAGCCAGACATGCCAGTAATGCAATTCCTACAATACGCTTCATTGGTATATACTCCTAATTCTTTAATTGTTTATCACCGCAAACTCACCACAATAGTGGTTGATTCGGCTCTGCTTATATTTTATTTAGTAAACACTCTTTTTTCCTTAAGCAAGTTACAATCGTGTAATGAAGGTATATTAATACATCTGAATCAAAGTGATCCCCTTGTTATTATAGTTCAAATGGGGATGGTGAGTAAGCTCATGAAAGCGACTGAGAAGATGTTTTGTGGAGCCACGGCGACGGTTAAAATCTTCTCCATGGATAACGGTATGTATTTCACCAAGACTGGTCAGGTAAGCAAGCATTTTACGGCATTCCAAACGAATGGCACCACCTTTGCCAGTGGACCCATACCCATGGATAAGGGTCAAGATACGTATTCTTTCGTGTCTCGCACTATCTAGTTCCTGCTTCAGGCGGCTAAGGGCACGTTCAACGGTGGGCAGTCCCTGTTCAAGATTGACCGTTTTCTGAGAGAATTTCGTTTTAGAACCCAACGTTTTCCCACTGGACTCCTGTTTACTATTACAATATGGACAACGTAAGGAATGCGTATCAATGGAATTCCCGCAAATCTGACACAACGCCATGGGATAACTAAGCCTTAGAGTTGCTCTACAGCAGCTCTCGCCTCAGCAATGGCTTTGGTCAGTTTTTTGGATTTTTCACCCTTAATTCTTTTGATCAATTTTTCCAGAGCATCCTGCATATTATTGGCCGCAGACTCACTCACCTGCGCATCATCAATTGAAACCAGAGCAGCCATGGGACGGCCAGCTCGTTCAATAATATGGGTAGTACCAAGAAGTGCTGTTTTGTCTAACAAACGTCCAAAATTTTTTCTGGCATACATTGCAGTAATATTCTCTTTCACATTTCCCTCCCTGCATATTGAGTGTCTTACAAATTCTTTAAAAGTCCACGCAGATCTCGTGTTCTTCATTAAGAAATTGCTGAAGACACTTATGCCGGCTTAGCGTTCATCACCGGTATTAGTCTCAAGCCCTTCTTGCCATAATAACCTGCTCCATCTGACGTAAATGCTGTAAAATCTGCTCCAGATGTTGGAGGCTACTCACTTCAAGTGCAATATTAAAATCAGCGGTATTGGTGGGTGTTACATGGGCAGATATTTCAAGAATACTTGCTTCATCGCTACTGATTGATCCACTAATTGCGACAAAGATATTATTATCATTCTCAGCACTCACCTGAATCTCGACCCGATGTTTGCTTTCACTGCTTCCCGACCATTCCACATCGATCCAACGCTGTGGATCAGTGGCTCGCAAGTTCACACAATTTTCTTTATGTACAGAAATTCCGCGACCACTGGTGATAAATCCTAAAATAGCATCTCCCGGTACTGGATTGCAGCAACGGCTTATCTTCACCAGCATATCATCCATACCCTCGATAATAATACCAGGTCCTGATGACGGCCTGCGTTTCTCTGCCGTAGGCAAAGATGCGGCAGCACTCTCCTTCTGTTCTTTTTCTTTTCGTATTTCTGGCGGCTCGAGGGTTTTCACCAGATGGGGAATGGTAATCGTACCACTACCAACCTTGGCCAACATATCATCTAAGGAATTGCAGTGCAGGTCTTTCAAAAAATGTTTAACGTGACCACTTTTCACCATCTTTTTCAAAGTGGTATCGTAGCGTTTCAACTCTCTTTCACAAATCTCTCTACCGAGATTCAGCGCCTTCTCCCTCTCTTCCTTACGCAACCATGAGCGAATACGAGATCGGGCACGCCCCGTTTTTACAAGCTCAAGCCAGCCTCTTCGCGGACGCTGTTTACGGGATGTAACAATTTCTAGAATATCACCATTCTGAATTTCGTATTTTAAAGGCACCAGCTTATCATTAACTTTCGCCCCCACACAGTGATCACCAACCTCTGTGTGAATTGCATAGGCAAAATCGATGGGACTGGCGTTTTCAGGGAGCTCTTTTACTTCTCCCGCTGGTGTTAGAGCATACACCTCATGGGCATAGAGTTCACCATGGACAGAATCCAAAAATTCCCTTGGATCTTCAACATCCTGAAGGTTTTTGACAAGACTCTTCAACCGTTTAAAAAGCCGGCTGTCGTTATCTGACGCACGTTGTCCTTCCTTATAGGCCCAGTGTGCGGCAACACCTTCCTGAGCGATTCGATCCATCTGCTCCGTACGGATCTGAATCTCAATAAAATGGCCTCTGGGGCCCACCACAGTAGTGTGCATGGACTGATAGTTATTAGCCTTGGGAACAGAGATAAAATCTTTAATGCGGCCAGGAACTGGTGCCCAGTTAGAATGGATCACACCAAGTGCCTCATAACACTCATTCACCGTGTTCACAATAATACGAAAAGCTACTTTATCGTAAACACGCTCAAGGGGAATCTGCTGCGCAACCAGCTTTTTGTAAATGGAATACAAATGCTTGGGTCGACCTATGATACGTGTGGGTTTGATATTATTGCTGCCCAATTTTTTATGAAGGATGGAAATTACTTCATCAACATAAAACTGTCTTTCTGCTAGCGAGCTTTCAAGTTTTAATACAAGTTCTGAATATTCTTCAGGATGAAGATGCTGAAAGGAGAGATCTTCAAGCTCACGTTTCAGCCAGTCAATACCCAGGCGAGAGGCCAGAGGAGCATACAGATCTTTAGTCTCACGAGCTATTTCCCTTCTACGAGTTAATTCCACAGTGTCAAGCAAACACATATCCTGCAATCTATCTGCAAGTTTTACTAACAAAACACGTACATCACTGGCTATGGCCAGCAACATTTTGCGGACGTTCTCTGCCTGATGGGTCAGTTTGGAATTGTAATGGACGTTGGCGATACGGGTGGAACCATCTACAATGTTGGCGACACTCTCTCCAAAATCTTTACGCAAATCCTTTAACGGAATGCCTTCCTTGAGAACTCCATGGAGTAAACCTGCAACTACGGTATCCAGGTCAAGGTGCATGGAAGCAAGGGTAGATGCCACCTGTAGCGTATGATCCAGATAGGGAGTACCGGAGAAATGTTTTTTGTCTGCATGAGCGGAGACGACGACTTCCCAGGCACGGTCAATTGCCCCGAGATCAGCTCCATTCAAATAACTCCGGGTCAGGATTTTTAATCCATCCGGGTTCAGCATGGTGTTAAGTTCAGTATCCATCAGCCATTTATTGCAGATTGGATTATCTCAAGCACTCTTGCCGTAACGTTTTCGGGTGCTAGTTCTTCCGTTATTCCGTCTTTTCTGTGGCGCAGCTCAACAACTCCATTTTTGGTTAAACTTTTGCCTACTGTAATTCGTAAAGGGATGCCCAAAAGGTCAGCATCCTTAAACTTAAATCCTGGCCGTTCATCACGGTCATCAATCAACACCTCAACACCTTTTTCCTGCATTTCTTTGTACAGGGACTCAGCGACGTCTGTTATCTGCTGATCTTTCAATCCCAGATTGAGCAAAACAACCTGTACGGGTGCCAGCGGCATGGGGAAAATCATTCCATTTTCATCATGATTCTGCTCTATGGCTGCAGCAACAATGCGACTGATACCGATACCATAAGTACCCATGACCATGTGCTGGTCTTTCCCATCCTTTGTCTGATAAACAGCATTCATGGATTTGGAGTATCCGGTGCCGAGCTTAAACACGTGTCCAATTTCTATTCCTTCTTTGAGGTTCAGCTTTCCACCACAAATCGGACATGGATCTTCCGGACTAATCTGACGCAAATCAGCAACCTCTGCTGCTTCAAAGTCACGCCCTATATTCACATTTATCATATGGAAGTTCTTTTCATTACCACCAACTACAAAGTTTTTCATGGCGGCAACCTCCTGATCAACAAGTAGCTTTACAGTAATGCCAACAGGCCCGAGATAGCCAGTGGGAACGCCGGTAGCATCAAAAACCTCTTTATCATCGGCCATATCCACATCGGCGACGCCTAACAGGTTTTTCAGTTTCACTTCCTGTACTTCACGGTCTCCACGAACAAGAACAGCAACAGTTTCATCATCGGTTTTAAAAACCATGGTTTTCACGAGTTCACTGGGCTTAATAGCCATAAACTCACAAACTGCAGAAACCTTCCGTTTACCGGGTGTCTCTACCTTTTCCAGGGGTAACATTTCGCTTTCGTCAATGGCTGCTGCCGCAACTGATGCTTTTTCGCTGTTTGCGGCATAGTCACACGCGGAACAGATCACCAGAGTATCTTCACCGGTATCAGCAAGCACCATAAACTCATGTGAGGAACTGCCGCCAATTGATCCGGAATCTGCTTCAACAGCACGAAATTCAAGACCACAACGAGTAAAAATACTTTTGTAGGCCTCATACATAATCTCATAAGACTTTGTTGCCGCAATATCATCAACATCAAATGAATAGGCATCTTTCATTATAAATTCACGGCCTCGCATCAAACCAAAGCGGGGACGAATCTCATCACGGAATTTTGTCTGGATCTGATATAGGTTGATGGGCAAATCCCGATAAGATCTGATTTCTCTTCGAGCAAGATCGGTGATTACTTCTTCATGGGTTGGACCAAGACAGGATTCTCTGTTATGCCGGTCGTGGAAACGTAGCAATTCAGGGCCATACTTCTCATATCGTCCGGTCTCACGCCACAGATCTGTTGGCTGTACCATCGGCATAAGCAGTTCCTGGGCACCAGCCTTATTCATTTCTTCCCGGACAATCTGTTCAACTTTTCGAACAGCAGCCAGTCCCATAGGCAAATAAGTATAGATACCTGCTGTAAGTTTTCTGATAAAACCGGCACGCAACAAGAGGCGATGACTGGCTACTTCTGCTTCAGCAGGAGTTTCTTTCAATGTTGGGATAAGTGTTTTTGAATATCTCATAATATATGTTTTTAAAGTTTCTCAGTTTTTGATAACGGACAAGCGCATATTTATTGTCACGGGATATGTTACTGCTTTACAGATAAGCAGATGGAATCTCAATTAAATTTCGCCCCCAGCCCCAACAAGAATCCAAAAAATTAGGAAGCTTCAATCTTCTTCAACTCATTAAGAAAAGTCTCAAGCAAATCCTCTTCTTTGACCTTCTTATACAACACGCCTTTCTTAAAAATGATACCTACACCGTTACCACCGGCGAGGCCAATATCAGCTTCTTTTGCTTCACCAGGACCATTAACCACACACCCCATAACCGCAACTTTGATCTTCTTCTGCATGGTCTGCACATAGCGCTCTACTTCTTCTGCAATGGAGAAAAGATCAATCTGCGTACGCCCACAAGTCGGACAGGAGATTAGTTCAGGCCCTCGTTCACGAATTTTCAAGGATCTGAGCAGCTCAAAACCAACCCGAATCTCTTCCACAGGATCACGGGTAAGGGAGATTCGAAAGGTATCTCCAATTCCCTGATGAAGTAAAATACCAAGGGCTACACTAGACTTTACCGTTCCCGCAATCAGTCCACCAGCCTCTGTGACACCAATATGCAGAGGATAATCTGTCAGTTTCGAGAGCTGTTGATACCCGGTGATACAAGTCAGAGTATCAGATGATTTTATGGAAATTTTAATCTCTTCAAAACCCTGTTTTTCAAGGAGTCGCACATTTCTGAGGGCACTTTCAATAAGAGCTTTGGGATTATCTTCGGTGGGGTAGCCAAACTCTTTCAGAAGATCTTTTTCGATTGATCCTGAATTTACTCCAACTCGAATGGGTACCCTATGGGCCTTCGCAGCATCTACAACCTTACTGAGTTTTTCAGGGCCACCAAGATTCCCAGGATTAATTCGAATGCCCTGTGCTCCATTTTCCATGGCAGCAACAGCCAGGCGATGATCAAAGTGGATGTCAGCAATAAGGGGAATTAGAATTTTTTCGCGTATTTTTTTTATGGCAAGGGCTGCTTCCTGATCCAAAACAGCCACTCGGATAATTTCACAGCCTGCATCCTGCAACTCTGTTATCTGAGCAAGTGTTGCATCGACATCCCTTGTATCAGTATTGGTCATAGACTGCACGGAAATGGGGCTATTCCCACCGACCGCCACATCACCAATATATATTGTCCGGGTCTGACGTCTAAGAATCATGCTTGTATACTCTCTTTTTTCTTCAAACTGAGTTCTGCATCGGATGCCCGTACATAGAGTGGAACAGCTGCCTCAAGATCCATAATTTCATTCTTCTGTAGCTGTTCACAACACAAAAAGCCAATTGAAGCAGCATTGATATAGTGCAAGGGAAGTGGTGCTACTGTTACGAGATCCATCGCAGACGCAGGAAAGTCATCCCCTAAAACAAACACTCCATCGCCAACTAATAGACATTTTTCTGATATCTCACCTGCAAAAGCGTCAGGACTGAGTGCAGCAATGGGGCCATCTTCCCGATAAACACCATTACTATCTTTTACATACCACCTGCGATACACTTCCTGTTTTCTGGCATCCAGTAGAGCACATAAGGGTGCACTACCTGAACAGCTAAAAGCCAAACCATCAAGAGTTGAAACCCCAAGAAGCGGTTTGTCCATGGCGGTGGCCAGACCCTTCATAGTAGCCATTCCGATGCGCAAGCCTGTGAAAGAACCTGGGCCAAGTCCAACTCCTAGACCATCAACATCAGCCAGTTGCACACCATTTTCTCGCAGGAGCCAGTCGATACCGGAGAGCAGACGACGGGAATGAGTAAGCTTCGAATTTAAACTAAGCGATGCCAACAGGGTGCCATCATGTGCATTTCCTATGGTCAACGCCACAGAGCTGCAGGAGCTAGCAGTATCGACGGCAAGGATAAGAGGAGTTTCTTCACTCACTAGCTAAAAATCCTGAGCAGATCATTATAAAAAACAAAGACCATTGCTACCCCAAGAAATGCCATGCCCATCTGCTGCGCCACAATCTGTAGCTTTTCAGTAAGTGGTTTACGGCGAATGGCTTCAATACTTAGAAACATCAAATGTCCACCATCCAATACGGGAATAGGGAGTAAATTTAGCAGCCCAAGATTGACGCTGAGTAGTCCCATAAAAAAAAGATAGTTTATCCACCCGGCCTGCATCTGTTTACCTGCTATCTGTGCTATCAGAATGGGGCCACCGAGCTCTGACACAGGTACTACCTGTTGTGCCAGTTTTACAAAACCAAGAGCGGTAAGACTGATATACATCCATGTCTGGGAGAAAGCGGCCTGTGTAGCTCCGACAATTCCGGTTGGAGAGTAAAAAAGTTCCTCAGCTTTGACGATACCGATCATAAACCGCTGTTCAACTTCTTCACCAAATATATTTTTTACTGGCAACTGTTTAGGAGTCACCACAATTTTTATATCTTCGCTTCCTCTGGCAACGGTGAACTCTAACGTCTCACCACCTGAATCTTTCACCATATTCAGAACATCCATCCATTCCATTGTGGGGGTTCCATTAATGGCAAGAATGGTGTCATCCACCTGCACCCCAGCGAGCGCAGCCGGAGAATCGGAATTTACTTGCCCAATGCGTGTTGTCTCACGACTGTCAGGAAGCCCAACAAAGAAGAATATCATAAAAAAGAGAAGGACAGTGAACAGCAGATTAAACAGAGGGCCTGCAAAAACAATGAGGAAACGCTGCCACACTTTTTTATGGGCAAAGGATGCTTCTCGGTCTGTTGCCGCACCTTCCTGTTCATCCGGATTTTCTCCGAACATTTTTACGTATCCACCAAGGGGGAAAGCACTGATCAGATACTCGGTATCACCAATAGTTTTCCCAAACATCTTCGGACCAAACCCCAAGGAAAACTTAAGAACCCTCACTTTGAACAATTTAGCGAACAGAAAATGTCCGAGTTCATGAACAAAGATCAGGATACCAAGAACAACTATAAATGAGACTATTGTATTCATAAAAAAAACCTTAACGGTTTGAGAGTTTAAGCTTATGATTTATTGCGGATAATGTCCCGGGCAACGTTCCGGGCCCGGTTATCAGCTTGTAAAATATCATCAATGGAATCTTCGCTGCCAGAGGCAACCTTTTCCATAACAGTAGCCACGGTATCGGCAATATCAAGGAAAGAAATTTCTTCATCGAGGAATGCAGCTACAGCCACTTCATTTGCAGCATTCAAGACTGCGGGCTGCACACCACCATGTTCTATGGCTTGAAAGGCTAAAGAAAGAGCTGGAAAGCGTTTATAGTCAGGGTCGTGGAATTCAAGTGTTGAACACTTCGCAAGATTTAAGCCGGGCAGATCCATGGCAAGGCGTCTTGGATAGGACAACGCATACGCTATGGGAATACGCATATCTGGAATACCAAGCTGGGCAATTACCGATCCATCCTGAAACTCAACAAGAGAGTGGACAATTGATTGTGGATGTACAACCACATCAATGGTATCAACGGACATCTCAAAGAGCCATTTAGCCTCAATGACTTCCAGGCCTTTATTCATCAGGGTTGCAGAATCTATGGAAATTTTATCGCCCATATCCCAGTTGGGGTGATTCAGCGCCTGAGCCGGACTTACTCCCTTGAGTTCGTCATAACTCTTCGTACGAAACGGACCGCCTGATGCTGTTAAGATAATTTTAGAAACGTCCTGCCTGTGCCCGGCTTCCAGCGATTGAAAGATCGCACTGTGTTCAGAATCAACAGGCAGGAGCTTTACATTTTTACGCTGACAGGCATCCATAACAAGTTTGCCAGCCATGACCAGAGTCTCTTTATTGGCAAGACCAATATCTTTGCCAGCTTCAATGGCAGCAAGCGTTGGAAGCAACCCGGCAGCACCGACAATTGCCGATATAGTCATATCTGCATGCGATAACGCCGCAACCTCTTCACTGCCCTGGGTACCATACAGAATACGATCACTATATTTAGCGGGCAACTCTCGTTTCAGCTCTTCGGCACCACTCTCGTCGGCCACTGAAATACATTCAGGATCAAACTCGAGTACCTGTTCACAGAGTTTAGTAATGTTTTTTCCTGCTGCAAGACCACAGATCTGATATTGGTCAGGAAAGCTGCGTATAACGTCGAGTACATTACATCCGATGGACCCTGTCGAACCAAGGAGTGAAAGTGTTTTCATATGTCAGACCAATGGGAAACAGATCAGTAGAAGATAATAGAGAACGGGAGCAGCAAAGAGCATGGAATCAGCACGGTCAAGAATTCCACCATGACCGCAAAGTATGGCCCCTGAATCTTTTGTGCCAGTTGCTCGTTTAATAACAGACTCAGTAAGGTCTCCACAGATACCTATGATTCCAAGAACAATAGCAGTGATCACCACAAACAGCCAGGGAACAGAGACGAGCAGCAACTGAGCAAGTGTACCTGCCACGAGAATTCCGACAATGATTCCACCAACGGCACCTTCCACAGTTTTATTAGGACTGATAAGCTTACTGAGTTTGTGTCTGCCAACAGCACGTCCTACATAGTAGGCTCCTGAATCAGATCCGGCAGTAATCCCCGTCAGAATCAACAGCCATGCATTACCTTCTGGCAGGCAGCGAATGAGGTACAGATGTGATCCCATAAAACCGATCCAAACCAGAGCAAAGGTACTACGAGCCAGAAAGCCATAACTGTCAAACCCCTCGCGGTAGATGGTAAGTGTCCACAATGCTAGTAGCATAAAGCCAAGGACAAAACCAGCACCGAGACCAAATTCTGGATAGAAAATCTGAAAAATAAGTGGAAAAGCAGAAAGAAGTGCTAAAAACGCAGATTGCTTAAACGAATCCTCTGCAAGAAACATTCTACCATACTCATAGGCGCCTATGGCAAGGATTGGCAGTAACACCATTGCAAACAGTGCAGTGGAGCCCTTCAAGAGAAGAAGAAGCCAGCAGATGGCAAGAGCAATACCTGGAAGAACGCGATTCATTTATTCACCCGCTCTCAACCTGTGCACTGGTTTTACCAAAGCGTCGTTCACGACTTTGAAACTCCTCAATGGCAGCGCAGAAGGCATCTCGACGAAAGTCAGGCCACATTGTATCGGTGAAATATATTTCGGCATAGGACGCCTGCCACAAAAGAAAATTTGAAAGACGCGCCTCTCCACCCGTTCTAATTAACAGATCAGGGTCAGGAAGTTCCGCAGTATAAAGATGGGAATCAATCAAAGTTTCATCGATGGCAGATACTTCCAGATCACCGTTACATACTTCTTCAGAAATTTGACGTATAGCCCGAACCATCTCTGCACGACCACCATAACTAAGAGCCAGGTTCAATGTCAGTTTGGTATTGGTCGCCGTTTGACGCATGGTATTTTCAAGCACCTCGCGAACATCTTTCGGAAGTTTTGCAATATTCCCAATACAGGTTAAACGAATGGAATTTTTAACCATCTTGGTTAGTTCTTTCTGGAGATAAATCTTTAAGAGTCCCATCAGTCCGCCGACTTCATCGGCTGGACGTTTCCAGTTTTCAGTGGAAAAAGCATAGAGAGTGAGTACTTCAACTCCTAAATCACCGGCACACTCCACTACTTCCTGAACAGAGTTGACACCATTTTTGTGGCCAAACAGGCGTGGTTTTCCCTGTCGTTTTGCCCAACGCCCATTACCATCCATAATAATGGCAACATGACGGGGAATACTTTCAGGATCTATCGAATCGGGGATTGGCATAGTAGAATACAACAAATTGTGAAAAATGACTTTTTTTACAACTCTACAGGCAAAGATGGGGTTACAAAAAACTTCAGATTCAAGATTTCTAAAACAAATATCATTTCAGCGTACCGTAAGCACCTTGAAACAGAATACATTTTCAGCAACCAAGGGGATGAAGATTTTCTATAATTCCATCATACTTCCATCATTTCTGTTTCTTTATTCTCTGTAATTCCATCAATCAGTTTGACGTGTTTATCAGTCTCAACCTGAACAGCTTCCTGAAACTTAAAAAGATCATCTTCCGAAATCTCTTTATCATTTTTCTGCTTCTTCATGATATCAATAGCATCACGACGAACATTACGAACAGCAACTCGAAACTCTTCAGCAGTTTTACGAGACTGCTTAACAAGCTCTTTTCTGCGCTCTTCAGTAAGTTGTGGAATATTTAAACGAATAACTTTGCCATCGTTGGCAGGAGCCAGGCCAAGATTAGATTTCATAATAGCCTTCTCAATGGCAGGTATCATCTGCGGATCCCAAGGCTGTATGGCAATCATTCGGCTCTCAGGAATAGTCATGGTGGCCACCTGATTCATAGGCAGCATAGAGCCATAGGCATCGACGGAAATCCCATCAAGGAGTGATATAGAGGCACGACCAGTTCGTATTTTTGACAGCTCATTTTTAAATGATTCCACGCTTTTCTGCATTTTATCAGCTGCATCTTTCAGCACTTCACTCATATTCTGATCTCCATCAGGGGGGGGATGTAAAAGAGAACAGCAATAAATAACCAATCTCTTTTTTTATACTAGTTAATTACAGTTCCTATTTTTTCACCAATCACAGCACGTTTAATATTGCCTGAAACTGTCATGTTTAAAACCATAATAGGTTTTGAGTCCTCTTTGGCGAGGGCTATACCGGCAGCATCCATCACACGCAAATTTTTAGAGAGCACATCATCATAAGCCAAGGTATCAAATTTGACAGCATCAGCATGCACGACAGGATCCTTGTCATAGACACCATCGACCTTGGTGGCTTTAATGATAACATCTGCATCGATTTCGAGGGCACGAAGAACTCCAGCGGAATCCGTTGTAAAATACGGGTTCCCAGTGCCAGCCGCAAAAATTACAGCACGTCCTTTTTCCAAATGCCTGGTTGCACGGCGTCGAATATAAGGTTCACAAACAAGACGCATGGGAATAGCAGACATAACCCGGGTAACTACACCATTTCTTTCAAGTGCGTCCTGGAGTGCAAGTGAGTTGATCACAGTAGCGAGCATGCCCATATTATCTGCCGCCGTTCTGTCCATGCCTTGACTGGCACCTTTAACACCCCGAAAGATATTTCCGGCACCAATGACAATTCCGGTCTCCACACCCAAATCCATAATCTCCTTGATCTCTGCAGAAATTCCATCAAGAACATCGGTATTGATACCAAAGGAGTCATTACCCATGAGGGCCTCACCGCTTAACTTCAAGAGTATTCTATTATATTTCAACCCCACAACGACTCCTTTAAGTGGTTATCTAATTTCATTTTTCAGCTTGTCAGATTGTGAGACTCAGGCTCCAACCTGAAAACGGGAAAATCGTTTAATGGAGATAGACTCACCCATTTTTCCGATAAGATTAGTGATCATTTCCTGGATGGTGAAATCTGGATCTTTCACAAAAGGCTGATCCAGAAGACAAATCTCCTTGAGAAACTTATCCATCTTACCACCAACCATTTTTTCCACTATGTTCTCGGGCTTACCAGAGTCTATAGCCTGTTGTATATATATTTCTTTTTCACGAGCAATAACATCTTCTGGTACATCTTCTCTAGAAAGTGCAACAGGGTTTACAGCAGCGACATGGAGAGCAAGCTCACGAGCAAACTCCTTGAAGCCATCAGTCTTAGCTACAAAATCACTCTCGCAGGAAAGTTCAACCATTGCAGCAATTTTTCCACCTGCATGAATATAGCATTCGATGGTACCCTCACTGGTCTCACGACCGGCACGTTTGGCAGCGACAGCAAGACCCTTTTGACGGAGTAGATCAACTGCTTTGTCAAAATCACCGTCTGTATCACCAAGAGCCCGCTTACAATCCATCATGCCTGCAGCAGTTGTATCCCGCAGATCTTTTACCATTTTGGCTGTAATCTTCATACCATCCTCTAATAATTCGTATTTAATATTTTGATCCCCTTTGCCAAGGTTTTGATCACATAGGGGCAGACATGACAAAGGGGCTTATACAGCCCCCTTGCTTTCATTTTAGACTGACGACGCAAATCTTGCGTCAGGACAGATTATGCATCAGTGCCTTCGACAGGAGCAGCAGCTGCTGTATCAGTGGCTTCGGCTGGAGCTACAGTTTCTACAGCTTGCTCATCTCCAGCATCGGACATGGCGGCCATCATAGCTTCGTCAGAAGCGTCGTCTCCGTCTTTTGCAGCCTGCCCAGCAAGTACACTCTCGCACATCTGACCACAGATCAGACGAATAGAGCGAATAGCATCATCGTTTCCTGGGATAAGGTAATCTATTCCGTCAGGATCACAGTTTGTATCTGTAAGTGCAATTATTGGAATATGTAATTTCTGCGCTTCATTAATAGCAATTGCTTCATTTTTAGGATCAATTACAAGAATAGCTGTTGGTGGATTACGCATATGTTTGATTCCACCGACATTACGCTCAAGCTTGATACGCTCTTTCTCCATAAGCAGGATTTCTTTCTTGGGGAAACGGTTAATTGAACCGTCTTCCTGCATGGATTCAATAGATTTTAGACGCTCTATGGAATTCTTGATGGTTTGAAAATTTGTCATCATACCGCCAAGCCAGCGATGGTTGACATATGGCATACCACAGCGCATAGCTTCTTCTTTAACAATATTTCCTGCCTGACGCTTGGTTCCAACGAAAAGGATATTACCGCCATTTGCAATTTCGGAATTAACGAAATCTGCTGCAACATCAAACATCTTCTTACTGCGATCAAGGTTAATGATGTAAATACCATTGCGAGGCCCATAGATGTAAGGTTTCATCTTTGGATTCCAGCGACGGGTCTGATGACCAAAATGAAGGCCAGCCTTCAACATGTCTTTTACTGTAACTTTTGCCATACTATTCTCCTGATCCGGTTAAACCTCCATCCCTCCTTCATTATGCAATGATATTAGTATCATAACAATAACACCGGAATACGGTGGGATGTGTGTATTGTGTCCACTCCCGCGCATTGCGGTTCTGGACTGTTAAACTACTAAACAAACATTTTTAATTACCATAGCCTCGTGTTTTTCGCAAGTTTTTGCGCAAGGCAATCGCTAAAAATGACTTTTTATTTTGGGCTAAGTGACGAAGGTTTACCAAGGAAATATTTTAACCACTCAAAACCAAACTTCAAGAGCTCTGTATCAGAGTCTTTGATTCGTCGTTTTTGATTTTTAGGTATTACAAAACGATCAAGAAGTGAGTGCTTGGCAACCATTAATCTGAAATTGTCAATATCGTAGCAAACAGTAAAGGCAACCTGTTGTTTAGAACCACCACTTCCTTCGCCAGCCCATGGGTTACTACTGAAAACGGTATCTACCTCAGCCCATAGATCGTTCATCATGTTGTAATCATCAAGGCGTTGATCCCGAGTCCATTTTTTTATGGTAAATTCTTTAGTTTCCTTATGCCCGTGACAGTAATCGTTATCTGTCATAAAATAGAATTCATTACACATACCTTTTTCAGGGGATCGATCAACTCCACGTTCCAGTGGATATGTACGACAAGAAGAAGGCCTGTCAGCATAAACACCACAACCATCTTCCATAAGAAACGGACAAGCCTTCTGTTCATCATCAGCTAGTCGCAACATAACTGCCGGAAAATATGGATGGCTTTGCCCTTGTACCACTTGCGAATAATTCTCCATAAATTCCTGGGAACTTATATTCAGGCAGGTTTTCAAACGCAGGATATCGTAGGGAAACAAAAACATATCCACTTTTTTACAGCAAACCATATAGCAATCAATATCTTTATGGCACCGAAACGTAAACTTTTCTTTTTTTCCTAAAGGTTGCATCCCCTCAGGGAAATCTTTTTGAGTTTTCATATATTCCAAACAAATAGAATTGTAGCGCTTATTATAATTCTAAAATCCATAGAACCTGCAAAAGGATTAAAGGCTTGCTCCAGAGATTGTCACCCTGGAAATGTATTAGCATTTTTTGTTCATTCGATTTATGTCAATCTTTGCGATAACCATACATGATACAAATTGAATGAATAAAAGAGTGTAAAAATCAATAAAGTGGCTGTTAGAAATGATGCCACATGAAAACCGTCTGTTTTCAGAAAGCAAAAAAAAAGCTGATATGAATAAATTCATACCAGCTTAAGATTCTATGGACCTAAGAATTTTTAGTTTTCACTCTCTTCTTCAGTCTCAATCTCCTCAGAGTATCCCACAAGCTCAAGGATAGCCATGTGAGCTGCATCACCTCGGCGTTGACCTGTCTTGATGATACGGGTGTAGCCACCATTGCGATCAGCATACTGAACGGAAATCACGTCGAAAAGTTTAGCAACAACATCCTTGCTCTGGATAAAGCTAAAAGCCTGACGTTTAGCATGTAAATCACCACGCTTTGCAAGTGTGATCATTTTATCTGCAATTTTCCTAACTTCTTTGGCTTTTGGAGTTGTGGTAACAATGCGTTCATGCTCGAAAAGAGAAGTAACCATATTGCGAACCATAGCCTTCTTGTGAGAGCCTGTACGGCCTAGTCTTTTTCCTGCTTTTCCATGTCTCATAATTCTATCCTCATCTCAGTATTCTTCAGAAAACTGATATAATGTAAAACGTTTTTATTCTGTTTCTTCTTCAGCTTCTGCGACTTCAGGTGGAGTCCAGTTATCAATCTTCATACCAAGAGTCAGATCCATATCAGCAAGAAGTGCTTTGATCTCATTCAAGGATTTACGACCGAAGTTTTTGGTCTTCAGCATTTCCTGATCTGTTCTGTGAGCAAGCTCACCAATGAAATTAATATCGGCATTCTTTAAACAATTTGCAGAGCGAACTGAAAGCTCAAGATCCTCAACAGGTTTGTTCAGATTGGGATTAAGAGGGGGCAGATCCTCGCCCTCATCTTCTTTCACTTCAGGTTCAACGGCTTTCTCATCAAAGTTAATGAAAGTTGTTAATTGAGACTTAAGAATTTTTGCAGCATAGGCAAGCGCATTTTCGGGCTTGACACTCCCATCTGTCTCAATTTCAATTGTCAATTTGTCGTAATCTGTCTGCATACCGACACGGGCATTAGACACTTTAAATTGAATCTGACGAACAGGCGTGAAAATCGCATCAATTGGAATCTGACCAATAGCCAGTTCTTCTTTGTCTTGTTTTTCAGCGGTTTGATAGCCTTTGCCCCATTCAACAGTAAGTTCTGCATGAAATTCGACATCATTGGTGAGGGTACAAATAAGCTGTTCACCATTCATGACTTCTACTGCTGAACCACCAGAGATATCGGCAGCTGTGATAGGACCTGCGCCTTTTTTATCAATAGTAACAACTTGTTTCTCATCAGAGTTCAACTGAAGACGCACTTGCTTGAGATTAATGATAATCTCACTAACGTCTTCTTTTACATCTTCCATTGCTGTGAACTCGTGGAGAGCACCTTCAATCTTTACAGATGTAATTGCAGTACCCTGAATGGATGAAAGCAGAATACGTCTTAAAGAGTTTCCAATAGTCGCAGCAAAACCTCTTTCCAGTGGCTGACAGACAAACTTCCCATATGTATTAGTATGATTTGCCTTATCCACCTCTAATGCTTCAGGTTGGATAAGTGCGTGCCAATTACGATAAATAGGGAGAGTCTCTTCTACAGTCTCTTCTACAGTTTCAGTCATGGGTTTCCTACATTCAAGTTTGAAATAACGGTATTGCGTAACCGATATTCAATGATAATTACTTGGAATAAAGCTCAACAATGAGCTGTTCCTGAATTGGCATTGTAATTTCTTCACGGTTAGGAAGTGCTTTAACGGTTGCCTTGAAGGCATCCTTATCAAGCTCAAGCCAACTTGGAATTCCACGACGGGCAACGGCCTCCATGGATTCGACAAGAAAACTGTTTGTTCTACTCTTTTCCTTAACAGTGATCACATCATTTACAGAGATGAAAAAAGAGGGAATGTTAACCTTCTTTCCATTTACCTGGATGTGATTATGAAGAACGAGTTGACGAGCCTGTTTTCTTGAGGAAGCAAAACCTAGGCGAAAGATGGTATTGTCAAGTCTTCTTTCAAGCATAATCATCAGATTTACACCAGTGATGCCTTTCTGAAGATCAGCTTTATGAAAATAAATACGGAATTGCCCTTCAAGCATACCATAAATATTTTTAACTTTTTGTTTCTCTCTGAGCTGAATAGCATAATCTGAAACTTTTCTAAAACGTGCCTGACCATGCTGACCAGGACCGAAAGCTCTTCTCTCAAATGAACATTTGTCAGAATAACAACGATCACCTTTGAGATACAACTTCAGATTCTCTCGTCTGCAACGACGACATGCAGGACCTGTATATCTAGCCACTTCGTTCTCCGATTAATAAATATATATTTCTAATAAATAGATAGATTCGTAAGACAAGATAATTTATACCCGGCGACGCTTAGGCGGCTTACAACCGTTGTGCGGTACAGGTGTCACGTCAACAATTTTGCTGACTTCAAATCTTGTGTTGATAAGCGCTCTAAGGGCTGCCTCTCTACCGGGTCCTGGTCCTTTTACACGAACCTCAACCTTCCTCATCCCCATATCCATTGCTTTATCAGCCGCTTCAGCCATAGCTTTCTGCGCCGCAAATGGAGTGGATTTACGAGATCCCTTAAAACCAAGTACTCCTGAAGAACACCAGGCAACAGCGTTACCCTGCTTATCAGAAATAGTTACAATTGTATTATTAAATGTGGAGTAAATATAAACTATTCCCTCAGGAACGTTCTTTTTCACTCTTCGCTTAGACGAACCACGCTTTGCTCCAGCCATTCTTTACACCATTTTAAAAATTTATTTACGGCCAGCAGGACCGCGACGAGGCCCCTTTCGGGTCCTTGAATTATTCTTGGTATTTTGCCCACGGCATGGGAGTCCCATGCGGTGACGACGACCACGATAGCATCCAGAGTCAGTCAGACGCTTGATATCCATGGCTACCTCGCGACGGCGATCACCTTCAACGGTATACTCGCCCTCAATAACCTTTCTAATGCGTGTAATATCTTCGCCAGCAAGATCATTACTGTTCATTGTATATGGCAGATCTACTTTATCAAGAATCTGCCGAGCCGATGTGAGTCCGATACCATGAATGTAGGTAAGCGAACGATCCATATGTTTGTTTTTTGGAAGATCTACTCCCGCTATACGTGCCAAAATACGTACTCCTTTAAAGATGACAGAGTGCTTGCACTCGATGTCTGTATGAGATGGTTATCCCTGACGCTGTTTATGCTTCTTTACTTTACAGCTTACCCGAACAACACCTTTGCGTTTATAGATTTTACAATCACTACACATTTTTTTGACAGATGATCTGACTTTCATGTGATTACTCTCTTATTTTTTCTTTTTACTGTTATTCTTTGCCCGGAATGTAACCCGTCCCCTGGTCAAATCATAGGGAGAAAGTTCGATGGTAACACGATCACCGGGCAGAATTTTAATAAAATGCATCCGCATCTTACCGGAAATATGGGCCAGAACTTTATGACCATTATCAAGTTCAACGCGAAACATCGCATTGGGTAATGGTTCAACTATGGTTCCTTCAACTTCAATGGCTTCTTCTTTGGCCATAAATATACTCCTGAGACGAATACTATCAGATTACGAATCGGACGAATATAATATATCTCAGCAGAAAAGAGAAGTATTATTTTGCTATTTGTCCGTGAAATTATCTCGGGCACTCAATACTAAAGGCCCATTTGCTGTGACAGCAACAGAATGCTCAAAATGGGCAGACACTTTTTTGTCTGCTGTAATCACAGTCCAACCATCACGAAGTACCTGTACCTTATGTGTTCCAAGATTTACCATGGGTTCTATGGCAACAACCATTCCTTCAATTAGTCTGGGTGTCTGACCCTTGCTTACAAAATTCGGTACTTCTGGCCCTTCATGTAAAGACGCTCCAATACCGTGTCCTACAAACTGTCGGACAATTGAAAACCCGTGCTTTTCAGCATGGTTCTGAACTGCCCTTGAAATATCGGCGATCCTGTTTCCAGGAACGACTTGTTCTATCGCAAGCATAAGAGATTCTTTGGTCACACGTAACAAATCTTGAACCGGTTTCTTTATGTTGCCAACGGGTATGGTAACAGCTGAATCCCCGTAAAAGCCTTTGTAACGAACACCAAAATCTACAGAGAGGATATCCCCTTTTTTAAGCTTTCGTTTACGACTTGGTATACCATGAACAACTTCTTCATTAATAGAAACACAAAGGCTGCTGGGAAAGCCGTGATATCCTTTGAAGGCTGGAACTGAATTTCTCTTCAAACAGAGCTCTTCAGCCATTTTATCCAGTTCAAAGGTGGTTATCCCAGGCTCTGTAATGTCCAGTAGCATAGAAAGTGTTTCAGCAACTATCTGATTGGCATCCTGCATGATTTTAATTTCATCAGCAGTCTTCACCAATATGGATTTTGCGGATTGTTGCCCGCCAGCACCTGTCATGTAGTTACCCTTTTACTTCTTAGCACCTGACTTCATAAACCCTTCATAGTTAGTCATCACCATCTGCGATTGTGCTTTTGAAATGGTATCGATGGCTACACCTACGATGATTAGTAGTGCTGTTCCGCCAAAATAAAATGGCAGGTTAAATTTAGAGATAAGAATAGTTGGCAATACACAAACTGCACTGAGATATATTGCGCCAACAACCGTAAGTCTTGTCAGCACTTTATCGATAAAGTCTGCGGTTTTTCGGCCAGGACGAATACCTGGGACAAATCCACCATTCTTTTTCAGATTTTCTGCAACATCATCAGGCTTGAAGGTCACTGCCGTATAAAAGAAACAGAAGAAAACGATCATGGCGATGTATAAAGCATAGTAATAAACAGTACCTGGTGACATCGCAGCAGATACCTGCTGCACCCAGTCGATCTGAATAAACCCACCAATTGTCGCGGGAAACATCATAATCGAGGATGCGAAAATGGGAGGAATTACACCGGCTATATTAATTTTAAGGGGAAGGTGTGAACTCTGTCCACCGTAAACCTTCCTTCCAACCACACGTTTAGCGTATTGGATGGGGATACGTCTCTGTGCAGTTTCAAAGAAAACTATGACTGCAACAACAGCGACCATAAAGGCACAGATCAGTGGAACAAAAAAGAGTGTAATTTCTCCGGCCTTAACTAATTGAATGGAGTTTACAAGTGCAGAAGGCCCTCGGGAAACGATACCAGCAAAAATGATCAATGAGATACCGTTACCGATGCCTCGCTCAGTCATCTGTTCCCCAAGCCACATAATAAAAGACGTCCCTGCTGTGAGGGTAATCATCGTCATTACAATAAAAGGTGTACCTGGATTAAGGACAATGGGTTCACCACCGGGTCCAACCATGCTTTGCAGACCAGTTGCTATAAACGTACCCTGAATGATACTCAGGCCGACAGTTCCATAGCGCGTGTACTGAGTAATCTTTCTTTGACCAGCCTCACCCTCTTTCTTCAATGCCTCAAGCTGTGGAATAACAACAGTGAGTAATTGAATAATAATGGATGCGGAGATGTATGGCATGATACCAAGGGCGAAAATGGAGAAATTCTCCAAGGCGCCACCGGAAAACATATTAAACATCCCAAAGATATTACCAGCATTTTTGGCAAAGAATGCGGCAAGGGCCTCTCCATTAATACCGGGAGTTGGAACCTGCACGCCCATTCGATACACTGCAAGCATTGCCAGTGTAAAAAGTATCTTTTTCCTTAAATCTGGTGATTTCGCAGCATTCTGCAGTCCGCTCATAATGAATTATTCCGCAGTAGCGCTGACGACTTTGCCGCCTGCAGCTTCAATCTTTGCTTTTGCACCAGCACTTACCTTGTCGACTGTAACAGTGACAGCTTTGGTAATTTCGCCATTAGCAAGAATTTTTACAGGTAATCCTTTATTGGCAACACCAAGCTCAATAAGAGATGTAGTTGTCACATCAGATGTATCTTCAAGCTTATCAAGTGTGCTTAAGGACACGAGGCTGAATTTTATTTTATTGATATTTGTAAAGCCACGCTTAGGGAGACGACGCTGTAATGGCATCTGTCCACCTTCAAATCCAGGTTTAATACCAGAACCGGAGCGCGATTTAAAACCCTTGTGTCCACGACCTGCGGTTTTTCCGTGGCCACTTCCGGGACCTCGACCGAGACGTTTACGTTGTTTCCTAGCTCCTTTAACAGGAGAAAGATTTCCTAAATTAATCATGTTAAGCCTCCTCGACGCGGACAAGATGTGCAACTTTATTAAGCATCCCGCGCATTTCGGGGGTATCCTTACGAGTTACAGTCTTTTGCATTTTTGTCAGTCCAAGACCGATCAGTGTTGCCTGGATCTTTTTGGTACTGTCGATTCCGCTCTTGACGAGAGTAAATGTGATTGTATCCGACATTTGACTACCCTTTACTCAATATAAATAGATAAAAAAGCATAGCGTTTCCCACTAACAGTGGTTGAGGCCATGCTTTAAAAATTAAGCCTGAATCTCTTCGACGGTTTTACCGCGCATTTCTGCAATTTTCTGTGCAGAACGAAGAGAATGAAGACCTTCAATTGTAGCCTTAACCATATTATGCGGGTTGTGAGAACCTAAACATTTGGTGAGTACATTCTTTACACCAACTGCTTCAAGAACTGCACGAACAGGACCACCAGCAATAAGGCCAGTACCTTCTGAGGCTGGTTTCAACAGAACCTTACCAGCACCATATCGACCTATAACCTGATGAGGAATTGATGCATCGGTAAGCGATATAGAAGACATATCTTTTCTTGCCCTCTCAACACCCTTACGGATTGCCTCGGGTACAAGATTTGCTTTACCAAGACCGTAACCAACTTTACCTTTTCCGTCACCAACAACAACTATGGCACTAAAGCTGAACCGACGTCCACCTTTTACTACTTTGGCGACACGGTTAATAAATACGATTTTTTCAATAAATTCGTCGGAACCTTCGTTCCTCGAACGTTTAAAATCTGCCAAGGGACACCCCCTAAATTAACGTTAAAATTGAAGACCGCCTTCCCGAGCTCCATCGGAAAGTGCTTTTACTCTACCGTGATAAATATAACCGCCACGATCAAAGGTAACTTTGCTGACACCTGCACTTTTGGCAGCTTCAGCAATCAATAATCCTACCTTCTTTGCACTTCCGGTTTTATCAGTTTTCTCGCCTTCAAAAGCTTTATCTATTGTTGACATGGAAGCAAGAGTTCTGCCTACGGAGTCATCAATGATTTGAGCATAAATATGTTTGTTACTTTTAAAGACTCTAAGACGCGGTTGATCACTGGTTCCAGTAATCTTTTTGCGAATGCGTCGGACACGTTTTGCCCTGGCTGTTGTCTTAGGATTCGTCTTAGCCATTTTTCCTTACCATATTTTTAGTACCCTATTGAATTTGATTTTAATAAAAATAAAATTCAATAAGGTATTTATACCGGCTAACCTCTCAACACCGGTGTTAGAATTACAATCTATTATCGACAGTAATTGTTTAAGCAGCGGCTCCAGCCTTACCAACCTTGCGTACAATATGTTCATCTTCGTATCGTATTCCTTTTCCTTTATAAGGTTCAGGTTTACGAACTTCGCGAATTTTTGCACTGGTCAGACCAAGCAGTTCCTTGTCGTTTGATTCAACGATTATTTTAGTGTTTCCGTCGACAGTTACCTGTACACCTTCGGGAACGGGAAACTCTACCGGATTAGAATATCCAACATTCAATGTTAGAGTCTTGCCGGCCATGTTAACTTTATATCCTACGCCTTCAACAACAAGTGTCTTTTTAAATCCATTGCTAACACCAATAACCATATTGTTGATAAGACTTCTAGTCATTCCACGGAAAGCATTGGTACGCTTACTGTTATCCCTGTTCTCTACAATTATTTCCTGATCTTTCACAGAAACTTCGAGTTCAGGTAAAACTTTACGTTCAAGTTTTCCGTTTTTACCACTTATTGATATAACCTGACCTTTGATATCAACCTTAATATCAGCAGGCACAGGAATAGGCATTTTTCCAATACGAGACATGATTACCTCCGTTATTTGCTGGTCTTACCAGACCTCGCAAAGTATTTCACCGCCTACATTACTGGCCCTTGCGGTTCTATCAGTAATAACGCCCTTTGAACTTGAAAGGATGGCGATACCAAGACCGTTAAGTACTTTAGGTATACCATCAGCACCGGAATACTTACGTAACCCAGGCTTGCTAACACGTTTAATTCCGGTGATAACCGGTGTGTTATCCGCGTCGTATTTCAGTTCAATACTCAAAGTTCCCTGAGAACCATCGTTTTTAACTGAAAATGCGTTGATATAGCCTTCCTCTTTAAGGACCTTGGCAATATTAGCTTTTGTGTTGGATGATGGCATTTCAACTGTGTTAAACTTTGCCTTCAAACCATTTCGTATCCTGGTCAGCATATCTGCCAGGGGATCGCTCATAGACATGGCGAACTCTCCTATCTTATAAAAATATTATGTTCTAGCGACATTAACGGTTACCAGGATGACTTCGTCACACCGGTTACCAAACCACTAGATGCCAACTTACGAAAACAGATCCGGCACATGCCGAACTTACGAATAAATGCTTTCGGGCGTCCACAAAGAGGACATCTGTTATACTTCCGAACCGCAAATTTTGGCGTTCTTTTTGCTTTCGCAATGAGAGATTTCTTAGCCAAACCGACCTCCAGTTACTTAAATCTAAAGTTAATTACTAATGAATCAGCGTTTGAACGGCATACCAAGATGTTTGAGAAGGCTTCTAGCCTCATCATCACTTCCAGCCGTTGTTACAATGCTAATATTTAATCCTTTAATTTTATCAATTTTGTCGAAATCAATCTCAGGAAAAATAATTTGCTCCTTAACACCCATTGAAAAATTTCCACGTCCATCAAATGACTTGGGAGAAACTCCGCGGAAATCACGTACCCGGGGAAGAGCAATATTTACAAGCTTACTGTAAAAGTCATACATCGCATCGGCTCGCAATGTAACACGACAGCCGATAGGCATTCCTTCTCTCAGTTTAAATCCTGCTATAGACTTTTTTGCTTTGGTGACGACAGCTTTACGTCCAGCAATACGAGTCAGTTCTTCAACTGCTCCATCAATAATTTTTGGATTTTGAACTGCCTCACCTAGTCCCATGTTAAGGACTATTTTCTCAAGCTTCGGAATCTGCATGACATTGGTGTAGCCAAATTCCTTCTGCAGAGCCGGTTTACATTCATTATTATAATGGTCTTTCAGCGTACCCATTTGATACTCCTGGCGATTGCCTGGTTACTATTTGCTCTCGATGGATTCGCCGCAGCTTTTACAAAAGCGAACTTTTGTTCCATCTTCTAAGAATTTTTTGCCAACCTTTCCGGTTTTGGTACACTCTGGACATATTAACTGCAGATTGGAAATGTGAATACTTGCTTCACGATTGACTATCTGTCCCTGCTGGTTCATCTCGGTAGGCTTGGTATGACGTTTGATCATATTAATGCGTTCAACCAGTACTCTGTCTTTCTCAGGAAATACCTGGAGAATTTTACCAACGCGTCCCTTGTCCTTTCCTGCTATTACTTCTACCTGATCATCTTTCTTCAGGTATGTTATTCCCTTTGCCATTTTCAGCACCTTTTATTAAAACCGCCAGTACGGCGAGTTTACTTGCTTAACTCGTTTTATAACGCCTCGGGCGCAAGAGATATTATTTTCATAAATCCCTGATTACGTAACTCTCTAGCAACAGGGCCAAAAATTCGTGTACCAACTGGCTCACCGTTAGCAGCAAGAATAACGGCTGCATTATCGTCAAATTTGACCCAGGTATCATCCATACGTCTCATCTCTTTAACAGTACGAACAACCACTGCTTTCAAGACGTCACCTTTTTTCACTTTCGCATTGGGCAGGGCTTCTTTCACGGTTACCACGATAACATCACCAATACCGGCATAACGTCGTCTGGTTCCGCCGAGTACTCTAATGCAGAGTACCTTTTTTGCACCTGAATTGTCTGCGACATTCAGTACTGTTTCACTTTGTATCATAATTTCACCTGATAAATAATCAGTTGCTAATCAAAAATAGTGGAGTTTATCGGTTAAACAATCGCCTGACGAACGATTTCGCGTAGACGCCATCTCTTTTTCTTGCTCAAGGGACGACACTCTTCAATGTTAACGATATCTCCAATGTTACAGGTATTTTCAGGATCATCAGCGAGATACTTGACACTTGTTTTAACATATTTGCCGTAGAACTTATGCTTTACAGTTCTTTCAACACGGACAACAATGCTTTTTTCCATTTTATTGCTGACAACAGTTCCGGTCCTGCTCTTCTTATTTTTTTTTGTCTCACTCATAATTCACTCAATTTGAGTAATAATAACTCTATACTACGTTATTGTTTTTTGTATTGTACTCTTCAATTCTCATTAAAAAGAGTATTGATACGGGCAACATCTTTTCGAAGTTTCTTAATACTGGATGTATTCTCAAGGGGACGAATTTTATGTTGAAAGCTAAGATTGGAAATCTCATCTTTCAGGTCAACCAGCTTTTTCTGGAGATCATCGTTGGACATTGAGCGCAATTCAGTCATGTTCATAATGTGCTCCTTTTCGTGATCACCTTCGTTCTAAAAGGAAGTTTTGCTCCGGCAAGGGTCAAAGCCTTAATAGCAAGCTCTTCTTCAACACCAGCAAGTTCATAAATGATTTTCCCTGGTTTGGTAACAGCGACCCAATGGTCTGGTGCTCCTTTACCTTTACCCATTCGTGTTTCAGCAGGTTTGGAAGTAACTGGCTTGTCGGGAAATACCCGAATCCATACCTGACCGCCACGCTTAATTTTTCTGTTAATAGCAATACGAGCAGCTTCAATTTGCTGAGAAGTAAGTTTACCCTGCTCCACAGCTTTCAAGGCATATTCGCCAAAGGAGATTGTGGAACCACGGTAAGCCTTACCGCGGTTCTTCCCCTTAAAGACTTTTCTATGTTTGACCTTTTTAGGACTTAACATGATTAAACTCCGATATAATTAAAGAATTTTCAAAAGATGAAACGTAATCAGATTTTATGTGTCCTGAACTTCGTTCTTTTTCAGAACTTCACCTTTGAAGATCCATACTTTAATTCCAATGATACCATATGTTGTATTGGCCTCGGCAAGCGCATAGTCAACATCTGCACGAAGAGTGTGCAGTGGAACTCTACCTTCACGAACCCATTCACAACGAGACATCTCAGCTCCACCCAAACGTCCGGAACAGGAAATTTTGATTCCCTTAACACCGAAACGTTGAGCTGAAGTAACAGCTTTTTTCATGGCACGTCGAAACGCTACCCTTCTTACAAGCTGTTGAGCGATGTTATCAGCGACTAGCTGTGCATCAGCTTCTGGACGTCGAACTTCCTGGATATCTATAACAACCTTACGATTGATCAGTTGTTCTAGATCTTTTTTCAGTAGTTCAATCTCTGATCCCTTCTTTCCAATCACAATTCCTGGACGAGCAGTGAAGAGTTTCACACGAACCTTCTCTCCAGTACGCTCAAGAATAATTTTGGAGAGACTCGCATGTGAAAGACGACTCTTCAGGAATTTTCTGATTTTCTGATCTTCTATGAGATTTCTCGAGTAGTCCTTATCGGCATACCAGATTGAGTCCCATGTACGAGTAATATTAAGTCTGATCCCTAACGGGTTAACTTTTTGCCCCAAAATAATCCTCCAGCAAATCGCTTGTTCTATATAAATGAAAAAAATGTGAGTCATACCCTTTACAGTGATTCTTGTAAAGGATTATTCTTCATCAAGAATAACTGTAATATGACTTGTACGTTTAATAATTGATGTGGCACGTCCCATAGCACGAGGTCGGATTCTCTTAAAAGAGGGTCCTCCATCGATGAAAACTGTTTTCACATACAGGTTATCAACATCGATCTGGTCATCCTGAGTCGCATTGGCAACTGCAGATTCAATGACCTTACGTAAAATTGATGCACCTTTTTTCGGCATAAAGCGAAGGGTGGTGATTGCCTTATCAGCGCTCATACCCCGAACTACGTCCGCAACAAGTCTTGCTTTTTGGGGGGAGATTCTGATACGTCTCCCAACTGCGCGAGCTTCCATAATTATACACTCCTGCTGATTCTTATTGCTTTATTTACGAGATTTCCTATCAGAGGCATGGCCGTAAAATGTTCTGGTGGGTGAAAACTCACCAAGCTTGTGGCCAACCATATTCTCTGAAACAAATACCGGGATAAATTTTCTCCCGTTATGTACTGCGAAGGTCAAACCAACCATCTCTGGAGAGATGTCAGATCGCCTGGACCAGGTTTTAATAACCTTGCGAGATCCATTTTCAATTGCAGAGTCTACTTTGTTCTGCAGATGATCATCGATAAAAGGTCCTTTCTTGACTGAACGAGCCATAGTCTAATCCTCTAATTAACGTCTTTTCTTAATGATATATTTATCGGACTGAGTGTTCTTTCTAGTCTTGTAACCCTTCGTTGGGTAACCCCATGGAGTACATGGATGACGACCACCTGAACTCTTTCCTTCACCACCACCCATCGGATGATCAACGGGATTCATGGCAACACCACGGACATGAGGACGTTTACCCAACCAGCGTTTACGACCGGCTTTACCGAGCTTTTGGCTCTCATGTTCACGGTTACCAACCTGTCCGATACATGCCCGGCACAGTTTGTGAAATTTGCGAACTTCACCGGATGGCAGACGAACCATAACATAGGTTCCTTCTTTGGCCATAAGCTGCGCAGAAACACCGGCACTTCGTACCAGTTGACCGCCCTTACCAATCTTCATTTCAATATTATGAAGAAGGGTACCGAGGGGGATATTTTCCAGCGGCAGACAGTTACCGGGTTTTATATCGGCATTTTCGCCTGCAATTACCTGATCGCCAACAGCAATTCCGGCAGGTGCAAGGATATAAGTTTTTTCACCATCAATATAGGAGAGAAGTGCAATATTTGCGCTTCTGTTTGGATCATATTCAATGGAGATAACCTTAGCAGTGATATCAGTCTTGTTACGCTTGAAATCAATGATACGGTATTTCCGTTTATGACCACCACCGATATGACGGGAAGTGATTCGTCCGTAATTATTACGTCCACCTGTTTTTGACAGCGGTGCAAGGAGAGACTTTTCAGGTCCCTGCTTTGACAATTCAGTATTCTGAATTGACACATGATGTCGTTTACCCGGTGACGTGGGTCTATATTTCTTAATTGTAATCATTATCTAATCGCTCCATCAAGGCTAATTGGATTGATAGCTCTACTAAATTCATATACTGGTAGCAGCTGCTTTATTGTTTACTACAGTTCATCAACAAAGCTGATGTTACCTTCAGACAGGGTTACATAGGCTTTTTTCCAATCATTGGTAAAGCCTGTAGATTTACCCACACGTTTTTGTTTGCCGTGCATGTTTGCTGTGTGAACATGCTTAACTTTCACATCAAACATTTTCTCAACGGCTTTCTTAATATCGATTTTGTTAGCCTGAGGATCAACTTTGAAAACAACTTTATTTTCAACTTCTAGTTGAATATTTGCTTTCTCAGTGAGACAAGGACCTCTCAAAATTCTATGATCACTTTTCATGCTTCCAACCTCTTCTCAATACTCTCAACAGCAGGTTTAACCAGCATTAGTTTCTTGTGCAAGAGAATATCATAAACGTTCAGACCTTCGGCGCTCATGATCTTAAAACCATTAACGTTTCGAGCTGATTTGTTCAGATTTTCATTTTTCCCTTCGGTGATCAGCAGGCAATTCTCAAAATCAAAACCTTTCATGATATTCACGAAATCTTTTGTTTTGATAGCATCCATAACAAATTCATCAACCACAATAAGATTTCCTTCCTGTAGTCTTGCGCTCATTGCCATGGCGAGAGCTTGCTTTCTCACTTTCCGATTAAGCTTAAAGCTATAATCACGAGGCTTAGGGCCAAAAGTTACACCACCACCTCTCCAGATAGGAGAGTTGTTGGTACCGGCACGAGCCCGTCCTGTACCTTTCTGACGCCACGGTTTTGCACCGCCACCACGTACTTCTACACGTGTTTTGGTACAGGCATTACCTGCGCGCTTTGCCGCACGCTGCTGGCGTACAACGTCGTGGAGCAGATGCTCTTTGACATCAAGATCGAAAACTTTCGCAGAAAGTTCAATCTCGCCAACTTTTTCGTTACTAGTATTTACTATATCTACGGTAGACATTTTATAATTTCACTCCTTGAACCGCTGACTTCGTGTTCTTTAGACTAATTACTTAGTGTAAAGTTTAAGAAGAGACTGTTTGGATCCTGGTATCGGTCCTTTAACAAGGATAATATTATCATCCTCACGAACATCGACAACAAGTACGTTTTTCCTGAGGACTGTATCAGTACCCATTCTTCCTGGAAGCTTCTTGCCTTTAACGACCCTACCAGGCCAGGCGCTCATCCCAATAGATCCTGGACGACGGTGAAATTTGGATCCATGTCCACTAGGTCCACCTTTGAATCCATGACGTTTCATAACGCCCTGGAAACCTTTACCTTGAGAAACACCCTGAACATCAATGATGTCTCCGGTTTTGAAAAGATCTACAAGGTTTATTTCCTGCCCTGCCTGATACTCTTCTGGATTCTCAACTCTAAATTCTCGAATATGATAATATCCATCAGTGTCAGCCTTTTTAAAATGACCAGCAGCAGGTTTGTTTACACGCTGCGCCTTTTTGTCACCAAAACCGACCTGAATTGCATTGTATCCTTCTTTGGCCTGCGACTTCACCTGAAGCACCTTGCAGGGACCAGCCTCTATAACGGTGACGGGGATTACGGCTCCCATCTCGTTATACACACGAGTCATACCAATTTTTTTTCCTAATAAGCCCATTGTCTTTGGCATAATCTTACCTATACTTCTCTAGTAAAGCGAAAAACTCTTCGCTATGGCAGTTTAATCTCCACATCAACACCAGCAGACAACTCAAGTTTCATCAGCATATCTATGGTCTGCTGAGTAGGCTCAAGAATGTCAATCAAGCGACGATGTGTTCTCATCTCAAATTGCTCACGAGATTTCTTATCCACATGGGGTGAACGCAATACACAAAACTTCTTAATAGAGGTTGGCAGAGGAATTGGGCCTGCAACTGCAGCACCAGTTCTTCTTGCGGTCTCTACAATTTCATGTGTGGACAGATCAAGGAGTTTATGATCATACGCCTTAAGGCGAATACGAATTTTATCTGTAGGTATCATGTTCCTTCCTTATTCGGAGATCTCACTAATTACGCCAGCACCAACAGTACGTCCACCTTCGCGAATTGCAAAACGAAGACCAACATCCATGGCAATTGGAGTAATAAGCTCAGCATCAACATGCAGGTTATCACCGGGCATTACCATCTCTACCCCTTCTGGAAGAGTGATAACTCCGGTCACATCTGTTGTTCTGAAGTAGAACTGGGGACGATATCCGTTGAAGAATGGAGTGTGACGTCCACCCTCATCTTTTCCAAGGATATAGCACTCAGCTTTAAATTTTGTGTGCGGTAAGATGGAGCCTGGAGCTGCAAGAACCTGACCACGCTCAATATCTTCACGCTTGGTACCACGAAGTAATGCACCGATATTGTCACCAGCCTGACCTTCGTCAAGGAGCTTACGGAACATCTCTACACCAGTACAAGTTGTCTTGGTTGTCTCTTTAATTCCAACAATTTCGATCTCATCACCAACGTGAACAACTCCACGCTCTACACGACCGGTTGCAACCGTTCCACGGCCAGAGATTGAGAAGACATCCTCAATTGGCATAAGAAAAGGCTGGTCAACGTCACGTTCTGGTTCTGGTATGTACGAATCGATAGCAGCCATCAGTTCATTGATGCATTTTGCTGCTTCTGGATCTTCTGGATTCTCAAGGGCTTTCAAAGCAGAACCGTGGATGATAGGAATATCATCGCCAGGAAACCCATACTTATCAAGGAGCTCACGAAGTTCCATCTCTACAAGTTCGATGAGTTCATCGTCATCAACCATATCGCATTTGTTGAGGAATACAACGATTGCGGGAACACCAACCTGACGAGCAAGCAGAATATGCTCACGGGTCTGAGGCATAGCACCATCATCTGCACCAACAACAAGAATAGCGCCATCCATCTGGGCAGCACCTGTGATCATGTTTTTGATGTAATCAGCATGGCCAGGACAATCCACGTGAGCGTAGTGACGATTTTCGGTCTCATACTCAACATGTGCGGTAGCGATGGTAATTCCACGCTCTTTTTCTTCAGGAGCTTTGTCGATGTTACTGAAATCAGTAAACTCGGCAAGTCCTTTAGTAGCCTGTACAGCAGTGATAGCAGCGGTCAAAGTAGTTTTACCGTGATCAATATGACCTACAGTACCTACATTGACATGCGGTTTTGTCCTTTGAAATTTTTCTTTTGACATAGTCTTACCTCAAAATGAATGTGCTATATTCCTCTTATTTTTCGAATGATTTCGTCTGCCCTGTTCTTGGGCACAACGTCATATTTTTCAAACTGCATTGTGAAATTAGCTCTACCCTGTGTTGCTGACCTGAGTGATGTTGAATAACCAAACATTTCCGCCAGCGGGGCGTGAGCTTTAATCACCTGCAAAGAATCTTCGGCGCCTACGCCTACAACCTTTGCACGCTTGGAGTTGAGATCATTCATCACATCTCCAAGATATTCTTCAGGACTTATAACTTCCAAATTCATAACTGGTTCGAGTAACAATGCTTTTGCATCTGCTGTCGCTCGCCTGATAGCCATAGATGATGCAACTCCAAAGGCCATCTCAGTCGATTCTTCTTCGCTGTAAGATCCACCAACCAGTGTAACTTTAATATCTGTTACTGGATATCCGATGAGTGGGCCTGCATCAAGACTGTCTCTAATTCCTTTTTCAATTGCTCCAAGAAACATATCAGGGATTGTATCGTCTTTTACAACTGACTCAAACACAACGCCTTCTGAGCGACCAAGCGGTTCTATTTCAATTATGACATGGCCATACATCCCTTTGGCTCCAGTCTGCTGGTCAAATTTCCCTTCAGCCTCAGCATGCGCTGAGATGGTTTCTTTATAGGAAACCTGTGGCGTACCAACGTTTGCATTTGCTTTAAACTCATGAAGTAAACGATGAACAATTATTTCCAGGTGAAGCTCTCCCATGCCGGAAATAATTGTTTGTCCAGTCTCTTCGTTCTTTGCAATGCGAAAGGAAGGGTCTTCCATGGCAATTTTGCCTAGGGTCTCCTCCAGTTTCTTTTCGTCCGCCTTACTTTTTGCTTCAATGGCGACACCAATAACTGGTTCCGGAAAATCCATACTTTCCAGTACTATATAGTCACCACTTGCGCATAGGGTATCTCCTGTTGTGGAGAATTTGAGTCCGATAACTGCACCGATATCACCAGCGCTAAGTTCACCGACCTCTTCCCTTTTATTGGCGTGTAATCTTATCAGCTTGCCAATTTTTTCTTTCTTCTTTTTGACAGGATTAAATACTTTGTCTCCAACCTTTACTGTTCCGGAATAAATCCGAATAAAGGCAAGATTCTCTACGTATGAATCGCTCATCAGTTTAAAAATAAGTGCAGACAGTTTTTCTTTACTGTCCGTCTTGCGACTGATGATCTCGTCATTCTTCCCGTGTCCCTCAACAGGTGGTACATCAAGGGGTGATGGTAAAAAATGAACGATGCTGTCAAGCAAAGGCTGTATGCCTTTATTCTTAAACGCACTACCACACAAGACTGGAACCAAGTTCAGGTCGAGGGTAGCAATTCTAAGCGCACGATAAAGCGTATCCGCAGATACAGGTGTATCTTCAAGGAAATTTTCCATGATCTCATCATCGAAGTCGGCCAACTTCTCGATGAGCACCATATGTGCGGCCGTGAATCTGTCCCGATATGCTTCCGGGATATCTTTTTCTACAACTTCCCGCCCTAAAGATTCCTCATCGAATGAATACATCTTTTCTTCGATGAGGTCGATAACGCCTTCAAATTCGGTCTCTTTACCGACAGGAATCTGAACGATAACGGGGTTTGCCCCAAGTCGTTCTTCCATCATTGTTACTACCCTTTCAAAGTCGGCTCCTATACGATCCATCTTATTGATGAATGCAATTCGTGGGATGCAGTACTTTTCAGCCTGTCGCCATACCGTTTCTGATTGGGGCTCAACTCCTCCTACTGCACAAAAGACAGCAACAACGCCATCTAAAACTCGTAGGCTTCGTTCAACCTCAACGGTGAAGTCAACATGACCGGGTGTATCAATAATGTTAATATCTGTGGATTTCCAGGTACAGCTTGTTGCGGCAGAGGTTATGGTAATACCTCTGTCCTGCTCCTGCTCCATCCAGTCCATGACGGTATTACCATCGTGAACTTCGCCGATCTTATAAGATCGACCTGTGTAATACAAAATTCTCTCTGTTGTGGTTGTCTTACCTGCATCAATATGGGCCATTATGCCTATATTACGTACAGTAGACAGATCCTTACTTCCAGTCATCAGCTTAACTCGGTTAACAGGTTACAGGCTGATGAATACTCAACAGAGTAAAGACGCCCTTCGCAATGTTCCTACCAACGGTAGTGAGCGAAAGCCTTATTAGCCTCAGCCATACGATGGGTATCGTCACGTTTCTTTACGGCAGCGCCACGATCATTATATGCATCGAGAAGTTCAGCCGCTAGCTTTTCAGACATACACTTTCCTGATCTGGATTTCGCATATGAAATAATCCAGCGAATGGCCAATGCATTCCTTCTTACCTGACGAACTTCCATGGGTACCTGGTAGGTAGCGCCACCGACACGTCGGGATTTAACTTCAACTTTTGGACGAACCTTCTCCATCGCTTCTTCAAAGATAACAAGTGGATCTTCGTCTGTCACCTTGCTGGCAACGATATCCATGGCGTCATAAAATATCCGACGAGCAATGGATTTTTTACCCTGCTCCATGATTCCATTAGTGAACTTGGCGACAAGTACGGAGTTGAATCGTGGATCTGGATTAATCTTTCTTTTTTCTGCAACTTTTCTACGTGGCATATTATTCCTCTTTTACAACAGTAGACTATTTAGGACGCTTGGCACCATACTTCGAACGCCCGTTACGTCTATCAGAGACGCCAAGAGTATCAAGAGTACCACGAACAATATGATAACGAACACCTGGAAGATCCTTTACACGACCGCCACGAATCAAAACAACTGAATGTTCTTGAAGATTATGGCCAATACCAGGAATATAAGAGGTTACCTCTTTTCCATTGGTCAAACGAACCCTAGCGACCTTACGAAGCGCAGAGTTTGGTTTCTTTGGTGTAGTCGTATATACCCTAACACAGACGCCACGCTTTTGCGGACAGCCTTCAAGGGAGGGAGTATCTTTTTTCTTAACGATCTTCTTTCTGCCCTGCCGAATGAGCTGGTTAATTGTTGGCATTATCTTTACTGCTCCTGTTCACGTATATAATAAATGACGCTATAATTGATATCATACGGGCGGAATGCTTGTGAGCCCGGCACGAAAGGAAGAATATTTACTCTATCGCCTTCATACTGTCAAGCATAAAACGAAAGCCCAAAGTCGAAAGTTATAAAGTTTAAAGTGAAATTACACATCACTTTGAACTTTAATCACTTGAAACCTTAGAATTTTTTCCCGAGTCCGGTACCAGCTGAAATCAATCGTCCCATAATAACATTTTCTTTTAAGCCAACCAAATTATCTACCTTTCCTGCCATGGAAGCATTGGTTAAGACCTTCGTTGTCTCCTGGAAAGAGGCCGCTGAGATAAAACTCTCGGTAGAGAGTGATGCTTTGGTCACACCTAAGAGCAGCGGTTCAGCCATTCCTGGCTGTTTGCCTTCTGCAAAGAGACGATCCCGTTCATCTTCAAAATCCCACCACACAACCTGCTCACCAATCATAAATTTAGAATCACCAGCATTCGTAATCTGAATCCTGCGCAGCATCTGACGAACGATAACTTCAATATGTTTATCGTTAATCTTAACACCCTGCAAACGATACACTTCCTGCACTTCGTTCACCAGGAACTTGGCCAGTTCTTTGACACCAAGAACCTTGAGAATATCGTTTGGAACGATGGTTCCTTCAATCAATGGTTCACCAGCAGCAACATAATCACCCTCATGGACGATGGTATGCTTAACTTTGGGCAACAAGTATTCCTGAGGCTCTCCAAACTCTGGAGTTACTACGCAACGTAGTTTTCCTTTAAGTTCTTTTCCGAAACTTACGCGACCATCAATCTCAGTGATAATTGCAGGCTCTTTTGGTTTTCGAACTTCAAAAAGCTCAGCTACACGTGGTAAACCACCAGTAATATCCTTCGTTTTACTGGACTCACGTGGAATTCGACCAACGACGGTACCAGGCTCTATTGTCTCGCCTTCTTCTACAGAGATAATTGAACCTACAGGCAGACTGTAACGTGCAAAGGCCTCAGAATCTGGAATCTTCAGCGTCTTGCCACGATCACCTTTAATAGAGATACGTGGTGACAACTGGGCACCAGCGGGAGTAGGAACAATAACCTTACTGGCTTTACCAGTTACACCATCAACCTTCTCCTGCATGGTGGAACCTTCGAGAATATCTCCATACTTGACAATACCACCAACTTCAGAAACAATTGGAATTGTATAGGCATCCCACTCTGATAAGATTGTATTTGGCTCTACATCTGCTCCTTCATCAACAAGTATCTGAGCGCCATAGGTAACCTTATGTTTCTCACGTTCGTGACCGAGCTCATCAAGTATTGAAATCTCTGCGTTACGGTTCATGACAATTTTAATACCATCTGCATTCTTAACAGAATGAAGATTATTAAATTGAATTTTACCGGCACGCTGACTAACAATTTCGGCCTGGTCCACGGAACGTGATGCAGTACCACCAACATGAAAGGTACGCATGGTTAGCTGGGTTCCAGGTTCTCCAATGGACTGAGCTGCGATAATACCAACAGCCTCACCACGGTTAACCATATGACCACGGCCAAGATCACGTCCATAGCACTGGGCACAAACGCCTCGTCTAGCACGACAAGTAAGAACAGAGCGAATGGCAACTTTATCAATTCCGGCGGCATCGATATCCTTTACAAGAGCTTCTGTTATCTCCTGTCCGCCTTCAATAATTATTTTTTCTTCATCGTATGGATCGTATACATCTTCCTGCGTAACACGACCTAAAATTCGATCTCCCAGTGGTACGATAATTTCACCACCATCCAGCAGAGGCTCAGCAACGATACCATCAAGTGTTTCGCAATCGTCCATTACGATTGTTGAATCCTGTGCAACATCAACAAGACGTCTGGTCAAATATCCTGAGTTAGCAGTTTTGAGCGCCGTATCAGCAAGACCTTTACGAGCACCATGTGTTGAAATAAAATATTCGAGAACACCAAGACCTTCACGAAAGTTTGCCTTAATGGGGGTCTCAATAATAGCACCCGATGGTTTGGCCATAAGACCACGCATTCCAGCAAGTTGACGAATCTGATCACGTGATCCACGAGCACCGGAATCGGCCATCAGGTAAATGGCATTAAATCCAGGCTCAGCAATAATATTGCCATCCTTGTCTTTATCAACCTTGATTTCTTCCATCATCTTGTTGGCGACATCTTCTGTTACTTTTGACCAGATATCGACAACCTTATTGTATTTCTCACCTGAAGTAATCAATCCATCTGAGTACTGCTGACTCACATCAGCAACTTCACCCTCAGCTTTGGCAACAAGCTTTTCTTTGTCTGCAGGAATCTTCATATCATTTATACAGATAGAGATGCCAGCACGAGTTGCAAATTCATAGCCGATATCTTTCAAACGATCTGCAAGAATTACTGTCTCCTTAGTTCCAGCATGGCGGTATGTGTAATCAATAAGACCACCCAAGGCTTTTTTGCTCATGACCTTGTTTACTTCGGCATATGGTACATTCTCAGGTAACAGATCACCAAGGAGAACACGACCCATCGTGGTTTCAACCATTTTACCTTCAATACGAACCGTTATTTTTGCCTGCAGATCAACGGCTTCATAATCAAATGCAATGCGAGCCTCAGCAGCATCGGAAAAGATTTTCCCCTCTCCAGTCACACCTTCTCGCTCACGAGTCATATAGTAGAGACCAAGTACAATGTCCTGGGATGGAATAATAATCGGATCACCATTAGCGGGTGACAAAATATTATTTGTAGACATCATCAATACGCGGCATTCAACCTGGGCCTCAACGGATAGGGGCACATGAACCGCCATCTGATCACCATCAAAGTCAGCATTAAATGCTGCACAAACCAGGGGATGCAGCTGAATGGCTTTGCCTTCAATAAGGACAGCCTCGAAAGCCTGCATGCCGAGACGATGGAGAGTCGGAGCACGGTTAAGGATAACAGAACGTTCAGTTACAACTTCATCGAGTACATCCCATACTTCCTTGGCACCCTTCTCAACCATTTTCCGGGCTGATTTTATGGTGGTTACAAAACCACGCCCTTCAAGTTTATTATAGATAAATGGCTTAAAGAGTTCTAAGGCCATTTTCTTTGGTATACCACATTGATGCAGACGAAGATGTGGGCCAACCACAATTACGGAACGTCCAGAATAATCCACTCGCTTACCGAGCAGGTTCTGACGAAAACGTCCTTGCTTTCCTTTGAGCATATCAGAAAGGGATTTCAGCGGACGCTTGTTAGCTCCGGTGATGACTCGGCCACGTCGGCCATTATCAAAGAGTACATCAACCGCTTCCTGTAACATTCTTTTCTCATTACGAATGATAATATCAGGCGCATCGAGTTCAAGAAGTCGCTTCAAACGGTTATTACGGTTGATGACACGACGATACAGGTCATTAAGATCACTTGTTGCAAAACGTCCACCTTCAAGTGGAACAAGAGGACGAAGATCCGGAGGAAGAACTGGAATTACCTGGAGAACCATCCATTCTGGACGGTTACCGGAATCACGGAAAGCTTCTATAACATGCAAACGTTTACCGTACTTCTGACGTTTGGTCTTGGAGTTGGTCGCTGCCATCTCTTCTCGAAGTGTTCTGGATAGTTCCACAAGATCCTGTGATTCGAGAAGTGTATGAATGGCCTCTGCACCAATACCTACCTCAAATTCACCAGGATGCTCTTCACGCATCTGACGATACTGCTCTTCAGTGAGAAGCGTACAAGCCGGAACTGCTTCAGTTTCAGAGTACGTTACAGCGTATTGCTCAAAATAGAGTACCTTTTCCAGCTGCTTCAGAGTGAGGTCAAGCACAGCACCAATCTTTGAAGGAAGACTTTTCAGGAACCAGATATGAGCAACAGGAGCAGCGAGGGTGATATGGCCAAGACGTTCACGACGAACCTTGGATTGAATAACTTCAACACCACATTTTTCGCAGACAACACCACGGTGCTTCATGCGTTTATATTTTCCGCAGTTACACTCAAAATCCTTAACCGGTCCGAAGATCTTGGCACAAAACAGACCATCACGTTCCGGTTTAAAGGTACGGTAGTTGATAGTTTCAGGTTTCTTCACTTCACCATGAGACCAGTCCATGATCTTTTCTGGGGATGCTAGTGAAATCTGTACTTTATTAAACTTTACAGGTCCTTTCGGTTTTTGAAAAAAATTAAATAGTTCTTCCACGAAAGTATACTCCTTATATAAAGAGAAAATTTTAAAGTGCTTTAAATCAGATCGATTAAGAACACTTTATAAATTTGAATTCATAAATCTATTTTGTAAACAGTGTCAGGCACCGTAAGTTCGTTCCATTGGTTCAATTCGCAATAGTTTTTTCCATGCAAACAGAAATAATTGAACAGAGATTTGGTACCTAGGTTCGTTTACCGAGCCATTTACCCTTCAATCAACTCCATATCAAGACACAACCCCTGAAGTTCCTTGACTAATACATGGAAAGATTCGGGTAAACCCGTTGTCAGGAAGTTATTCCCCTTGACGATACGCTCATACATAGTTGTACGTCCCTCAACGTCATCAGACTTAGCAGTTAAAAATTCTTTCAACGTGTAAGCAGCACCGTATGCTTCCATTGCCCAGACTTCCATTTCACCAAGTCGCTGACCACCAAACTGGGCCTTACCACCAAGCGGCTGCTGAGTAACAAGAGAGTATGGTCCAGTTGAACGGGCATGTATCTTATTGTCTACCAGATGATGGAGTTTCAACATATACATAACACCAACTGTCACTTTATTGGCAAATGGGTCGCCTGTAAGTCCATCGTACAGTTGACTCTGTCCGGCTTCTTCAACGCCAGCTTCCACAAGCATGGCACGAATTTTTTCTTCCTCGGCACCATCGAAAACAGGAGTGGCTACGTGAATACCGCGATAATGCTTTCTACACCAGTCAAAGAGATCAGCGTCACTCATACCATCTGTAATCTTTTTATATTCCTCTTTGGAATAAACAGCCTGCATCTTATCCTTGATAGCTGAAATCTCCTCAGCCTGTGCAAGATCAGATAGCTGCTTACCAATTCGTTTTGCAGCAAAACCAAGATGCACCTCAAGTACCTGACCGACATTCATACGAGAAGGAACACCCAGGGGATTGAGAACAATATCAACGGTGGTTCCGTCTTCAAAAAATGGCATATCTTCTTCAGGTAATAATCTTGAAACAACACCTTTATTACCATGTCGTCCGGCCATTTTATCACCAACGGAAAGTTTACGTTTGGTGGCCACATATACTTTTACCATTTTGACAACGCCCGGAGGCAAATCGTCGCCTTTTTTCATGCGTTCGATAATACCATCATAACGGTTGGCAATGAGATCTTTCTGGCTGTTATAACGCTCGTAGGCTGCCTGAATTTCACCTTCAAATTTTGCTTTTTCAGAAAAATCTATCTTTGCAAGGGCGGCAAAACCAATCAGTTCTGCAAACTCTGCCTTCATCTTCTTACCAAGCTTAACGATAACGCTACCCTGTTTATCTTCAACATCCTGTTTAACAGTTTTGCCATCCATGATTTCACCGATTTCGCGGCAAACTCCATGTTTAAGGCTGGCAAGTTCATCAAGCTTATCCTTATTGAGGCGTTCGATCTCCATATCTTCAATCATGAGAGAACGTTCGTCTTTATCTACTCCCTTTCTGGAAAATACCTTGGCATCAATGACGACACCTTCAACGCCGGGTGGAACACGAAGGGAGGAATCTTTTACATCCTGTGCTTTTTCACCAAAGATTGCACGGAGCAGTTTCTCCTCTGGAGAAAGCATTGTTTCTCCCTTGGGTGTGACCTTACCAACCAGTGTATCACCAGCATGAACGTCTGCACCAATCCGTACAATTCCAGAATCATCAAGATTCCGTAGCGTTTCCTCGCTCACGTTTGGAATATCACGGGTAATTTCTTCTTTACCAAGCTTAGTATCACGTGCCATGGTCTCAAAGACTTCAATATGCACGGAAGTAAAGGTATCTTCCTTCAGAAGTCGCTCATTAATAAGAATGGAATCCTCAAAGTTGAATCCACGCCAAGGCATAAAAGCGATGGTCACGTTCTTTCCAAGAGCAAGTTCTCCAAATTCACATGATGGTCCGTCAGCAAGTACTGTTCCTTTAGTAACTTTATCGCCTGGCAGGACAAGAGGATTTTGGGTAAAACATGTATTCTGGTTCGATTTTTTATATTTGGAAAGACGGTACACGCCAACGCCAGTATCAAAGCCATCTACACCGGGTTTGTTATATCGAACAACAACACGGTTTGAATCAACTTCTTCAACGACACCTTCGCCACCGGAAAGCAGACATGCACCAGAATCCCTGGCTACATAACGCTCCATACCGGTCCCAACAAAAGGTGAATGACAGATCATCAACGGTACTGCTTGACGCTGCATATTTGATCCCATCAATGCACGGTTGGCATCATCATTTTCCAGAAAGGGAATAAGAGATGCGGCAACACTTACTAACTGATTAGGAGCGATATCCATATAGCTGACATCATATGCATTTGCTGTAACAACCTCACCCTCATCACGAACAATGAGAGTCTCAGCAACAATTTTCTTATTCTTATCCAGTATAGTTCTGGCAGGAGCAATAAGTTGCTTTTGTTCCTGCAATGCACTCAAGTATTTTATCTCATCCAGAACAATTGAATCTTTAACTTTATGGTACGGTGTTTCAATAAATCCATAGGGATTAATTCTGGCATAGGTCGCTAAGGATACGATGAGACCGATGTTTGGCCCTTCAGGAGTCTCTACCGGACAAATTCGTCCATAATGAGTTGGATGAACATCTCGTACTTCAAAACCGGCACGTTCACGAGAAAGTCCACCTGGTCCTAAAGCAGAAAGACGCCTCTTATGGGTCACTTCCGAAAGTGGATTGGTTTGATCCATAAACTGAGAAAGCTGCGAGGTGCCAAAAAATTCTTTGATTGCTGCCGAAATTGGTTTTGGATTAACCAGATCATGGGGCATCATGGTCTCAACTTCCTGCAATGTCATCCGCTCTTTAATTGCACGTTCCATACGGATAAGGCCCATGCGATACTGATTTTCTACCAGTTCACCAACTGTGCGTACCCGACGGTTTCCAAGGTGATCGATATCATCAACATCTCCCTGACTGTCTTTTAGACGAACAAGAAAAAGGACAGATTCGAGAATATCGGCTTTGGTGAGAGCACGATGCTCTATATCAGTATCAAGGTTCAGTCGTGCGTTAATTTTATAACGGCCTACTTCTGAAAGATCGTATAAATCCTTATTGAAGAAGAGGTTATTAAAAAATGTTTGAGCGACCTCTACAGTGGGCGGACTTGAAGGACGAAGTCTGCGGTAAATTTCAAGCATCGCATCTTCAGCAGTCTGCACCTTATCAAGGGCAAGGGTTTTTCTGAAAGCATCTGAATAAACAATGCCATCAATATGAAGAACCTCAAATTCTTTAATCTTAGCTTCTGCAAAAGCATCAAGCATAGTCTCTGTGAGTTCAGAATTACCAGCTGCCAGGATTTCTCCAGTTTTAGGCTCGACAATATCCGTAACAAGAATTTTCTCAAGAAGACGTTCACGTGAAATTTTAAGAAACTCTACTCCAGCCTTTTCAATACGTTTGCAAAGAGCTTTACCAATTTTCTTTCCTTCTTTTCCAAGAACATCACCTGTTGTTGGATCAACTAAATCATATTCAAGACGTTGGCCCTGAATAGTGTTTGGATTAAAGGCTATTAAATAGTTACCTTTTTTCTCAACAACCTGCTGAGTTATGTAAAATTTGCGAAGAAGTTTTTCAGCATTATGTGATGGCTCAACACCTTCCTCAAGATCGAAATCCAGTGCTTTTAAAAGGGTCGTTATCGGAAATTTGCGACGACGATCAATACGAACATGGAGGATATCTTTGATATCAAATTCAAGATCAATCCATGATCCACGTACGGGGATGATTCTTGCAGAGTAAAGTAATTTACCGCTGGTATGTTTTTTGCCGTTATCGTGGGTAAAAAACAACCCTGGAGAACGTTGCAGCTGTGAAACAATAGCCCGTTCGGTTCCATTAACAACGAATACGCCATCACCAGTCATGAGGGGGAGAGCACCAAGAAAAACTTCTTGTTCCTTGATATCACGAATAGTTTGTACTTCGGTCTCTTCGTCTACGTCAAAAGTGATAAGCCGAACAGTAATTTTGACAGGAATATCATATGTCATTCCTCGCTGCTGACATTCAGCAATGGTGTACTTTGGAACACCAAAAGAATAACTAACAAATTCTAGGGAACAATGGCCATTAAAGTCATTGATTGGAAAGACATTTTTAAAAATAGCCTGCAAACCGTAATCTTCACGTTCACTGGGATCTACATCAATTTGCAAAAATTTGTCATAGGAGATACGCTGCATTGAAATTAAATGCGGCGGATCCAGCAAAGATGCAGCTGTGGCAAAGTTTTTTCTTACTCTTTCCATAATTTACCTCGTGGGATGCCTTTAACAGATAATCATTGTATACCAGTGCTGAGGAAACAGCCCTAACACTAGATTAAACAGCTTTGCAGGGCGATTGCAAAGCCCGGAAATTCAACATTTGGGGTACAACGGATACGCGGAGATACTGTTTAGATAATAACAGGAAGCCTGATAACGGCTTAAGATCGAAAAATGATCATTGATTTCATTTATTTTCATAGCTATACACACTTATAAGTACATTAAACCTGGAAAACAAAGGAACGGAGCAACAAGCTTAACTCACTGTATTTCCGACATTTTCAAACACCAATTAGTTTTCATTCTATAAAGCACGATACGCTATCGGACTTTTAGCCCGTAGCGTATCGCCTAAATCAAGACACCAGTAAAATATACCAACATCCATATGCAGAAGTGAATTATTTAATTTCTGCCTGAGCACCAACTTCTTCAATCTGCTTCTTAACTGCTTCAGCTTCATCTTTGGATACGCCTTCCTTAAGAGGAGTAGGACAAGATTCAACCAGAGTTTTAGCTTCTTTAAGTCCGAGAGAAGTGATAGCTCGAACTTCTTTAATTACCTTGATTTTGGCTTCGCCAAAAGAGGTAAGGATAACATCAAATTCAGTTTGCTCAGCAGCAGCGTCTCCACCTTCAGCAGGCGCACCAGCAACAGCAACTGCAGCAGGAGCAGCAGCGGAAACACCGAATTTCTCTTCGAGATCTTTGATGAGCACAGAAAGCTCAAGTACAGACATATTGGACAAAAATTCAATTACATCATCTTTAGTTACAGCCATTGGATAGTACCTCGTATTTTAATCGTTAAATAATCATTTTTAAGATACGCAACAGGTGAATCCTGTCAGCAGTATCTTGTGTTCATCAGAACTACGCTTCTTGTTGTTCTTTCTGTTCTTTAACAGCTTGCAGTCCATAAAGAAATGTTCGTGGAACTCCTGAAAGTACTTGAACAAGTCCAGTGGGTATACTGTTGAGAACGGAAAGGAACTGTCCAAGCAATACTTCCTTGGAAGGAAGTTTGGACAGAGCGATCAGCTCTTCTGAAGAAATTTTCTCTCCTTCAAGGACAGCAGCTCGAATCTGCAGTTTATCATGCTCCTCTGCAAATTTAGCTAGTGCCTTAGCGGGACCGACCGGATCATCATAAGCCATTACAACGGCTGTAGTGCCAGCGAAATCATCAATAAGTGAATCGCTTGCTGTATCCGATACTGCCCGTTTTAGAAGAGTGTTCTTTGCAATTCGAATTTCTGAATCACAGCCACGTAATTGAATACGAAGCTCTTGCAACTCAGAAACCGTTAATCCACAATAGTCTGTTACCACTGTAAACTTGGCTCGGCTGAATGAATCATTCAACTCAGAAACTATCGCTGATTTATCATCACGGTTCAAAGTGCTCCTCCTTAGTCGGTTTAGGTTTATTCTTATGCCTTAGGCAGCAGTGACGGTCAAAATACAAAATACTTCAGCAAATTTACTCTCTATAAATTACTGGAGGTTAAGAATTTTTTCCATAGCCTCGGCAGGACACAATCTGTGATTAAACCGCGAGCGGTACCTGCTGTCTTCGACGTTAATCTGTCTTTTAAAACTATATATCTACCAAATCTCAGAGAGATATCGGTATAAGTACCTTTATAAAATTTTCCCTACAAAATGAGAAAACAATTAATAAGGTACTTAAAATCGAACCTACTTTACAGCAGCAGCAAGTACGATGGGGTCGAGCTTAACACCTGGTCCCATGGTGGAGCTAATGGTTACAGAGCGTAAATAAATTCCTTTGGCAGATGAAGGCTTGAGTTGAATAACTTTTGCTACAAAAGTTTTCAGGTTTTCAAGAATATTCTCTGCTCCAAAAGATACTTTACCAAGACCAGCGTGGATGATTCCGGTTTTTTCAACACGAAAATCAACTTTACCGGATTTGATTTCTTTGACGATATTGGCTACATCAAAAGTGACAGTTCCAAGCTTGGCATTTGGCATAAGATTTCTAGGTCCTAAAATACGACCAATCTTACCTACCGTACCCATCATGTCGGGAGTGGCAACAGTTTTATCGAAATCTGTCCATCCTTCTTTAATCTTTGCAACCAAGTCATCACCACCAACAAAATCAGCACCAGCCTCTTTGGCCTCTGCTTCTTTATCGCCTTTGGCAAAAACCAGTACTCTGATTTCTTTTCCAGTTCCGTGGGGAAGTACAACTGAGGAACGAATCATCTGATCAGCGTGGCGTGGATCAACACCAAGCTTCATTGCAATATCAATAGTCTCATCAAATTTGGCGTAACTGCCGTCAACCAAATGCTTTACGGCGTCTTCAAGACTATATTGGACAGTATGATCTAAATTTTCAAAACTATTACGGTAATTCTTGCCATGCTTCGGCATATCAGCCTCCTACTCTCGCAGACCGTTTTCTTCCAAAGTTCGGTCACAGCAGTATGTTAAATTAATATTTATGCACTAACTACAGTGATTCCCATACTTTTTGCAGTTCCAGCAATGATTTTGCTGGCAGCATCAAGGTCATAGGCATTGAGATCAGGCATTTTAATTTCAGCAATCTCACGTATTTTATCCATTCCAATTTCAGCAACACGATCAGCTTTAGGATTGGAAGAAGCTTTTTTCAAACCAACAGCCTTCATCAAAAGAATAGACGCAGGTGCGGTTTTAGTGATATAGCTAAATGATCTGTCGGCATAAACAGTAATTACAACAGGAACAATGGTATCACCCAAGTCCTGAGTCCTGGCGTTGAATGCCTTACAAAATTCCATGATGTTCACACCATGCTGACCAAGTGCAGGTCCAACAGGAGGTGAAGGATTGGCTTTTCCGGCCGGAATCTGTAATTTAATATACGCCGAAATTTTCTTTGCCATTTCGAACTCCTACTCTACATTAGAGTTTGTCATTAAATTTTCTAATCGTCTACATACAACGATTTTTTTTATTACAATAAACACTCAGTCAAACTGCAACTAAACGTTATTTCTAACTATTTGATACCTGGATATATTCAAGCTCAACCGGTGTTTCACGACCGAAGATAGATACCATAACCTTAACTCTGCCTTTCTCAGGGTACACTTCGTCAACAATACCTTGAAAGTTTGCAAATGGTCCATCTGTCACCCGCACGGACTCACCAATCTCAAATATAACTTTAGGTCTTGGTGTTTCTGAACCGTCCTGAATACGACTGATAATCTTTTGAGCATCCTCTTCTGGCAGTGGTGTGGGATTTTCATCATCACCTACAAAGCCGATAACACGAGGCATATTCTCATGCAGTATATGCCAGGTAGCATCGGTTAGATCCATAGAGATAAGCATATAGCCTGGGAAAAATTTTCGAGATGAAGTTTTTCGTTCACCCTTCACCATCTCCACAACCTGTTCTTCAGGAACAAGGATTTCTCCAAATGAATCTTGAAGGCCGGCTCTATTGATTCTATCCTCAAGGGTCAGTTTAACCTTCTCCTCAAATCCGGAATGCACCTGCAATATGTACCAGTTTATTGCCATAAGTTTTTCACAGTAAGAGGTTTAGTTTAACGAAGAACTGAATCAATCAGTTTTCCAAGAATTAGATCTACTGATCCAAGATACGCTGAGGCTAAAATAGAGAACACAATGACAATTCCGGTCAAACTCATGGTTGTCTTCCTGTCGGGCCAGACAATTTTTGTGAATTCGATCTTAACTTCGTCAACAAACTTTTTAATTTCAGCAGGCGAGAAGGCAGATTTCTTTTCTTCTGCAATCTGCTTATTTTTGCTGCCGCTTTTTGTCTTTTTTGCCATGTTCGTCAACCATTTCTGCTAAGAGTTAAACACGTTCTGTCGTAATATCCACAAACACAAATGGCAGGCCAGGAGGGAGTCGAACCCCCAAGATACGGATTTGGAGTCCGGCGCTCTACCAATTAGAGCTACTGGCCTACAGAAACTATTTCGTTTCTTTATGCGGTGTATGTGTTCTGCAGAATGGGCAGTACTTTTTTAGCTCCAATTTTCCTGGAGTATTTCTTTTGTTTTTTGTAGTGGTGTAGTTACGGTTTTTGCAAGTACCACACGCAAGGGTTACAATTTCTCTCATGATAATTCCTAATAGCAAAAACACCCCTCTAGCTTACGCCGGAGAAGTGTTTTGATATGGTTATTTATTCGCTAATCTCACTAATTACGCCAGCACCAACAGTACGTCCACCTTCGCGAATTGCAAAACGAAGACCAACATCCATGGCAATTGGAGTAATAAGCTCAGCATCAACATGCAGGTTATCACCGGGCATTACCATCTCTACACCTTCTGGAAGAGTGATAACTCCGGTCACATCTGTTGTTCTGAAGTAGAACTGGGGACGATATCCGTTGAAGAATGGAGTGTGACGTCCACCCTCATCTTTTCCAAGGATATAGCACTCAGCTTTAAATTTTGTGTGCGG
>JAFLJS010000001.1 GCA_022712895.1 Desulfocapsa sp.
TTCAACTATATTGAAGTCTACTACAATCGTCGGAGAAAGCATTCAACGAATGGGTATAAGTCACCTGCTCAATATGAGTCGGAGTGGTGGGATAATAGAAAAGCGGCTTAACCGTGACTCCACTTTTATGTGGCAAGATCAAGTTGGTAGTGATCGTTTTAAGGAAGAGCTTGAGACGTTGACCGGGAGACGTCTGAAATCTAAACAGAGAGGACGCCCCGTAGGATGGTGAAAGAGTAATGATGTAAAATGTGCAGCAACGAAGGATATGGAGAGTCTTCCCCCTAACTACGGGCCTAAATACTACGCCATCAAGGTTGTTTAAATCATGTTTGTTTTGTGCCCGCTTACTCTGGCTTTTTCTGCTTGGAAAAAGCTGTGATGTCTCTCAATAGTGTCGTTTGTTGTTTGATATTCAAACAATTTGGGGACATCCTGTCCGATGACATTCAATTGTGTAACCTACATCAATAATAGGTTCTGTTTGGCCATGCGAAGTGGCCTAAACAAATTGAATGTATCAGCCATATTTATGGGGGGATTATCGTCCTGAAGTGAAGAATAATTAATGTTATCCCTTATGTGGGGACGTACCACCAAAAAAAACAGATGTGCTTTAGTGATGAAAAAGTTTGACTTTGATGCTTCGGAAGTGATTAAATTGTTCAATACTTGTAGTTGTTAACGACAAAAAAGAATCGTCTGCGGTAACGATTGGAAAATGGATTCATTTTCAACAGACTTTTAGGAGATATTTGGCTATATTAAAAAAAGAATAGAAACTGCTCTTTTGCCACGTATTGTTGTTAGGGATTATCTTCTTTACATACGTCCTGTGTTCCAAACGAAACCTGAAAGAGATTTATCTGCAAAGAATTCTGAAAACGCATGACTTGCCGAAGTAGAAGAGGATATCCAGCGGCATCTCTCACAGAGATACATGGGGGAAATATTTTACTTATGAAAATGAAAAGCTATTTTGGTGTTTTAGGTTTTTTCGTATATTTCGTTGTACTTATCGGTTGTTTTTTATCTTTTTAGAGCACGTTGAGTGTAATAACTATTGTAGAGTCTGATTGACATGGCAAAATCTATTCTCAAACAGTACCCACTTCTCTTCCGATTGGTTTTGTATGTCATCGGGTTTTCATTGTTTGTTGCCCTCTTTCTCTCTGGCGTTCAGCTATGGTATGCCTATACCGGTGAGCTTTCACGAATTCAGAATCAGCTCGCAGAGTTACGAGTCAGTCACGAAGATTCCCTCGTCAAGAATATCTGGAATATGGATAAAGAGGGAATAGATATACAGTTGAACAGTATATTGCTGATGCCTGACGTCGTTGCAGTGGTGTTGGAAGATAATGAAGGGCAAATAATGTTACTTGGTGAAGTCCCAGTCGATCTTTCCAGAAGTTTGATTGAAAGTTTTCCACTCATAAAACATCTGAAAGAAAAAAGTCTCTCTCTTGGCCGGCTAACCCTCTACGCTCAGCCTGGAGAATTGAAAAAACGACTGTGGCAGGAAGTTCCTATCAGCCTGGTGGCAGAGGCAATAGCCCTCATGTTAACAGGTACTTTTATTTTACTTATTTTTCTTTTTAAATATAACAGGCATATCAATCGTATTGCTGAATTCGCTAATAATCTTGAAATTGATAACCTTGATACACAACTAAGTCTTGATAGAAAAAAAGACGGGACCAGCTTACCCGATGAACTCGACCGTATAGTGGCTTCTTTTAATGAGATGCAGTCTCGGGTGCGAGAAAAGGTACTGGCACAGCAGCAGACTGAAAAACGCCTACAGCGTGAGATAACATTTTCAGATGCGATAATAAACAGTCTTCCTGGATTGTTTGTTGTTTTTAACGAAAAATTACAGGCTGTTTTGTTTAATGAACTCTACGCTAAAAAGCTTGGATTAAAGAGCGGTGACGTTGCCGACTATTTGTTCCTGGAAAGGGTGGTGCCAGAGGATCAACAGAGGTTTGAGAAAACATTACAGCAGATTTTTGTAAATAAAAAACCTGCAACACTTGAAATTGAGTTATTGGCAGTTGATGGGGAAAAAGTCTCGTATCTGTTTAACGGTAGCTATTTTGTTCTTGAGGAGAATGGATATATTATTAGTCTCGGTACTGACCTCTCAGACCAGAAGAAAATGGAAAACCTGCTCAATCAGGCTCAGAAGATGGAAGCCATCGGTACACTTGCCGGAGGAATTGCCCATGATTTTAATAATATTCTCTCGTCAATCATGGGTAATCTGCAATTAGCACAACTGGCCAGACGTGATCCAGAGAAGTTGGAAGGGTACCTGCAATCAGGTGTGGATGCTTCCCTTCGGGCAAAGCATCTTGTAGGACAGATTCTCACCATGGGGCGTCATGAACAGCTGGAAAAACAGACGCTACAGATGTCACTCATTATCAAAGAAACGATGAGTCTTTTGCGTGCGACCATTCCATCCACCATCGATATTCAACAGCACCTCGAATCCAAAGCTTATATCTGGGCAAATACTACTCAGATTCAACAGGTATTGATGAACCTTTGTACCAATGCCTACCACGCCATGCAAGATTCTGGTGGTACCCTCACCATAACGTTGAAAGAAAAAGAGTTTACCGAGATGCAGCATCTTTCAGCCATTGACATCCCCCACGGGAAATATATAAGTCTGGAAATTACGGATACCGGTTGTGGTATGGATTTGAAAACGCAAGAAATGATTTTCGAACCCTATTTCACAACAAAAGAGAAGGGGGCTGGAACTGGACTTGGTCTGGCAGTGGTACATGGTATTGTACAATCTCATGGAGGCAACATCACGGTACACAGTGAGCTTGGGCAGGGTACAATCTTCAGTGTATATTTCCCGCTGGTAATTGATCCCTTATTGAGCCCTGATGTCGGTGTTCTGGAACAGGAATTCCCAAGAGGGACAGAGCGTCTACTTGTTGTCGATGACGAAGAGGAAATTCTTTCTGTTTATTCTGAATTGCTCCAGCTGTACGGCTATTCCGTAAAAACCTTTTCGAAGAGCCTTGATGCCCTTGCCCATTTTAAAGAAGATCCTTCAGCTTATGATCTCTTGCTGACGGATATGACAATGCCAAATCTGTCAGGTGATATTCTCGGAAAAAATGCCATTGAAATCAGACCTGAAATCCCTGTGGTTATCTGTACCGGGTTTAGTAAAATAATGGAATACGGAGATTTTCTTGATGCCGGTTTTGCTGCATATCTCACGAAACCGGTGGCGGCAGGAAAGCTGCTTGTCACCATCAGGAAAGTTCTAGATGAGAACCATTGCAAATCTTTACATGTACTTCTTGTGGATGACGATCCATACAATCAGCAGGTGGTCAATCTGCTTCTTCAGGCACAGGGACATCAGGTAAGTATCGCTGAAAACGGTAAAGTCGGTTTGGAAAAAATTGGGAGTGGTGCGTTTGATGTTATTTTTATGGATATGCAGATGCCGGTATTAGACGGTTTGCAAACTACAGCAATTATCCGAGCTTGCGAAACCGGCGATTCACAACAATCAGATTTTGAAAAACATACAGGTAAATCAGGGCACTTTCTGTACGGCAAGCATGTCCCCATCATTGCTATGACCGGAAACCTTGATGACGAGTCCAGACAGAATTGTAATGATGTCGGGATGGATGACTTCTTGTCAAAACCATTTACTCTTAAGGCTGTCAGCAGTATCCTTGCATCTATTACAAAACAGAATGTTGTAGTATGTGATGATAGGGAAGAGCCTCAGGATGAGAGCGTTTTCCAAGAAGTGATTGAGTTGGCGGCAGCGTCCATTGCGCACTTGAAGAAAAAATACCCATTGAGTGATGAGCAACTCCAGCAATTGCTAGCTGAATCGGTAAAATCTATCGGACAAAGTTTACAGATGATAGAAGAGGCTTTAGCCCAGGCAGATTTCTCAAGTTTAGCAAGTGGTGTACATCGAATAAAAGGTACTTTGCTCGGACTTGGTGCAGAGCAATGTGTAGCCCTTTGCCGGAAAATTGAAATACTCGCAGGAAAAAGTGAGCTGAAACAGAGCAAGATATTGTTTGAGCAGCTTAAGCATTTGTTACACTCTCTACGGGATTAAAAGTACTATGACTCTTAATGAAGATCTTCATGAAAATGCTGGCCTGACCATCTTGCTGGTTGACGATGAGTTAGGTCAGCTTATGCTACTGCGAATGCTCCTTGAACAACAGGAGTATAAAGTCGTAACCGCTACCAACGGGCAGGAAGCGCTGGAAGTATTCAGGAAAAATCCTAATATCCGTCTGGTCGTGACCGATATTGATATGCCGATAATGGATGGTTATGAGCTTATCCGCTGCATAAGAAATGAACAGAGCAGATATACTTACACCATCGTTCTCACCTCAAATGAGGATAAAGACTCGGTGGTTAAGGCCTTGAATTATGGTGCTGATGATTTTCTCACTAAGCCAGCCCTCAACGAAGAACTCCAGCTACGAATTAAAAGTGGTATTCGACTCCTTCGTCTGGAAAGTCATGATGCACTGATTTTGTCCCTTGCTAAACTTGCTGAGTACAGAAGTGAAGAAACCGGTTTTCACCTGGAAAGAGTTCAGCGATATTCCTGGCTTCTTGCCGAAGATCTGGCTGATAATTGCCCAGATCTTCAATTGACCATGGCTTTTGCCGAAGAAATTTCACAGGTTACTGTGTTGCATGATATTGGTAAGGTTGCCACGCCTGATAATATTCTTCACAAACCGGGGAAACTTACCGAAAGTGAATTTGAAATCATGAAAGATCATGCCACCATTGGTGGTAAAATGCTTCTGGATATTTTTTCCCAGACAGGCTCACATTATATTAAGACAGCCAGTGATATTGCCATGTACCATCATGAAAAATTTGATGGAAGTGGTTATCCTGACGGCTTGGCTGGTGATGCAATCCCTATCAGTGCAAGGATTATGGCACTGGCAGATATCTACGATGCCATGAGTTCAAAGCGCTGTTATAAAGAAGCATTTTCACATGAAAAAGTGAAGGCCATTATTGTTGAAGGACGCGGCAAACATTTAGATCCTGATGTCGTCGATTCCTTTCTGCGACAGGAATATGTATGGCTTGCTATCAAAGAACGCTACCAATAAAGCAAGCCTGTCTTTTTAGTCGTAACATGTCTTCTTGTGTTCATACTATTTGTTTCTTGGTGTAGATTACAGTTACGTTGACACGCGGTTAACACGCTATTGAGAGATATTCAGAATAATGCCTCCATGGCCTGTCGACTTCAGTAGATCCTTACTCACAAACAAGAAATTATATAAAACTCTTAAAACACTATTTTTAGCTGGTTATGAAAAAATTTGTATATGCAGCATTGTTATTCTTCTGTGGCCTTGGCCTGTTCTTCTTTTTAAGGAGTGATCAGAGCAAGACAGTTCAGGCAGCCGATGTGTTGCCTGCTGATGTTATGCTCTATGTGGAGCAGCATGATTTCGTGAAAACGTACCAGGAGTTTGCCGGAAGCAGACTCGGCAGGGTGCTTACCCGTATCGATTATGTCGATATCACAGTTGAACTTGGTGGGGATAAGGATACTGTTGTTGATGCACTAAACTTGTGGAAGGAGATAGACAAGCTTATTAATGAACCAGCCTTTGACCAGCTGCTGGGCAAAGAGTTTGCCCTAGCACTTTTCCCCATGCCCGGGTTCTCTGGAGATGATCCAATAAAGGTTTTGCAAGAGAGGTTGTTGCTGATAGCAAAACCACGGCATAACGCCAAAGTCCTCCAGTTTCTGGCATCTCATATTGCAAAAGATGTTGAGCAGTCAACCGTGCAATACGGGAGCCACACTATCACGCGATATAAAATTAGCGAAGAGTATAAGCTTTCCATTGCAACAGTTGCCGGGCTGGTTTTGGCGGCAGTTGACGAACGGCTTATACGCAAGAGCCTTAGTACATTCGATGATCAAATAAATACTCTTGCCGGGAGCACGCAATACCAGCAGTTGCGCAAGAATTTTGAAGAGGCAACACTCTTTAAATACTTGTCCATAGAGCTTCTGAAAGAACAAGGAAAAATACTCGCAGAGAAATTACCTGAGAGCAATCGGCAACAGTTGTTGGAACTGCTTGACCAATGGAGCGGATGGAATGCTGGTGCCTATGGTGCCTGGGATAAGAAAGGAGTTATTAAAGAAAAACTCGAAATCCTCTACAATCCTGAGAAACTTGATAAGGACATGGCCAGAATATTTGCCACAGCACCTGAAAAAAATAACACCCTTACTATGGTGCCGGCTGATGCTCTTTTTTATTACTGGGGAAACAACCTGAACTTGCCACTGCTTTATGACATGTACAGTGATATGTTTGTTGAGCAACGTCCTCAAATGTTTGATCTTTTACAACAGGAATTACAAGATACTGTGGGGATGAGACTTGAGGGAATACTGGAGTTGGTCGCCAACGAATGTGGAATCATTATAGAAAAGATCGAAGGGGAGGGCGTGCCACTTCCTAGAGTGTTGATGATGCTTGAACTGAAAGATCCTGATAAATTTATGCAAATATTTCAAAGGCTTCTTGAGGAGGCAGCTATCCCAGTTAGCACCAGCCATTTTCAGGGGCAAGAGATCAGCTACTGGGGAGTTGCCCCTCAGGAAGGTCTGCAACCTGCTTTTACATTGTCAGGGAACTACTTACTGCTGTCAAACTCCAGGGATCTTGTTAAGCAGGTTGTGGCTTTGCAGAAAAATCCAGTTGATACACTGGTAAATAATCCGGCATTAAAAGAATTGCAGGGTGAGCTGACTCAGAGTAATAACTCTACGGCCTACGTGCATATTGCACTTATGGCTGATGCTTTCAAAACCTTGGCAACCTGGGCTGGAGGAATAGCAGTTCTTCAAGGACCTGAGAGTGCTCACAAAGTGAATGTAGTTATCGAAGAGCTTGTATTGCCACTGCTTGATGGGGTCGCGATGTATACGCAACTTGCCTCCAGAACTGAAGTGAAGGAAAAAAGTATAGTTGTGGAAACCTCCATTCTTGTGGTTGATTGATAACTGTATACAAAAAGTCCTGAGTAGACATAAATAGTGATAAGCAAATGGAAAAATTAATAAAAGAATTACATCAGCTCGTGCCTTTTAAAGAAACAACAGATATTGGAGATCTGGTTCTTGTTGTGGCAAAAGAGCCACAAATGCTCGTTTATGCTCTGGTGACAGATATCACTCGTGATACATCAAGAAAAGCGGAGTGGTGGCATCTGGGGCTTACCTTTCTCACCGTTCCTCCTCAAGAAGTAACCTGGACTCTGCGAACTCCACAGATGACGGGTCTGGAAGTTTTTACCATGGGGGGAGAAGAACGTTTTGTGAAGGCTGTCAATATGACACCGTCCCCGAAGAAGGTTGAGGATGTACCTTCCTCAAAAGGACCTGAAAAAGTAAAAGAAAAAAAGATACCATTCCTGAAACGGGTTAAGTAGTGGCTGCCTGGTCAGAGCGAAAACTCATTAGCAGAATTCAAAAAGCTGCTGCAATCCATCGTTCCGATGTTCTGTTGTCTATCGGTGATGATTGTTGCGAATTAGCTACCGGCGTCAGTACCCTTATTTCCACCGATACGCTGGTGGAATCGGTTCATTTTGACACCTCTTTTCATTTGCCATATTTGCTTGGTCGAAAAGCAATAGCCGTAAATCTAAGTGATATCGCAGCGATGGGTGGAATTCCTCGCTTCGCCTTGTTGTCACTCTGTTTGCCAGAAGAGCTGGAGCAAGAGTGGATTGACACATGGATGGATGGTGCATTGTCCATGCTTCATGAGTTTGATTGTGTTCTGGTGGGTGGCGATACTGTAAAGGGGAACAATCTGGTCTTTACGGTGACAGTGCTTGGTATTCCTGTGAATGAAGGTGCATTGTATCGCACAGGTGCTGGTATTGGGGACTCAGTGTGGGTGACTGGTGTTTTAGGGTCGGCTGGTGCAGGGCTTGAACTGTTGAAAAACAGAAAGAAAAATCCTGAAACAGTTGACAATGAGGCCTGGGAAACTCTTTATGAGGCTCACTTGAATCCGTTGCCAAGGGTGCATTTAGGTCAGAAGCTTGCTCGTAGTGGTTATGTCACAGCCATGCAGGATATCTCTGACGGAATTGCCACTGATCTTGCCCATATTTGTCGGGCATCGAAGGTTTCTGCAACAATAGATTCCGAACTGCTCCCCATGCATGGTTCGCTGCTACAGGCTGCTGCTTTTCTTCACATGTCTCCCACCATGTTCATGCTTCGTTCCGGTGAAGATTACCAGCTTGTGTTTACCGTGAGAGAAGGGAAAGGAAAGTCATTTGTTGAATACATGGGAGAGGATAAACGGCTGGTTACGAATATCGGTAGTGTTACCAGTGGGGAAGGGGTTTATTTACTCAAGAACGGAAAAGCAAGAGATATATCGTTCCAGGGGTATGAACATTGATCTGTTCAGCACTATTCATTCGTCGTAAAAAGCTGTAAGGAAACTTCTCTGGTCTCACTTGTAAACTGTCTATATTTTGTTTTCGAAATATCCAGCATAAGTTTTGATGCTTTCACCGAATCACTATCCGCATATTTGTCAGAGAGAAAAATAATCTCTTTAATCCCAGCCTGAATAATGACTTTAGTACATTCGTTGCACGGAAAGAGTCCCACATAAATTTTGCAGCCTTTCAGATTTTGAATTGTGGTGTTGAGCACAGCATTGAGTTCAGCATGGCAGACGTAGGGGTACTTTGTATCAAGATAGTCACCTTCGCGGGACCAAGGAAGCTCATCGTCAGAACATCCCCAAGGGAATCCATTATATCCAACTCCCACAATTTTGTTGTCAGGGCTGGCAACACATGCACCAACCTGAGTGCTTGGATCTTTACTGCGCTGTGCAGAAAGAAGGGCCACAGCCATAAAATAGTCATCCCAACTCAGATAGTCAGTGCGTTTTTTTGTTTGTATCTCCTGCATAGTCAGGCCTCTTCTACATAAATGGGATTCTGGCTCGAATCATTGGTAACAGTTGTTGCTTTTCCTTAAGATCTGCCAGGAATGCATTACTCTGCTCGAGGAGTTCGGTGTCATCTCTTCGCATGCCCCAGGCCAGGTACTCTTCTGTGGCCAGGGTCAGAATGGGGCTGAGCTTGGCATTTTCATTCACGGCGGCATAGTGGCAGATTATGGGCGCATCATACACAAAGGCATCAATGTCTTTATTAATCAGAGCCTGAACAGCATCGGTTGGTTCTGTGAAATATTTTACCTTGGCACCGTTAATGGTACTGGTAATGAACAGGTCACCGGTGGTGTCTTTTATTATGCCAATCACATACTTGGAGTTCATCAGACTATAGATACCTGTTGCAAAGCGAGCTTTTTCCTGGAGGCGGACCAGTAGAATCTGCCCAGACCTGAGATATGGGTTTGAGAAAGCGATACGATACTGTCGTGCCTGGGTGATGGACATGGACGACATGATAATATCTATTTTGTTAGCTTCTAAAGCAGGGATCAATTTGTCCCAGTCCATGTCAATAAATTGTACTTTTTTCCCCACATAACGACCAAGCTTTTTTGCAAGATCTACTTCAAGTCCAGCAAATTGTTTCCCGTTTTTATAAATAAGGGGAGGTGCATTGGCTGTGACCCCAACGCGAAGGATGGAAGGATTTGGAGCTATGGCCACTTGCCCCCGTGGTGTTCCTGCGGGAGCGCAGCCAAGGAGTCCTGTGAGTAGGTAACTACTGAGAAAAATAAGAAGAACAGTCTTTAACGTTACATGCCTCATCATTAGTATTTCTCCTGCCCGGTTTTCACCGATTTTCTGCGTTTACGCCAGTCGGTTGCGCCGGTGAGTTTATTGATAAACGTTTTGATGGTTTCAAAGTAGAGACGGCCTCCAACGGCAATCATGGTATTATGTTGAGCACCGGGAATAATAACAAATTCTTTCGATCGTGCACCGCTATGGGCTTGCAGCTTTTCGGCTTCTGCCGCAGGAATCAGTTCGTCACGGGCTCCATGGAAAATAAAAGTGGGTTTGCTTACTTCTTCAATCTTTTGAAGATTCCTGAAGCCGTCTTCTTCTGTGAAATCGATAGATTCAAGCTCAAGGCCCAGATTTTTGGCAAGCGGCATGGTGTCAGCGATGGCACTTTCAAGGATTAATCCTCTAATATCATCTTCATGGTTTTTAGCCAGATCAATGGCTGGGACGGAGCCAAGGGATCTCCCCATCAGGAAAAAAGCGCCGGAGAATTGATTGTAAGATAGCCAGTTGCGTGTTTCCTGAAATAATACTTCAGCATCTCCAAGCATGTTTGTGACCGTTGGTGTGCCATTACTCCATCCATAACCGCGGTAGTCAACAACCAGAAAATTCATACCCGCGGCATTGTACATGGGCCCGATTTCATCATAATCGCACACCTTTTCACCATTTCCATGAAAAAAGAGGATGTTGGGACTGCTTTTATCGTGGATATAGAATCTGCATCCGATAACAATATCTTCTGCGACCTCGATGTCTATATTTTCAGCATTTTCGGGCAGTACAGTTTTGGAACATTTTTCCGGATAGAAAATAGTGGCCAGAACTTCAGGTTGGTCAAGTTTTGTGTAGGTTTCCATAGCGTTACAATCTGTAGTGATGAGCAGTAAGAAGAAGCACACAAAAGCAATAGAAAGTGTGTTCTTCCGGTCTTTTCTCTTCATAGGGAAAAGTAAGTGTTTGTGATGTGATACTTAAAAATAGAATTATGAATTCCAGGTAACTATAAGGAATTTTATTATAAACAGCAACGTTTAAACTTTTTCCCGGAGCCACAGGGACATGAGGAATTCCTGGCGATTTTTGTAGTGGCCGACTTGGGGATGCCATCAAGATAAAACCATATATCATCTTTTTTTGTAAACCGACTTTTTTCCTGTAGATGACAGAGGTGACCAGAGACAATAAAGCTGGCAATAAAGCTTACTGTACCGCTGTTATCTTCTGAAGAGCCCTCTTCTGTGTCCAGTACTTCAAGGCCAATCCACTTGATAGGCACTTCATCGGTATCCAGTTGCTTTGGGCGGGTTTCTTTGGCCCAACTGGCGAGCAGGTATTCATTCTCCTTTTTGCTGAAGGCAGTATAGCGTGATCGCATGAGTTGTTCAGCTGTTTCAGCCATTCCGTTCCCCTGGATAATAGGCATGCAGCATTCAGGAAAAAGTTTCTTACTGCCACAGGGGCATTGTTCTTGTTTGTTCAATTTCTTACCCTCCTTTTTTTGTGCGAAATACCTTGATAGCAAGCAGGATAAACGGTGCACCATGATAGAGAAGGTCAAATATATCCAAGGGTTTTTTGAGATTACCCTGGCTGAGCATTCGTACTTTCTCAAGGAGGTGCGGTTCGGGTACAAAGGGCGCGAGTCCTAGTAATACGCAGAGGACTAACAGGATACTCATGGGGATGCTGTCAATAAATTTCATGGTAATGTCGAAGCCTATATGTGTGGTAAACGGGATAGAGAGAGTTGTTGAGCCACTTGAGTGGCAGTCTCTTCAATAGATCCGCCATCAGAAGAGATAATAGGTATGTCATATCGTAAAAAAATCTGGTTTGCCTGACTAATTTCGTGTGTGCAGGTGGTAAGTTTGGCGTAACGGCTTCCTTTGTAGCGTTTTTCTCTTACAAAATGAAGGTTCTGTGGTGTTGTGGAGAGGCCGATAACCTTTCTTCTATTTTTTACAATTGCAGATGGCAGACTGAGACTGCCCAGGTCTTCCTCGACAAGGGGGTAATTGGCGGCCTTTATGCCCATTTGGGTCGCAAGATAAACCGAAATTGGTGTTTTACCGGATCTTGAAACGCCTAAAAGAATAACCTCCGCCTCATCATAATCTTTAAGCAGGGAGCCATCATCGTGAGAAATGGAATATTGGATGGCACTTACCCGTTTAGCCATGCTTGATTCGTCAAGGTGACGGGCCGTACCGGAGATGCGAATGGGCTTTGCTTCAAGCAGCACTTCAAGTTTTTCAAGGTAATAGTTGCAGATATTGAAAAATTCGACCTCGGGAATATCCAGTATTCGGATAAGATCCTCGTTCATAATTGTTGAAAAAATAAGAGGATATCTTCCTGTGGATTGTGATTGAATACGTTCAAGGGCTGCTTGTGCATCCTCTTCGGTCTGGATAAAAGGTATCTTTTCAGCGTTAAAGCTGATTTCAGGAAACTGGCAAAGCAATGATTTGCCAAGATCTTCTGCAAGAATCCCTGTACTTCCTGAAAGATAATAAACATCTTTTGAGTGCCACATCTACTTGTCTCCTCTGGTATGCTATGGTAATACAACGAAACTGTTACCTTTGTATCAGAAAAAGCACTCTCTCGAAAGTTTTCTCTTCATTTTTACTAAATATGGCAAAAATTCGACAACTTCTCTCCTCTTACTCATTCTTAGGTTTGATTCGCTATTTTCGTATGCAGGTGATGAGCAAAGAGCTTATCGTAACCGGAAGTTGTAGGAATTGCGGAAGCTGCTGCCGACGGATAAATCTTGAAGGAAAGAGAGGATGGTTGCGACATCACAAGGATTTTTTTGAAGTTGCAGCGGATTACCCTGAGTATGAACGTTTTCAGATTAGTGGGAAAGATGAACAGGGATTTTTACGTTTTTCCTGTGGTTGGCTGACAGCCGAGGGTTTTTGTAAGGATCATGAGAACAGGCTGGATCTGTGTCGTAATTTTCCGGACAAGACACTGCATTTCTGTGGAGGAGTCTTACCTCCGGGCTGTGGGTATATGATTCAGGAAGTGCGTCCTTTTAAAAAGTATCTGGCAGATGAAGTCGGTGAGTGAGTTTACAATGAAACGAATCCTGCTCCTTGAACCCTACTATGGTGGATCGCATAAACAGTTTCTGACAGGCGTTCAGCAGTGGGTTGATGCAGAATTTGTTCTGCTGAGCCTGCCAGCCCGTAAGTGGAAAATGCGGATGCAATTTTCTGCAATCTGGTTTGTAGAGCAAATCAAAGCAATGCCAGTCGCAAAACAGCATTTTGATGTTGTGCTCTGTTCAACGTTTGTTGATGTGGCCGTCTTGCGTGCTTTACTTTGCTCCCTTCCACACTGGAACCAGAACGCGTGTGTGAAAACATACTTCCATGAGAATCAGTTTGCTTATCCCAGTCAACAGAAAGATCTCTCCATGCGACAGTTTACTTCCATTAACTGCAATACCGCACTTGCCTCTGATGGTTGTGCTTTCAATTCGCACTATAATCTTAATTCGTTTGTCGAAGGTGTTCGTAAGGTAACAAAGTTTGCATCTGATATGAAGATTGTAGAGAGTGTTGAGGCTATTTGCAGGAAGAGTGTGGTACTCAGTCCGGGAATGGATTATTCCTTCATAGATGAGGTGCTGGCGCCAGTTAAAGAGGATGGGCCACCAGTGATTGTATGGAATCATCGCTGGGAACATGATAAAGGTCCGGAAGATTTTTTCGCAGCACTCTACAGCATACAGAAAAAAAATATCCCCTTTCGCTTGATTGTTCTTGGAGAATCCTATCCCAATATGCCCGCTTGCTTTGAGGAAGCGGAAAAACGACTGGCTAGTGAGATTGTTCATTTTGCTTATGCTGAGTCACGTAAACACTATGCTAAGTTGCTTCGTCTGGGAGATATTGTCGTATCCACGGCGAAGCATGAGTTCTTTGGGATTTCTGTACTGGAGGCAATACGAGCGGGTTGCTATCCACTTCTTCCGGACGATTTGTCGTATCCAGAGTTGTATCCGAAAGAGTTTCGCTATCCTTCCGGTTTGTTAGCAGAGCGATTAGGGGAGTTGTTACGATTTCCTGTTACTCTAGGAGCTGAGAAAGCAAGCGAACTTACAGAACGCTTTTCGTGGCAACAATTACAGAAAATGTATAGACAATGGCTCCTTGAGACAAATTGACGGAGAGAAAATGAAAAAGAATATCGTACTAATTGGTTTTATGGGAGTGGGCAAGGGGAGAATAGCAAGAATGCTTGCTGCGAAAACAGGACGCTTTGCAGTTGATTGTGACGATCTTATAGAAAGCTTTAGTAATTCAAAAGTAAAAAAAATCTTTGCTCAATTTGGTGAACCCCGTTTTCGTGAACTTGAGCTGGAGGTCGCTCTATGGTTGGAAAGTAATGTCAGGAAAACCATTATCTCAACAGGGGGTGGTTTTCTTCAGGTGCCCAATCTGTCAAAGATTGGAAAAGTGGTATATTTACATTCTGATTTTGATCAAATAGTGGAGGGCATTGTTGAGCACCCCAATGCCAAGAAAAAGATCAAGAAGCGTCCCCTGTTAAAAGACCTTGAAAAGGCGAGAATTTTATTTGAAAGCAGACTGCCACAGTATCGTAAGGTGGCTGATTGTGAAATACAGGTTGCTGGCAGAAGCATAGAAGAAATTGTAATGGAAATTATGGAAAAGGTAGATTTGAAAACCCGAGAGGTTTGATTTTTTACACTCCCCTTGCAAAGAGGATATTATGTCGGATTTATCATTAAAAGCACTCGCAGGATATAACTCATTTCCAGGGCCGGTTCTCACTGTCATCATGGATGGTGTGGGGTTAGGGCCAAAAGATGAAAGTGATGGGGTGGCCATGGCCTATACACCGATGCTTGACGACCTGTTAAAGGGCGATCTGGTAAGGCCTCTTAAGGCACATGGTTTGGCTGTAGGGCTCCCAACAGACGATGATATGGGAAATTCGGAAGTAGGGCATAATGCTTTAGGCGCCGGCAGGATCTTCCCCCAGGGTGCAAAACTCGTGAATGAAGCCATAACTGATGGGACTATTTTTGAGGGTGAGTCATGGCAGGCAATACAACAACGAGTGGAACAAGGAGGGACCCTCCATTTTATAGGTCTGGTCTCTGATGGAAATGTGCACAGTCACGTGGAGCAACTGAATATGATGCTTACCAGGTGCAGTGATGAAGGATTTGCAAAGGTTCGGGTGCATGGCCTGCTTGATGGGCGTGATGTAACACCCAAAAGTGGACTGGAATATTTTGCTCCCCTTGAAGAAAAATTGACTGCATTGTCAGTAGATGGAAAAGACTACTGTCTCGCATCTGGCGGTGGTCGTATGATTGTCACCATGGATCGTTACGAAGCAGACTGGACTATTGTTGAAAAAGGATGGAAGGCGCATGTCCTTGGGATAGGACGTCGCTTTTCTTCAGGGTGTGAAGCTATACAAACCTATTATGACGAAGATCCGGAATTGATGGATCAATATATGGACAGTTTCGTTATCGAACGTGAAGGTAGAGCAGTTGGAACCATCGAAGATGGTGATGCTGTCATCCTCTTTAATTTCAGAGGGGATAGGGCCATTGAGTTTTCCCGTGCATTTGATGACGATCTGTTTACAGCTTTTGATCGGGTTCGCAGACCAGATGTTTTTTATGCAGGTCTTATGCAGTATGACGGTGATGCCAAAATTCCTGCACATTATCTTGTGGAGCCTCCTGCCATTGATAAGACCCTTGGAGAATATCTCTGTGCAGAGGGGGTTACTACATTTGCTATCGCCGAAACACAGAAGTTTGGCCACGTAACGTATTTCTGGAATGGGAATAAATCCGGTTATATAAATGAAGAACTGGAAAAATATGTGGAGATTGAATCTGATAAAATCACTTTTGACCTGCGTCCCTGGATGAAGGCAGCGGAGATAACAGATCAGTTGATAACCGCCATTCAAAGCGGGAAATACAAAAATATCCGAGTCAATTACGCCAATGGTGATATGGTCGGTCATACAGGAGTTCCGGTTTCCGTTAGAATTGCTGTGGAAACGGTAGATCTTATGTTGCGCCGTTTACTTCCAGCATTGAGCAAAGTACAGGGTGTTGCAGTTATCACAGCTGATCACGGTAATGCAGATTGAATGTGGACTGAGAAAAACGGAAAACGTACAGCCATGGTGGCGCATACTAATAATCCTGTTCCTTTTATTGTTAAGGATTTTAGTGACTCTAATGCGTTTGTTTTACAGAGCGTAAAAGTTGCTGGGCTGGCAAATGTGGCAGCAACTGTATTGAATCTTCTTGGTTTTGAAGCGCCACTTAATTACGAGCCTTCTTTGATTAAACTTTCCTGAGTAGCAGTTCGGTTCTGATTGTTAGATTGCTGTTATCCAGTCGTTCCAGGGGACCAAATGCGGCGCTAATTTTTTTTTAGATAAAAAAAGTAATCGAGCAACTGTCTGGAAGCACTGAAATAAAAGAGTTGTCTAGTGGTCATTATTCTCTTGACAGAAAAAAGTGGCATTAAGTAGAGAATTTCCCTGGTATTTTGTAATTTCATCTTGTATTATAAGAAAACGTATAAATTGTGCAGGGTAACGGATGTACGACTCGATATGGTATTGAGTTATTTTTTGCGGTTGTTTCGTAGGGAATGTTGCTCGGGTACAATAAAAAAGCATGATCACGCAGTTGATCAGTACTAAGGACAAGGGTATTATGTTAGAAGGCACAGTAAAATGGTTTAACGAGGCTAAAGGTTTTGGTTTTTTAGAGCAGGAAGGTGGAAAGGATGTATTTGTTCACTACTCTGCAATCAACAGTGACGGATTCAAAACCCTGAACGAAGGTGATCGAGTTGAATTCGAAATCACCGAAGGTCCTAAAGGTCCTGCTGCGGCGAATGTAAGAAAAATATGATCTAAGACAAATTAATTTTTGTTAAAGTTCTCGAAAGGGGGCTAAGTCGTTTATAGCGATTTAGCCCCCTTTTTTTGTGTTTCTGTTGTCCTTACGGTATGGTGTAAGAGAAAGTAGTAAAGAATTTGCTGAATACTGAAACAGGAGTCAATTATGGATGACTTATCCAAGTCACAACGTGCTCGTCTTGCAATACGCACTTTTAAAGTTATCTCTGATGCTCTCATATTGAGAGGCTTTTACAAGCCATCGGGGAAGTCTGGGGGAACACTTGCAGAAGCATTAAAAGTTTTTGATCCTGAGATATTCGGTTCCATGTCTGACCCAAGGGTTATAGAGCTTCAGGGCTTGGAATATGTGATGGATCGGATGCCACGCGGTATCGAAAAATGCAATCGAATTATCCTTACAGCTGATGAAGATTTCAGCGATACCTCTTTCGAGCAGATAACGCCTTTAAAACGAAGGCGACAGTCCTATATTGTTTCAGAAAAAGAGATTTGTTTTGTTATCACACGTGGTTTAACAGAGATATACGATATTCTAACCAATCTGACTTTTCTCAATATTGAATCTCAAAAAATTCAACATCAGATCTGTAATAAAGACGGTGGAACCTGTGCTGCCTGGCATGATCTTGAGACAATTGTAAAGAGTGGAGTAAAACCAGTGGGCACGGCGCTCGATCAGGCAATTTGGAATTTATCCATAATCATTGGCCGGACCTACCGTGAGACTCGTAATTGTTATAAAAAATTTGATGTACATAATCAGGAGGATAAAAATTTTAACAACGGTATATTTGCCACCATTTATGGGATGGGTCAACGTATACTCGATGAAAATGAGTCCAGTGATAAACAACTGGCCATATATTTTACTCCTTCGTTGCAGGAAATGATCGGTGTTCACACTTACGCAACGCGTTGGGCGAAAAATGTTAAAAAGTTCCTTTTTGATAATAAATTTTTAAAAAGAGATATTCATGTTGTGAGTGCAAATATGCACTCCATGGTGAACTTACTTTATGGTGCTGGTTTCTTGCATGAACATAATATTGAAGTTCCTGATAATCTTTACGGTATGGTTGGCTCAATCAGAGAGTTAGATGAAGATATTTATGAGTACGCTTCGCATTTTGGTTTTACATACCTAAAGGATACTTCCGAATCAAATATTGATGCCATGGTCATTGATACTTCAAAAATAAGGAAATCTTTTTTGCATAGCAGTATTCAATGTGACTTTGAGCTGCTGCAGAAAGATTGTCCTGTAATAGTAGTTATTGATTATGCTTTTGGTGCACAGGCGTTCGATATTATGGATGAGTTACTTTGTCCCTGTAATTTTGACGATTATGAGATAGCATTTAATATAAAATCTATCAGTATAATGGGTAAAGCTGGCATACTCTCTGGCAATAAGGGTGACATTATGCTTGCAACATCGCATGTCATGGAGGGTACTCCGAATAATTATATAGTCGATAATGATTTGCATTTTGAGGATTTTGATGAAGGCTACCCCATCCATGAAGGCCCCATGGTAACAGTGCTTGGTACATCGCTTCAGAACAGAGACGTATTGCAGCGTTTTCACACCTCCAACTGGAAGGCTGTCGGGCTTGAGATGGAAGGTGGCCACTATCAGCGAGCCATTAGTGCAGCAATTATTCAGGGACATATTCCAAGGGATATCAAAACCAGATATGCATATTATGCCTCAGATAACCCTTTACAGAACGGACAGACACTGGCTTCCGGTTCAATGGGGGATGCGGGTATCGTTCCAACCTATATGATCACCAAGGTCATTTTTCAGAAAATTGCTAATATTGCTTAGACTCGTTCAATGAAAATAATACGAAAACAGCGGCTTGCAAGAGTCTCTCCCTGGGTTCTTGCTGCTGCGTGTGGATTACTCACGCTCATTATTGGAGTCTTTGCAGTGAACAATTATCGGCGTGATAAAGCGTTGATGACGGATATCCTGCTGGAAAAGGGGGCGACCATTATTCGTTTTGTCGCATCCAGTTCCAGGAATTCAGTCTTGGGAGGATTGCGCTCAGGAAAAACCCTCGATTCTCTGTGGCCTGAAAATGTACAACGTGTACTAGAACACGCCTCCGGGCACCCTGGTGTTGTGTTTTTGGCACTGGTTAATGATGAGGGGCTGGTTGTGGCGAATTCAGTACCAGAAGACAGAAACCGCATGGTTTCAACCCAGACAAAATCCTTTATCGCAGCCCTTGAAGAAGACAGTATGGGGTCCCGAACCTTTAGCTTTCGTATCGCAAATGACAAAAAGCCTTCAGTTTTTCAGATCGCTGCTATGTTGCCACCCATTGGGAAAGGTTTTCTTGAGCAGATGGCTGCAACGCACCGAGGGTCCATGAATGGAATAGGAAACGGTATGATGTCTGCTCGTAAACTTCAGGAGGCGTTTACCCAGGCTTGGGCACGAGACCTTCAAGAACTTAGTGAGCAACGATTTGTAATATTGGTAGAATTGGATATGGCTCAGTTTAATCAGCGCTTGCAGAGGCAGAAGCTTGAAATCATCATTCTCTCTATTGTTCTGCTGTTAGTCGGAATTGGTGGCTGGTTGTCAATTTTGACCCTTGAGGGCCTGAAAGGGTCACAGTCGAGGTTACGTCATATCGAGGCCTTTCGTGATATTCTCATATCTTCACTGCCCGTTGGTTTAATCGCAACGGACAGTAGTGGTAAGGTCATACTGTACAACAGATTTTCTCAGGAATTTACCGGAATAACAGAAAAACAGGCAATGGATGCAGATAGTAGCGTCTTTCAGCATCTGCCTGAAATTTCAGAAGCTTTTGCCGAGTCGGGGACTGCACCGGCCGGAGCATATCAGAAAGAGGTGCAAATCGAGAGTGAAGGCAGGGAAAAACATACCCTGCAATTAAACCGTCTCTCCATCGTTGACCGCGACGATAAATTTGTCGGCACTCTGCTCCTGATGCAGGATCTCAGCCAGGTGAAGAGACTGGAAGAAGATCTCAGACGAAGTGAACGTCTTGCTGCACTTGGAAAAATGGCAGCTGGAGTTGCCCATGAATTGCGTAATCCCCTGAGTTCCATTAAGGGACTTGCTCTTGTTCTTCAATCACGTTTTCAGGAAAACAATGGTGACCGGGAGACGGCAACGATTCTTGTTCAGGAAGTTGAGCGTCTAAACAGATCAATTTCTGAACTTCTGGATTATGCGAGGCCGCAACAGTTAAAGAAAGAGAACTTTGATATCGTTCAGTTACTGACAAAAGCTGTCTCTCTGATGCGAATAGATGCAGAAACAGCAGGTGTTGAGCTGGTTACTGCTTTTGAAGACGGATTACCACCTCTTAACGCTGATGAGGATAAGCTGACTCAAGTGGTACTTAACCTGTTGTTAAATGGTATTCAGGCCATGGAGGATGGTGGTACCCTTGCTGTTCGTGTGGGTGCAACCGACAGAAAAATAGAAATAGTGGTTACTGACAGTGGTTGTGGTATCTCTGAGGAAGATCTTGGCCGTGTATTTGACCCTTATTTTACCACTAAACCGGATGGAACGGGATTAGGAATGGCCATGTCTGCAAAAATTATCGAGGAACATGGTGGTGAGATTCGCTTGCAATCAAAGGTTAGGCAGGGAACTTCTGTCATAATTGAAATCCCCTGCTAAATTGTTTTTTTTATACGCGCCTCGAATATGAAGATTTTTACAAATCCATATTCAACTTTGGTGTTTTAGTAGCCCACAACGAATTGAGAGTTTCCTTAAAGTACCGGCAACTCTTTGGGTGGAGTGCTATCCTTACCTGTCTCAGGCGGATTGTTTAGTTCTTTTTTTCCGGTGAAAAATCGCACCAGAGTCTGGAATACGGTTTTGACACCTGTCCAAATCTTGGGGATGAGCCAGATGGCAAGAAGAATGAAAGCAGCAAAAAAGACTAGAAAGGCAAGAGGGTAATGAAGCATTGCCCATATGCCACCAATAACTACTACATCTTCAAATATTGAGGCTGTCCAGTTTGTCACAGGTTCGGGGGAGGTGTTAATTAGAACCCTTGTACCTGCTTTAATGGTGTGACTTGTTGCTGCAATTCCGCCTCCTAAAATGCCAGCGGCAATAACAACACTGGGATTAACCTCACCAACTGCACCAGCAGCAAGCATTACTCCAGCAGGGATACGAATAAAGGAGTGGATAGCGTCCCATCCGGTATCAAGTCCTGGTGTTTTATCGACAAAAAATTCAACCAGATACATTACGGCCGCCGCAGCAATAATCATGGGGTCCTGTAAGATTTGCAGTTGTTCAGGAAGAACAACATTTCCTGTTACGCCAAGTACTCCAAGTACTGCGATGGTAGCATACAGATTAATTCCTGCAGCCCATGCTGTCCCCATGGTCAGTGCCAGTGTGGTTATGAGTTGTTGGTATGCGTCCATCGTTCCTTCCTCGATGTTGTACAGTTTTTGGAAACAAAGCCGGTTGAGTTCTGTATAACTTCATCAAAACTAAGCAGTTTTGAATGTCATGGCAAGGGGAGGAGGTTATTTCTCAAAATTCTGGTTCAGGAATGTACACTCCACAGGTGTTAAATCAAATTTCATTTCAACCTCTTGCAAGAGTTCCTTTCTACTCTTTCCGGGATGTTGCTCCAGAAGGTGGGCAAATTCAGTTAAGGCCTGTCTGGTTTTGTCGCCGGTAGCTTGAGTGGGGTGTTGTGTCATGATGAGGTCCTATGTGAGTCGTTTAGTAGCGGTATTGTTGGTAGCAATGTCTATTAACATGGTTTTAATACGATGCCAGCTAAAGGCGGTACTGCCACTTTGGCGTGATACTGTGCCTGTGCGAATGGTTCATTGATGGCTTTATAGATGACTTTGTCATCGCTACTGCAGCCAGCAAATCTGCTGGAGTCAGAACAGAAAATCTGTTCATAGTTTGAATCAGTGGGCAGTCCCATTTTGTAGTCATAAAAAGCTTGGGGAGTGAAGTTGAGTAGACAGACGAGGTGGTCATTCTTGTTTTCAGCAAATCGAGCGTAAGAGATAATTGAATTTTCACGATCTTCAAGATCCATCCACTGGAAGCCTTCAGGATTAAAGTCACGTTCGTAGAGAGACGGATTCTCTCTGTACATGGTATTTAATTTTTCAAAAAACTGAAGCATCTCCCCGTGCATACCGTTTTCCTCAAACAGATGGAAATCAAGACTCTGCTTGCAATTCCACTCCTTGCATTGACCAAATTCGTTGCCCATAAACACTAGTTTTTTTCCAGGATGCATCCACATACTAAGAAAAAACAGACGGAGATTGGCAAATTTTTGACCTAAATCTCCGGGCATCTTATCGATAAGCGATTTTTTTCCATGAACAACTTCGTCGTGGGAAATGGGCAGGATAAAATTTTCCGAAAAGGCGTACATGATAGAAAATGTCAGGTTGTTATGGTGAAATTTCCTGTAGATGGGATCTTTTTCAAAATAGTTGAGGATATCATTCATCCACCCCATATTCCATTTGAAGCCAAATCCAAGTCCACCCATATCCGCGGGTTTTGAAACACCGTAAAAACTGGTGGATTCTTCGGCTATCATAAGGGTTCCGGGGTGACGCTCGTAAACAACGGAGTTTAAATGGCGTAAGAATTCTATGGCTTCAAGATTTTCACGTCCACCGTGGGCGTTGGGCAGCCATTCCCCATCTTTTCGTGAATAATCGAGATAGAGCATGGAGGCAACGGCATCAACTCGTAAACCGTCTATGTGATATTTGTCGATCCAGAAGAGTGCATTGGCAATAAGGAAATTGCTGACTTCTTTTCGGCCATAATTGTAAATAAATGTTCCCCATTCGGGATGACTTCCTTTTCTGGGGTCATCATGTTCGTAGAGCGCAGTGCCGTCAAAGCGCCCGAGACTATGCTTGTCTTTAGGGAAATGCGCTGGAACCCAGTCGAGGATAACACCAATATTCTCCTGGTGGCAGACATCTACAAAAAACATAAAGTCTTCGGGCGTCCCATAACGACTTGTTAAACTGAAGGGGCCTGTGACCTGATAGCCCCATGATTCATCCAGTGGGTGTTCCATCACCGGCATAAGTTCTATATGTGTAAAGCCAAGCTGTTTAACATAGGGAATCAGCTTTTCTGCTAGTTCTCTAAAGGTGAAAAAACGGTCGGGATTTTTAGGGTCTCGCTGCCAGGAACCGGGATGCATCTCATAAATGGACATCGCATTATTGTAAGGATCTACCTTTAGTTTTGCTTTTTGCCACTGTTCATCCTGCCATTGGTAGTGGTCCAGGTAACGTACCATGGAGGCTGTTTTCGGTCTGTGTTCGCCAAAATATTGGAATGGATCAGATTTAAGAAGGATCTTTCCACGCTGGGTACGGATTTCAAATTTATAGATTTCATTTTCTTCTATTCCAGGAATAAATAACTCCCAGATACCTGAACCACCGAGGCTGCGCAAAGGGTGTACTCTGCCATCCCAGCCATTAAAGTCACCAACAACAGATACCCTGGTAGCAGATGGAGCCCAAACACGAAAGATGGTGCCGGTAATTTGGGAATACATACCGGGCTGGGCTCCCATATGATTGTAGAGAAGATAGTTGGTGCCAAAGTTGAATAGGTATTTATCCTGTTCACTTAATATCGGCATAAAACGATAAGGGTCATTTATCGTCTGTTGTACACCATCGTAGTAGTTGATTTCATATTGATAATTGTAGGGATCAAGATTCTTGTCAGCAATTTTACCTGTATCAACTTGCGCTTCAAACAGTCCTTCATCACGAACCCTTGTCATGGGGATGCGGATTTTATCTATAAGCAGAGAGACATCTGAGGCGTGTGGTTGAAAGCAGCGTATTATAGCAGTTTCTTTTTTTGCACCCGTAAAGTGAACTCCCAGAACCTGAAATGGATCGTAATGTTCGGCTCGTAAAAGACGGTCAACTTGTTCATTTATATCCATGTGTAACCTCAGATATTGAGTGATGAAAAACTGTTTTGTTAACTCTATTTTCAGAGTAGCAAATCCAATCAGGAAAACATAGTTTAAAGCAACATTTCCTGACGCTTTTAAAAATAATCTGTTACTGTGCAGTCTAAATAATAGAATTTTATTGAGATAAAATAATGGAACCTCTAGCCCAACCGATCATAGATAGCCTCACAGGGTCTTTCTTGCTCTCCACGCCACAGATGCCTGATCCCCGATTTTCTGAACAGGTGATCTTTATTTGTAGCCATAGCCACGAAGGAGCAGTAGGGATTGCCATCAATAAGCCTGATTTTTCTGTCAGTCTTGAGGAAGTACTTGCCAGTAACAGTTACCCTATTCCAGGTGGTCTGAAAGCCAATGTCTATATTGGAGGCCCTGTGGAGCCCAATGCCGCTTTTATTCTCTATGGCTCAGATTACCATACAGATCAGCACCTCGAGGTGAGTTCGTCAGTGTATATGACTCGCGATACACGGGTGCTTGAAGATATCGGTCATGGCAGAGGACCCAGCAACTTTTTATTTGCAGTAGGATATGCCGGCTGGGGACCTGGACAACTGGAAAAGGAACTTGTTCGTGAAGGCTGGCTGACGATTCCTGCACAGGATTCTATTATTTTTGATGTACCAGACGAGGAAAAATGGCAGCGCGCTGCAGCTCTTTATGGAATTGATATTTCCATTTATCAGGACTGTATAGGCAATGCTTGAGAATAACTGGTTGGAGTTCGTTCATGACTGTAAGGGAAAAAATACAATATGGCAGAGTTAAAAGATATATTTGAATGCGAACGTTGTGGCTACTGTTGCCAAGGCGAAACCACTGTCTCTCTTGATGAAGATGACCAGAAAAGAATGGTTGCTGCTTTAAATCTGAGCCGGGAAGAGGTAGCGGAGAAATACTGGCGTATCACCGGTAATGTCGTGCAGATGAAGATTGTTGATGGGCATTGTATCTTTTATGATGAAGGTTGCACTGTCCATCAGGGACGCCCGTGGCGTTGTGCGCAGTGGCCGCTCCATCCCTCGATGCTCAGTGATGAGAATAATTTTAAAACTATCCGTGAATCTTGTCCAGGCATCAATCAGAAAATTGACTACGAAGCGTTTTGTAAGCTTTTGACAGAGCTTATGGAACAGCAAGCCAAGATACACTGTTGAACCGATGAAAATCAACCTGCCACTTTTGGGGAAAACCAAGAACTCTTTTATTGAAACAGGAATGAAAGAGTACAGCGGAAGACTTAAGCACTATACACCGATCACTCTGAATGTTCTGAAAGTAAAAAAGAAAAAAGGGTGGACTGAGCAGCAGGAACGGCAGGAGGAAGGGCGAATATTGCTGGCAAATACAATGCCTGGTGATGTGAAAGTCGTGCTCGATTCGACGGGTAAACAGTTGAGCTCTGAACAATTCGCAGATCTTCTTTCCCGCTGGGAGCAGGATGGAAGAAAGCAGGCATCATTTCTAATTGGCGGTCCAACCGGGCACAGCAAAGAGGTCCTCCAGCAGGCTGATGTCACCCTTTCTCTTTCCCGAATGACTTTCACCCATGATATGGTTCGCATGTTTTTGCTTGAGCAGCTGTATCGTGCCTATACGATAAAGGCCGGTGAAAAATATCACAAGTAGAGTTCCTCTGTTCTCGCAATAGCCATCCGGCTGTAGATGTATTCTCGGTTACTTACACACTCAGGTCATATAGCAGAAAGCACCTGCAAAAACTGATAGAAAGCTGAACGGTAGTAACAAGTCCAGGGCTCTTACTTCTGTCTCCTGCTTTGCCCTTTCCACTATTTTGTAAGTGGCGTAAAATGCAGCTAACAGACCACCGCCTACGATTAGTGTTTTTAAGACATCGGTACTGTCTTGACTAATCAGACGCAGATTTTGATAAGAATAGGTAAGGTCGAGTATTTCACGTATATTTGGTACAATACGTCTAGCTCCTCTGATGAATATTTCTAGATGGAATGCCAGGTAACCACCAAGTATCAGAGGTATAAATCCATATCCCAACAGTGGTCGAAAAAGTTTTTTGTTCATCTTCACAACGAGACACTGTGCCTCAACAAGCAGGAAATACCCCACTTGAAAAAGGATAATGAGACCGAAAAACAATATACTTGCAGCAATATAATCAGAGATTACCAGTCCATTTCTGGCTGAAAAGGAGACCAGTTGTACCGTCAGTTCAGAGAATTTGGCGTTTAGCGCAAATGGAAAAAGAATCGCTCCCATGGATACAATAAGAAAACTGTCTGCTTTTCTTGGAGTTCCCTGTCCCCATAACTCTTCCGGGGCTAACCTGACATTTAACTGGATGGAACCGTTACTACAGTTTTTGATACATTTTCCACACATTATACAATCGCGGTTATTATCAACCAGATATGGATGCCTGAACATGGGACAACCTGGAGATACCGCATCACCTGCAAAGCAGGAATGGTTCCTACATTGTTTTAAGCATACATGTTGGTTGGCGCGTAATTCAAGTATGGCAGGCATGGAGAAAATTGCATTGACTGCACCCAGAGGACAAATATATCGACACCAGGCTCTCCTGGAGAAAAGGGCACTGAAAATGATTGATCCAAATGAGATAACGAGAAGAATTCCACCGGTGAGGTAAGGGTTTTCATAAGCATTCCAAACGATTTCTACCCAGAATACAAGTATACAGAGTACAGCCATTATCCAGCCGGAATACTGCTTTATGAAAGCAGGTGCTCTTTTGTAAGGTTTTATTATGTTCTGTAGCAGTGATCCAGGAGTTGCAAGGGGGCAGACGCTGCACCATATTCTTGCAAGAAAAAAAAATGAAAAGAACATTAGTGGCCAGCCGATTGTCCACCCCATGGTCAGGCCAATGTTTGCACCTGAATCCTGAGTTCCAAAAAAAAGGCAGAGAATTGTGACTAGTAGTACACATGCAATAATGATTTGCGGAACCTTTGGAAAGATGGAACTGTTGAGGAATTTATTCACCCAGGGGATGCGCAGAATATTATACTCCCATTTCCCCTCGCTTTTGGGTAAGCCGAGGAGAATTTGATCGGGAGTGATTTTGTCTTCTTTGGACAGCATCACTGCCCTGCGGATAACACCTGATAATTCCTTCAAATTTCCTGGCCAATCATAGTTCATTAAAACGCCCAGTGTTTCCTGCGGTAGCTGGTGAACACTTTTCCCGTATTCTTTGCTGTAATAACTAAGGTAATGGGAGATTAGCCGGGGGAGATCTTCTTTATGCTGACAAAGGGGGGGGACGGAGAAACTCTGTTTTTCGAAAATCTCAAGTAGTTCAGGGAGTAAATATTTATTTGTTTTTAGATCATCAAGATTGTGATCTGATAAAAATACAATTCGTGATTGAAGTGCATGTTGCTGACTACTGCCAACACGAGTAAAGGTCTGGTTTCGCAGCAATCCCAATAAACATTCTTGCAGTTCTTTGCCCATGAGGTGTACATGGGTAAACGTAAGGGTACCACCGGAGGTCTTTTCAAATAATCCTGCTTTTGGTGCCGGGGCAAAGGGGTGGAAGTTTTGTCCTTCACCAAAAAGCTTCCTGCCGATATGTTCAAAACTATCTTTCCGCAGGTCAAGTTCCCGATACGGACTCTCTTTTCGTGATGATTGCAGGTGAATCTGTCTTGCAATGGTTGATTTGCCCGTGCCAAACTCTGCACAAAGAATGTAGGGCTCACTGTTCTCTGCACAGTTATCTATAAAGGCCTGCGTTTTTCGAGCTGTTTTTGATGTTCGGATAGCGGCGTTTTTTTTTGCAACAACTCTCGGTAGTCGATGGCTCTGTACGGATCTGTCTTCAAAAAGCATCACGTCATCTGCGTTCAACTCTTCTCTGTCGTAGTATTGTCTCCTGTGGGCTTGTGCTTGATAAGCAAACCTGAGACGGTTAGCCAGAACTGCGTCGAGTTTGCTGTGGATTCTGCTGTGACCTAGGATGGATGATCTGAAAAATCGCTTGTCAAAACAAATAAGAACAAGGTCATTGTGTGCCCGTACATCGAGTGAACGTGGTTCTGATCGCAGGAGCCCGGTCTCACCAAAATGACCGCCAGGTCCAATACGACAAACGATTTTATTCTCTTTGTCTGGCAGTGAGACTATAAGCTCCACTTCTCCAACGGCGATAATATAAAAAACATCACTGGCGTCACCTTTCTTGTAGAGATATTTTCCCTGATTTATTCTCTCTACCCTGGCAACTTCAGCATAAGAACGTAGCTCGGAATCACTAACATCTTTTAAAATAACAGAATGTCTAAGGTGTTTGGTGATGAGTGTTCGTTGCATCTTTAATTGTTCGAATTCACAGTTGCTGAAAAGTGAGAATCCAGATGGAAATCATAAGAGTTTAACCTGGAGGTCATAAATGGGTATGCGGTTGTGCATGGTGTAGAATTACTGTTCCGCCTCTGCTTTGGCTTTCATGGTTTTGTAGTGGTCAGAATCAGTAACTTTCATCTGTTCCAACTTTTCTATTTCAGTGCGAGTTAAATGGAAATGTCCGCAAGCTGGGCAGCTTCCATCAAATTCACTGCCGACAGATCGCTCCTTGAGTTCTTCGACGGTCATATGATCTATCTTGCCACATACTCCGCTGGGGTTTTCTGCTCGGACCTGAGTTCGTTTATGAGCTGACATGTGAGCCTCCTGTGTCATGTATAAAGTTGTCGTAAAAAGCTTCATTATGGCAAAGGTTCTTATAAAAAAACTTCCCTTCGCCATAATGAGTGGCATTAAAGAAACTGCTAATTGAGAATCCTGTCGATTTCATTTCCTTCAGGGTTAACAATACTTATTGCAATGGGGATACCGCCATCCAGGCGGTGAGTTGCGCAGGACATTCAGGGGTCGTAAGCTCTTACAGCCATTTCCACTTGGTTGAGCAGTCCTTCATTGTACACACCATTTTTAATAAGGGTGGTGGCGGCTTGTTTCACACTCATATTCATTGGTGCGATATTGTGCGTCGTGCCTACTATAAGGTTTGCTTTGACGATACAGCCATTGTCATCAGTGGTGTAGTCGTGGATAAGTGTTCCTCGCGGGGCTTCCACTATGCCCACACCTCTTCCAGCTTTTGGCTCCGCTTTAGTTCGCACGTTGGGGTCAGTGATACCTTCCCATTCGAGCAGTTCAATGGTTCGCTCGCAGGCATACACCATTTCAATCAGTCTCGCATAATGATACAACAAGGTTTGCTGGGCGGGACGTCCAAATGTACTTCGAAATGCTTCAAATGCTTCTTGGGCTCGTGGTGTTGAAATGGAATCACACACATTGATACGGGCCAGAGTATTTGCTCGGTAAATACCCTTGGGAGCATCCAGGCTCATGTCAAATCCTTCATTCCAGGATTTGGCATAGGGCATTTTTGAGTATCCCCATGGTTCTACATGTTCGCCGATATAATCAAGATAGTCTTCACCTTCAAAATCTACATAACTGCCATCGATTTTCATCAGTCGCAGCTTTCCATCATAGAGCCGCAAAGAACCATCTTCACGATCAACAGTTCCAAGAAACCCGGTGTTGATTACACCAAGTTCTCCAATAACATCCATATATTTTTCAAATACATGGGTTATACCAAAGTCCAAAGCAAAACTGGCAAAGTCAAGGAGTGTTCTTGTTCCTTCCAGGAGTTCAAGACGCTCTTCTTCTGTCATCGGTTTGGCAAAACCACCAACTACACCGGCCACAGGATGAATTGCTTTGCCAGCAAATTTGTCGAGCATCATCTGCCCTAACTGGCGCATTTTAACAACTTGGGTTGCAATTTCAGGGACAGCCTTGACCACTCCCATAACATTCCTTACGGAATAGTCTGAGTCTGGGCCAAGGATGAAATCGGGTGACGCCAAGAAGAAAAAATGCAAAATCTTATCGTTTATGTGTGCCATAACCTGACACATCTCTCTTAACTTATGACCAGTGGCTGTGGGTGTTACCCCAAAGGCTTGATCGACTGCCTTGGTTGATGCCAGGTGATGCATCCATGGGCATATACCGCAGATACGGTTTACAATACGAGGAACTTCCTCTGCGGGCCGGCCCTCAATAAATTTTTCAAATCCGCGAAGGGACTGGATGTGGAGAAATGCGTCCTCCACATTGCCGCTATCATCAAGATGAATAGCAATTTTGGCATGTCCTTCAATGCGGGAAACTGGTGCAATATTTATTACCTTTCCCATCTTATTTTTTCTCCGTTACAATCTTTTTTTTCGTAGGGCGTAGTCTTCCATGGGCCCCGGAAAACCTTAATAGTGATTTTTTGTCAATAACAGTTTTATAGTCAATACCATTACTTGCAAGGGCATTCATCATATCTAACAACTGGTTCCCATCTTTGCGAACAGGGCCAAAACAGCCTCGGCAAGGAACCCTTGCACTGATACACCTTGGTGCACCTCGTTTGGCACATCCAGCAGCAGTTACCGGGCCCATACACATATACCCCTGTTCTAGAAGGCATCGCATCTCATCTAAAGGGGCACCAGGTTCAAATTCAGCATTTTCAAGGAATCGTTTCACCATATCCACGGCACCCTTCCCTTCACGTTTTGTGGGGCAGGTATCACAGACACTTTTTGTGGGAAGAACTGGGGGCCTGTCTTCCAATAGAGAAAAAATCACCTCAGCAATAAGTTCTGGATTCGGTGGACAGCCAGGAAGCTGCAAATCAATTTTGACTTTTTCATCACAGGCATAGACGCGATCAAGGGGGGCGGGAACCTCAATGGTTGGAACCTCAGAACCAGGATCAGTGCTTACTGTATTAAATATTCCCTGCCAGCTGTCAGCCCGATCCTGCCCATTCATAAGGGCTGGAATACCACCATGGGTGGCGCAACTGCCAAGGGCTACGAGCACTTTACATTTTTTTCGCATTTCTTCGAGTATTTCCAGGTGCTCGTGGTTGCATACTCCACCACTAACAATACCCACTACGGCGTCGGGGATGGTAAGTGTCACCCCTTCACCGCATTGACCAAAATATTTGTGATCCATCAGGACAGGTGAATGAACTATGTCCAAAGCTTCTGTGATGATTGGAATGAGGTCTTCACCAATGTTCAGGATGGCAATTTCACAACCTGAACAGGATCCCAACGATTCCATAGCAGTAGTTACTCCCATTGTGTTCTCCTTTTATACCGCACTGGCGACTTCGCCATTCACAGGTCCTAGTTTTTTAATACGCTGAGTCATTTCAGTGACCGCTTCAACAAATTTGTCGGGTTCGGCAGAGGATACCCAACTCAGGCTAAGTCTTTCGGGTTCGTAACCGAAGTCTTGCAACAATTCAGTTACCATATCCTTCCGATCAAGTGCTTTTTGATTACCGTCCAGGTAATGACATTCACCGAGGTGTCAGCCAAGTATCATGACTCCGTCGGCTCCTTGAGATAACGCATCCATAATAAACTCGGGATGCACCATACCCGAACACATCACCCGGATAATTCGAATATTGTGTGGATACTGCATTCTTGCCGTTCCTGCTAGATCAGCTGCTGCGTACGAGCACCAGTTGCAGCAGAATGCAACAATTTTTGGCTCAAAACTCATGTGATCTACTCCTTTTAAATAATAATGAATTTATAGTTGCCTTGAGTTATCGTTGGCTTTCACAAGAAGTTTTGTGAAAGCCAAATATATTTCAAGGTCGCATTATTTAGTTGTCAAGCTGCCAGTGCTGCACTGATTTGTGCTTTAATTTGCGGCATTGTGAATCCCGCAACATATACACCTCTTTTAGGGCAGGTACCCTGACACAATCCACAGCCTTTGCATTGCGCTTTGTTTATTAGAATATATTTATTCTCAGAACCATCTTCAGCAGTCTCTTCTTTGAGAGTGATCGCATGGTATGGGCACACATCAATGCAGAGAGCACAACCATCACAGAATTCTTTGTCAACTGTAGCCTTTATGGCGTCCAAGGCGACTTCTGTTTTGGAAAGCAGAGTAACTGCCCTGGCCGATGCGGCAAGTGCCTGGGTCACTGATTCTTCAACAGGTTTTGGATAGTGTGCCATTCCGGCGACAAACATACCGTCTGTTGAAAAGTCGACAGGTTTTAGTTTGACGTGGGCCTCCTGAAAAAAACCGTCACTGTCCACAGGTACCTTGTACAACTTCCCAAGTGTGGAAGCGTCCTTCCTGGGGCGTATTGCCGTGGCAAGGATGACCATATCGGCTTTCAGTGTCATGGGTCTGTGCAAAACATGATCCATGACTTCGACTTCAATATCAGATCCTGTTTCGGTTACTTTGGGTTTCTCGTGTAACTCGTAGTTGATAAAAATAACACCGAGTTTCCTGGCCTCCCTGTAGAGGGATTCGCGCTGGCCATAGGTACGCATATCGCGATAAAGAATGTAAATGTTACGGTTTGGATTTTCTTTTTTGAGGGCAATAGCTGATTGTACTGAGTGGGTACAACAAACCTTCGAACAGTACATATTGCCTTTTTCACGGGAACCTACACACTGAATAAACACTAGGTTTTCTGCTTGCTTGACATGTGTTTCGTTCAACTCGTAGAGTTTGTCAAACTGGATAGCAGTTACAACCCTTGGGATTGAATCGAAGTTATACTCTGTGGGAACATAAGGTTCCCCACCGGTGGCAACGATTCCAGCACCATGCTCAATTACAATCTTGGATTTGTTCAGTCCTGTAATTGTTGAGCGAAAGTTTCCGACAAATCCTTCAACGGCTGTCACCTCTGCATTCTTGTGTATACTTATTTTTGTGTTTTCAGAAACCAGTTTAACCAAATTGGCAAGAGCTGTGGGAATATGTTCTCCAGACCAAGTGTGTTTTAGATCGCGTGCATTTCCGCCAAGGACATCGGTTCTTTCGACGAGATGGACCGGAAATCCCTGCTTTGCAATATTAAGGGCTGCTGTCATGCCCGCGACTCCGCCACCTATGACTAGTCCCGTCTGCGTGATACCAACAGCAATAGGCCGCAGGGCTTTGTTGAGTAGTACTTTTGCAACAGCCATGCGCACGAGGTCATTTGCTTTTGCAGTGGCGGCCTTAGGGGTGCTGCTGTGGACCCAGGAGTTATGGTTTCGAATATTCGCCATTTCTACGAGATACTCGTTTAAACCGGCCGCTTTCAACGTTTCGCGAAACAGGGGCTCGTGGGTTCTGGGGGTACAGGCAGCAATGACAATCCGGTTCAGCTTCTTTTCGCGAATGGTTTGGGTGAGCATGTCCTGTGTATCTTGTGAACAGGAAAATAAATTTCGCTCGACGTATACAACGTCCGGGAGAGTAGCAGCATATTTTTCAACTGCTTCAACGTCGACAACTCCGGCAATATTGGAGCCACAGTGACAGACAAATACGCCTACACGAGGATCTTCGTCAGCGACTTCTCTTTCATCAGGAAACTCGACTTCAGTTGAAAGTTCAAACCGAGCAGGGGCAAGCAGTTCAGCCACAGATGCGGCAGCAGCTGATCCTTCAACAACACACTGAGGGATGTCTTTTGGACCTGCAAATGCACCACAGGTAAATATTCCCTGTTGTGAGGTCTGAACGGGAGAGAAGTCAGAGGTTGCAGCAAAGTTGTCCGCAGTAAGTTTTATTCCTGCATTTTGTGCTAGCTCAAGAACATGTTTTGGTGTCTGTAGTCCAACGCTCAAGACAACAAGGTCGTAAGATTCTTCGATCTGGCGACCATCATCGTTGACGTAACTAAGGCGCAGATCTCCTTCAACTCCGTCGGTCTCAACGCCATTTACCCGACAGCGAACAAAGCGAACGCCGGAGTCATTTTTGGCACGTTCCATGTACTGGTCAAAATCCTTGCCATGGGTTCTCATGTCCATATAAAAGATGGAGGCACTCAATCCAGGCACGTGATCTTTTGCGATAACAGCTTCTTTGATGGCATACATGCAGCAAACGGATGAGCAATATCCGTTACCGCATAAATTCTCATCTCTTGAGCCGATGCATTGCAAAAAAGCGATTTTGTGAACAGGCTTACCGTCTGATGGTCTTACCAGGTGGCCTTCAGTTGGTCCTGAAGCGGCAAGGTAACGTTCTAGCTGCATGGAGGTGATTACATTAGGGAATACGCCATACCCCCATACTTTTGCATCAGTGGGGTCGTAGACTTCAAATCCTGGCGCAAGAACCACTGCACCAACATTGATCTCGTGAGTTTTCTCAGTATCATCAAAAAGGATGGCGCCTGCATCACAAACTTGTTCGCAGAATCCACATGCACCAGGCTTTTTAAGTCGGATACAGGAGTTAGGATCTATCTGGTACTTAAGCGGAACTGCCTGGGCGTATTTGACATAAATGGCTTTACGTTTACCCGCCTCAGCATCATATTCATTGTCAACTTTTTTGGGACATTTATCCGTACAGGCTCCGCAGGCAATGCATTTGTCAGGGTCAACATAGCGAGGGGATTCTTTAACAGTTACAGTAAAATTTCCGGCTTCACCTGAAATTGCAGAAACTTCGCTGAGAGTCAATAATTGTATATTTAAGTGCCGACCGCACTCCACCAGTTTTGGCGCAATTATTCACATCGAACAGTCGTTGGTGGGGAATGTTTTATCAAGCTGGGCCATGGCACCGCCAATGGCACCGGATTTTTCAACGAGGTAAACGTAATACCCTGAATCGGCAAGATCCAGTGCAGTCTGCATTCCTGTGACTCCACCGCCTACGACCATTACTGATCCGATTTTTTTTGTGTCAAGCATGACAGATGTCTCCTTACAATTATAAAAGACGATTACCCGAACCACTTATTAATGGTAGGGGGAATTAGTTTTCCTACTGTTTAGTTGGCAGGATCAGCGAATCAGCAACAAGTTCCCAAAGGTATTTAACCTCAACGTTGAGGTCATATTCTGTATTGAGGGATTTTTTTATCTGATCGCGGCAGTTGTGGCATGGCGCAATTACAAGCCTGGCACCAGATTCTGAAATCTGTCTTGCCTTGATGCGCCCATAAAAAACCCTCTCATCAGAGTAGGGCAATGCCCATGCGCCGCCTCCTGCGCCACAGCAATATGCGCCATTTTCCGCAGGGATGAGTTCTCTTACGTCTTCACAGCAGGCTCCGGTAATAGCTCGGCCTTCTTTAAAATATGCCTGGCCAAAGGCTTTTAAGGATTTTCTGCCATAGTTGCAGGGGTCATGATAGGCCACTGCTTCGTTGTGGATGGAACGGTCAAGTTTGATTTTTCCTTCCTCTATGTATTCAAGGAGAAGATCAAAAACCGTTACAATTTTGAATTCTTTAAGTGCTTCAGGGTACCATCTGTTCAACCCGGACCGGGTTGCAAAGTATGCGTGGCCTCACTCGGGTAGGAGGAGGACCTGACAGTTCAGCCTCCTCATGTTGTCTACGATTCTGCCAACAATGGCGCGCATTGCGTCATCGTCTCCGGAAAAGAGTCCCCAGTTAACACCTTCCCAGTTCTCGGAAGAAATTGTCCATGATTCGCCGGCTGCGTGAAAAATCTTCCACCACCATTTCATGTCATCCGGTTCGCCGAAAGGTTCTTTAGAGTTCACGGTCACCAGTACTCTGGCACCCTGTACGTCAACGGGTGCTTTGAAGCCGGGGCATTCGTCTGCGGCAAGTTCTTCTCCAAGATCTTCGCAAAGAAAGAGGAAGTCGTCCTTTGGAATACCCAGGTTATTTCCACGCTCCAGACACATCATCACACCTTTGTGGATAGGTCCTGGAACTTTATCGCGTTCGCGGGAGCCACGGATTTTTCGCATGAGGGCAATTATCTGGATGTTGGCGGGGCAAGATTCTTCACATTTGCCACACATGGTGCATTTCCATGGCCATGAAGAATCAATTAGTTCGTCACTCATGCCAAGGGCAGCCATGCGTACAATTTTTCTCGGATCAAGCCCATCAACACCTGAAATAGGACATGCGCTGGCACATGTTCCACAAGTAAGGCATTCACTTGCCATGGAAGGATCAATGGCGAGTTGGCTTTTTGCCCCAGCCATCGGTATGGGTATGGCTTTGATATCCTTCAATGCTTCAATTGCAACAGGGTGGACATGGTTACCCGGATGGACATGTGGCTCACGCCCAAACTTTTCGCAGAGTTGTCGGTAGTCTTCGAACGGGATAAGGTATTTTTTGCCCGGACCTTCTTTTGCTGCTAACGTGCCAGCGTTGATCCAGTTCCTTATTGTGTTACGGTGGACGCCAAACTCTTCTGCCATCTCGCTGACTTTAAATTCGTACATCATAAAGATCACCTCAATTAGCTGTATCGGTTAGGATTTTTGAAATTCTTTTACATGCTTCAGTTACTGCGCCAGACATGGCGGTAGATAATCCCGGATGGATTTCATCGGGGATAAATTGGACTTGTGCAGCAAGGATCAATATTTTTATTCCAGTATGCTCTTGAATTTCCTGGAGAAGGTTTACTGTTGGAAATTGATGTAGGGAGAAATCGTGGATTTTTTTGGCTGGGATCATTTCAGGAAGTATCTCAAAAACTTCTCCAGGCTTACGGTCAGGAAAGTCGACAGCATCCAGAATGATAATCTGTTCTGGACGACCTTCTTCAACTAAAAGGTAGTCGAAAAGATACTCACGCACGCATGTGCCAACATCTATGGCTTGAACAGTATCATCAAGGTCGTAGTGACTATTAAGCTCGTCAACAACAGCAGGGCCGTATCCATCATCGCCCATGATCAAGTTGCCGCATCCAAAAATCATCTTTGAGTATTGTTTCTGTTTCATTGTGCAAACTATGCCTCATGTCAGAGTTGAAGTCTCTAAGTAGCATAATGGGTTGATGTTGGCAAGGGCTTTTTGAAGTAAATTTAGGATAGGTAAAATGTCGTAGGGTTGCGTGGTCACGTTTGTTTATGACGCTGACTGTGGCTTGTTGGGGATGGTGACCCTGCCGCTTAGTACGGTGTGCGAAATATGCAAAGTATGCACGAGGTGACTACGGTGGCCTGCTAGTGTGGCCAGCAGGATTTCTGTGTCACCAGATTTAAGCATCCACTTTCCTGACCTATCTAGTTCATTCAATCACACTTAAAGTAAGACTGACGAGAAGTGGAAACTGGATTGACGCAGTGCTTGATAATCTATGGAACTTTTCCAGGAAGCAGTTGACTGTAGTTGTGTCTCTCACATATTCGCTGGATGTAGTCTCACCATATGATATAAGCTATGGAACGGGTTGTGAGGGCGAAGTGTCTGAGGTTGTGAGCTGGTCGGGCAGGCTTGGTAATCAATAAATGGTGTTACTGTCTCTAAGTAAGGTGCGAACGCACCGAACATGATAGCTTTCAGTCTTCGCTTTCCAGAGATCGTCGCCATTTTCAAAAAAAACAACCCATGCACTTTGGTGGGCATCATTTGCAACAGTTGTTGACGACCAGTAGCTTGATGAATGGCTGGAGAGTACAGGATCTATGGCGGGAGAATATCTTTTGTAGTCGGTCAGCATATCAAACCCGTATGTGTGTCTACAACGGTCTGGTTATCGCTCTTCCGGTAGGAGGGTGATGTCGTTTGACACTGTGCATCCAGACCAAAAAGGGGACGCTCGGCTGGTGGACAACTGGTCTCAGATCCGTTGGTATTAAAGCGTTCTGTCTGTCCTGTGTCCGGTAAAGGGTTCAAGTTTGTGGGCCTCGCGGAAACGGGTGCCAATAAGAGTGTAATAACCAGCAACACCCTATGTGATGCCTGAATACCGGATTTGGAAGTGGCGGAAGTGGAACAAGCTACACATAGATTAGGTCGTTGATTTTGCATGTTCTGTTCTTGTGGTATAAAAATGCTATTTGATTCGCCACTTTCGTTTTCTCTGTTTGTTTAATATCAGGTAATTTAAGGCTCCGTAAAGGAAAAATCCGAGTACCAGCCCCATAAAGAACTTTCCCCAGCCATTGTTAGCGTCATTTCCCATCTTTTTTGTGGCGGCAGGTGCGTTTTGTACCTTGTTCTGTTCAGTAGAGGGTATGTTTTCTTTTGATTGGATTTCAGAGAGTGTTTTCCGGGGAGAGGAAATAGTTGTCATTTCAGGTTGGCGAGGCACCATGGCAAACCCTTTATTAATAAGTTCAATGGCCTTGGCATCACGAGTTTTTCTGTTTTTACTGCCCATGACAATGGCAATAATACGTACTCCACCACGTTTGGCCGTGGCAGCAATTGAGAAACCGGCCTTGACGAAATAACCGGTTTTAAAGCCGTCGCAGCCATCCACTTGCTTGAGCAGGTGATTATGCGTTCGCATGATAAACTCACCTCCACGAAAATCCCTAACTTTGGCAGAGGTGTATTTAAATACTTCAGGTTTGGTGCTCATGTATCTGCATAAAATCCCAAAATCCCGGGCACTGCTCACATCCACTTTCTGTCCCTTAGATGGGGGTAACCCATGGACAGAGTAGAATGTTGTCTTTTTCATACCGAGTTCCCGGGCTTTCTGATTCATCATTTTGACAAAAGCGTCCTTAGATCCTGCAACGTGACTGGCAAGGGCAACGGCTGCATCGTTAGCTGATTGAATCATCAGTGCGTAGAGCAGATCCTCAACGGGGAACTGCTCTTTAGGGTCGAGATAGACCTGCGAGCCTCCCATTTTATAGGCTTCCACAGTCACCTGTACCACGTCATCCAACTTCAGGAGTCCCTGTTCTATTTGTTCGAGTATAACAAGGAGTACCATCAGCTTTAAACTGCTGGCAGGATAGATAGTGGCGTCTGCGTTTTGTTCAAAGAGTACCTCTCCTGTGCCGGCATTGAGAAGGAGTGCAGAACGGTAGGGATCTGCCGATACATTCTGGATAGAGGCTCTTCCTGCAAACGTTGTTGAGGAAAAAATGAGTAAAAGAAATATGCAAACTAATGGATATGTGATTTTCATAGCGTGGAAGAAGGATGTGTTAACGATTACAATGTGATGGTTTTTTATAACGTATCGTCAGGCTAAGGATACGTTGTTGTTTGCTCGTGAAATGTTTGACTTATGCTCTTACTTTCTAGTAACATCTGATAGGTAGCCAATTGTATAGTACTTGGGGAGGGGCATTCCTGAATACTGTTGCTCAGATTTTTGTCTTGTATTCATTTGCAATGATTACAAGACAAAAATTCATTCTAGGGGTTGTTAATGGCTAGCTGTAATCTTTGCATTGGAGGTGTCCAGTGACTTTTCCGAATGTGTTCACAATGTGTTTTACATCTAGGGGCTTGTCCCTCTTTGTCTGTGCAAGTCTTCTGCTCAGTTGTTTTGTGAAAGATTCTGCTTTGGCACAGCAGTCCTTTACACTTAATACTGCCGATAAACCACCGTATTCAACCGAAACGAACACTGGAATATACGATAAGATTATTGCACAGGTGTTTGCGAACATTGATATAAGTCTTAACATTAATCATCTGAAATCTGCAAGATCTATCGAAAATGTTGATGTTGGTATAGATGATGGAGAGTATGCCAGAATTAAAGGCCTTTGCTCTAGTTATAAAAATATAAGGAGAGTAAAAGAGAAGTTAATAGATTTTACATTTACTGCTTTTGCGAAAGACTCTTCTATAAAAATTGATGGATGGGAAAGCCTCGCTAATTATAATGTCGCCCATATACGAGGATGGAAAATTTATGAAATGAATGTGGAAAATTCGAACTCTACACTAGTTGTCTCCTCCGAAGAAGAACTGTTTCAAGTACTTATACATAACCGAGTGGATATTGTTTTGTATGAGCGTCTCAGAGGGCTCGATTTTATGAAGAGAAGACAGCTCCACGGGATCGTCGCTCTGGATGAACCGCTTTCAGTGAGAGGAATGTATCTCTATGTAAATAAGAGGCATGAAAAAATGATTCCGGATATTGATAACGCACTGAAACACATTAAGCAAAATGGTCAATATCAGAGGATTTTAGATTCATTTATCCATTGATTCAGCTATGAAATTTATCAGCCTTAAATATAAACTTCTTTACTCTTCTGTAATCATATCATTTTTGTTGACCGTCGTTATGTCTATTGTCGAAGTAAATTATGGTATAAATAACTACGAAAACCTACTCCAGGATGAGCTGAGTCATTTTGAAAAATCGAAATCCAAATATCTGGCTTCTAAAGTTTGGTCAATGGAGTACGATTCTTTACAATTATTTGCTGAATATGAAGTTGGTGGTAAGTGGATTGCCTGGCTTAAAATAATTGATGTTCGAGGAGCTACTATTGCTGAAGCTGGTAAAGATCTAAATGAAAAATCCCTCCAGCGTGTCACCAGCCTGACCTATTTTCACAATGGCAAAGAAAATATCATTGGCAAGCTCTATTATGGTGGAAATCTTCCTGGTTTTTATGCCATGCTGCAAGATCGATGGGGGACTATTTTTCTACTCAATGGTTTTTCTGTCGTTATTATCTTTTTGTTATCATATGTTTTATTTTACAAAAACATATTATATCGTCTTCTTGACATTATTCAATTCACAAACAAAAAACCTATTGAAGGTGAACAGGTTAATACCATCTATTCGCCGCCCCATAAAAACAGTGTGGATGAGATAGATCTTTTAATCGATTCCTTAAATAACCGTGCAACCCGTATTGCCGATGAATTTGCCGGGAGGCTCACCGCTGAGTCAGGTCTAGAACAAAAAAATATTCAGTTAAGTGATGAAATAGAAGAGCGGCATATCCTTGAACAGGAGTTGCGAGAGAGTGAAGAGAAGTACCGGAATTTTCTTGAGTCAACCTCTACAGTTCCCTGGGAGATTGATTTGGCAAGTGGCAAGTTTACCTATATGGGGAAACAGGTTGAATTAATTCTTGGGTACTCGGTGGAATCGTGGGTGGATTTCGACTCATGGGCTAGCAGGTTGCATCCAGAAGATAGGGACGATGCTGTTAATTTATGTGCGATTGAAACGAACAAAGGGAATGATCATGACTTTGTTTATCGATCTCTGTGCAAAGATGGCTCGTATCGCTGGATAAGAGATATCGTATCGGTTGTAATGGTCGACAATACTCCGAAAAAGCTTGTTGGGTTCATGCATGATATTACTGAACATATGGAGCTTGCAAAGGAAAAAGACAAATTAGAAAGTCAATTACGGCGATCGCAGAAGATGGAGGCTATTGGGACCTTGGCTGGTGGCATTGCGCACGATTTTAATAATCTACTTTCAGTCATCCTTGGCTACAGTGAAATGATTGAAGGGCAGCTGGCTGAAGATGATCCGATCAGAAAAGATTTGAGTCTGATTCTTATAGCTGGAGGTAGGGCCGTTGATCTGGTGAAGCAGATCCTTACTTTCAGTCGTCAGGGAGAAGAGGATTTAAGACCAGTAAAAGTGCAGGTTATTATAAAAGAAGTCCTCAAACTTTTGCGATCCTCACTGCCAACAACTATCTCTCTAGAAAATAATATCGATTCAGATTGCGGTATGATATCGGCAGATCCTATCCAGATACATCAGGTGTTGATGAATCTTTGTACCAATGCCAAAGATGCAATTGGTGAAAAAATTGGAACCTTGAGTGTGTCGTTAACCGAAGTACAGGTTACAGAAACAGAGCGCATTCGAGAGTGTCCACAAATGTTATTTGGAAGGTATCTTGATCTTAAGGTCAGTGATACAGGGTGTGGAATGAATGCCTTGACGCAAGCAAGAATATTTGATCCATTTTTCACAACCAAAGAAACCGGGAAGGGCACCGGGCTCGGTTTGGCTGTTGTTCACGGAATTGTAAAACAGCACAGGGGAGAGATTATTGTTAGCAGTGAACCGGATCAAGGAACCACTTTTCATATTTACCTGCCGCTAATCGATGAAGCGAAGAAACAAGCTGAGCAGAAGGTCATAGGCGATGTGCCACGCGGGAAAGGTGAACGGATACTGTTTGTGGACGATGAAATTGTTATTGCCGAATTGATGCAACGAATACTAACTAGTCTTGGGTATAGTGTAAGCAGTTTTTCCAGTAGTCCTAAGGCACTTGAGGCGTACACGCAGAATCCTGATGGCTTTGATTTGGTAATTACCGATATGACCATGCCGGAAATGACAGGAATAGATCTGGCCAAGAAATTACGTGCTCTGCAACCGGAGTTACCTGTTATATTGTGTACTGGCTTTAGTGAGTCGATTGATGAGGAAAGGGCCAAATCATTTGGTATTCGAGAATATATCAAAAAACCAGTTGATAGGTTAACATTAGCAAAAGCAATTCAGCAGGTGCTTAACCCTTCGTAGCTACCTTAATGGCTGCCGCCGTTGAGGTTAGCAGGCGGATACAACTCTGTTTCTACCACTCTCTTTGGCGCTGTATAGTGCTTTATCTGCAATTTCTATCAGCCCGCTGAGTGTCATTTTTGTACGGAACTCGGCAACACCACAACTGATACACACTTCACAATTCAGTTCAATGTTGTGTCTGACTTTTTCAGCAACCAAAACTGCATCTATGCTGTTCGTCTCCGGTAAAACGAGTAAAAATTCTTCTCCACCATATCGGGCAACCAGATCTGAGTCACGAACGGTGTCCTGCATAATTTTTGCGATGGAACAGAGCAGTTTATCACCCGCAGCATGACCAAACTGATCATTATAATTTTTGAAATGGTCAATATCCGCCATAATAATCGAGAATTCTCTCTTGTAGCGATGAAACAGAGACAGCTCCTGCTGCAGGCAATCTTCCATCAGCCTTCGGTTTGGTAGACCAGTCAGTGGATCATGTAAAGAAACTTCTTTCAGTTCGCTGTAGGCAAGAGATCTTTCTACAGCGACTCCCACTTGATTGCCTATACTTTCAAGAAGCTCATGATAATCTTCACTCACAGTAATGTCTGGTCTGGTGTATAGGCAGAGAACAGCAAAAACTTTCTCTTCAGTTTTGAGTGGCAGGATAATGTGACCGTGATCGTAAGAAGACAATGGAACTTTCTCCTGTTCGTTTAATGCATTTTGACAATGGTCTACAATCACTAGCCCTCCTTCATTTGCACATTTTCCGCAGAGACATTGTAAGGGGTCAAGACCTTGCTGGCAGGATAAATGCTTTGGATCTACACCAAGTTGAGCGATAATTTCCATTGTGTTGTTGTGGCAGAGGAATGCCACACCTCTCCTATGGATATCAAGAAAAGCGAGGTGACTGAGGAGTGTCTGTAGGACATTTTGCAGGAGTGCATCAACCGGAAGCGAGCGACCGAGAACCTTGGACAGGTCGTAAAGGATATACAACTCATTATTTCGCTGGGAAACTTTGTCTTTAGCGTCTTGAATCAGGTGGAGATAGCGTTTGGCCTGAATGGTAATGCTGATAGCGAGAATAAACAGCAAAAGGCTGACACCTCCAGCCAATAATGACGCATTGCGAATTAACTGATTGAGTAATTGTTTTTCTTTACTGATGTCATAGTAAATTTCAAAAGCCCCGTGGAACTTGCCATTCTCCATGATGGGTATGTAGGTCTCTACAAGGTCACGGCCATAGGCCTGGTCTTCAAGGCTGGGGTCTTCTTTATGGACGAGATATGTCAGTGTATTCCCCTTTGCAACATGATTATGGAAATAGGGGCTCTGGTTTACAACTCCGATATCCTCGGCGCTGGTCGAAAAAAGGGTTCGGCCAGCCGCATCAAAAACCTTGATCTTGAGTAGAGCAAAGTCGAGGGCTGCATTTTTTATAATATTCTCATTTTCTACAGGGAGCGTCTCTTGACGAAACAGTGCCAGATCGTCAATCAATGTGTTTTTAAGGTAATTGCCAATCTGCACAGCCTCCTTTTCTTTCATGGAGATTATAAGGCTGTCAATTGCGGGAAAGAGCGTTACTTTCCCATACATGGCAAAGAATAATGCCAGGGCAAAAGAGCACATCAGGAGAATGATTATGAGCCAGTCTTTCTTGTTCTGCCTAGTAGTCACTCTGTCTGCGTCCCACGATTAAAGCAAAATAGGTCTCATGCAACTCGTTAATTACTTTGAGTGTATGATATTTATTGCAGCAATGTCAAATGTCAGGCTTGAGACATTAGCCATATAAGCAGAGGGGAAAAACGGCAAAAGGTATTCTTTCAGTGGTGAGGCATACGGTACCTATGCATGACCGCACTGGTTGAGAGGATTAACAGTGATTGAACTACTATTTACGAAGATTTGTGTTTTCTCAGGGTGTGGGCAAAAACTGTGTGCCAGTGGTCTGGTTTCGTAAATGTTTTCGAACGTTCCTTGAAAAGATATAGGGTTTTTGCATTTGGATGGAAGTACTGATGTAGAAATTGTGTAGTGATCAGGTGGGACTTCGATCTTTTGAGATTACCAGTAGATTGTCATTTTTGGAAAGACAATAATCGATATCAGGGTTGGATATAAATTCTCCTGTGCTGCCTTTCTGAACCCCTAATACAGTGGCATTGGACTGGGTTTTCATCGCAATAAATACATCGATGAATTTCAAATTGATCATCTCTTTCGGAAGTGGCATGGAGTAGAATTCATTGCCATAACGGCTGCTGAGAAGCTCGGAGATTACTTTGCTTATGCCGTGATCACTGGCAGCACTGGCAATGAGACGACTGCTCAGTTCACTTCCGATTATGATTTCATCGGCATTGGCCCTCAGGCAATGCTGCTCATTGATCTTGTCTACCAGCTCTACCACAGTATATGCATCAGGATTCATACTTTCTATGGTAAGAGTTGAAAGTACAACCTTCGCATCCCGAGCTGTTGTTTCCACGGAGTCATCGCCAAGGACGATGACAGTGCGTGCTTTTTGCAAATTGGCCTTGACCAGAGTTTCTTCGCTTACGGTACCCCTTATAAAAAACAGGTTATCATCATCAATTGGTTTTTCTTCGATATTTGCAATGAGTACAAGGGGGATATTACTGGTTTGGGGATCAGCCCGAAGCTCATGTATAATGGCGCGAGTCCGGTGGTTCCACTCACAGATAATAATATGATTGTCGACGGTTGATGCACGCATCCCCTTGTCCTCCTTCATTCGTTTACGTATTAATAGAGTAGCAAGACTGGCGCTCAGCATACCAAGCAGGCCGATACCAAAAAACATGATGAGTACAGCCAGGATTCTTCCTCCTGCTGTACTTGGTGAAATGTCACCATAGCCAACTGTCGTCAGGGTGACAATACTCCACCAGACACCGGAGGCAAAGGAAAGATTCGGCTCAAAAAAAGCGATCAGTGCGCCGCTGATCATGACAATAACCAGAATCACAACCAGCAGGTTTATTACATTTTCTCGTTGCAGGAAGAGAAATAACTTTCGCATATTTCTGTTCATGTTTCGAGTTTTCTATGGATGGTCTTGCGATTAATCCCAAGTAAAGACGCGGCTTTTTGCTTGTTGCCCTTACATTTATCAAGCACATACTTGATATATTTGATTTCTATTTCAGCAAGAGGCCTTACCTCGGTAAAAGGAAATATCTCCTGCTCCTGACAGGCAACGAGCATCTCTTTTGGCAAGTCACGAAGAGAGATTTCACCATCTTCTGCCAGGAAGACACAACGTTCAATCACATTTTCAAGTTCACGGATATTTCCGGGCCATGGATAGTCAAGGAAGAAACGCATGACCTCTCTTCCCACGTCAGCCTTCATACCGTTTTGTGCATGCCGAGCCAGGAATTCGTGTACCAGTAGAGGAATATCCTCACGTCGTTCCCTAAGAGGAGGAACTTCTATTTTGAAAATATTCAGCCTGTAATAGAGATCTTCACGGAAGCGACCTGCAGTGACCTCTTCTTTTAGGTTTTTATTTGTAGCGGCAATGACTCGTGCATTGAAAGAGACAGATCTGTTTGAGCCCACAGGTTTTATCTGCTTTTCCTGTAACGCCCGTAATATTTTGGCCTGGATAGCAATGCTCATTTCACCAATTTCATCTAACAATATTGTACCGTCAGCAGCTGCTGTAAACAAGCCCTTTTTGTCAGAATGCGCATCAGTAAATGCTCCTTTTACATGTCCGAATAGCTCACTCTCTAAAAGCCCTTCAGGGATAGCAGCACAGTTGACGGGAACAAAAGGTTTGGTTGCTCGAATGGAGATATGATGGATAGCTCTGGCGATAAGCTCTTTACCTGTTCCTGTATCCCCCTCCAGCAAGACATTACCGGGTGAGTTGGCAATTTTTTCTACAAAACTGAAAAGAATACGCATCGACGAACTTTTACCAATTAGCTTATGCAGACTATACTGACCTTTACTAATCTGCTCAAGTTTCTCGATTTTTAGGCGTAATGACAGTTCATTGGCAGCTTTTTTGACTGCAATAAGAAGCTGTTCGAGCTTAAACGGTTTAATGATATAATCGTAGGCTCCACGATTAATCAACTGGATGGCATCATCAATATCCCCAAAAGCCGTTATTAAAATAACAAAAGGTTTTAATGCATCTCTTTTATTGATCGTTTCTAGAAGAGTGATCCCGTCCATAACCGGCATCTTTAAATCTGAGACAATGATAGGGAAAGGCCTCTCGTTAAAGCGTTCCAAGGCTTCTTTGCCGTTGGTAGCTGTGGTTACAGCATAGCCTTTCTCAGAAAGAACCTCCTGAATGAAATCACGCATGTCCTTATCATCTTCAACCACGAGGATCTTGATTTTAGAATCCTGAGTCATCATTGTTCTAGTTGGGCTTTTTGTGGCCGGTAAGGTGCCTGGTTGGTGAGGGGGATACCTC
>JAFLJS010000075.1 GCA_022712895.1 Desulfocapsa sp.
AAAGAGCCTTCTAAGGAATTATAGACCACCAGAATAACAACTAGAACCAAACTTATTTATGCCGAGAGCGCACAGACACTACATACCGGGATGCGTCTGGCACATTACCCGCAGGTGCCACAAACAAGAGTTCCTGCTCAGTTTTGAAAAAGACAGAAAACGATGGCGTCATTGGCTCTTTGAAGCGAAAAAACGGTGCGGTTTGTGTGTGCTCAACTATATCTTGACCTAAAATCATATTCACCTGCTGGTGGTCGATACTGAAGAGGACAAAACTACAAAACCAAAATTAACACATAAATTTAAGAAACTTCGCGGTATTGCAACAGCAAAAATGACAACAGTTCAGATTCTTAATCTAACGCGAGAAAGATAATGAATGGTGTTCTTATTGATTCGTGCATATTGCTAGACTTATTTACAGATGACCCTAATTGGGAAAATTGGTCTGAAAATATATTAGATTATTATATCCAGACCAATACTTTATACATAAATTCTATTGTTTACACTGAAGTTTCAATAGGGTTCAATAAAATTGAAGAACTAGAAAAAGCTATCGAACAACTAAGCATAAAAGTATTATAACTACCTCGTGAGGCCCTTTTCTTAACAGGAAAAGCGTTCCTTAAATACAGAAAAAACAAGGGCACAAAAAACGAACCGTTGCCAGATTTTTTTATAGGAGCACATGCTACCGTGTCCTCATTTGACTTAATCACCAAAGATATAAAAAAGTTTAGGACATATTTTCCTCAAGTCAAACTAATCCACCCGCAAGTAGCATAACACCCTGTGACGACACGGTAACTGTGTATTTTTACAAGATAACATAAAAAAAAGATAATCGGGTAGCCGGGGGTTTTTCTCCCCCAAGCCCCTACACCACCCCGCATGCGGCTCTCCCCCAAGGGCACTTCATAAAACCTGAGCTGGTTTCGCCATTTAACGCCAGAATATTACTCCTCCATTCGGATTCAACGTATATCCTGAGCCATTGGCGGCCTTTTACTCTCCTTAAAGTTCAGCCCTTCACCGTGTCCAAGGCATTACCCCTGGCGTTCGGAGTCTCGTACCTCGCTTACCTGCCATCGGCTAGTAATTTATGTAACCACAAATGTTTCCAGCGGAAAACCAGCAGCGCCGGTCTCCGGTTGCACACTTTGCTCATTCATAATTTTGACCTCCGCTTTTCGTTCCGTGATTTAATTGCTGTTTTCCGCTGAAACGTTGGCGTTATATTTTAAAAATATAAATTCGTATATACAATCAAGTTGACTTTGGGGAAAAGTATATACAATATATCGTATGCTATACGAATGGGATAAAAAGAAAGCAGAGATTAACCAGAAACAACATGGTGTTTCATTTATAAGTGCAAATTATTTTTGTTGGGAAGATGCCCTATTAGGAGAAGATACTCGAAAAGATTATAACGAAATACGCTATCGAGCATTGGGACCAATTGGTGATCGACTCCACCTTCTTGTGTATACAATGCGGCAAGATATTATCCGAGTTATTCGTCTTAGAAAAGCAAACAAAAGGGAGTTTAATTATTATGTATCGCAAATTGATTCCACCGACTAAACAAGAAGATAAATCTATCACAACATCTGCATTACGCGATCCAGACAATCCCCCTCTAACAGATAGTGAATTAATTAATATGTGCCATAATACAGGCAGAGGTCCTCAAAAAACTCCGACCAAAATACCTATCTCTATTCGTTTAGCACCAGATGTCGTTACTTATTTCAAGTCACAAGGGAAAGGATGGCAAACAAAAATAAATACGATTTTAAGTGATTATGCTCATAGCCATAACAACTTACAATAGGGGTGAACTACGGCATTAAGTGAATTTGAAATAATCAAAATCAAAAAGCATTTGATAGTGATATTGAAAGTATACGCCCACCTGTCCATATCAGAAATCAAGTGGACTAGAGTTATAATATTGAAAACCAAAGTGTAGAAATATTTAAAATTAGACCTCGATGGAACAATCCAGAAGAAAAAATTGAAGAATCAATAGCAAAAGCAACATATGTAGAATCACAAAAAATATGGAAATTATATTGGCAACGCGCTGATCTTAAGTGGCATCGTTATCCACCTACCGCTACTCTGCTATTTCATTCAGCCAGAGGGAGTCAATACTGTAGCCATGAATTCCAAAACCTACTGAAATGTCATGGAATACGATCAAGTATGAGCAAACAAGGTGATTACTGAGATACTCAGTTATAATACCTATGAACGGCAGCCTAATCTGACCCGTGCTGGGATTGGCTATATTGCTTTTGCATTGACCTGTCGGTTGGTTAAAACTCTCGCTGAGAGTTTCTTTGGAACACTCAATCTGGAATTGGTATTCTGGATAAAGTACGTAACCCGTGACCCCGTTTCCGTTGGAAAAATAAAGTGATTTAAGGCAGTTGTCTTTTTGGGCTGTCAAAGTTAACTGGGAAAACAAATTGGAGATTAATAAAATATTTGTCTGTGGGTAGGATTGACTTATAACGGTGTGAAGAGATTGCACAGATAATAAAATCAGTGTTAGCGGAGAGCCTTTTTGTGTAAAATGGCAAAGGTATACACAAAAAGGCATGTTGCTTTGGTTGTCAATTGGAGCAATTTGTTAGCGCAGACTATTTTTCTAGAATGACTGCAAATTCAGTATTATTCTCTGAATAATTAGAACCTGCTACGTCATTATAAATAGCCTGAATATTAAAACCGGCATCTTTCAGTTCATTCAACAGCATGTCTTTACTAAAATATTGCAGCCAGTTATATACAACCTTAGAGCTTCCCTCTTCGACGATTGTATATTTATCCAGCACCACTTTCTCATCTTCATATTTGAAAGTATTCAGAAAACCGTAATAATCATTGCTTGACCAAAATCCATGCAACTGTTGGTGTTCATACAATGACGTTTCAGTTCTTTCTTCAAAACCTTTTAATGAATATACATCGAGCAATATGCGCCCACCATCTTTAAGTAAACGGTGGAACTTGTCGAGCATTGACTTTCTTTGCCCAGGGCTTAAAGCACAAAAATCACACATAATCATTGTGATGATATCGTATTGCTCTTCAGTCTTGTACTCAAGATAATTTTGAAGAATATAATTAATATCTAGGTGTTCTTTTTTTGCATATGTTTTCGCGTATTCAATCGAGTTTTTTGAAAAGTCGACGCCAGTTACCGTAGCACCAGTACGAGCCAAACCGGCCGTATAAAGGCCAGGTCCACATCCAAAATCACATATTTTAGTTTGCTTCCCAATAGAAAAATGGGAAACAATCCAATTAATGGATTTTTCAATAAATACCTTATTTCTTGATGCCAAATCAACATCATCATTAAGATGATAAGATAACATCTGTTCAGATGTATGTGGATCAGCCCACAACGAATCAGCCGTATAAAACTCAAAAGCTCTTGGTTTATGGTTTATCTCTTTTAATTGTGCGTACATTATTTGTCACCGAATTGTATAAAACATATATATCAGCGACAATCAGTTAGTCAGGAATCGTAAGAGTCCTGATTTTAATTGCCACTGATGTTAGTAACGAGTTCATATAATTAAATTTCATAAGTCACCTCCTGTTAATTGTTTATGTGGTAAATACTTGTAACAACAGATACTTAGTTGGCCAGTATTTGTTCTTCGTAGTGGTCGTCCTTTGAGGGTGCTTGTTCTATACGTAAATCCGTGAGGAAACTTATTTGAGTACACCCAACTGGCAACTCGATTTCTCTGGAATTTGAGAGCCAATAAGATCTCATGCCAATAGCAGCTGAGGGCACAATGTCTTTTTCAAAGCTGTCACCGATCATAGCAACGCTTTCTTTTTGTATCTTCAAAGATGAAAGAATTGCAAGTAGAAACTCTTTTGTGCCTTTTAATAACCCAACATTGGCCTTGCAAAAATAACCTGTAATATAATGATCTAAACCAACACGACTGAAAGCAGCTTTTATTTCAAATTCTGTTGACTCAGAGGCTCCTGTGGCAATATAGATTTTTGCATGTTGAGACAGGTTCTTTAGAGTTTCTTTAGCTGCATCAACTCTTTCAACATGATCCCAGGTACACATTTTTTCGGGTACACCTGGGAAATCAACCATTAAGGTGTTTCCCCAGTCAAATAGGTATGTTTTTATCAATGAGCTACCCTTCATCATCTCGTTTAAGCGCAGGGGGGCAAGCAGGATTTGCAACACTGAGCTTCAGAAACCAGTGCTGTTTGCTTGGCCCTAGTATTTTGTTGGGCGATTTAATAAGTTATTCTGTTGGTAATGTCTCAAATTTAGCACTAGATAAAAAATCGTTTGCTATCGATTCAAAACTTTGAAGAAGCTTATTTGGTTCAGCACGTTGAGACATCCCAATAGATATACCCACATTATAATTTCCAGGATGACGGCATATAAGGCCTATGTCCTCAATGATAAAAAAAGGTATTTGCTTGGATAAATATTTTGAACCATGGTCTTCGTACTTTGAATGATAGCGAACACATAAACTATTTTTTTCGTGAGATATGTTTTCTTCGATAAGTAAGTTTTTGTATTGAGCGTTATTTTTAGCATCTCGCCACCTCTCTTTTGAAATTTTTAGAAGAAAGTCATTTTCAGACTCGGAGGTTGGGATTTTATGCGCTACTACAGAAGCAACGAGTGATTGAAATTTACTGGCGCGTAACTTGCCAAACTCTATTCGCGCTGGAGATACTGTTTTATAAAGCCATCCGTCACCAGGTGGTGGTAAAATGGAGAGGCCAATAATGTTTTTTCTTATCTGTGAATCGTTATTTATTTGAAGATTTGGTTGTTGTTTCGAGCAGGCAACCAACATGAAAATTAAAAAAATAAGAATGATAAGATGTCGCATTTTCCTCCGATTGTACATTTGATTTGTCTGTGACTAACGAGTCTGAAGAAAAACAATTTCCTACAAACCGAGATTCCTAAGGTTTAATTTTGTTTTTAACGCAAACTAGATCCATCCTATTGTCCATTCGTACTCCAGCAGTTCGCGCAGGGTGCGTGAGGTTAAGCCGGATGTCATTGTCAACCATGGTGACAGCCAGGCTGGCTAACTCCAGACACAAGCGGCATACTTGTCTGGAGTTATAGCGCGTTTAGAGCCGTTCGAGAACCGCTTCAGTGAAGGCAGACGTAGTACCATGGCCGCCGAGGTCGGGCGTGCAGCGGTCTTTGCTTTCGATGGTCTGCCGTAAGGCTTCTCGTAGGCGCGTGGCTGCTTCCGGATTTTCAAGGTGGTCAAGCATCATGGCGGCGGCTAACATGATCGAGGTGGGGTTGGCAATGTTCTTGCCAGCGATGTCCGGGGCGCTGCCATGGACAGCTTCGAATATGGCTGTTTTCTTGCCGATATTGGCACCGGGGGCCATGCCGAGACCACCAACCAGGCCGGCACAGAGGTCTGAAATGATATCGCCAAAGAGGTTGGTGGTGACAATGACGTCGAAACGATCTGGGTTCATGACCAGCTGCATGCAGGTGTTGTCGACTATGAGTTCGTTATGTTCGATGTCAGGATAACGCTGCGCGATTTCGCGACCAATCTTGAGGAAGAGGCCCGAGGTGGTCTTAAGGATGTTGGCTTTATGAACAATGCTGACCTTTTTGCGACCGAGGCGACGGGCGAGGTCAAAGGCATAAATGATTACGCGCTCGCTGCCGGCACGAGTAATCACACTTTTGGCTTCGGCGGTTTCGCCTGCTTCATCCAGGGTTTGGCCGAGGCCGGAATACATGCCTTCGGTGTTTTCGCGGACGGTGATGATATCGATGTTGTCAAAAGCGGTGCGGGTGCCAGCGAAGGAAATAACCGGTCGGACATTGGCATAGAGCTGGAAGGCCTGACGCAGGTTGACGTTGATTGACCGGAACCCCTCGCCAATAGGGGTGGTGATTGGCCCCTTGAGGGCAATACGGTGCTTGCTAATTGACTGTAGGGTTTCCTCAGGCAGCACTTCGCCACAGCTTTCGAGGGTGCTAACGCCAGCGTTGACGAAGTCGTAGCTGAGGCCGCAGTCGAGGCGGTCGAGCACCTGAATGGTTGCGTCAACGATATCAGGACCAATGCCATCGCCTGGGATGACCGAAATTGTTCTACTCATGAGATTCCCCGTTGTTGGGTGTTAGCAATTTAAAGTGATAATGATTCGCTTTCCGTTGGAAAAGGTCCAGGGGAGGGAAAACACAACTCCACCTACCAACTTATACCCAAAACGGCGCTAACGCAACGCTTACAAGAGGTCTGTCTTACATAATAGTCGTCTTATACAATAAGATCAGACCAAGGCAACTAACCGTTTTATAGTTAAAGTATGCTGGAAGACACCCTTTTTTTGCTCTTGAAATCTCCTTTTTTACCCCAAAAAGAACCTTCTAAGGAATTAAAAATCGTATTGAAGGAGGCTTCCGTTTCTAACAATGCACTTTATGAGGGTACAAATGAACACTCTAAGGCTGGATAATAGTTGTTTTACTGCTTTGAATAACAAAAAAGCAGTGTGATCGTTTGCCCCTCATTTGGTTGGCGGGAGCGGGGGCAATATATTTATCCGTCTCGTTTTCTTGCCGAATATCAGAGAAGTGGACAAACACGACGACACCATGTGGGCCCAAACCTGGTCAAACAATGCTAGTAAGAGGCCGGTAAGCAAAACCTGTATTGGCAAGAAGGGTAGTGCTTATCATGCGGTTGAAAGCCATTGGGATGATCTTTTCAGGTGTTAGCATTCTTCTTGACATATTTTCCCCTGCGCATACAATTAATGGTAGTACCATTCTACCAATGCTATTTACTGTAGAGGCAGGCATGTTTAAAAAAGTAGAGCAGAACAGAGTTTTTCATGGGGTTGTGGTTCAACTGGAGGAGGCCATTCTGGATGGTCGATTCCAACCGGGTGAAAAACTCCCTCCAGAGAGGGAGTTGAAAGAGACGTTTGAGGTTGGTCGTGGAGCAGTGCGTGAAGCTCTACGGGTTCTCGAGCAAAAAGGTTTACTTGAAATCCGTTTAGGTGCGCAAGGAGGCGCAATTGTAACACAGCCTTCTGGTGATCCAATGCTTGAATCTCTTTCTCTACTCGTAAAGCGCAAGGAAATACCTTTTGAGGATATCCAGGAATTCCGCTCCACTGTTGAAGGAAGGATAGCCTCACTTGCCGCATTGAGACGCACCACAGAGGACATGACCAGGCTTAAAGCAATTCTGTTGAAATGCGAATGTTTTTCAGAAAAAGAATACAACTGGGATGCTTTTCTTTTTGAGGATGGCCGTTTTCATCAAGAACTTTCCAATATTGCCCGTAATCAGCTGTTTTCCCTAATTGCTGACGCACTGCACCAGAATATTCACAACTATTACGACTCCCGCCTTCAGAAAAATAAATCAATTCTGGAGGAGAACTTGCTGGATCTTCGAGCAATTTACCGAGCAGTAAAAAGGGGTGACAGTAAACAGGCCAGCCAAAGCATGCGAAATCACATCGTCAGGTTTGATGCATATATGAGCCATGACCAAGGAGAAGTACAATGAGTAGATCAGCTGAAGAGTATTTGGTTCTTGAATCCACAAAACTTGCTGCACAATGGCAGAAAAGAGCAAATGAACTGCTAACCCAGGAGGAAAAGTTTATTCAAGATCAGTTGAAACGTCTGCTTACAAATCCACACGACAAGGTTCTGCTGACAAAAATGATCGACCAGAGTTTCCGCTCTCAGGACCCCAAACGTATTGCAGATCAGCTCAGTAACCTGATGAAGGAGGAAGGGGTACCTGAGTTCCTTGGCCGGGTAGAAAAATTGTTTGTTCAAATGTTTATGGGGTTTGGCAAACATTTTTCTTCTATTGCTGTGCCGACAATGATCAAACAGATGCGTGCCGGATCAAGTCGGGCAATTATCCCAGGCGAATATGAAGAGTTACACAAACATCTCAAGAGGCGAAAAGAGCAGGGCATTCGGATGAATATTAATCATCTGGGAGAGGCCGTTCTTGGAGAAAAAGAAAGTTCCAAGCGCTTGGAAACCTATATTCGTGATATGGAAGACCCGTATGTTGAATATATTTCCATTAAGATTTCAACTATTTATTCTCAAATCAGTTCTCTTGCCTTTGAAGAGACCGTAACCATTCTTCAGGAGAGACTGACAAAAATATACCGGGCTGCTAAACAAAATTTCTTTATCCGTGCGGATGGCACGAGGGTCACAAAATTTGTAAATCTTGACATGGAAGAGTACCGAGACCTGAAAATCACCTATGAAGCTTTTGTTCGCACACTAAATCAGGAAGAATTCAAGGAACTCTCAGCAGGTATTGTACTGCAGGCCTATCTTCCCGATAGCTTTTCTGTACAGAGGCAGATGACAAAATGGGCAATAAATCGCGTGGCTGATGGTGGTGCTCCAATCAAACTTCGCATAGTTAAGGGTGCCAATATGGAGATGGAGAAGCTTGAATCGGCACTGTTTAATTGGCCCCTTGCTCCCTATGACAACAAGCTTGAAGTGGACGCCAACTATAAACGGATGGTCACTTACGGTATGAAACCGGAAAATATTAAAGCCATTAATCTTGGCATTGCATCCCATAACCTCTTTGAACTGGCCTACGCATCTGTTCTTGCCGATGTAAATAACGTGAGGGATTATTTTTACTTTGAAATGCTCGAAGGTATGGCAGACCATGTTCGAAGGGCACTCCAGGAAACTTCAGGAGATGTCTTGTTGTATGCACCGGTTGCAAGTAAGGATGAGTTCATTAATGCAATTGCTTATCTGATCCGGCGTCTTGATGAAAACACAGCTCCTGAAAATTTTCTGCGTTACGCACCCGATCTTGATGTTAATTCTAAAGAGTGGCATTTTCTGCAAGATACATTTGTTCAGTCGTGTCAGAAACAGGAGACGGCCCAGGATTCCCCCAACCGCATCCAAAACAGGCTCACAGAGAATTTTCCTCCTTCCGTCTCAAGTTTTTACAGCAACATATTTGTGAATGAACCTGATACTGACTGGGCACTAGATGCGAGCAGGGAGTGGGCAGATTCTATTCGTGCAGAGTGGATGTGCTCAGCAGACGATAAACCTCACGAGATTCCAGTAGTAATAGCCGGTGAGCAATACTTTTCAGATCGAGAGCAAAGGGAGATGTTTGATCCCAATCGCCACGAGGAAGAAATTTGTGTGGCTACGTATGCACTTGGTACGGTAGCCGATGCTAAACGGGCTATTAAAACGGCAAAATCTGACCCTGATGGCTGGCGCAACTTGTCAATAAGAGAAAGGCATGAGGTGTTATCGCACGTGGCAATGAAACTCAGACGATCGCGAGGTACGCTCATAGGAGCTGCTGCTGTAGATACGGGAAAGGTTTTTACAGAGGCCGATGTTGAAGTTTCAGAAGCCATTGATTTTGCAGAATTTTATCCTCACTCGGTGGCAGACTATGACAAAATTGCCACCATTGAACACAGAGGAAAAGGTGTGGCTCTGGTGATTTCTCCCTGGAATTTTCCAATAGCTATTCCTTGTGGTGGAATTGTTACAGCACTGGCCGCGGGAAATACAGTCATTTTCAAGCCAGCGTCTGATTCGATTCTCACGGCATGGGAACTCTGCAAGTGCTTTTGGCGAGCAGGTATTTCCAAAAACAGTTTGCAATTTATTCCCTGTTCTGGCGCGAGTGTGGGGCCGGTTTTAACCGCCTCCCCAGATGTGGATTGTATTATTCTCACGGGCGGGACAGATACTGGACTCTCCATTTTACAAAAAACTCCCGGTGTTTACCTTGCTGCTGAAACTGGGGGTAAAAATGCTACCATTGTCACGGATATGGCTGACCGCGATCAGGCGATCAAGAATGTCGTACAATCGGCATTCAGTAACTGCGGCCAGAAATGCAGTGCCACTTCACTGCTTATTTTGGAAAAAACCATCTATGACGATATTCATTTCAGAGAGCAACTGGTTGATGCGGCGGGAAGTCTGAAAACAGGGTCTGCCTGGGCATTCGCCAATAAACTTGGCCCTCTAATCAAACCACCGAGTGGTGATCTAAAACGCGGCCTAACAAGTCTTGATGGAGGGGAAGAGTGGGCACTGAAACCGCAAATGCTTAACAACAATCCTTTTCTTTGGTCACCTGGTATAAAGTATGGTGTTAGGCAGGGTAGTTACACCCATATGACCGAATTTTTCGGCCCACTTCTTGCCGTTATGCGTGCGGACAATCTTGATCATGCTTTGGAGATGGTCAATCAGACGGGTTATGGTCTGACAAGTGGTATTGAAAGTTTAGACCCCAGGGAGCAGGAGGTATGGAAGAGTAGGGTTTTTGCTGGAAACCTGTATATCAATCGCGGCACAACCGGAGCCATTGTCCTGCGGCAGCCATTTGGTGGTTTGGGAAAATCAGCTCTGGGCCCAGGTTTAAAAGCAGGTAGTCCCGAGTATATCACTCAATTCATGACCTTTGAGGAAACAGGAAATCCTACAGCTGGGCCAATACGCAAGGATCACTATCTGTTGCAGGTAATCCAGGAGTGGCAAAAACTTGTGCAGTGGAACAAGTTCCAGGAGGAGAAAGAAGACCTTGGCAAGATAATCAATGCCATTCCCAGCTATTTGTATCAAATGGAGGAAAAATTCAGCCGAGAACTCGATTTTTTCCATCTTCGCGGTCAGGATAATATCCTTCGCTTTCTACCCATTAAAAATATGGTCATCCGCCTTCATCACGATGATTCATTATTTGATCTTTTCGGAAGATGTGGTGCTGCGATCATAGCAGGATGTCATCCAACCCTCTCCATTCCACCCGAACTTGAAAATAAAGTGACACGATTTATTGATACCCATTACGGCCAAGAGTTTCTGGGTATTTTGCCGGTAATTCGCCAAACAGATACCGAACTAATTGCAGACATGGCTGGCGTAGACAGAATACGTTACGGCGCACCAGACCGCGTTCCTGCAAGCGTTTTTGAAGTTGCTGCGCAAACCGGATTTTATATTTCCAGAACTCCCGTCTATATGGAAGGGCGGATAGAATTGTTACAGTATTTTAAGCAGCAGTCCATTTGTAATAATTTTCACCGCTATGGTAATCTTGGAGAGAGAGCTGTGGAGTAAAATCAGGAGACTGTGAAAGATGATGAGAACAGGTGGACAGTAGTACATGTCTGCTTGGTTCGGTAGTAGCATTTGCCAAAGACTCAAGGGATGCCATGCAGGTGTTCCTTTTTTTTCTTCCCACGATAGCGGAATAGTAGCATTTGCCAAAGACTCAAGGGATGCCATGCAGGGGCTCTGAGGAAATGGGGAGGAAAACTATCCCATGGATAATGCATATTTGCTGAGCATTCCCAAACACATCACAACCACAATCAGCCTCAAATATTTCGGATCAATCTTAAACAGGCATTGTGAACCTCCCCAGGCACCCAAAAACTGGCCAAGCATCATGACAAAGCCAATAAGCCAAACTACCTTTCCAGCAATCAGGAAAATAACGAGTGATGCAAAGTTTGTTGAAAAGTTGAGTGTTTTTGCAATGGCTGTCGCATCAATAAGTCCATATCCTCTGAGTGACACCCCTGAAAGCGCAAAAAAAGAACCGGTTCCAGGCCCGAACATACCGTCATACCATCCTATGGCAGGCACAATGAATTTTTGATATGTACCATTGGAAACTTTGGGAATGCCGCTCCCCACCTTCGGTTGAGGGGTAAATATGAAATATATCATCATAAAGAGTAAAACGAGAGGGATTACAAAGCTTAAAATCTCAGTGTTGATAAACTGAACTGCAATAGTGCCCATAAGTGAACCAATAAAGGCAGAGCGCATCAGGTATTTGACATCTTGCCAAGCAACCCTCTTCTTTCTCAGCATTATATAGGTCGCAGTTGCTGTACCAATTGAACCTTGTAGCTTGTTGGTTCCTAAAGCTGAAATTGGTGGAATCCCGCTTATGATCAAAGCAGGGAGCGCAATAAGACCGCCACCACCTGCAAGAGTATCAATAAATCCTGCCACAAAAGCAGCTAAAAACAGAAACGAAAGTAGTTCGAGTGAGAAGCCTGTAATGTCCATCGTAGTGATAATAGAAACGTGTAACCTGATCGGTCGTTATGGGTGTTGGTAACTCTTTTTCATCTTCATAGAATTCAATTAAGGATACTTGTCACAACTGCTTCCTGCAATTGGATTTTGGGTGCATCTCACATTGTTTCACAGCTTTCATTTCCAGCCTGTCTCAATTTGTACTGCCCCTGCCAATGGGTACAGATTTCCTGTCAGTGAAGTCTTGCGAGGAGGATGGTTCCTATGATGGCATTGGAGTACCAGAAGAGAAACTTCGAAATAGAGTGGGCCAGTGTCTTTTTACAGAGTTTTCTGAACGAAACCTTTTTCCCTTTGTTGTCCCAGCTGCTGCTGTCTTCTGGTTTTATTAACCAGAGTAAAGTGTTCTTTCTGTTTTGGGTTCTGATCATCTTTTCCTCGTCTGTATGATGCTTTGTTATTTTTTTCTTTTTCTTTGCATCATTATACCTCAAGTGGTAAATAGGAACAGATACAGAACGGAACAAAAACAACCGGAACAGATTTTGGAGGATAAGGGTAAGGGCATGGAATATCAATACTTAAAAATTGCCAATAAGCTGGAACAACAGATTCTGGCCGGAGAGTACCTGGCAGGCGATAAGCTTCCCTCTCTACGTAAACTTCGAGCTGCCACAGGGCGTTCTATCTCCACAGTTTATCAGGCTTACGAAGAACTGGAAAATAGAGGGCTGGTCGAAGTGAGGGAGAAATCAGGTTTTTTTGCACGGCCACTGCTTAACGACATTTTATCCCTTCCCAAAAAGGGTGTGTCACCGGTTAAATCGCATAAGGTGGCCATAAATGTGCTCTCTTCCATGATGCAACGCTCCCTGAACAACCCCAACCGTATCCCCTTTGGGGAAGCGGCCCTGGCCAACTCTCTACTACCGGGTAAGCAGATGGCAGCTGCAGTGCGTTCTGCTGCTATGGGCTATCAGGATGGAAGCCATAGTGGTTACGGTGCGCCAGCGGGCTATAAGCAATTGCAAAAAGAAATTAGCAAACGTTCTCTGGATCTTCCCAATGGAAGTTGTGCCAGTGAAATAATCATTAGCCAGGGCTGTATGAGTGGAATTGAGCTCTGTCTACGGAGTGTGGCACGGCCTGGGGATACTATTCTTTTAGAGTCGCCAACTTTTCTCTGCTATCTACAGCTGATTGAAGACCTCAATATGCAGGCCCTTGAGATTCCGGCAGATCCTTCCACCGGATTGGATGTTGAAAGGCTTGAAAAAACACTTGATGAACATGATATTCGTGCAGCCCTTTTTAATTCTACGTTCCAGAACCCATTGGGGTTTGATATGGCAGCAGAAGCCAAAGAGGAACTGGTTACTCTTTTTACCGAACGAGGAATCCCTATTATAGAGGATAACATCTATAATAATCTCTACTTTGGGGAGCTTAAACCCCTGTCGTTAAAGCATTTCGATAACCAGGGCATGGTGCTATATTGCAATTCATTCTCCAAAGATCTTATGCCCGATCTCAGAATCGGATGGGTTCTGGCAGGAAAATACCGCGAAAAGGTAAAACGTCTGAAGTTTAACAATAGTCTGGCCAGTCCACAGTTGATGCAGCACGCACTGGCACAGTATCTGGAAGGCAGTGGTTACGAAAGACATCTGCGTAAACTTCGTAACAGTTTGCGAAAACAAGCAGCTGACATGAGCCATTCCATTGTTCGATATTTTCCGGCAGAAACCAGAATATCCTCCCCTAAAGGAGGATTAACTTTATGGGTTGAGTTGCCAGGCAATGTGGATAGTCTCAAACTTTTTCGTCTTGCGGAAAAGGAAAATATTTCCATATTACCGGGTACTCTCTGTTCGGGCACAGGGCAGTATGATCACTGCATTCGTCTATGTTACGGGCACCCCTGGAATGATCGAATGGAAAAGGGTATGGCTACGCTTGGCAGATTGATAAAATCTCTTGAAAAAACCGAGGTGAAAAACAACAGTGAAGTAAACACTGAAGAGATTGTTGTTGGTCTGAATACTGATCCTGAGATTCTCAGGATTGAAGATATCATTCGTAACGTCCCACTACAGAACAGTGCTTCAACACTTCGTTTTCATCAATCTATCTCAGGCAATATCCTCAAACTTCTTGCAAGTAATGAGTTACATGGAGGGTTTGTCTTTGGTGAGTGTAATGACGACAGGTTTGTGGTTCGGTATCTGACCACCTATTATCTGAAAATTGTCGGGCCTACTCAGATGGCAGATAAAATTAAAGAAGCTGAATATCAGGATCTGGCAGAGCTTCCCTGGATTGGAATTCCTGCGGAATGTCCCTATTGTCAGTTAATGGAAGATCTTTTTTTTGAGCGTGGCTTTAATCCCAGGCAAGCGATTATCGCCAATGACGAAGCAGCTATTCTCACCATGATTAAAGCGGGTGTGGGGCTCAGTTTCATGCTGGAAGATCAGGCCATGATCTTGGCTGAAAAGGGGAGCCTGGTTGTCTGGGAACAGGAACGTTTTACTTTTCCCTTATCCTTTGTCACCTTAGCAAGCGCACAGGATGATGAACGTGTCCAGGCTATTCAAAAGGTAATCGAAAAGATCTGGTGAACCAGAGTATGAAACTGCTAGCTTAGGGTTATTTCTGTAATCTCATTATAGGAATCCAGTCTCAAGGGTGGCCCCCAGCACCCGGTTCCCTGATTGATATAGAGCGTTGTGCTTTTGTGTTGATGGAATCCTTTCACGTAGGGTTGTTGCAGATAAACAAGATAGTTAAAGGGCCATACCTGCCCGCCATGGGTATGGCCGGCTAATACAAGGTCAGTTTTATATTCGGCTGCCTCTATGACTGCAATGGGTTGGTGGGCAAGGAGGATCTTTTTTTTGCTATTATCTAACCCGGAAAGTGCCTTGTTAAAATCAGAGGCATGTTTTGCCCCAAATTTTTTTCCTTCATGGTCAGTAACACCTGCCAGGTAGAACCATTCATTGGCTTTTTTGATCTTAACATTCGCATTATTCAGTACTTTAATTCCCATCTTTTCTATTGCAGTTGTCCAGTCGTCTGCGCCACTGTAGTACTCATGATTTCCCGTAACAAAGTAGACACCCTGCTCAGCTTTCAGGTCTTTAAGTGCAGCTATTTCACCAAAAAGTTTTTCGGTGTTTCCATCCACCAGATCACCGGTAATGGCAATCAGATCAGCTTGTAAGCTGTTTACCTGGTCAACGATTTCCTGCAGCTTGGCACCTGTCATCATTTGTCCAATATGGAGGTCTGATATTTGTACGATTTTAAATCCTTTGAAGATCTCAGGCAGTCCGTTAAGGGATACAGTATGGCGCTCTACAATGGCGTTGGCGTAATAATTTTGGACGCCAATAAAGGAGAAACCAGAGACAAATAACGATGTACCAAGAGCGACGGACCGGGACATGAAATTTCTTCGTCCCAGATTCGTTCTGACTACATTTTTACCGGTAAGTTTTGCAACGATATACAACTGGAAACTGAGTAAGTCTTTTAAAAATAACAGGATAAATAGTGCGATCATGCTGCCCAGCCACAGATAGGCGAGCCAAACTATTGGAAATGCCTGCTGGAAGGATAGTAAGTTGGAAGCAGCGATTGCTGCTGGAAATAAAATGGCCAGCAGGATTATGGAAAAGGTTCCAAACGTACTCATGGGTTTGGGTAATGCGGTATCTTTGACGAGCCTTCGCCAGAAATAGTAGTGCAATAGCAATACAATTAGCGTTGCAAGAGATAAAAAACTTATGAAAACAGTTATATTTGACATGGTTCAGTCGAAAAAAGCAGATTGAGGGGAACTAAAGACCTCCCCTCAACCTGTTAAACTTTTAAATCCTCAGGCAAAGAGAGTGCTTACAGTGCATCTTCCAGAATTTTACGGCTGATATCCAGTGTCAGATCTCCTGATTCTGAGAGAGCCGTCCTTCCATTTTTCTCAAGAGCATTAACAATTTCATCGATACTTTCTTTTTTTATACCACATGAACTGAGACTTGTGCTCAGGCCAAGGCTTTCAAAAAAGGCACGGGTTTTATCAATTGCAAGATCGATGCGCTCATCATCAGTACCTTCTGTAATATTCCAGACACGCTCAGCATATTGGAGTAATTTATCATGCTTTTGTTCTTTTCTCACTTTCCAAATCGAAGGTTGAAGGATTGCAAGTGTGTGTCCGTGGTCAATTCCAAACAGTGCTGTGAGTTCATGGCCAATCATATGGGTTGTCCAATCCTGGGGGACACCGGAACCGATGAGTCCATTAAGAGCATTCGTTGCACACCAGACAAGATTTGCACGTGCATCATAGTCTGTCGGGTTTTCAATCGTTTTGTTGCCAATCTCTATGAGAGTCAGCAGTATACCTTCTGCTGTGCGATCCTGGAACCTGCCCTCAGCAGGAAAGGTGACATATTGTTCAACGGTATGAATAAAGGTATCAAGAACACCGTTGGCCACCTGTTTGACTGGTAAGCTGAATGTCAGGGTTGGATCTAAAAAAGAAAATTTGGGAAAAACCAGAGGACTGAAGACAGGCAGCTTTGAACCATTATGGGAGACCACAGCGCCCATATTCATTTCAGATCCGGTAGCAGGTAAGGTTACCACCATCCCAAGGGGAAGGGCACTCTTTGCCGGTACAGGATTAAAACCATGCTCAAGCAGTTCTTCACAGTTACCCTCATATTTTGCGGCAAGTGCAATAAACTTGGTTCCATCCATAACTGACCCGCCACCAACTGCCAGAAGAAAATCAACATTCTGTTCTTTCGCTACCTCAACTGCTTTCATTAAGGTTGTATATTTAGGATTGGGCTCGATGCCACCAAATTCTATAATTTCTCTCCCTTGTAATGCTTCAGTGACCTTGTTAAGGGTACCATATTTTTTGACGCTACCGCCCCCGTAGAGAACAAGCACTTTGCTGTTTGCCGGGACGTGATCATTCAACTCTGCTAGGCGATCCTTGCCAAAAATAATTTGAGTTGGATTGTAATAGTTGAAGTTTTGCATTTGTGTCTCCCTGGTAAAGGTTATTTGTCCTACTGTAAAATAGACAATACGACAGATGATTGTTTTTTTGAACACACAAACATGGCCAAATTATGCCTATTCCTACTTTTTCTATGAAAAAACCGATATCTTGTGTTTGCGTGGTATGGTAAGTTTATTCCAATGAATCTGTAAACAAGGAGAAAAGGGATGAACGAAGTTGCAGAATTAATAAACAGGCTGGCAATAGCAAACGGGGTAAGTGGAACTTCCCAGAATGGTGTTTTTGTTTTCAAAGCATCAGAGTACCAGCCGCGTCAACCTCTCTGCTATGAACAGGGCATTATTATTGTTGGCCAGGGATCAAAACGGGTTTTTCTGGGTGATAAGGAATATGAATATAACCCTGATAATTATCTGGTACTCACCGTTCCTTTACCGGCAGAGTGTGAAACATTCGCCACTGAAGAAAATCCTTTACTTGCGATGTTTGTGACGATTGATCTGGGAATGCTCAGTCGAATTATCGGTAAGATGGATGAGCAGATTGATCCTTCATTCCTCGACCAGTCTGAGAAAAATCATGGCTTGTTTCTAGCCAGATTTGTTCCTGAAATCAAAGATACGGTGTTAAGACTGCTTCGTGTTCTACAGTCTCCCATCGAAAGCAGAATACTGGGTGATGGGCTTGTATACGAACTTATTTTTAGAGTTATGTGTGGTGAGAATGCTGCTGCTCTCTATGCCTTATCGATGAAAAACACTAACCTTGCAAAAATAGGCAAGGCGTTAAAGCAGATCCATGAAAAGTATCCGGAACCCATTGATGTTGAGGGCCTTGCCGGAGTTGTGAATATGAGTTCATCGGCGTTTCATCGTGCATTTAAAGATGTGACATCATCTTCTCCGATTCAATACTTGAAAAAGATACGGCTTAATAATGCTAAAAGCATGCTGCAGGAAAAGAGGATGCGTGTTAACGAAGCGGCAACCGTTGTTGGCTATGAGAGTCCCAGTCAGTTTAGTCGTGAATTTAAACGATATTTTGGATACAGTCCGGTGATGCTAACAAAGAATCTTGCTGCAAAATAGACCAAAATTAATTCAGTTATTGTAAATGAAATGTAACAATAAAAGAGTCTCAGGATATCTTTACGCTATCGGAGCAACCGCTATCTGGTCTGGAAATTTCATTATTGCTCGTGGCCTAAGTGACAGCATTCCACCGGTCAGCCTTGCTTTCTGGCGATGGGTTGTTGCTGTACTTGTGTTTTTGCCTTTCGCTTCGAAAACACTTATTGCTGAGAGGCACATTCTGAAAGATAACATACCTTATTTATGTGTCACCGCTCTGCTTGGAATTACCGTTTTCAACACGCTTATCTATTTTGCCGGCCATACAACTACGGCAATTAATCTGTCTTTGATATCAATAACATTCCCTGTGTTTATTGTCGTTCTGTCCCGGTTAGTGTTCGGTGAATTGATTACTGTAAACAAATATTTCGGAATAGTACTTGTTGCAGCAGGAATACTCTTTTTGATTACCAAAGGAAGGCTTTTGGAACTCTTGAAGATATCTTTTGTAATAGGGGATTTGTGGATGCTTCTGGCGGCTATCACTTTTGCCGTCTACTCGATCTTGTTAAAGCGTAAACCTGCACAACTCAGTGTCTGGACATTACAGTTGAGCACATTCATTTTGGGGCTGTTATTTCTTTCTCCATTTTATATTTGGGAATATTTAAATACTCCACCGGTAGAAATCAATTCCAATGTCATCTTTTCGATACTCTATGTGGGTATTTTTGCCTCACTTGTCGCATTTATATTGTGGAGTAAGGCTATCGAAACAATCGGCCCCATCAAGTCTGGAATGGTGTACTACACTCTGCCTTTATTCAGTATGATTTTAGCCAGCCTGTTTTTAGGAGAGGCTGTTACAGGAATCCATTTTTTCAGCGCCTCACTTATAGTCTCAGGTATACTTATAGCAAATTATGATGGTTACAAAGCCCATAAGGTGCCAACGCCAGGAGCGGATGATAGTTTGAAGGATAGTTAACTGGTTTTTATTCAGGGGAGTTTACAATGTCACAAATACCAAGTCGAGAAGAAGCCTTTGCCCTACTCAAAAAGTATAACCATTCAGACAGTCTTATCAGACATGCTTTGGCCGTTGAAGGGGTAATGAGATTTTGTGCAAGAAAGAGATACCATAGCGGGTATGCAGGATGTGGCTGAACAGATAGGTCTCAAAGGCAATATTGGTTAGCAGCATAGCTTTTTGCGGGAATATTTTTTTTGAATCAAACTTGTCAAAGCCAACGGCAGGACATACCATGTCATTAAGTTGTTTTGGTAAGTTTTTTAATTAATTACTATTATAGCGAATTAAGATGAAATCGATAACTCTAAAGGGGGGTAGACTAATGGTTGCATTTTCTCGATGGGACGACTGGCTGGTTGCAGAACATGAAATGATTGAAAGAGCCATGGAAGTGTTAAAGGTAAATTTGGACAAAGTGGCGAGTGGGAAATATGACAAGGTTCAGATCGCCAGAGCCATAGATTTTCTCCTGGAGTTTGGTGATAGAATTCATAATACAAAAGAGGAGAAATTTCTCTTTCCCCTTATGGGTAAAAGAGGTGCCCCAACTGAAGGTGGCCCTATTGGTGTAATGTTACTAGAGCATGATCTTGAGCGGAAGCTGCTTGTTGAGATGCAAATGGCCCTTGGTTCGTTGAGTAGCTCCTCCGATAAAGACAAAGCTCTGTTTGTTAAAGAGGGGCAGGAATATTTAACTGTCCGGGCAGAACATATCTGGAAAGAGAATGATATCCTCTACAATATGGCACGCCAGATTTTGACTGAAGCTGATATTGCGTATCTTCTTCAAGCGTTTAAAGATTCTGATCGTCAACATTATGGCGACGATGCTTCAGCCAAGTTTGCAACCATGCTTCAAGAGGTCGAAGAAGGTGGCAAAAAAATGCGGTTGGTGGAGAATCTCAGTATGGATCAGCTCCATGCAATTATGGAGACACTGCCGATGGAGGTTACTTTTGTTGATGCCGACGATACCGTTGCCTACTTTAACCGGCTGGATAAAGAAAAAATATTTGCTCGAACCCGGTCAGTTATTGGCCGTAAAGTGCACAAATGCCATCCTGAAAAGTCTGTGGATACTGTGCTCAAAATTGTTGAAGGGTTTAAAAACAAGACCATGGACAAGGCGGAATTCTGGATCAATTTTCGCGATGAGAAGATATTGATTCGCTATTTTCCTGTCTATGGTGACAACGATGAATATATGGGTGTCTTGGAAGTAACTCAGGAAGTTGCCTGGATTCAGAAGCTTGAAGGTCAGAAACTGCTACTGGATTGATCGCTTGAGTAAAACTGTAGTGAGGTCCGTCAGGATCATGTTTGGTGTCACGTGAGTGATGCATTAACATGATCCTTGGCTGGAACGAATTGTTACGTGACAGCGGTTTTTCCTGTCAAAGGAGTAAAATTGTGGAACTTGTAGGTGGCATTGGTGACAAACCAATAAAAGAGGTCATTGATGAACATCCGAAAGTGGGTGAGATTCTTGAGAAGTATGACATAGGCTGCATTGCATGTACTGTCGGTACCTGTCATTTTAAAGAAGTTGTCAAAGTCCATTTTCTGGGAGACGAAGTTGAGCAACAAATTGAAAAAGAGGTCAATGAGTATCTGTCCTCTGTGTTGGAAAAATAATTTCAGGAAGTGACATGAAAGAAATAAAAGTAACCCGCAAACAACCTAATTCTAAGATGTGTTTTGTTTGTGGGCTGGGAAATAATAGTGGTTTGAAAAGTCAGTTTTATGAACTGGAAACAGGTGAGTTGCTGGCCATCTTCCGGCCTACTACTGACCATCAAGGTTATCCCGGCCGTCTTCATGGCGGGTTGGCTGCAACAATATTGGATGAGACCATTGGCCGTGCTATTGTGCTTAAGCACAGTGACAATATCTGGGGAGTGACCTTAGAGTTTTCAATGCGGCTCAGAAAACCGATCCCTTTGGACAGTGATGTTAGAGTCCGCACACGTGTTACAAAAGAAAATAAACGTTTTTTTGAGGGCAGTGGAGAAATTCTTCTTGCGGATGGTTCAGTTGCCGTGGAAGGGGAAGGGCGCTACATGAAGATGGATATTGAAAAAATTACTGATTTTGATATCGATGCGCAAGAGTGGCGAGTGAATTTAATGAAGGATGATCCTGAAACGGTAAAACTCTAAATTCTACTATATTTAGGGTGGGGATCTTTAGTGACAGACGGAGTAAACCTTGACACAGTTGCGGCCACTTTCTTTGGCATGATAAAGCGCATTGTCAGCGTGTTCGTTAAGGGTTTTATGTTCAATCGATTGTTCAGGAATAATGGATGCGACTCCAAGGCTGATACTGATAAATGCAGAGATAGATGATTCCTGATGGGGGATTTGCAACTCTTCAATGGTAATTCGTGCCTTTTCAGCAATTGCATAGGCGGCGTCCTTATCGCATTCCGACAAGGTATAGACGAACTCTTCCCCTCCATATCGGGCAAGAAGATCAGTGGGGCGTTGAATAACACTGTTCAAAGTTTCGGCCACTTTTTTGAGACATGCATCTCCGGCAGGGTGACCATAACAATCGTTATATAATTTAAAAAAATCAATATCTATCATAACCAGTGACAAAGATAGACGATTTCTGCGACAACGTCGCCATTCTCTACTGAACATCTCGTCGTGGAAACGGCGATTGGCAACCCCGGTTAGGCCATCAAGGCTAGAGATCTTTTGGAGTTCGTCATTAACCTTTGCCAGGTTCGCATTGATCTCTTCCATTCTGGCGAATTGCTGTACAACAAGGTCTGCTGTGATGGATGCAGCCTCTCTGGAGGCTAAAACTTCATTATAGAGTAATTGATTCTCCTCCAGCAGTTCAGCTCTGTTTTTTTGCGAGGAAGGTTTGTCCTGAAACCATATTTTACTCATTTAAGGTCTCCAAGGCCAGTGATGCTGCGGCAGCAATATTAAACTTATCTGCAATTCCGTTGAGTCCTATGACAGTTACCTCGACTTTTGGAATCAAGCCAAGTTCCGGTAAACATAAAAGAAGATAATGAAGACCGGCAGAGTGCCCATATTCAACAGCTTCACAATCGCTCAGTTCATCATAGCCGATGCTACACAGTTCTCCTGGTGTACCAAATCCAGATACGGAATCTATAATAACCACACGATCCGATTCTTCAAAGTGACGAAGCAAGTCAATCCCTGCAAGTCCTGCGTCAACAATGGCAATGGATGGAGAAAGGGTATTTTCAAATAAGTAATCATACACTTGTGGGCCGAAGCTGTCTTCTGCACAATATCTGTTTCCGACACACAAAATTGTGTTCATTGTTCAAGCTCCAAACTGTACTCGGCTGAATGTGACCCCTTTTTTGCTGACAGCATGCACCGAGCAGACCATACAAAGGTCGAAACTTCGAACGACATGCCCAACTTCAACTGGGTTTTTAGCATCCCGAACAGGAGTACCGATGAGAGCTTCTTCAATGGGGCCACGAACATCCTGATTATCACGAGGAGAAGCGTTCCAGGTAGTGGGTGAAATTATTTGATAATGCTCAATACGGCCATCTGATATTTGCAGCCAGTGTCCCAAAAAGCCACGTGGTGCCTGTACAAGTCCAAAACCTTCCCCATCAATAAAATCGCCAGGAGACCGATAAAAGGGTGCCTTGAGATCAATATCATTAAACCATTCTTCCATAAGGGGTAATAACCTTGCAGGTCTTGTCAAACGAGCAAGTTCACGGACGAGGACAGAACTGCCTCGTTGCCTTACAAGTTCTTTAAAAAGAGGATTTTCATTAATGAGTAATTCGGCAAGGGGACCGGTTTCAACGGGATGTCCATCATATCGGGGAGCCTTGCACCATGAATATTTGTTCGATTTATCTGGTACAGCAGGTCTGGTTGTCGTATCCATGGGGTGTCCCCCTTTTCCTGTGTCCAGATAATAGGAATAACGAATCTGTTCGGAAACCTCTTTTTGTGAAAATTCCAGTACTTTCCCGTTTACTGTAACACCACCACTCACAGCGCCGCCTGTTGCAATTCCAGGTAAACCATGTTCAGGCACGGCCAGGTAGGCATCGTGTCCTATGCCGATGGTATCAAGTCCAAACTCTTTGCCACAACGAATAAGAAAACCAAGGTCACCTTTAGCGTGATTTTTCTTTTCAAGCCACCTATCAAGTTCTTCAGGGCTTTGAATTTGTAGCCACTTCTCAATAGAACACCCTAATACTTGTGTTTCGTACCAGCGACGAAATCCATCGAGAATCATTTTGCATTGTCGTAAGTCGGCGCCACTGGGGCCGGATGTGATTCCTCCTGGCACGATAAAAGATGAGTGGGGCCACTGTCCGCCAAGGATAGCAATAACCTCAGGGATTTTTTTACTCGCCTGAATGACCTCAATAACACTTTTTCCCTTATACGGTTGATATCTTTTTACTGCTTCTTCGTACAATGATTTTGTTTTGTAGCGTTTGTTTGCGAGATCGGCTGAAAACATCAGGGTAACATGGCGAACATCGTTTTGGAGCTTTTCGGCAGCTAGTACCAGATGTCTGATTAGCTGGCCATTATAGGAAACTGCGGAGTCTGAGATATTTTCAAGGGCCCTGGCTGCCGCGAGTAAGTGACTGCTACTGCATATTCCGCAGACCCTTGGAGTGATAACAAGACCATCAAGGGCTGCTCGATCGGCCATCATTTTTTCAATACCCCGGTACATTGTACCAATCATCCATGCATCGGTGACAACTCCGTTGTCAATGGTAACTTTTACCTCAAGGTCTCCTTCGACTCTGTTCAGAGGCATTTGGATAGTTTTAGCCATGAATTGTAGTATCCTTTTTTGAACAGGTTAAACCCGATTTTTACGTTTGGTGAGTCGTTCAGGAGCCGCAGCTGCCGCCATGCCCTTGTAGGCGAGATAGTGGGCCCGACTGACGCCGTTTGGTAGTTCGAGGGGTACGTTAACAATATTTGGTGTATGAAAGAAAGCATGATTTTTAGGAAAATCAGGCTGGGTACAACCGAAACAGGGTACTCCTGCATTTGTTTTTGAGTTTCGCTGATTCCAGAGCACCTTGTTACAAGGGGCGTAGGTGAGAGGCCCGCGACAGCCAAGATGAAAGAACATACACCCTCTTCCACCAAAATCTTCTTCTTCTACACGGTATTCATGGTATTCGTTTCTGGTACATCCTTGATGCACGAGCATACTGTACCAGTCTTTGGGGCACTGGTTTTCATTAAGAACGGGCATCTCTCCATCACCAATAATACAAAGTACATCTTTTAAGATCGCTGGATGAACAGGACAGCCAGGAAGATTAATAACAGGTCTGTCGCGACGGGATCTAAAGTTCTTTCCCAGTAAACCGCCACATTTCTCTTGGGTGAATTGAAGACCACAAGCTTCCGTTTCACCACTGTTACCAATGCCACCAAAACTTGCACAAGTACCAACTGCAATGACTACTGCTGCCTGTTGGGCAAGATCCTTAACCAGCTTGGATTTAGGCTCACCTCTGTAGGTGTGGAACATTCCGGTTCCATCAGGACCAGTTGCTACAAAGCCTTCAACCAGCAGAATATCCAGAGGGCGTCTGCCACTGCGCAGATCAGCAATGATTTTATCGTGTTCCTGAACTGTCCCTCCGCTGAGAGAAGGGTGCCACAGCATTCGAAGGTTTTGTGCTTCGAATAACTCCACCATGTCGGGAGTTTCCATGGCGAGAAGGCTCATGGTATCACCACCGCAAGCTCCGCACTGCAGCCAGTAAAGTGTTCGCATTATATCCTCCGATAGAGCAGAGTCACTGTATATGTGCTCATAATAAAATGTATGAAAAATTGTAGCTTGGCTTGATAGCTATTGTCAAGGGACTATCTTTACCAGGAGGCATAACGTGGTTGCCTCAGTAATGTGTTTTTTAAATGGAATAATAATTTTTATTATGGTCTGTTGCCCGGCCACTTTGTGGTAAAGTGAAACTATGGAAAAAGAATGATCTCTCAGTAATGAAAAGAGAAAGAAACAGCATTTATACTCGGAGCAGCACAATATGGCACGATTTGAAGACCTTAAATTAAGTGATGATTCAGCTGTGACAATTGAATGGGATATGACACCGGATTTAGCTTTTTGTATGTTTTCTGCAAAAGGTTTGCGGGATGAGTTGAGTAATAGTGGGGAACGGGTTTGTTACTTTTTTATAGATAATTACGGGGATAATCCAAAGCTGTATCTGATGGAAAGGGGCAGTCGGTATGTTGATATTATAGCCGAAATAAAGGCACCTCAGCAACTGTTGTTGGAAAGTATCCAACGCCAGGGGCAGACACTCAACGTTAAAGATAATTTTCCGGTGGATTCTCAGCTCAAAGAGTGGCTACTGACAGAAGTGGTTGAGGTGGATGAAAGTAGTTTTCTTCTTCCGGTAATCCCTGAGAAAGAGGATATTGAATTTATGGGTGATCCGTTGCCCCAGCGCAAAACAAGGGCAATTAATACTCGTCTATTCTCTTTACCGACAGACGAATGTCATCTCAATGATAATGAAATGAATGAGCTTATAAAACAGTGTGGATTTTCTGATCAGATATTTAATCCACAATCTACTTTCCTCAATGATTTTGTTGAGAGTGGAAACATACAAACCGTAATTGATGAGAATACAGGATTGATGTGGCAGCGTTTTGGATTGGATCTTTGTTCAATACGGAATATGAAAAACAAAATTGAAGCACTGAATGAAAAAGGATTTGCCGGATACCATGATTGGCGCATGCCCACTGTGGATGAAGCCTTATCGCTTATGGAAGTCAAATCAAACGAAAAAGGGGTATATCTCCATCTCTGTTTCTCCAAAGAGCAACCATTCATTTTTACATCAGCAAAACGAAAGCCAACTGGTTACTGGTTTGTTGATTATAAACAGGGGAAAGTTTACTGGTCTTCTGGAACAGTACCAGGTGGGTTTTGCAGGCTATGCAGGAGTGCAGACTGATTTCCAGCTATGATGACATGGCAGATGAAGGGTGCTGATAATGAAATAGATGCGCTCCCTGCAATGCTATTCTGGCGGTTGCACTCCTGTTCTTAACAGATAGGTATCCGAAACCATTGGTAAGTGTTTTAGTCTCTATCATTTAGGCACGAGTTGAATGTTCATTGAGGGAATGCAGGGGAGGCTCAGGCAGCAGCATCATTGCAAATAGTTGTGATTTTATTCCAGTCTTCGGCAAGCACAGCATCCTTTGGCGCAAGCCATGATCCGCCGACACAGGCCACGTTTTTTAGAGCCAGATAGCTTTTGTAATTGGCAGGGGAAATTCCTCCCGTGGGGCAGAAGGTAATTTGGGGAAAGGGGCTACCCAGTGATTTAAGCATTTCTATGCCACCGGCTGCTTTTGCAGGAAAAAATTTGAATTCTGTGAGTCCTGCTTCCATGCCGTACATAAGTTCAGACGCTGAAGAGATACCAGGGATTAGTGGAATAGTGCTTTTGCTGGCAGCGTCTAACAATTTTGGAGTAAGTCCCGGACTAATGGCGAACACCGCACCAGCTTCTGTAATAGTGTCTAAATCCTTTTCTGAGGTGACAGTGCCGGCACCGACAATGGCGTCTGGCACTTGCTCGCTTATGCGTTGTATCGATTCCAGGGCGGCATCACTGCGCAATGTGATTTCAAGTACTCTAACACCACCAGCGACCAGGGCTTTGGCGAGCGGGACTGCGTGGGCAGCGTTTTGAATGACCATTACCGGGATAACAGGCCCTGTTCTCAGTATTTCTATTGCTGTAAACTTCATAGTATCATTCCAATTAGTTTAGAAAATGTATCCGTTACATTTCATCAACATAGGTAAAAATAGAACTGGCCCCTTCTTCAGCTCCTAAGAGATTTTTTCGTAACGGTGCAAAAATCTGACGGCCAAGGCCATGACGAGTTTTGCTTAAATCGGGTTTGTTGATGGCTCGTTTTTGAAGAATATCGGCATCCACCTGTAGGTCAAGAACGCTGTTGTGTGCATCCATAATAATCATATCACCGTCTTGTACCTTGTTCAGCAGCCCTCCTGTAGCAGCTTCTGGAGTACAGTGGATGGCAAAGGGTACTTTGCCGGAGGCACCAGACAACCGGCCATCGGTTACAAGACCTATGGTATGACCTCTATCCATACAGATAGAGAGGTACATGATCAGTTTATGCAGTTCGGGCATACCGTTGGCGCGAGGTCCCTGAAAGCGAACGACTGCTACCAGATCTCTGTTTAATTTGTCAGCTTTAAAAGCTTCTTCCAGTTCAAGCTGTGAGTTGAAAACCATAGCAGGAGCTTTTACGTAGGTCTTTTCGCCGTCTTCCAGGGCGGAGATTTTCATGATGGCACGTCCGAGGTTACCCGAAAGCACTTTTATTCCGCCCAATACTTCAAAAGGAGAGGTTGTTGTGGAAATAATAGTGCTGTCTTTTGCTCTTTTGGGACCATCTTGCCAGGAAGTTTGTTGCGATCCCACAGGAAGCGAAGGTTCCTGTAGATATCTTTCAAAACCTGGCCCTGCGACTGTTTGAACGTCTTCGTGAAGATATCCTCCTTCAAGTAATTCGCGAATAAGAAGGCTCATTCCCCCGGCTTGTTGAAAAGAGTTGATGTCTCCGGCACCATTGGGGTAAATACGAACAAGAAGAGGCGTTACATCAGAAAGCTCTGCAAAATCATCCCAGTCAATCCGAATACCTGCTGCTCGTGCAATGGCAACCAGATGCATGGTTTCATTCGTGGACCCTCCAGTGGCCATAAGGCCAATGATGGCGTTTACAACTGATTTTTCACTGATAACATGAGCCAGTGGTGTGTAATTGTCACCCATGTGTGTCATTGTCGTAATCTGCTCTGCGGCAGAGCGTGTCAAGGCGTCCCGCAGTTTTGTCCCAGCATTTACAAAAGAACTTCCGGGAAGGTGCATGCCAAGCATTTCTGCCATCAGTTGATTGGAATTTGCCGTTCCATAAAAGGTACAGGTACCGGGGCTGTGATACGATTTTACTTCGGATTGAAGAACCTCTTGTGCTCCGACTTCTCCTTTGGCAAATTGTGCTCGAACAATATTTTTATCTTCATTAGATTGACCGGTGGTCATTGGTCCTGCGGGAATGAGGATGGTGGGCAGGTGTCCAAACTGTAATGCGCCAAGGAGCAAACCTGGCACAATTTTGTCACAAACTCCGAGAAGAATGGTACCGTCAAAGACGTTGTGAGATAGGCCAATAACCGTGGCCATGGCAATAACATCACGGCTCATAAGGCTCATATCCATGCCATCTTCGCCTTGGGTCACGCCATCACACATACCGGGAACGCCTGCCGCAAATTGTGCATTCCCTCCAGCACCAGCCACTGCCTCTTTTATAATTTCCGGATATTTCCCATAAGGTTGGTGCGCAGAAACGACATCATTGTAGGAGGAAATAATAGCAATATTAGGTGTGTTTTTATCAAAAAGAGCGGCACGACAACCACCGGTACAACCTGCAATATCATGGGCAAGGTTGGAGCTTTGGAGTTTATTGCGAAAAACGCCATCACCTTTTGCTGCGTCCATGCGGGCAAGGTACGTTTTTCTATGCATTTTACTACGTTCTATGATGCGGTCAGTAACTTTTTGAACAGTGTTATGCATGGTGGTTATTCCTTACTCAGCCCAGTAAATGCTGAAAGGTGTAGAGTTTTGGGAAAGAATAAAACGAATGGGGAGCTCTTCAGAAGGGCCTTCCTGTTGTGCATGCTCAAGGACATTTTTCTTCTCCTGACCGACGATATGGAGAATTATATGATGTGAGTTGAGGATTGCAGGAAGAGTTAGAGTCATTCGTTCATGTGGGGCTGTAAGCGGTGCAATCCCGATGCACATATTTTCTGATCGCATATTCGTTGCTGCGGCTAATTTTTGTGCACCCGGAAAAAGAGACGCCGTATGTCCATCACCACCCATGCCTAAAATTAAGACATCAAAAGGCATGGGAATTTTTTGCAGGTGCTGTTCATATTCCTGCATGCCTTCACTGGCAGTTAAGGCTGCGTTTTTCATTCCTGTAAAATTGGCCACAGCAGCATTATTTTGTAAAAGGTGGGTTCGAACAAGTTTTTCGTTAGAGTCCGCATCATCAGGTTCAACCCAGCGTTCATCCACGAGGCAGATAAAAACATGTTGCCAGGGTAATGTCTGAGTGGATATTTTTTTAAAGAGTTCAATAGGTGTAGATCCTCCTGAAACAGCAAGGCTGGCGTGGCCATTGGCGGTGATTCCCTGTACAAGGTAATCTGCAATAGTGGTTGCAAGGGTTACTAAAAGTTTTTCCCGACTCTGAAAAGAATGAAAGTGAGCATTGGACTGCATATTATTTATCTCCAGCCAGTTGCATTATGGCCTGTCCATACCCAGTTTTTAAACTGTCCAGGTAGGCAGCATCGATTGGGCCTTTCCAGGTTTTAATTTTGTAGAAACGTTTTGGAATGGTTATGGCTTCAGGGGTAAATCCGGTGGCTATTCGTGTTTGCCAGCGAAGTTTTTGGATATGTCTTCCTGCATCATCAATGCTACCTGCAAGCTTAGTGTAACCAACTGATTGTAAACATTGAGCAAGCAGGTCGTTTTTGTAGACCCCTCTGGCAAAGAGACAGGAAACCATGGAGGTCATAAAGGCCCGACCGGATTCATCGTCAATCAGGAATTTAATAACACCCTCAATATCCTGATCCGAATGTTTCTGGTCGTAAGCATAACCACCACTATCCAAGTGAGAATGTCTGAATCCAAGGGTCTGGGCAGCAAAAAAGACTTCTCCGGTGGCATAACCGGCCATTTCCTGTCCCAGAACACAGGCAAAATCAGCACCACCATATTCAGCTGCTGCTTTCAGGCTTCCCTGACCGAGCAGTTTGTAAAAGTCATTGCTCGAATTTCCAAGATGTTGGGTTGCGAGTTGATACGCTTCTGCGTCGCCAAAACGAAGCGGCACAATTGTTTCAGTTTCCGAAATAAAACCCTTTTCGGTGGCTTCAGTTGCCCAGGCCAGAGCAACACCACCCGACATCGCATCGAGACCTACCTTTTCCATCACATCGAGGATATTCAAAACAGATCTGGCTTCTGTAACATTAAGCATTGTACCCAAAGAAAAAATAGGTTCATAATCGTAGGCAACCTGCTTAAATGTGTAGCGGTGGTCAGCATTGAACATCTCACGGACGCAGCCAACATGGATACATCCCACGGGACATCCTGAGCAGGCTGAATTACGCAGCAAGGTATCGGTGGCAAAACGTTCACCATTTATCCCATCTATTGCAGGATCACTTGTCGCCTGTAGATTTCGCCAGGGCAGGGACTCTATATCATTTAGCCCCTGTAAGTTGGCAGGTGTTCCCAGGTTATGATATTTTTTCATCATATCTGTGGCGGTGACCTGAGTAAACACTTCAGCGTAGAGTTTTGAGTAATCTTTACCTGGAGGAGTGTCAAATATGGCATCACCTTGAATTACTATGCCTTTCAGGTTCTTTGCACCTAGTGCTGCGCCACCGCCAAGTCTGCCAAAATGGCGGTAGGTGTCAGCATTAATGCAAGACATTGCAACAAGTTTTTCACCAGCAGGGCCAATGCGCAAAATTGAGCGGTGACCAGATCCTTTATACATTGATCGCAGAATCTTCCCAGTTTCAAGGACGTCCTTGCCCCTCAGAAATTCAATGTCCTTAATATCCAGGTTTCTAGAACTTACATTAACACAACAGAGACGTTTAGATTTGCCGGTGATAACAAGAGCATCCAGTTTGGCAAAGCGGAGGGCGAGGGCAGATCTTCCTCCGGCGTGACTTTCGGTGTACTGGTTATGATAGGGAGACTTAAAACTACAGACCGTTTTACTCATTAAAGGGAAGTAACCAGTGAGGGGGCCTATTGCAAAAATCACAGGTTGTTGCGGATCATCCCAGGCTTTGTCAGCAAAGCCATATTTGTTGAAGAGCATGGCGGCTAGACCACTGCCTCCTACCTCACTGTTGCGCCCATCTTCCTCAACAATTCTTCCCTTGCCAGTGGAAAGGTTAACAATCAGCACTCTAAAATGATCAGCTATCATACTTTTTTCTCCTCCATCGCGACGGTTTCCATCTCAAGGCAGTTGTGCGGACAGAAATCGACGCATCGACCGCAATGAATGCAGACATAAACGTTGCCGGATCTATCCTCGTAGATAGCATCAATGGGGCAGGCTGTGACACAGGCACCGCAATTTATACAGAGTTTTTTCTTCACAATCACGCCACCACCCTTTCTTTGAGAAAATGCACTGGTGGGACAGGCATCAGCACAAGGGGCAGGATCACAGGCCAGACAATGATTAGCAGTAAATCCTGTGGTGAGACCACCCGATGATTTTATTCGGATACCGGCACTGTCCCAGGAAAGCTGTTTGTGCACAAGGCGTGCACAGGAAAGAGAACAGGAGTGGCAGCCGATGCAGCGGGAAATATTGGGAGTGCTTAGAATTTTCATGCGTTATGGCCTATGTCTGGGGGAAAAGAGCAGGCCGTTCTCTGGAAGCGATTTCCATTTGAGCTGGACGGGGAAGGGTTTGACATCCCAGATTTTCTTAGCATAATCGGCAATGGATCTGTCAGAGGAAAACTTACCCATTCTGGCACTGTTGAGGATAGACATACGGGTCCAGTCATTTTTGTCTTTATAGGCAGCAGAAACTTTTTCCTGGCAGTCGACATAGGCTTGATAATCCGCCAGTAACATATACTGATCATCATAGAGCAAGGAATCTATGATGGGACGGAACAACTCTTTATCTCCATGGGAAAAATGCCCAGACGCAATCAGGTCAATGGCTTGACCAAGTTCTTTGTTTTGCCGGTAGTAATCCCTGGGCGTATATCCTTCAGCCTGTCGCTGCATAACCTCTTCTACTGTGAGGCCAAAGAGGAAAAAGTTTTCGGCCCCGACTTCTTCACGGATTTCGACATTGGCACCATCAAGTGTTCCGATGGTGAGAGCGCCGTTCATGGAAAATTTCATATTCCCGGTTCCAGAGGCTTCCTTGCCAGCAAGAGAGATTTGTTCGGAGAGATCGGTCATGGGATAGACGGAATGGCCAATCTTCACGTTATAATTTGGAATAAAAAAGATCTTGAGCATGTCTTTTAGATCGGGATCACTGTTTATCACACGGGCAACTGAAGTTATCAGTTTGATGATCCTTTTTGCCATAAAATAACTCGGTGCTGCTTTGCCGCCAAAAACGAAGAGACGAGGGGGCATATCGATATTTGGATTGGCTTTGATCCTGTTATAAAGTGTGACAATATGTAAAACATTCAGGTGTTGACGTTTGTATTCATGGATTCGTTTAACCTGAACGTCAAACATGGCTTTATGATCTACTGCAATTCCCTGTTGCTGCTTTATGATGTCAGCAAAATCTTGTTTATTCTGCTCTTTTACTCCTTGCCAGGCATCCTGAAAACTAGAGTCTTCGGCCAGTGGAACCAGTTTTTTCAGTTCCCGAAGATCCGTTATCCATTTGTCGCCTATGGCTTCAGAAATGAGATTTGTGAGTCGTGGGTTGCTCACTGCAATCCAGCGTCTTGGGGTGACGCCATTGGTGATGTTACGGATTTTCCCAGGATACATACTATTCCAGTCAGCAAGGGTGTGTTTGCGTAACAGGTCGGTATGCATAGCAGCCACACCGTTTATAGCTTTTGATCCAATGCAGGCAAGGTTTGCCATACGAATATATTTCGGATTTGTTTCGGTAATGATTGACATCCTGTTAACTCGGGCATGGTCTCCAGGGAATTTCAGTCGTACTTCATCAAGGAAGCGCCTGTTTATTTCAAAAATGATTTCCATATGTCGCGGTAACAGATCGGTGAAGAGTTCAATCTGCCATTTTTCCATGGCTTCAGGAAGAAGGGTGTGGTTGGTGTAACAAAGTGTTTGTCTGGTGATATCCCAGGCTTGATCCCATTCATAGAAATGGATATCCACTAACAAGCGCATGAGCTCAGCAACTGCAATGGACGGATGCGTGTCGTTGAGCTGAGCAGCAAAGCCTTCGTGAAAATTATCAAGGCTCTTATACATAAAAAGGTGGGTCTGAATCATATTTTGCAAAGAACATGAAACGAAAAAATATTGCTGTTCCAGCCGTAACTGCTTCCCAGCAAACTGTTCATCATTTGGGTATAAAACTTTGGTGATGGTCTCGGCCTTGATTTTATCTTCAACGGCGCCGTAATAATCTCCGGTGTTAAAATCATCAAAATCAAAGGAGCTGTGTGCCTCTGCACTCCACAGGCGAAGAAGGTTTACGTTGTTAACTTTATATCCGGGAACTGGTGTGTCGTAGGGGACACCGGTTATCAGGCGAGCGGGAATCCAACGATGCCTGAGGTTCCCTTTTTCTCCAATATATGTTTCCGCATAGCCGCCAAAACCGACATTGCAAGCCAGATCGGGCTTTTTGATTTCCCATGGATTGCCAGGTTGCAACCAGGTGTCACTGAGCTCTTTCTGCCAGCCAGAGACAATCTCCTGGTCGAACATGCCATGTTCGTATCTAATGCCATATCCAATGGCTGGGATTTGTAATGATGCTAAGGAGTCAAGGTAACAGGCAGCAAGGCGGCCAAGGCCACCGTTACCTAAACCTGGTTCTTCTTCGTGGTCGATTATCTCTTTGAGGTTGAGCCCTGACTCTTCTGCCGCCTGGGCAAAATCGTCATAGAGACCGAGATTGACCAGATTGTTATGCAGGTGTGGGCCCATAAGAAATTCTGCCGAGAGATAGCAGACGATCTTGGATTCTTTTTCGAGCAGCGCTTCAACAGAGTTGATAAAGAGGTGCTGCATTTTATCACGAAGGGTGTAGGCGACAGCCAGGTAATAATCGTTAATGCGTGCTGTTCCAGTGGTTACGCCTTGTTTGTAGAAAATGTTATAGGCAAAAGCACGTTTTAATACATTAATACGTTCCTGCTGGTCGTCCACTGTCTTAGACTGACTCATTTTCTCCCTCCGGAGGGCTATGAAGTAAACTATTTATGGCATTGGCGGTTGTTTGGATGCTTTATAGTAATATCTGTTCAGGTCAAACAGGCCGGATTGCACGGGTTGGTTTTTATTAAATCGTTCTTGGAACCAGTCATATTTCTCCCAGAAATGATTTTCAGCGCGGTTGATACCATATACGTTAAAGCGTGCTCGCACTTCTTCCTTATTAGTTGTGTCTAAATGCGAAAGGAGGTCAAAGAAGTCGGGTAGCTGATCTTGGGTAATATCTATGAAGTAGTTAGGGTATGAGCCGTGAAAACCCAGCAGGAAATCAACATTGTCCTTCGAAGGATCAAGGGTACTTGCTTCTTTGAAAAGAAAAGTAACATTATCATGCCAACGATTGATGACCATGGATAAAACGATATCTCTACCACTATTCTCACGAATTCTTATGTAGACAACATTTGCATTAAAGTCAGTTACAAATGAGAAAAATGCAGTTCCGGGTTGTGAAACTGAGCGAAAAGCTTGCAGATAATCTTCCAGAACTTCATATTTATCAGGAAGCGGCGGAAAGTTGCCATCTGGCACAAAATTGATAGGATCAAATGTAATGCTTGTCTCTTTGTTGATATGTTCTGACACAATGTATCGAATGAATTCGAGTTTAGGATTGTCTGTTTTGTATTGAATGTTACTTGGCATTCCGGCATCATAGTAGATCAATTTGTCAGGTTTAATTCCTTTGTACCATGACTCGACCATACCCTGACGTAGATTCCCAGGCATATATCCTAAGAAATAACTTTCACCCTCTTCACGAAGGCTGTCCATATAGAGGCGAATGGCTAGTTGATGGCCAAGGGTGCCGTACACATCAAATCCTGCAACCAGAGCGTAATAAATACGTTCAAGAAGCGGGTAATCCATGACCCACATGGTACGTGGCAGATCTCCAAGGACACCTTTATGTACCGATGCTGAGTCGAAATGTCTGTAAACCGTGAGTAGTGGAGAATCTGTCGCTTTGTTGCCTTTCCAGATGCCGTCATAGCCGAGACCATCGTAATTGAGAGTCATGTAAAAATTTTGCCTGGCTTTATAATATCTATCGATGGCTTTATCATATTTATTCCCAATCAGATCCCAGACAGGGAATTTACTTCCCTTTTCTATTGGCATAATCAGATTTGTTGCCTGATGTTTGAGAAATGCAGGATAGAGAACAGACATATCATGATCGGGATCCTGGAACATTACCCAGAACTGGTCATGAATAACATTTAAGGCAATTTGGCCACGACAGACGGGGCCTCGGATAAAAGTCATAATTATATAATGGGAATTGTCGAGTAGGAACTGGTATCTGCTTCGTGGTGGAATCTGTTCAAAGGTAATAAATGGGTTGGCACTGTCTCTAGAGTTATATCCCATAAGATGCGGTGTCTGAAGCCACGCTGGTTTGATAAATAACTCATTAAAACGTGCAAGTTGTGCGTCGTCAAAGTTGAAAACCATGTGCGTTTTATGCACTATAGTCGAGTGGATTTTACGAAAACGATAATAGAATTTTTCAACACCTGGGTCATCATAAGGACGTATTGTATCTATAAGATCTATACTCTCACCTGTAGGTGTTTTTGAACGGAGCAGTTCATAAAACTCATTGGTGTCAGTACCAAATTTTATATGAGCAAGGAATAGATGTTCGTAGATGTATCGGGCCGTTACTGCGTATTTTGGAGTCTGGTTATTTAGAAAGGTTTCCCATTTTTTGATTTGTGCGGCATCAGCTGCTAAGGGAGTAGTGATTTTTACCTGTTCGGCGGCGCTTGGTCCCTGTGCACCCTGTGCAAGCCAGCCAGCAATCAGTTGAAATTCTTCTTTGGTGAGCGGGGGAAAGCCAAAAGGCATACCACGATTTGGGTGTTTAGAGAGATAGCCATCCAGTTCAATACTTGTTTCTGAGCAAGTGAGATCTTCTGCTTCGGAAAAATAATCACCCGTGCTCGCAGGGTTTTCCATCTTGTGATTCAAAATCTGCAGCATCAGAGAGTTGTTTAAGCCATCAGCAGCAGTAGATTCTGTAACCGTATGGAAGTTTTTCTTGCGCCATTCTTCAGTGGTTTTGGCATCAATAAAAAGACGGGTGGGATCCATGGTGCTGAGTCGTGTTGCACTGTAAACTGCTTTTTTACTTCCACCGCGATCGACACCCTCGTAAGAATTAAGCTTTAATTGACAAGGGGAATTGTAACAGGAATGGCAAACGGCACATCGCTTATCAAGGATTGGTTTAACTTCATGAAGGTAGTTCACTGTTCTTGTAGGGATTTGTACAGGAATTGGTGCCGGTGCTTCTTTGGAGCAGGCTGCGAGTAGCAGGATCAAGGCCAGAAAAGAATATTTTATGTTTTGCATGATTTCCTGATGTGAGATGTGGTTGTGCATATCCGTATCTGTAATAGTCTGAAAGACACGGAGCCTTATGCTCAAAGAAAATAATCTATAAATAGAAAATAGTTATAACAGTATGAATAACTCTTATTGTGCAACAGCATAGCATTTTTTTTCTTTTTGAGAAATAGAATTGTACCTTGGGTTCATTAAAAATATCACTGTGATGTCATGTGGATGAGAAATGTAGATTGCCAAGGCATTACTGAAATCACTTTCATTTATTGTCCTTCTATGATAGATCAAAAATTGTAGCTGGTGAGAAATACTCTCAGCACTATTAATTGAATATTTTTTGTATTATAAAATTTAACATCAGGAGATATAACATGAAAAAAATGGAATGCCCTTGTGGCTATATTTACGATCCAGAAGAAGGCGACTATGAAAATGGTGTAGAGCCTGGAACAGCATGGGAAAAACTCCCAGCCGAATGGGTATGTCCCTTATGCGGTGCTGAGCAAGAAGACTTCTGGGAAGCTGATTGAGATAGCTCGGGATATTTGACATTTTGAAGAGAGCTAGAGTCTGAGAATTGTCAAATATCCCATTTTTATTCCTCTTTTCGAGGGAAAAACCTTTCGCTATTTTCCTGAATAACCTTATAAAAAACTGGCACAAACAGAACAGCGAGAAAGGTTGCTGCAATCATCCCACCAAAAACAGCTGTTCCTAGGGCCTGTCTTGAAGCGCCTCCAGCACCACTTGCTATAACCAGCGGGAAAACTCCTAGTATAAAAGCGAAAGATGTCATAAGGATTGGACGAAAACGAAGTTTTGCGGCATCCATGGCGGCATCGAAAATCGACATGCCTTTTTTCTCACGTGCTTCTACGGCAAATTCAATTATTAAAATTGCGTTTTTACACGCCAGGGCAATAAGCAATACAATACCGATCTGGGTGTAAACGTTATTATCCATGTGGCGCACCATTAATGCGACGACAGTTCCAAGAAGTGCCAGCGGAACAGCGAGTATTACACCAATGGAAATGGTCCAACTTTCATACTGAGCGCAGAGCACCAGATACACGAGAATTATGCATATAGCAAAAATTGGCCCGGGATTCCCAGCATTTTTTTCCTGATAGGACATGCCTGTCCATTCTGATCCCATGGAGTTTGGTAATACGTTGTTTGCCACCTGTTCCATGGCTTGCATTGCATCACCGGAGCTAAATCCTGATGCTGGAGCACCTGTTAATGTTGCGGTGGGGTACATGTTGTAACGCGTGATAATTGCAGGGCCAAATATTTCTTCAACGGTTAGCAGGGTGCCAAGGGGCACCATCTTCCCGTCACGAGAGCGGACTTGTAGTTGGGCAATATCTTCAACATTGGCCCTTGCATCATCTTTGGCCTGAATATTTACCTGAAAGGTTCTGTTGAATTTATTGAAGTCGTTCACATATGAAGCACCCAGAAAGGCTTGCATGGAGCCGAATATTTCGGATAAATCAATATTCATGGTTTTTGCTTTTGTACGGTCAATATCTGCAAAAAGCTGTGGAACGTTCGCACGAAAGGTGGAAAAGGCAGAGGTGATAGCGGGGTCGGACATTGCTTCACTGGAAAGATCATTGGTTATTTCCTGCAAAGCAGAGAGTCCTACTCCTGCAACATCCTCTACCTGTAATTGAAATCCGCCAGCATTCCCAATACCAGATATGGGTGGAGGGGGAAACTGCATGATCACGGCTTCCTGGATATGGCTTCCGGCAATCGCCATCTGGGTTAGCATATATTTCAGGTCTTGACCCAACGGAATGCGTTCGGAAAAGTCTTCAAATATAACCCAGAGTGCAGCGCCATTGGACATTCCAGCTGAATCAAGAAGGGAAAATCCAGTTACAGAAATATAGTCTTTAACGCCGTCCATCTTTTCCAAAGCTGCTTCAATATCATCAACCACTGCTTGTGTCCGCTCAAGGGATGCTGCATCAGGTAGTTGAATGGCATACATTGCATACCCCTGATCTTCTGTGGGGATGAAACCTGTTGGCAGGCCCGAAAATCCTGTCCATGCGGCCACCGCAATCCCAGCAAACAGCAACATGGTGATAAGGGATCTTCGCAACATGATGCGCACGACGGCTGCATAGGTGTTACGAGATTTGTCAAAAAGGGTATCAAACCAGCGAAAGAAGATAAACTTTTTCTCTGGAGTGGGACGCAGGATGATGGCACAGAGTGCAGGACTGAGGGTCAGAGCATTTATCGATGAGAAAAAAGTGGATGCGGCAATGGTGAGAGCAAACTGTCTGTAGAGTTCCCCGGTGATACCACCTAGAAATGCAGTGGGTATAAAAACTGCCAGAAGTACAAGGGTTGTTGCCACAATAGGGCCCGTAACCTCGTCCATGGCAGCAAGTGCACCTTCTTTGGCACTCATATTATGTTCGTCAATATTACGCATGGTATTTTCAACAACTACGATGGCATCATCGACCACAATGCCAATGGCCAGAACAATACCAAAAAGCGTTATCATATTGATTGAAAAACCAATCATTGCCATTGCAGCAAAGGTACCAATCAACGAAACAGGAATAGTGATAATTGGTATGAGTGTTGCACGCCAATCCTGAAGAAAGATAAAAATAACGATGAGCACAAGAACAATGGCAATCCATAAAGTTTCTTCAACTTCGGCAATGGCTTCTTCAACAAAGAGTGTGGTATCAAAGGGAATCTGGTACGCAAGATCCTCCGGAAAGGACTTTGATAAGACGTCCATTTTGGCAGCAATCTGCTTCTTCAGGTCTATGGCATTGGCACCAGGCAATTGGTAGATCATCATCATTGCGTTATCATCACCATTCAACCTGGTGCTGAAACTATAATCTTTGGATTGCATTTCAACTGTTGCAATATCTTTTACTCGGGTGACTTTTCCGCCATCCGCTCGTTTAACGATGATATTACCAAATTCTTCAGGGTCACTTAAGCGCCCAAGGGTATTGATTGTGTATTGAAAGGCCTGGCCAGAAGGGGCTGGGGGCGCACCAATTTGTCCTGCAGCAACCTGCACGTTTTGTTCTCGAAGCGCATTAGCCACATCACTTGTGGTGAGGTCTCTAGCTTTCAATAAATCAGGGTCAAGCCAGATGCGCATGGAGTAATCGCCAGCACCAAAGGCGCTGACATCACCAACTCCAGGAATTCTGGATATCTCATCTTTCAAACGGAGTGTTATGTAGTTACTTAGATAGTACTTGTTGTAGGTCTTATTAGGCGAAGTAAGGGTTACCATGAGAACGATCGAGTTAGAACGTTTTTTGGTGGTTACTCCGATGTTTTTCACTTCTTGTGGCAATGAAGCCATGGCGATGGCAACACGGTTCTGGACAAGTACTGCTGCCATGTCCGCGTCTGTTCCGGTCTCAAAGGAGACCGTACAGGTATATGTTCCAGAATTAGTAGATGTACTGGACATGTAAATCATGCCTTCAACACCATTTATTTGCTGTTCAATGGGGGCAGCCACAGTATCTGCAATAACCTGTGCATTAGCACCAGGATACACCGTGGTGACCTGAACCGTTGGCGGTGCAAGTTCAGGATACTGGGCAATGGGAAGCCCGGTCAGAGACACTGCTCCTGCGAGAACAATAATGAGAGCAATTACAGATGAAAAAATAGGGCGATTAATAAAGAAATGGCTCATAGTATAGTACTCCTCAATCTTTAGCAGTTTGTGGAGTCACCTTTGCGCCTGGCCGAGCCCGCTGGATACCTTTAATAATCACCCTGTCGTCTTTCTTGATACCTTTACTGACAACACGCATCCCAGCGAGAAGGGGGCCAATTTCAATGGGTTTATATTCAACTGTTCCATCTTTTTTAACGGTGAGCAAAAAGCGGCCGCGCTGATCTGAAGAGATGGCAACTTCGGGTACAAGCAGTGCCGATTTGGCATCACTGACAGGGATGCGGATTTTGGCAAAGAGGCCGGGAACTATAAACAGGTCTTTATTGGGGAATGTTGCACGCGCAAGAATGGTACCTGTTGCAAGGTCAAGCTGATTGGCAAGATAATCACCTCTTCCAGAATAGGGGAAGTCGGAATCACCCTCCAAGGCAAGATCCACAGATACCACATCTTTTATGATGTTACGTCCCTTTTCTTTAAAGTAGTTTTTGAAAAGGAGATAGGAGCGTTCATCCATGTTGAAATAGACAAAAATCGGGTCAGCCTGTACCAGTGTGGCGAGCAGTGTTTTGTCGCCGCCAGTACCTACAAGGTTCCCGTCGTCCACAAGGTTTCTGCTGATACGGCCGTTATCAGGTGCGTAGATTTTGGTATAGGAGAGTTGTAAATTAGCTGATACGAGTTCGGCTTCAGTTTCTTTAACCTGTGCTATTGCTTTACTCAATTCAGCACGAGCCTCTAGAACAGCAAGTTCACTGACTGCCTTTTGTTTATACGCACTCTCTTTTCGTTTTAGAGTCGCAGTAGCAAGTTTTTGCTCGGCCTGACGGGTTTCAAGGTTAGCCTCGGCTTTGGCAACATCTGCCTCTAAAGGTTTTGGGTCAATGCTGAAAAGAAGATCTCCTTTTTTGACAAGTGTGCCTGGCTGAAAGGTAAAGCTTTCAAGATAGCCTTCCACTCGAGCACGAAGCTCAATAACTTTGTTCGCTTCCGTGTATCCTGTAAAATACCTGTAATGTACGACATCCTGGGCCGTAGGTTCGGCAACAGTTACTGTGGGAGGAGGTGGTGGCGTAGCCGCCTTGTCTTCTTTTTCATTACAGCCAGTAAGGAGAAGGGCAAGCAGACTCATTGTTAGAATGAGTGAATACGAGATTGTATTTTTCATGGAATTGAAATGTGAAAGTTATTGTGAGAGTAGCTGGTTGTTAGACTCTTGAGTGGTCTTCCAGCCGCCTGCCAGGGCTTTATATAAATTGACCAGCTGAATAGCTGAATCCCCTGTAGCCTGATCCTGAGAACTCTCTGCATTTAATAGGGCACGTTGGGAGTCAAGTACATCCTGGAACGGTGTGAGACCATCTTTGTAGAGTGTCGTTGACATTTGGAGGGATTCCAAAGAAGCTGCCACTGATTTATCAAGAGCTTTTAGGCGTTCCTGCTGTTCATGGAAACCAGTTAGACTGTCTTCAACTTCTTTGATGGCTTTTAGCAGGATGAGTTCATAATTAAGAAGGGCCTGTTCGGTACGGGCATCCTGTACAGCAATGTTTTGCCGTATTCTGCCCATATCAAAAATATTCCAGGTAAAAGACGGACCCATTCCATAAACTTTACTGCCTGAGTCAAGGAAATCACCAGTACTGAGAGAGGCAATCCCAAGGCTACCAATCAGTGAAAAGCTTGGATAAAGATCTGCTGTGGCAACACCAATTCGTGCAGTCTGAGCTGCCAGCTGTCTTTCTGCCTTTTTAACATCAGGGCGTTGTCGGATTCTTTCAGCAGGAATACCAACTGTTAAAGCTGTCGCGGGGAGCGGCACAGGCTGTATGACCTGCATTTCCTGGCGAAGTTTATCGGAAGGTACACTCGTCAAGACACTGAGTGCCGTGATATTTTGCATCAGCTGTATCCTGAGCAGAGGAAGATCTGCTTCTGTTCTAGCTAGGACACGTGATGCCTGGGCGACATCAAGGTAGGTCGCAATACCGTTATCGTATCGAATCTGGGTGAGGTTTAACATCTCCTGCTGGGAAGCTATATTCTTTCTGGCCGTTTCCAATTGCGCCTGTAAACTCCTATAGGACAGGTAATTAGCGGCAATTTCAGCTCTTATGGTGATCAGAACATGATTGTGATCCTCCCAGGATACCTGGTAATCAGCGGTAGCAGCTTCAATGGAGCGTCTGATACGTCCGAACAGATCAATTTCCCAGCTGGCATCAGCTGAAAGGGAGTATTTTGTCTGACTGCTGGTCGCAAGAGGATTTAGGCTCTCGCTTTCTTTTCCCCTGGCGATACTGCCATTGGCATCCACCGTTGGGTAGAGACCAGAATCCACGCTTCCAAGGGTTGCACGGGCTTCTTTTACTCTGGCAATGGCAATTTTAATGTCCAGATTGTTTTCTTCACCGCGGCTGATGAGGATGCTGAGCTGCTCATCAGCAAAAACATTCCACCAGTGGCTGAGATCTGTCTGCTCAAAACGAACATTGGGATAGACAATGCTGCTGATTTTAATGGTGTCGGCAGTCTCGGGGATCTTATAGTCAGGTCCAACCATACATGAGGATAAACTGAGGCTGAGTAGACCAAAGGTGAAGAACCGTCCCAAGATTTTGTTTACAAGTTGTGTAGGTGTTGTCATTGACAATGAACAATTAATGTTGAATTGTAACCTACCTCTAAAACAAGAACTTTTTAGAAGCAGATGAGGTCGTGCTCTCACAGAGAAAAGTATGCAAACACGTCATTGATTACTATAGTGGAGGACAAAGAACAAAGTCAATGGTTTTGCCAGATACAGGAAAACGAATATCTACTATTGTTATAGGGGTAAGCAGATGCTTTCATTGAAAGAAGAAGTATTACGTGGAATATACGAAGAATTTGAAAAGTGGAGTGCAGAAGAGATAGTCTGTACAAAAGGATGTGCTGCATGCTGTACCCAGAATGTTCTCATAACAGCTGTGGAAGGTGAACTTATCCACAGATTTATTCGAGATCAGGGGAAAGAAGAGTGGATGGCAGCAAAAATGCAGGAAAAAGCTGTTACCAAAAGAGTTCAGATGACCACAAATAGTTTTGCGGCCAGTTGCCTGCAAGGAGATGATGTGATCCCTGAGTCTTATGGAAATGAAAAGCCATGTGCTTTTCTTGAAGATAATTGTTGCAGCATATATGATGTACGACCTTTTTCCTGTCGTTGTTTTATTTCGGAGATAATATGTAAATCCGGGGTGCCGGCTGTCATTGGCGAGACGTATTTATCAGCATCCTCTGCTGTTATGCAGATTGTTGAACATCTCGGACAGGGTGAATATTTTGGGAATATGTTCGACGTATTATTGGCCCTTTGTGATTTACCTGAAAACAAAAAGCTTATGAGGCTTCTTTCCGCATCACTTTCTAATCAGGGAAGGGCAAAAGTCATCAAGGCTCTACCGTTACCTGGGTTCTTGCTTGTTGAAGAAGAAATGGGAAAGATTCAGCCACTCCTAGAGGCAATTTTTAGCCATAAGGTTGGTGATAGGACTATTGAAAATATTTTGAATAATCGATGAAAATTATAAATTTTAAAAAGTGATATCAAAAGAAAGCCCTCTTTGCAACAAAGCAAAGAGGGCTTTTTAGAGAAAGGGTGCTTCTCAGGAGTTTACTGCTTCTTCATGGGATCCCCGGTGTAGCCAAGAGCCTCCCAGTTCATACGATTACCACCTTTGTGGCAGTCTAAACATTTAAGAGCCTTCTCTTTTGGGTCAACCTGATGGTTGATGGGCCAATAAGATGCGGTCGGTGCAAAATCAAATGTACCACTGTACTCAAGACCACTTACTTTCATTCCGGCTATAGCTGCCTTGTTCCAGTCAAACTGCTGCCAGAATGCATCTGGGTCACCTTTTGGACCCCAGACTTTTGGAGTAATCAGGTAATTGAATTTGGCATCGTAGATTTGTTTTCCTGTATGAACTTTGAATGGCATGATCTTCGCTTCAGGATCATTTTTGTCACCTTGAGGTCCGTTAAGAATTGTCATCTTATTTGGATCGATTGTGTCACCAATCTCATAAGCACTGGTTGTTCCATTAAACCATGCATATGTAGGAACTACATTGTCTTCATAAGTAAACAAGCCTTTCTTGTAGATATATACCTTGTGGCCATGCTCTTTTATTACTTTCTTGTCCTTGGCCTTTGCTTTGTCCGTTTCAGCTTTAGACCAGTCCCAGCTCATTTTTGTACCATCTGCTTTGGCGTAGTGAGCAATATGACAAGTTTGACAGGCAATCTTTTTGCTATGCTCGTTATATTTTAATGCGGTAGGAAAGTAGCGATGCGGGCTGTCGCCATGACAATCTGTACAGTTAAGAGAAGTTCCCGGTGTTGACGATACGAGTAGCGATTGTCCTGGAATATCATGGGAATCAGTCTTATGACATTGTTGACAAGTAAAGTTTAGTCCTTTTGCATCCATGTGAACATCCAGGTCTTTACTTGGATTTCTCATGGCATTACTCATGTCACCAGGTTTAACATTATTTCCACCACCACCAAAGGCGTGGCAGTTAATACAGTTGTCCCTGGTAGGCATACCAGCACTTTGTGCAACTTTTACTAAATCCACAGGATTTTTGTCCATTTTTGCATTGCCGGTAAAGCCAGCGGGCATTCCTGCACCTGCGCCAGGTTTTTTATAAGTTCCGGTTGTATCATGACAAACGAGACAATCTACTCTTGATTCATCGCTGAAATCAAAAGTATCATCTTTCCAGCCGTAGCCTACATGACAACTTGTGCAGCGGGGTTCATTTGAACCAACAGATACGCAAAAGTTGTTGATAGCATTTTTCTTTCCGCGCATTTTCATGCCTTTTCCTGGAATGTTCTGCATCTTTTCCCAGGTCCAGTGAGTGGTGGCCATGACTTCTTTGGCAGCATCCTCATGACATTCAAGACACATTGCTGTGACTTCCATGGGGCTCTCAAACGGGCCTTCCATTTCTGCGTGATCGTTTGCAAATCCACTGCTGTTTCCAATAAGTGCACTCAGTGCAACTACTGAAAGTGTTGTTATCTTTTTCATTAATTCCCCTCCCAGGTTTAAAAAAAATAAAACGTAAAAAATGATGTAGCTTTAGAGGCCAAATCGGTAAAAAAATAGGTCTGTATACTACATTGTTATGAACGGATATTAAGGTAACAGTTGAATTCTTAAATGCAAGTGAATACGGTACGATAAGTTGGTTATTTTTGGTTTATGTTTGATTCCAAAGACCTAAATAGGTGCAAAAAACCTTACAGTTTGGTGGCTTTTAATCCTTTTCCTGAAATGTGTAAATGAACATGACAGCAAGCATTATACGACAAGGTTACGTTGTGGTATTCGCTTGTTGTGGCCTTGACATCTCAGTTGCATGGCGTTTGTATAGGGGCATGAAATTTTCAAAACATAATAGGCTTGAGTTGCTGGCCCCAGCTGGATCGGTTCAATCATTTTTTGCAGCAATTGAGAATGGTGCCGATGCTATTTTTTGTGGACTTGAGCAATTCTCTGCCAGGGCAAAAGCTAAAAACTTCAGCCTCCAGGAATTAGAGCTAATTAAAGGCTTTGCCACGCAGAAAGGGGTGAAAGTGTATGTCGCTCTGAATACACTGTTGCAGGAGCAGGAGTTACCTGCCATGGTCGAGTTACTTGCAACACTAGAATATTTTCAGATCGATGGAATTATAATCCAGGATTTAGGGTTGTATAATCTGGCTCATACTTATTTTCCGAAAATCCCATTGCATGCGTCAACGCAGATGCTCAGCCATAATCTGGAAGGTGTTTTGATGCTTGAACGAATGGGATTTCGTCGTGTTGTATTGGCGAGAGAGCTTACTCTTCGTGAGATTTCCTCTATTCATAAAAACAGTACAATCGAGATTGAACACTTTATCCACGGAGCAATGTGCTATTCGATGTCTGGTCATTGCCTCTTTTCTTCTTATATAGATGGCAGAAGTGGAAATCGTGGACGATGCATCCAGCCCTGTAGAAGAAGATATCACCACAGGGGAGACGCAGGGTTCCATTTTTCGACCAGTGATTTTTCTGCAATTGAACTTATTCCTGAGCTTATAGATGCCGGAGTCAGCAGTTTTAAGATTGAGGGAAGAATGAAAAGTGCGGAATATGTAGCTGCTGTGGTGGCCAGCTATCGCATGGTGATTGATGCCGACCCCTCTCACAGGGAATCGGCCGTAAAGGACGCGCAGGAGACACTTACCAATGCAATGGGCAGGACATCCAGTCATGGTTTTTTAAAAGGTACCCACAATAAAGAACTGGTTCTAGTAAAGCAGAAGGGTGGCCTTGGCAGAATAATTGGCAGAGTCCAACGTATTCAGAAAAATTTCACATCATTTACAACAGATGATGTTTTGCATGTAGGGGATCGTATACGTATTCAACCTGCCAGTGATCGTGCAGGACATGGTTTTACCGTAAGAGCACTTAAAGTAAAAAACAAACTGGTAAAACGTGTGCAGAAAGGTGCGTATGTCAGTATTGAGATGCCTGGGAAAACCAGGGTGGGGTCTGGCGATCTCATTTTTAAGCTTTCTACCGGGAAATCTTTTACGACAAGTGAAGAGGCGTGTCGCAGGCGTTTAAGTAGTGCTCCGGTACGTGCACATTCCATAGACGTTATTATCAGCTGCGGCGATGAAGAGTTGTCTGTGAAAGCATCTGTAAGGGGATTGCAAATTGAAAAAAAGTATAAGGTTGAGATGTTTCCGGCAGAACGTTCTCCGTTGACCACTGTTACTCTGCAAAAAGTTTTTTCGAAAACTACTATTCAGAATCTCAGTCTTGGCACACTCACTGCTCTTGATCTTCCACCGGTTGTTATAAAACCAAGTCGTCTGAAAGCGATCAGACGTGATTTTTATCTGGGTCTGTCTACTGAATTTCAAGCTGTGCAAAAAAGGGAAGGCAGGGTGAGACTTGCACAGATACAAGAAAAAATAGAACAAAAAAAGAGTAGTACAAGGTTACAGGATGTTTGCGAAAGACTCTATGTCGCATGCGATAGGATTGAAGATGTTGAGGCTGTCCAGGAGTATTCTGATATTTCTTTTATCTTCCCCTTAACCAATGATTTGTATACAGCACATCTTGAAAGAAATATTGCACCGCAGCTGGTTACGTGGGATCTGCCGTCAATTGTTTTCGATCAAGATTGGCGGGCATTGGAACAAAATGTTGTGAAGGCTATTGCCGCTGGCTGTAAACGGTTTCGTTTGAATAGTCTTTCCCATTTTTGTTTTTTTGAAAATTTAAAGGACGGAAAATTGCTCTCCGGTTCGTGGCTCTATTGTTTAAATACACAAGCTATTTCCATGATGGCTAAAGAAAAAATAGAGAAGTGGTCCCTGTCCATTGAAGACGATAGAAGTAATATTAAAACGATGCTTGCAGGATCTGAAAGTAACAACTTGATACTGACAGCCTATTCCCCTGTCGATTTATTTACGTCACGAATTAAACCTTCTGTTGCCAAACAAAAATTTATTCTTGAAAATGATAAAGGCGGGATGTTGTCATTATCACAAAATGCTGGTCTTACGGTGACAAATGCGGAAAAACCTTTTTCTTTAACGGGCAGGTTACAATCTCTTCGTAAAATGGGCTGTGTAAATTATCTTCTTGATTTACGAGGGCTTGGATTGAAAAGTGAGGGGGGGCAGGAAATTTTGCAGGCATATTATGAGGATCGTAGCCTTGGAGGCACGACTCTCTTCAATTTTGAAAGGGGCTTAACTTGAAAATAGTTAGATCTACCACCAGAATTTGGGATATCGTCTGTTCTTTGGAATGTTGTTGACCAGTAGGGCAACAATTAATAGCAAAAAAGCTCCCCTAGCAACAGGGAAAATGGTATAGAAGTACCCGGTATCATGCAGTTGAGGGCTTCCAATAACGGCGATCAGGGCGGTGGCGCCACCCGGTGGATGTAATGTTCTGGTAATATGCATTAAGGCAATAGCTCCCGCAACTGCCAATGCCGCGGCAAACCACAGGCCGAATGGTGCAAAAAACTGATAACAAAAGACACCAACAAGAGCTGACAGGATATGTCCACCGATAAGGTTTCTCGGTTGGGCAAGGGGACTGTCGATTGCACCATACACTAGCACTGCCGATGCCCCGAAGGAGCCAATAACCATGTTGATATCAGGTGCGGCTAAGTGGCCGATCAAGGAGTAGTGTAAGGAACTTATCCCAAGGAAAGCACCAATAAAAGACCAGAAAATATTTGGCAGTGGAGTCCTTGGTGGACTTGTTCCCCCGCCGTTCATTTTTTGGAAATATGTCTTCATATTGTCTGCGATTTTACCCTGACATATCGGTTTTAGTTGCCCATCTCAGCAAGGAAAACTTTCCGCCAGCCTTGTTTTTGTCTGGAAGGAGCTGGTATATTGCGGATAAACTTTGTAAGTTCATTTTTATTGCCAATAAGAGCAGGGTCAATTCCGTTAACATCACTTTTCAGGGTGATATATTCTTGGAGATTACTCAGTTCACTCTTCTCACTTGGCTTGAGCTTCTTGTTGTGAAGCGTTGGAGGTAGGTCTGCTGTACTTCTGTCTTTTCCATTGCTCATCAGCTTGATAATAGTATCCCCGTATTGTTTAACAGTTTTCGGAGAGATTTCACCACAATCCAGTATGGCAGCATGGCTGCTTAGGTGATTTCGGGCAATGGCAATCATAACAGGATCTTTTATAACATGACCACGGGGTTTGTCTTTTTTTCTGGCCTCTCCTTCACGCCAAGTCGTAAGTTCCTGTAGAATTGCAAGGGATCTTTCATCCAGACTTCCAGCACCTTTAATCTTGGTGTATCGTTCTGTGTCTCCTATTCCAAGATAGTTTTGCGGATCATTGAGCAGCAGCATTTCTTCATCCAGCCACTTCTTCGTCTCCGGTAAGATTCTGGCAAGTATAAGAACCCGGACGGCCCGCAGATATCGTACATCATCAAGAGCATATTCAGTTTGCTTGGAGTCAAGGGGGCGTTTTAACCAGTTTGTGCGTGTTTCAGATTTTGTCAGTTTGATTTCAAGAAGCCTTTCGATGAGTGCAGCAAGTGAGAGGGTGGAACCAAGAGCTGCAAATCCAGCTGCCAGCCGGCTATCGAAAATATTTTGAGGATCATGTTTGGTGGCAGCCCTCAGTATTGCAAGATCTTGAGGTGCATCGTGAAATATTTTGACAACATCAGGATCAGCGAGTAATTTTCCAAGAGCCGAAAGATCTTCTAATGCGATGGGATCGATAAGAAAACATTCTTCATCGGAAAGGGCCACCTGAATCAGCCCAAGGCGTGGGTAGTATGTTCGTTCCCATACAAATTCTGTATCTATGGCTACTGCGTCAGTTTTGTGAGCACGGGCCATAAGTGCTTCGAGATCTTTTACTGTTGTAATCATTTGCTTGCTATCAGTTGAGTTGAATTTTGTTTCTGGTTCTATGTCTGTAACAAGCCATACCAGTACTAAAAATACAAGGATTAAAAAACTATATTGCATCTGGTCAACTTCGATTTATGACAGAGAAAAGTAAAAATCGCCATTCAATATAGTGTTCGTATTGGTATAAAGACTGTGTCAGGTTCTTTTCAGTAAACGTGAAGAGATTTTAAAGGTACTAAATCATCCAGTAATTGGGATCTTATTTGTTATTCTATATTTTAAAACGTATTGCGTTAATGGTTCCCACATTGTTTGGAGTGATGCTCCTGACCTTTGCGGTGACACAGTTTGTCCCTGGCGGCCCTGTCGAGCAGCTACTGTCTGAGATGGAAGGGTTTGGCAAGGGAGGCGAAGTCGCTGCTGGTACATCCATGTACCGTGGCGGTTCTGGGCTTGATGCTGAGCGTGTCGAAAAATTAAAAAAGCTCTATGGCTTTGATAAGCCACCATTGACACGTTTTTTGTCAATGATGAAAAATTATCTGGTTTTTGATTTTGGAACGTCCTATTATTATCAGGAATCTGTTGTGAATCTTGTTATTTCCCGGATGCCTGTCTCCATGTCATTAGGGCTGTGGAGTTTTATCATCGTATACGGAGTCTGTATTCCCCTTGGCATTCACAAGGCGGTACGGGACGGCTCACGATTTGATATCCTGAGCTCTACTGCTATTCTTATAGGCTACGCAATCCCTGGATTTGTGCTGGCAATTGTTTTAATCGTGCTTTTTGGAGGCGGCTCCTTCTGGAATCTCTTTCCGCTTAGAGGTATTGTTTCCGATGGCTGGTCAGAGATGGGCACCATGCATAAAATCCTCGATTATCTCTGGCATATGGTATTACCTATCCTTTCTGGGGCTGTAGGGAGTCTGGCCGTTATGACCATGCTTACTAAAAACTCATTTTTAGAAGAGATACGCAAACAGTATGTACTCACGGCACGTGCCAAAGGCTTGAGTGAACAGCAGGTTTTGTATAAACATGTTTTTCGTAATGGTATTATACCTATTATAACCGGTTTTCCTGGTTATTTTATTGCCGCTTTTTTTACTGGAAGTCTGCTTATTGAGACTATATTTTCGCTGGATGGGATGGGGCTTCTTGCCTACCAGTCTGTCTTGAATCGTGATTATCCTGTTGTCTTGGGTACTCTTTATTTTTTCACTATTATCGGCCTGTTCTCACGTCTCTTGTCAGATTTAAGCTATGTGATGGTTGATCCGAGGATTAGTTTTGACAGTGCCGAATAGTAGTCCTGATACTCATATATCTCTGTCTAAAAGACGGTGGCGAAGGTTTTGTCGTAACAGGCGTGGTTTCTATAGTCTGCTCATCTTTGGTTCGCTCTTTTTCCTCTCCCTGTTTGCTGAAGCTATTTCCAACGATGTACCTTTGCTTGTTGTGTACGAAGGTGAAAACTACTTTCCTCTTTTTGTAGAGTACCCTGAAACAACGTTTGGTGGAGATTTTGAAACAGAGACAGACTACCTTGATCCTTATATGGCAGAGTTGATGAGCAGCGGGGAGAATAAAGTTTATTTTCCTGTAAATAAACATAGTTACCAGTCCATTAATTTCGATATCGATGGCCCGGTTCCGTCACCTCCCACCAGAGAAAATATAATGGGGACTGATGACCGGGGCCGTGATGTCTTTGCGCGGCTTCTCTATGGGTTTCGCTTGAGTGTGCTTTTCGGATTTGCCCTCACCGCAGTTGGTACCATAGTTGGAATTATCTCAGGGGCTGTCCAGGGGTATTTTGGTGGTAGAACGGATCTGTTTTTTCAGCGTTTTATCGAAATCTGGGGTGCCATGCCAGAGTTGTATCTGTTAATTATTTTCGCTTCAATTTTTAAGCCCAGTGTTCTGCTTTTGTTAGCACTGCTTTCCCTTTTTAGCTGGATGGGGCTCTCTGATTATGTGCGAGCAGAATTTCTAAAAGGTAGAAATATGGAATATGTGAAAGCAGCCCGAGCACTTGGTGTTTCCAATGTTACCATAATGTATCGTCATCTTCTGCCAAATGGTATGACACCTGTGATTACTTTTCTTCCTTTTCGTATGTCTGCCTCAATCCTTGCTCTCACAAGTCTTGATTTTTTGGGATTGGGAGTGCCTCCTTCAACACCATCTCTTGGTGAACTCCTGGCGCAGGGTAAAGCAAATATAGATGCATGGTGGCTTTCGCTTTCTACTTTTACTGTTCTTGTCGGTACCCTTGTTCTTCTGATTTTTATAGGAGAGGCCTTGCGCGAAACCTTTGACCCAAGAAAAACCTGATTATTTCAGTAAATACTTTTATAGTCCAAATTGGCGTTGCTACACAATTGTTATAGTTATTACTAATTTTTGCGTAAACGGAATTGTTCTCAGTCATTGACATTCTCTATTTCTGATTTTAGTATAAAAAATGTTATGGAAATTGGCCAATTACTTGCCTATTTTAACTCTTATCTTTAAATAAAAACTTTTATAGACAGTCTCTATGCGTACAAACTCTATAAGCAGATTCGGGAATTCCGGAATTTCTGTTATCACAGATCTTGGTCGTATGGGAGTGTATCTGCTGAAAATATTTCAGGGTTGTTTTAAATTACCGTTCAGGTTTTCTGAATTTATGCGGCAGATGCATTTTATAGGTGTGGGCTCTCTTGTCGTTATCTTTTTCACAGCTGCCTCCACCGGCATGGTGCTGGGCCTACAAGGGTACTATTCCCTGCATAAATTTGGTGCAGAGGGTATGCTTGGGTCTGCGGTGTCGTTAACGTTGATCATGGAACTTGGACCTGTTTTGACGGCATTGATGGTAGCGGGTAGAGCAGGGTCAGCCATGTGTGCAGAGCTTGGCATTATGCGGATTTCTGAACAAATTGATGCGTTGGAGTGTATGGCCATTGACCCCTTTCGTTACCTTATCTCGCCAAAGCTCCTGGCAGCCCTTATCTCTGTTCCTTTACTTACTGTTTTGTTCGACGTTGTTGGCATTGCAGGGGGGTATGTCGCTGGGGTGCATCTGATGGGGGTGAATCCCGGTAGCTATTTTGAGGGCATGCGGTCAAGTGTAACCAATCATGATATAATCTTAGGGACTGTAAAGTCTTTTGTTTTTGCAATACTTATTGTCTGGATCTGTACCGGGCGTGGCTATCTTGTGCACCAGATTCGTGGTGCCGGTTTTGGTGCAGGCAGTGTTTCAAAAGTAACTACCCAGGCAGTTGTTTTGTCTTCGATCTCAGTTCTTGTTTTTGATTACCTGTTGACGGCTATTTTACTATGAGTGAAAACGCAATTGTCTTTAAAGACGTGCTCAAATCTTTTGAGAAGGAAGATGGCAGCAGGCAGATTGTTTTAGATCGAGTTAATTTCGTAATACCTGCAGGAAAAACCACAGTTGTTGCTGGTGGCAGTGGGCAGGGGAAGAGTGTTACGTTAAAGCTTATACTTGCCCTTATGCAAGCTGACAGCGGTAGCATTATAGTCGGGGGAAAGGATATTACTGGCATACGTGGTGGACGCCTGAAAAAACTGCGGACTCGCTTTGGTGTGCTTTTTCAGGGGGCGGCCCTTTTCGATTCCATGACAGTCTTTGACAATGTTGCACTGCCTCTTCGTGAGCGAACAAAAAAAACCGAAATTGAAATTAAAAAGCAGGTGTTGGAGAGTCTTGATCAACTGGAGTTGCTTGGCCATGAGAATAAGTTTCCAGCACAACTCAGTGGTGGCATGAAAAAAAGAGCGGGTCTTGCAAGGGCCTTGCAACTGCAACCGGAAATAATGCTTTTTGATGAACCCACAACAGGTCTTGATCCGGTCATGACCCAGGAAATCTATCAGCTTTTTGCAAGAACACAGAAGCTGGTTGGTTATACCTCAATCATTGTGAGTCATGATATCCCCAAAATTTTCAATCTCGCGGATCAAGTTATAGTGTTAAATAATGGAGTGATGGATGTCTTTCCGTCGCCTGAAGAAATACAATGGTCGCAAAAAACCCATATTAAAAATTTTGTACAAACAACTATGGGTGAAATTTATCAGAGTCATTTGGTGGAGAAATGAAAAACAGCATAGAGTTTATGGTCGGTTTTTTTATGATTGCCGGTTTTCTGGCCTTTGGCTACTTGGCTCTGCAGCTTGGTGAAGTCGCACTATTTTCTGACAGCAAAAACTACACCGTAGTTGCCCAGTTTGATAATATTGCAGGGGTTAAGAAAGGCGCTTCTGTGCAGGTTGCCGGTGTGGCTGTCGGGCAGGTTGGTAAAATATGGCTCGACGAAGACAGTTATGCAAATGTCGCCTTGCTTGTTGAGAAAGGTTTGCAGCTCCCCATCGATTCCACAGCTTCTGTGAAATCACAGGGGTTGATTGGGGACAAGTTTATTGCACTGAGTGTTGGTGGTGAAGAAGAGTTGTTTAAAGATGGTGGTCTGTTAACCGATACTGAATCTTCCGTTGATATTGAGTCGTTAATTAGTAAGTTTGCCTTTGGTAGTGTGGAGTAGGGTTAAGCCAGGTAACGCAAACGATGAAATATTTTATTCACATTTTACTGTTTTTTACGCTGACTGGCTGTGCCGGAAATATACCAGGCGATGATCTTGCGTCTGTCGATCCCACAGGAGAGAGTGTAAATATAAAAGAAGTATCCGACACCGACTCATTTCTTGATGATGATTTCGATGACCTGGATGATTTTGATGATTTCGGCGGAGAAGTGGCAGATCTTCCCAGTTATTCAGATCCTCTTGAACCGATGAATCGTCTGTTTTTTAGTTTTAACGATAAGCTTTACTACTGGCTTTTAAAGCCTGTCAGCAATACATACTCTGCCATACTGCCTTTTGATATTCGGTTGAGTATTGGGAATTTCGTCAATAACATTGCGGCTCCCATACGTTTGTTGAATAATTTGCTACAATGGAAACTTGAAGAGTCCGGCATTGTTATCTCGCGGTTCGTGATAAACAGTACTCTTGGTGTCTACGGGTTTGGAGACCCTGCCTTTAGAGAGTTTGGGCTTGAGCCCAAACCTGAAGATTTTGGCCAGACATTAGGGGTGTGGGGGGTTGGTGAAGGTATTTATTTCTGCTGGCCAATACTCGGACCCTCGAACGTGCGTGATACTATAGGGTTTGCAGCTGACGCCTATAGTCATCCCATGGTCTATTATGTTGATGAGCTTGCTGTGAGCGCAGGATATTATGTGGCTAGCAGAGTTAATTTACTTTCTCTGAATCCCGACGTGTATGAAGACTTAAAAAAATATTCTCTTGATCCGTATGTTTCCATGCGACAGGTTTATCTGGATTACAGGAGAGGTAAGATTGCTGATAAAGTGATGTTGCAAAAGACCGACAATCAACTGTGATTTAGGTGTTTGTTTTACTCTATTACTGAGAAAGGCGTGATGGTAAGTATGATGAAATCTATGGAAAAATATAAATGTATACTCTTTGTCACATTGTTTATGGTGTTTTCTTGTTGTGTACTCTCTACGGCAGCACTTGCCATAAGCCCAACCGATGAATTACGACCTACCCTGGATGGGATTGTTGAAATTATAACTAATCCCGTCTACGCTGGAGTCGAAAACAAAGAGCTGCGGCGAGAAAAGATTATGATCATTGCAAAGCGTGGCTTTGATTTTGGGACAATGTCTAAACTGGTTCTCGGCAAAACCTATCGTAAACTTGACGAGCAACAGCGTGCATATTTTGAGGAACTGTTCACAAAATTGCTGGAAAACGCATATATCGGAAAGCTGGAAAGCTATACGAGTCAAGTTACAAGGTATGCGGGGGAGCGGATCAAAGGGAAAAAAGCTGAAGTTAGTACTCAGGTAGAAAATAAAGGTGTTACCCTGCCTGTTAGTTACATTATGCTCCAAAATGAAAGTGGTTGGCAGGTTTATGATATTAAAATAGAAGGTGTTCGTCTCCTGCGTAACTACAAGGCCCAGTTCAAATCAATCTTGCGAAAAGATAAGTTTGAAGGTCTGGTGAAAATTCTTGAAAAAAAGAATGCGAGTTTTACCAAGGAAGGGAGTTCATAGTGGATGAGCGTGACTGGCAGTCTGTTTATTCGTTCTGTTCAGTAAAGAGCCTCCCTGCTGGACATGTGTTGTTTGACTATGGCGAGCCAGGGGAAGCGCTTTATTTTATACAGAGCGGTCGTCTGGCGGTACATAAATTCACAGGATTTCAAAAGAAGATGCAGGTGGTTGCTCTTCTTGATCAGGGGAGTGTCGCAGGGGAAGCAACCTTGCTGGATAATCATTGCCATAAAACAAAAGTAATAGCGATAGAAGACTCAGAGTTGTTGTATTTGAGTGTGCAAAAATATCAAAAGCTACAGAAGGAACAGTCTGATCTTGCTTTTCGTCTTCTAGCGTATCTTTTCAGTATAACAAGCTTACGTCTTGAGAAAACCTCTGAACGGCTTGCGCAAATCCTATAAAATTATCCCTTTATTTCATGCGTTTTCCAAATAATTCTATCTATGAAATATTTTTCTGGCCATTATTTCAGAAATTGAGTAAATTTACCAGTTTTGTTTAATGGTCTGTTAGTTTTGCTGGAGAGTATGTGAAGATTTTACTTGCTGATATTGTCGGAAAAAGAGAACAGTACGACTTTGTAGAATTAATTGATTCTCGCCTGCATGATTTCAGGCTGGAAGGGCCAGTTAAGGCAGGTTTACTTGCCAGACAGCAAAGTAAGAAGGTGTATACACTTTCTGGTTGGTTACAAGCATCTGCTAAGGTTGAATGCGACCGATGTGCTAAATCGATTTCCTTGCGTATTGACAGGGACTTTCGCTATGTTATAGACCTTAGTGAAGAGCCTGAAAGTGATGCAGAACATCAGTGTAGTGATGAAGAGTGTGAAGTACTACACCTTGAAGAAGCAGCTATTGACAGCGAAGTCATTGTTGCTGAACAGCTAGCGCTTGCCATACCTGTACAACGATTGTGTGACGATTCATGCAAAGGACTTTGTAGGGAGTGTGGCATTAATTTAAATGAAAAGAAGTGTAAGTGTGGGGAGAGCAATTCAAACTCGCCCTTTGCTATATTAAAAACGTTACAACAAAAATAGATTATTTACGCTGCCAGAGGGCAGTATAGTTATCGGAGGTTTATCATGGCTGTACCTAAAAGAAGACATTCTCGTTCCCGTACCCGTAAAAGAAGATCACATGACGCCCTGAGTGCACCAGGAATTAATGTTTGTAAAGAGTGCGGAGAACCTAAAATGCCTCATCGTATCTGTCCCAGTTGCGGTATGTATAAGGGACGTTCCGTGTATAGTCTGGATGCTGAATTAGAGTAGGGTTTACCAGTGCGAATTGCCTTGGATGCCATGGGGGGCGATTATGGCCCCGAAGAGCTGATAGCCGGGGCAATACTTGCTCTAGAAGAAACAGAACTTGAGTTGACCCTGGTTGGGGATGAGTCTGCAATCGGGGTCTGTCTTGAGAAGCTAAATCCTGTAGATCCCGTTATGGAACGGATACAGGTTCTTCATACCACAGAAGTCGTTGAAATGGGGGAGTCCCCCGTTGACGCCATCCGTAAAAAGAAGAATTCTTCGGTTATGCTTGCCTTTGATCTAGTTAAAAAAGGTGAGGCTGCCGCTGCTGTGAGTGCCGGAAATTCCGGGGCGACACTTGCTGCCGGTATCCGAAAACTTGGACGCATTAAAAACATATCCCGTCCTGGGATCGCAAGTGTCTTTCCTACTTTAAAAAAACCAGTTGTCATGATGGACGTTGGGGCTAATGTTGATTGTCGGCCGCAACATCTTTTTCAGTTTGCTCTGATGGCATCCGCTTTTTCCAGTGTTTATGATATGGAGGTTCCCCGTGTTGGTATCCTCTCCATTGGTGAAGAGACAGGGAAGGGGAACCAGCTTGTGAAAGAAACATTCAGCCTCTTAGAGCAAAGTTCTCTGAACTTTATCGGAAATGTTGAAGGGCGCGATATCTTCCAGGGAAACGTGGATGTTATTGTTTGTGACGGTTTTGTCGGTAATATCTGTTTGAAGGTAAGTGAAGGGCTTGTTGAAGCTTCAACTCAAATGCTCCGTGAAGGGATTATGTCTTCCTCTATTGCCAAACTCGGTTATTTGCTGGCACGTCCAGTATTTCGGCGGATAAAAAAACGTGTCGATTATGCAGAATATGGTGGTGCTCCGTTACTTGGTCTTGATGGAACCGGTATAATTTGTCATGGCAAGTCCAGTTCAGTGGCCATTAAAAATGCCATCCTTGTGGCGCAACAGACTGTGAAAAATCAGGTGAATAAAAAAATAATTGCCAGTCTTGCAGAGAATGCTGTGGCACCGAAGGTGGATGTCTGATGGGCGCTGTTATTATAGGTACGGGCTCATGTCTGCCCAAACGAGTTCTCTCGAACCATGATCTTGAGAAAATGGTCGAAACCAACGATGAATGGATTCGAAGCCGAACAGGTATCTCCACCAGAAGAATTAGTGGAGCAGGTGAGGAGACATACAGGCTTGCGACCAGTGCCGCTAGAAAAGCTATGGAAATGGCCCAGGTTACTGCTGATGAGATAGACCTTATCATCGTCGCTACAATGACATCCCATATGGTGATGCCATCCTGTGCCTGCTTTGTGCAAAAAGAAATTGGCGCCAATAATGCTTTTGCCTGGGATTTAAATGCAGCGTGCTCCGGGTTTCTGTACAGTCTTGATACCGCTGCAAAACATGTTCTTGTGGATCAGGATAAAACCATACTGGTTATTGGCGCAGAAACGCTCTCAAGCAGAACTAACTGGGAAGACAGGAACACCTGCATTCTTTTTGGTGATGGTGCGGGAGCTGCCGTATTTCGCTATGAAGATAATGATCGTGGTGTTATAGGAACACAATTGTTTTCAGATGGCTCTCTTTGGAAACTCTTATATCTGCATAGTTCCCCCTCTTGTAATCCAGAAATTTTACAACCTGATAATCCCGGACCGTATATGCTGATGGCTGGCCAGGAAGTGTTTAAGCACGCTGTTAGGGCTATGGAAAAGGCGGTAAAAAAACTCCTGGAAAAAGAAAATGTATCCGTTGACGATATTTCCCTTATGATTCCTCATCAGGCAAATATTCGAATCTTGAAAAAACTGATGTCGCGACTTGGTATTAGTCAGGAAAAAGTATTCATAAACGTACAGAAATATGGTAATACATCGGCGGCTTCCATTCCCATAGCCCTCGATGAGGCAAATCGGGAAGGGTTGCTGAAAAAGGGTGATATAGTTTTACTCTGTTCCTTTGGTGGAGGTTTTACCTGGGGAGCAGGTTTGTTAAAATGGTAATATGAGAGACACTGCTTCCACTATTCTGGTGGAACATGTCTTGAATAATTTTGTTGTGACCTGAACAGTACATACTGGAGATCAAATGGATTATTTTCTTACTGAAGAACAGGAAATGATAGTGGATATTGCTCGTCAGATCACCGATGAGAAAATTATTCCTAACCGGGCCGAACTAGACGAAAAAGACGAGTTCCCGCGAGAAATTCTTGAAGCAATGGGGCAGGCAGATCTTTTTGGTATTCCAATTCCTGAAGAGTATGGCGGTTTCGGCGGCGGATGTCTTGATATAGTTCTTGCGCTTGAGCAGCTGGGACGTGGTTGTATCGGTGTGGCCACTGCGTTTGCTGCAAGTGCACTTGGTATTTATCCCATTATACTCTCAGGGTCTGATGAGATGAAAAAGAAATATCTCACTCCTGTGGCTGCTGGTCAAAAATTTGCAGCATTTGGTCTTACAGAGGCCAATGCCGGATCTGATGCATCAGGTATCCAGACTACAGCTGTGCTTGACGGTGACGAATGGGTTTTAAATGGTACCAAACAATGGATTACCAATGGTGGTGAGGCACAGATTTACACCATTGTTGCCATGACTGACAAAAGTAGAGGCGCCCGTGGAGCGTCCATGTTTGTTGTGGAAGATGGTGATCCTGGATTTAGCTGTGGACCAAAAGAAAAGAAGATGGGGATTCGTGCATCTTCTACCACCGAGCTTATCTTTAAAGATTGTCGTATTCCGCAAGACAGGTTGATTGGTCGTAAAGGAACGGGGTTTATTACGGTTATGAAAACCCTCGATTCTTCAAGACCTGGCATTGCTGCCCTTGGACTTGGTATCGGGCAGGCCTGTGTCGATGAGGCCACAATGTACGCTAAACAACGTGTGCAGTTTAATAAACCAATTATCTCTTTTCAAGCAGTACAGCATCTGCTAGCTGATATGGCTATCCAGTTAGAGGCCTCACGAGCTCTTGTCTATGCAACAGCCAAACATATCGATGCCCATCCTAAAAACATGTCTAAAGTATCCTCCATGTGTAAAGTTATGGCTACTGATATGGCCATGAAGGTCAGCGTTGACGCCGTACAGGTCATGGGCGGTTATGGCTATATGCGTGAATATCCTGTTGAAAAGATGATGCGAGATGCAAAGATTCTACAGATCTATGAAGGAACTAACCAGGTTCAGCGCAATGTAATTGGGCAGGAACTTAATAAAGAATATTCACGGAAGTAGGCTGGTATGAAAATAATTGTTTGCATAAAACAGGTACCTGATGCCAAAGATGTACGTCTTGATCCTGAGACCAATACGTTGGCGCGAGAAGGTGTTCAATCTATTATGAACCCTTATGATCAACACGCCCTAGAAGAAGCCGTGAGATTAAGAGAAGAGCTTGGAGGAGAAGTGACCGTACTCAGCATGGGCCCTCCTCAGGCAGAAGACGTATTGAGACAGGCTATCTCCTGTGGTGCAGATCGTGGAGTTCTTATTTCTGATCGCGCTTTTGCCGGTGCTGATACCTGGGCAACGTCTTATACCCTTGCAAAAGCTGTCAATAAAATTGGTGACTTTGACCTTATCCTCTGTGGCAAACAGGCAATTGATGGTGATACCGCTCAGGTGGGACCAGGTCTTGCCATACAACTTGATATTCCTTTTCTTACTTGTATCCAGAAGGTTCGTAAAGCTAATGAAAAGGAAATCGTTATGGAACGTATGATGGATGATGGCTATGATGTTGTGGCTGTTGATTATCCTGTTTTGCTTACCGTAGTAAAAGATCTTAACGAACCACGGGTACCTTCACTGAAGGGTAAAATGAAATCCAAGAAGGCCATAATAGAGGTGCTTTCTGCTGAAGATGTTGGTGCAGATTCCAGTTGTATAGGTCTTGCAGGATCACCCACCGAGGTTGTTGATGTATTTCCACCACCACCACGTGGCGAGCGGGCAATGCTCACAGGAACGATAGATGAACAGGTTGAGCAGCTGGTCGAGAAACTTGCTGTATATCTGTAAAGGATACAGGAGAATAGTAGAATGCTAATAGTAGATAATGAGCTCTGTATCGGTTGCGGAATCTGTGTGGACAACTGTGCCTTTGCAGCCATCGAAGTCGTTGATGGTCTGGCTGTTGTAGGCGATGCCTGCACGTTGTGTGGATCTTGTGTTGATACTTGCGAAGTAGAGGCTTTGACCATTGAAGGTGCAGAAAAAAATGTACAAATGGATCTTGCCAGCTGGAGTGGCGTTTGGGTGTATTGCGAGTTCAGGGCTGGAAAACTAGCTCCCGTATCTTTGGAACTTTTGGGTATAGGAAGAACACTAGCCGACGCCAGGAGTGTGAAGCTTACAGCTGTATTAATTGGATCTGGGACAGATGACACCGCCGAAAATTTAATTGGCTATGGTGCTGATATCGTCTATAGAGCAGATAATTCCGCCCTTGAATATTTCACTGATGAAACATACGGTGCTGTGCTTACTAAACTTATCCAAGAACATAAGCCTGAAGTAGTGCTCGCTGGTGCCACTGCCATTGGACGATCTTTTATTCCAGGGGTGGCAAATATCTTGGGTGCAGGACTGACAGCGGATTGTACACAACTTGCCATTCGAGGGAATGACGGCGCATTGTTGCAGACAAGACCTGCATTTGGTGGAAATATCATGGCAACCATTGAATGTCCAAGTTCAAGACCACAGATGTCAACTGTACGACCTAAAGTAATGAAGGCGCTGGAGTTTGACGTAGAAAGAACTGGAGAGATCAGAGATGTAGAACTTGAGCCAGCCCAACTGCAATCGAAAGTCCGTGTTATTGAGTCTGTGGTTTCAGAACTGGACAATGTAAACATTCAGGAGTCAGATATTCTAGTTGGGGGAGGGCGAGGTCTTGAAAGTGAAAAAGGTTTTGAACTCATCCGTGAACTTGCAAAAGCTCTAAACGGAGCAGTTGCCGCCTCACGTGCCGTAGTCGATTCCGGATGGATAGGGTATCCTCATCAGGTTGGCCAAACTGGAAAAACAGTAGCGCCAAAACTCTATATCGCTTGTGGTATCTCAGGAGCTATTCAACATGTGGCTGGTATGCAATCAGCTGATACCATTGTTGCTATAAACCGGGATGCTGACGCGCCGATCTTTAATGTGACGGATTTTGGTATTGTGGGTGATCTTTTTGAAGTTCTCCCTAAACTTATCAGTTCAATTGAAGGACGACGGAAATAATGGGCTTAGAAGGAAAGAATGCACTGGTGACTGGCGGCAGTAGAGGAATTGGGCGTGCAATTTGCGTTCGTCTGGCATCAATGGGTGCACAGGTTTTCATAAATTACGTAAGTAATTCTGCCGCTGCTGAAGAAACACAGCAAATGATTGTCGATGCTGGTGGGAAGGCTGAACTAATTGGTTTTGATGTTGCAGATTCTGAGGCTTGCCAGACAGAAATCAAAAAGATGATTAAAGAGTTTGGTTCTCTTGATATTCTTGTAAATAATGCAGGTATTACCCGTGATGGTTTGCTGGCCAGAATGAGTGAAGATTCCTGGGATGCAGTACTTGATACAAATCTCAAGGGATCTTTCATCTGTTCCAAGGCAGCAGCTCGTGCCATGATGAAAAAAAAATGGGGCCGTATCGTGAATATCAGTTCAGTGGTAGGCTTTAGCGGGAATGCTGGACAAGTTAACTATGCAGCTGCCAAAGCTGGCATGCAGGGTATAACCAAATCAATGGCCAGAGAATTTGCCAGTCGCAATATAACAGTGAATAGCGTAGCACCAGGATATATTAAGACTGATATGACTAAAGATCTGTCTGATGCAATTCAGGAAAAATTATTGACTGAAATTCCTCTTGCTAGTTTAGGGACTCCTGAGGATATTGCAGGAGCGGTGGCGTATCTCGTCAGCGATGATGGGGCCTATGTTACAGGACAAACCATACATGTGAATGGTGGAATGTACATGTAATGTATGCCAGCTCTGGACTTTGTAGTAAACAGCAGGTATATTACGACCTCCGGGAAACCCGGAACTTATTAAAACATTAAATAATACAGGAGTTTAAAATGGCAATTGAACAGCAGATGGTTGATATTATTGTTGAGCAGTTGAGTGTTGATAAAGATAAAGTAGTAACAGGCGCATCTTTTGTTGATGATCTTGGTGCCGATTCCCTTGATCTCGTAGAGCTGATTATGGCCATGGAAGAAGAATTTGATGTTGAAATTCCAGATGAAGAGGCAGAGAAAATCACCACCGTACAGAATGCCATCGATTTTGTTAACAACTTGAAATAATTGTTTCCCCGGATCATTTTTTCTGATACTCAAGAGGATTTCAATGGCTCAGCGTAGAGTTGTAGTCACCGGTATTGGTCTGGTGACCCCATTAGGTACAGGGACTGAAAAGACGTGGAATAATCTGCTTAACGGCGTTAGCGGCGTTGCTGCGATCACCCGTTTTGATGCCAGCGGCATGGCCAGTCAAATTGCTGCTGAAGTAAAAGATTTTGTTTCTCTTGATCATTTTGATAAGAAGAGTGCAAGGCATCTTGATCTGTTTGTTCAATATGGCATCGTAGCAGCCCGAATGGCAGTGGAAGATAGTGGATTATCCATTGATTCTGCCAATTGTGAGCGGGTTGGTGTTATTACAGGATGTGGTATGGGGGGCTTGCCCACCATCGAGAAAAATCATACTGTGTATCGTGACCGCGGTGCGAAACGGATTTCTCCGTTTTTTATTCCCATGGCCATACCGAATATGGCGTCTGGACATATATCCATGCAAATAGGTGCTAAAGGTCCTAACCTTTCACTTTCCACCGCCTGTGCTGCAGGAACTCATGCTGTCGGCGAGGCATTTTATAATATAGTCAGAGGTGCCTCAGATGTGATCATCACAGGTGGTACAGAATCTGTAATCTGTCCGCTTGGGGTTGGAGGATTTGCTTCTATGAAAGCTCTGTCCACCAGAAATGATGATCCTGAAAAAGCATCACGACCTTTTGATAAAGATCGTGATGGTTTTCTGATTGCTGAAGGTGCTGGCATGCTGGTTATTGAAGAACTTGAGCATGCCATCAATCGCGGAGCAACAATTTTTGCTGAGGTTGTCGGGGCAGGAGCATCAAGTGATGCATATCATATAGCTGCTCCGCCTGAAGATGGAAATGGTGCGGCCCGTTGTATGAAAATAGCATTGGACAGTGCAGGACTGCAACCGTCTGACATCGACTATGTGAACGCTCACGGCACTTCAACACCTCTCAATGATCGTTGTGAAACAACAGCCATAAAGACAGTATTTGGAGAGCATGCTGCGAAACTAGCCATAAGTTCTACCAAATCAATGACAGGTCATGCACTCGGTGCTGCGGGAGGGCTGGAAGCTGCTTTTACCGCCATGTCCATAAAAGAGCAAATCGCTCCGCCCACCATGAATCTTGAAAATCCAAGTGAAGAATGTGATCTAGATTATGTTCCAAACGTTGCCAGAAAAATGGAAATCAACGCCGCAATTTCCAATTCGTTCGGCTTTGGTGGCACCAATGGTGTTCTCGTAATGAAACGCTTTAATGCTTAACAAGGAATGAGGTCTTAGTGAAGATTGCTATTGGTTCTGATCATGGTGGATTTGCCTTAAAGGTTGTTTTGCTGCCAATGTTGCAAGATCTGGGACATGAAATAGATGATGTCGGATGCTATGATACTGGTTCAGTTGACTACCCAACCTTTGCAGATATTGTCTGTAAACGTGTGAGTGCTGGCAATGCCGACTGTGGAATCCTGATTTGTGGTACAGGCATTGGAATGTCCATGGCTGCGAACAAAAAAGATGGAATACGTGCTGCTCTATGCAGCGATCATTACACTGCATCGATGAGCCGTGAACATAATGATGCCAATGTACTTTGCCTTGGTGAAAGAGTCACAGGGCCTGGAGTAGCAGAAGAGATTGTAAAGGTGTGGCTTAAAACTTCTTTTGGTGGTGGCCGCCATTTACGACGTATTCAGTTGTTTGGTACCGTATAATTCTACTCATACTTTTGAAAATGAGTTTGATGAAGATCTATTTCCCAAAAAGCAGATGCAACAAAACGTGTTGGCTTGAAGCTTGTCACTGCTTGTAGTTGAAAAGAGAGTTTATAAAAAAGTTATGAAACCGGCATTCCTCAGGGTAATGCCGGTTTTCTCGTCTCACAGCAATACAAATATATACAAATGAGGGAAGAAAAATGGGATCCTTAAAAGATACTGATATCGATATCTTTAACCATATCAATAGCGAATATAATCGGCAAAACAGCCAACTTGAGTTGATTGCTTCTGAAAATATTGTTTCTGCTGCTGTACTTGAGGCCCAGGGCTCTATTTTCACAAATAAATACGCAGAAGGCTATCCCAAGAAAAGATATTACGGTGGTTGTGAATTCACAGATGAGGTAGAGATTCTTGCCATTGATCGTGCAAAAGAAGTCTTTGATGCAGAATATGCCAACGTTCAGGCTCATTCAGGCTCTGGTGCTAATATGGCCGTTTATTTTGCCACATTAAAGCCTGGAGACAAAGTTCTTGGTATGGATTTAGCGCATGGTGGGCATTTGACCCATGGCAGTGCGGTTAGCTTTTCAGGACAGTTATTTAACTTCCTTTCATACGGAGTGGATAAAAAAACTGAAACTATCAATATGGAAGAAGTCGAACGTATTGCATTTGAGAATCGACCAAAGATGATTGTCGCTGGAGCAAGTGCCTATTCCAGGCATATCGACTTCGAAGGTTTTCGAAAAATTGCTGATACGGTTGGTGCCATGTTTATGGTGGATATGGCACACATCGCAGGGCTCGTTGCAGCAGGTGTACATCCTTCCCCGGTTCCCTACGCCGACTTTGTTACCAGCACAACCCATAAAACACTTCGTGGCCCTAGGGGCGGTTTGATACTTGCCAAAGAAAAATGGGGAAAAGCCATCGATTCAAAAATCTTTCCTGGGATCCAGGGGGGGCCTCTTGTCCATGTCATTGCCGCTAAGGCAGTTGCCTTCAAGGAAGCCCTTAGTGATTCATATAAGATTTATCAACAACAGGTGATCGATAATGCCGCAGCCCTTGGAGCCAGTCTGGTTGAAAAAGGTTTCCGTCTCGTATCAGGAGGCACTGATAATCATCTTCTGCTTATAGATCTTAGCAGTAAAGATATTACTGGTAAAGAAGCTGAAGAACTTCTGGAGAAAGCTGGGATTACTGCTAACAAAAATGCCATTCCCTTTGATAAGCAATCGCGATTTGTAACCTCAGGTATTCGAGTTGGAACTCCCGCGGTGACTAGCAGAGGTTTGAAACTTGGAGAGATGGAAATGATTGCTTCCTGGATTGAAAGAATTATTGAAAAACGTGATGACGCAACTCTTACTGAAATCCGTCAGGAAATTCGTGATCTGTGCGATCAATTTCCTCTTTCAGCCATACTGTAATTATCACACAGTCAGGAGAAGCAAATGAAATGTCCTTATTGTGGTCACCTTGATAACAAGGTTATCGATTCCAGATTAAACAAAGAAAGTACTATCACCAGACGCAGGCGCTCATGTCTTTCCTGTGAACAACGATTTACTACTTATGAGCGTTTGGAAGTGATGTTGCCCATGCTTGTAAAAAAAGATGGAAGACGGGAAGTGTGGGACAGACAGAAAATGGTTGTTGGTCTTGAGAAAGCCTGTGAGAAAAGACCTGTAAGTTGCGATGATATTGATGCTTTCGTTGATGAAATAGAAAGTCAGTTACAGGATTATCCATCCAAAGAAGTTCCATCCGAAGTCATAGGCGAATGGGTTATGGCGCAGCTTCCCAGGCTCGACGAAGTGGCGTATGTGCGCTTTGCTTCTGTTTATAGACAATTCAAGGATGTAAATGAATTTATGAGTGAGCTGAAGGGTTTGCTCGATTCCAGAGTAGATGACAAGTTCGATGAGTCTTCCTGAGAAAAACTGTTCTGTAACTGATACAGACAGGCGCTGGATGGAACTTGCTCTTAGCGAAGCAAGAAAGGGTGTGGGACGTACTTCGCCCAACCCGTGTGTCGGTGCAGTTATTGTCAGTGGCGACCAGGAAATCAGTCGTGGGTACCATAAAAAAGCGGGAACTCCACATGCTGAAATTCACGCCTTAACCAAGGCTGGAGTGAAGGCACAGGGGACAACCATGTACGTTACCCTCGAACCTTGTAATCATACCGGCCGTACTCCTCCCTGCAGTCATGCTGTTGTTAAGGCTGGTATCAAAAGAGTTGTGGTCGGCATGACAGATCCTAATCCCCTTGTCAGTGGAACCGGTAACGACTATCTACGGGATCATGGTGTTGAAGTCGTTAGTGGAGTTCTTGAAAATAAATGCCGCGAATTAAACCTTCCCTTTCTTAAATATATTACCACCGGAATGCCGTTTGTTATTATGAAGGCTGGACTGAGTCTGGACGGTAAACTCTCCTACCAGAAAGGGATACCTGGGAAAATGACAGGGCAAGAGAGTCTTCTAAAGCTCCATGAACTTAGAGATACTGTTGATGCTATTCTTATTGGTAGTGGCACGCAGCTTGCCGACAATCCATCTCTGACCACGCGTTTGAGAGACGATGGCAAGGATCCCCTTCGAATTGTTCTGGATAGTTCTTTGCGTATCGCATCTGATGCTAAAATCCTCCATTTAGAATCACAGGCTTCAACTTATATTGTTTGTAGTAAGGCTGCTGATTCAGAGAAAGTGACATTACTGTCAAGGATGGACAATATCCAAGTTCAGGTACTTGAACAGGATCAGGACGGACGGATAAGTCTTGAAGCGTTGTTGCACTTTCTAGGTAAACTGGGGATCTGTTCTTTGCTGGTTGAGGGCGGGAGTGAGATTCACTCAAGTTTCCTAAGGCAGGGAATGGTTGATAGAGTTATGCTTTTTGTCGCGCCATTGTTTGCAGGATCAGCCGGTAACAGTTTACTCACTGACTTTTCTGTTACAGAACGAGAAGATGCTCCAATGCTTCAGAACGTGCAATACATCCCTTGCGGTGCCGATCTCCTTGTGCAGGGCGATCTATGTTAGGACAACATCTCCTTAATCCTGCGAGTCTGCTTCTCTAGTTGCCCCATGTCTTTAAATTTTACAGTTAGTGATATCTCATCCCGTTCAAATGCCGGACTGTGCTCAACACTACAGTTTGTCGGCAACTCCATATGGTTGACTCGTTTACGGAAATCGTTTTCAGCATTGCTACTCTCAGGAAATAACTGTTTGTGGAGCAGGTTTAGCAGCGAGGTACCTTTTTGCGGTTCATTCATTTCAGAATGGTCAAGAATTGCTATATATTCGTCTTCTGCGAGTAGTGATGTGATCTTCTTGTTTTGTCTAAATGCCAAGTCTTTGCAAAGTGTGAAAAGGCGTTTCTGTTTTCCTCCCCCTAGTTCTAATTGTAGGAATAGGTTGTGGAGTTTCATTCGATCGTTTGCTGAGAGTGTTAATAACTCAATCCCAAGTTTTTGAGAGAGCTGGCCCGAATGAATACTCTGTTGGAGTGGATTTTCCAAAGTCGTTAACGAGATTAATTTATTAATAACATATGGTTGTGGTTTTTCATCAAGTGGCGGAAGAAATATTTTCGCGACTGCTTTTAAAGACAAATATTTGCAACAGTATTGCAGAAAAATAGCCTTTTCCATACAGCTGAATTTGCCGGAGACGAGTTTGTCATCGAGTAAACACTGTAATATTTCCTCATGGGAAACATCAGGATAAAGAACCAGAACTGTAATATGATTCTCGTCAGGAAAAGAGTTTCTAAAAGAGCTGAAACGAGCGTTTCCACAAAGTAACTCGTAATCTTTTTCCTTATTATCTACCTTCTTTACAATAGGTGGATGGAGGATTCCGGTTGCAAGTATGGTTGAGTGTGACTCTGAGGTTGACGACGTTGACACCTGAAAAGGGGTCAAACTCCATTTATCACTAATAACTACGCTATCAACAAGAATACGTTTAAATTCACAGGCAATGGCCATTGTAACAGTCGGTGGTAAAAGGTTGTATTCAATAAGAATAAAAAAACCCGTAGTGATTTGTAAAAATATACAAACCAGTACAGGTTTTAAGCTAAAACAGGAATATAATACCCCTGGTTAATAACTTAAGCTTCGTTAATTTTCTCGCGAAGTATTCCAGAAGGCTTAAAAGTAACCACACGTCTAGCGTCTAAAGTGAGCTCGTCACCAGTCTGTGGGTTTCTACCTCTGCGGGATTTTTTATCTTTTACGTTGAATTTACCAAATCCACTCAGCAGAAGATCGGTTCCACTGATGAGAGAAGTTTTTGAAATACGTAAAAAGGCTTCAACAGAATCAGTAGCCTGAGCTTTTGTTAAAGAACCGTGAGATTTGTATACTTGCTGAACAAGGTCAGCTTTTGTAAGAGTCATGGATTGTTTCTCCTCTATTTTGATCTTAATTAAATTGTACTACTCGTGTTTAATGATATGTGTCTTAAAAATAAAGTCAATAGAAAGAGTGTTTTTTTTAACCAATAGCTCCAGCCATGGAGAAAATTGGTAAATACATGGCGATTACAAGGCCACCAATCATACCTCCAAGTACCACCATCATTAATGGTTCAATCATGGCAGTGAGATTTTCAACTGCCTGGTCAACTTCTTCATCATAAAAATCAGCAATTTTGGCGAGCATGGTATCAAGTGCGCCTACGGATTCTCCGACATTAATCATTTGAACAACCATATTGGGGAACACTCCACTTTCTTCAAGTGGTTCTGCAATTGGTCGACCCTCAGCGATACTATCAGAAACACGGAACACGGCGGCTTCAATTATTTTGTTGCCTGCAGTTTTTGCTACTACCTGTAGAGCTTCAAGGATAGGAACACCGCTCTGAAGCATAGTACTAAGTGTTCTAGTGAATTTAGCAACTGCCACTTTCCTGATAAGAGTACCAACAACGGGGGCTTTCAATAACAAATAATCGATCTTAATCCGTCCTTTCTCACTATTGTAAATTTTCTTGATAGTGTAAAATACTACAAAAACAGACATTACAATCCATATGAAATTTGTTTTGAATGCGTTGGACATGTTGACAACAATTTGTGTTGGAATAGGGAGTGCTGAATCAAAGGTGGCAAACATTTCTTCAAAAACAGGGATAACAAAAACCAGGATTACGACTAGGATGAGAATGGAAATAGCCAGGCAAATAGTCGGATAGGTCATCGCACCTTTAATCTTTTTCTGTAAAGCCATAGACTTTTCCATGAATGCTGCCAAACGGCTTAGGATGGTATCAAGAATACCTCCAGTTTCACCAGCTTCAATCATGTTACAAAACAGGTTATCGAAAACGTTATGATGTTTACGCATAGCATCGGCAAAGGTAGTGCCTGTTTCAACGTCACGTTTTATTTCATATAACACCTTTTTGAAGGTAACGTTTTCTTGTTGTTTCGATAGGATTTCGAGGCTTTGTACAAGAGGAAGGCCTGCATCAATCATAGTCGAAAGCTGCCTTGTGAAAACAACCAGATCTTTACCTGTAACTTTTGGTTGAAAAAAAGAGATATTTTCAAAAAGGTCTTTAGGCTTTTCTTTGATAACAGCATCTTTGATGCGAAGGCGTTTCGTTTGATTAAGTGCTGCTACCTGATCGGGAGCCTCAACTTCGCCTTTACGCTTTTCGCCATATGCGTTGATACCCTTCCAAGTATATATAGGCATTTTTTTATTTCTCCAGCTAGAGACGGATAATTAATAAAATAAAAATGAAAAGTACTGAGTAAGTCACATTCGTGGCCTAATTCCCTCTCGAAGAGGTAATGTTTTTGGACAAGATAGTAAAATTTTATTCTATATCATGCTGTTGTAGATTACAAGTTAGTCAGATAGAATGTTGGAGTTTTTTAGAATTCCCTTTTTTTTGATTATAGTTTGAAATATTTCAATGGCCAAACAAAAAAAGATCTTGTGAAAGGAGGAGGTTGTTGGTATTAAGAGAAGTTCTATTGTGCTTTATCGCTGTGATAAATAAACTCTTAACGAGTTTTATATAAAATTGTCGGTTTTACATTGAGGAGAACAGCATGCAAAACCAAGCTGCTATGAGTTTTAGTGAAAGAAATTTTCAACCCGTTGTTGAAAGTTGTGAAGGGTGTGACAGAGTAGTGGAAGAATCAGGATCGCAATTTTGTCGTTCATACCTCAAACCAGAGGCTAAATGGCGTTTAGGAATCTGCAACTTTGCAACTCATGCTAAACCAGAGATAGAAATTGCTACCATTCGTGTCAATCCTTTGAAAGCTGCCAAACGAGCTTCAGCAAAGAAAGTTTAAGAGTAAGTTTTACTCGGAATCAAATAGGCGTTGCTCCAGTAGGAGTAACGCCTATTTGTTGTAAAAAACTCAAAGATAACCATTCAGGGGCCGATACTGATCTGGATTCGTTAAAGGTTGATGGCGTCTCTATCTCCTTCGTAGCTGTACATTTGCTATCATTATGACGTACCTTGGTACGACGATAAGAAAGAGAATATTTGCGCCTCAGATATGAAGTTTTTCACGAGTTTATCAAGGTTGTATCGTTAACAGTAATTTAGAAGGTACCACAAACCACTATCTATCCTAGTCTATAGCCTGTGATAATCCATCAAACAGGTCGTTGTGAACTTCCATGGGTGGCGTAATATATCAACAGGGATTCACTTATCTCCTTAGTTTTGCACATTGTCATTTCTACTACACTCTTTCCAGAGTGTTTTACTATCCCATTTTTTGTTTAAATTTGTCGTTAACCTTATACACAAAAGCTAGAACTTCAGCCACTGTCTGGTACAGTTCCGTGGGGATTTCATCACCAATACCTATCTTTGAGAGTAGTTCAACAAGATTAGCATCTTCTTGGATATGAACCCCTGCCTCTTTTGCGGTTTCTATGATTCGTTTGGCAACTTCTCCTTTTCCACTGGCGATAATCTTTGGTGATGAGGATTTTTGTGAATCATAAAGGATTGCTACCGCTTTCTCAAGTTCATGTTTTTTCATTATATGTTCATATTTTTGTGTCCAGCATTGTTTCTCCATCTGGAATAAGTTGCTGGATAAGCTCTTGAGCTGGGTTGCCAGCATCTTCACCAAAGCTTAAGCCTAGAATATTTGTAGAGCTAATCATTTGTTTAAGTTCTTCTTGATGCGAACTGGCAAACAATGATTTTTCATTCGTATCACAGCAAAAACGTATATATAGCCCTTCAGGAGTGTCAAGAAAGGATATTTCTATATTGCCAAGAGGTTCCAGGTTCAGATGCAATGAAAAACGACTGGGAGGTTTTAGTTCGTTTTTATCCCCTTGGTTAGAATCCTTATCCACAAGTAAATAGCCATGATTTAAAAAAGGCAGGGGGAGAGGGAAGATGAGTAGGTTTTCGTTACTGAGCCGAAGCTGAGAGAGTTGGTAAAGCTCTATGGTGCCCAGTAATTTACTTGTAGTTTCGGCAAGTTCACTCCCAGCATGAAGGAGACCTCTGATTTCCTGGAGAGCTGCTTTTAACGTATGAGTTACATCCTGTCGCTTGCTATTATCTGCCAAAACTGATTCAAGGTTGAGTCCAAGACGATTTAACAGCTGTTTTAGATTTTCCCCACTTTCTGTGCTGGTTAACTGTGCTTGTTGCATTGAGAGAAAGCTGTTCAGTCCATCCTGAGAACTACGACTCAGTACAGCTAGTAAAGGTGAAGAACCGCTTTGTAGGCTTTGATATAACCCGGAAATGTCGAGGTTCTTCGAGAGGAGGGTGAGGGTTTTACCAAAAAACATTTCTGGGTTTTTAGAGACTATTCTGAGTTCAAGTTCAGGTGTAGTCGCAAGGACTTCAAGTTTTAATTTTGCCCCAGAGCTGAGAGTAACCGAATCACTTTTTACGAGGATTTTCCTGCCTGAAATTTCCAGGTAAACCCGATTGTCATCTGTGGTCTCAAGGACAGTAGCAGTCAAAAATTGTCCTTGTCGTGGCTGTTGCTGGAACTGTTGTCGGTTTCCACTATTGGATGTGGATGAGCCTATGGTGGTAATTGCTGTGAGTGCATTGATAGGGGTCATACTACTCAATCGGTAAAATAAGAAATAATCTTAATCTGCAGTGTTCACCTTGTCGCGGAGTCGATTCCTTTGTTCTCGCAAACAAAAGGAAATGATAGCATCCCTTTCTTTAGGTTTCATGGTGTCAAAATGGAAAGCAACCTGGTATCGACCCCTTCGTAAACGCTTTGTACGTACGACATGACCGGTACAGCAGGCAACATCCTCCCCGTCGTTCATGCTCAATTGCAGTTCTATTTTATTCTTGGTTGGAGGCTCTTCAGGAAAAATAGTAAGTATACCACTGCCGGATATGTCCAGGGTTTGCCCTTGAAGGGTCCATGAATGGTTCTCTCCGTCAAGGGATTCCTGATTGTAATTCGCTACGATGGAAACTCTGGTGTCAACTCTAAAATATTCTCGAAGGCTTTCTGGTTCAACAGTGTCTTTAGCCAGAAGTTCAAGCGTTCTGTCTCCTATGATGGATATTATTTTTGCAGATAACGTGAGAGCTTTTTCTCCAATTTTGATGGAAATAGGGCAAAACTTGTTGGTATCAATATCTGCAGGTAATTTCCTTGGAGGGAATACTAAAAAGAATTCGGGGGCGTCTGAGTCTTTGTAAATACAATTAAGACGTAATATCTGTCTATTTTTAGTGGAAATATCTATTTCAGCAGATTCACTGTCAGGAATCCTACTAATTGTCTTTACTATATTTTCTGCCACTGAAAAAATCCTTAATTATCTTTAACTTTTACTTTCAAACGGAGTAGGCGACGTTGTGCGACTAGGCAACAACCAATAATCGTGTCTCTATCCTCATCGGTTACATCGTCAAATTGATATGCTGCGTCCCACAATTTATCGGTGAGTTTGGATATCCGTACTGGCGATGCCAGTATGGTGACGATGCTTGGCACTGCAGTTGGTAAAGAAAGACTGATACGAACCTGAGTGTTTTTTGGAGGTGAGGAAGTGAAACTTGCACGTAGCCCAGACCCACTAAGATCAGCAGTCGTTCCTATAATTTTCCATTTGTCTTCAGGCGTTCCAAATTCTTCAGGGACAATAGATTTTAAAAGAAGAGGAAGAGTGCAGTCAACCCGAAAATATTCTCTCATTTGTTCATGATTGATAGTTTTTATAGTGACCACTTCAAGGGTTTGAGGGTTAGCAATTGTCACTATTTTGGCTTCAATAGATACAGCCTGTCCCGAGATATCAAGAGTAATTATAATTGAAGCATTGAGATCGAGATGTTCTACAGGAAGCGTTCCGGAATTAAATAAAAGAGAATAATGTGTTTCATCGGTCTTTTGTAAAACGCAATTAAGCCGCAGACTTTCCTCACTATTTTTGATGGGGAGGAATATCCTGACGGGTTTATTGTCCGGTATTTTATTCATGAAATCAGTTTGTTCTGACACGGGTTGTCTCTCCTGACAATAAAAAATGAAAAAAACATATAATATATACACGTTAGTCTATCATCAAATTTTAGTACTGGCAAGAAAGCTGCTGGAAATCCATCAAAATAAATTCTGAGAACATTAAAAACTCAAGCATTAATAGATTTCTGGATTCCCAACAAGAAAAAATATGGGATGACTACAGGCCCTAAATGGCTAATAGCTTGACTGATGAGTACTTAACGACCACTGCCATGCTAGAATTCTTTTGTTCCTTAACGATTTCTCCCTAAATGTTCATTCACTGCCAACCGATAACAATAGCAGACTGGACATCTGATTAAATTGTTTTTGATATCAGTATAACTAATCAAATGGCAGGGACGCCGACAGACCCCTCTCGGAGGAACACAATATATGGCTCTTACAATTAATACAAATATTCCCTCACTGAACGCCCAAAGAAATCTCAGTAAGTCACAGACTGATTTGAACCGGTCGATGCAACGACTATCTTCAGGGCTTCGCATCAATAGCGCAAAAGACGACGCCGCCGGTTTGGCAATTTCAGATCGTATGACCGCACAGATTAGAGGTATGAATCAGGCATCCCGTAACGCCAATGATGGGATATCAATGTCCCAGACAGCTGAAGGAGCTTTGCAGGAAAGTACCAATATTCTACAGCGAATGCGTGAGCTTGCGGTTCAATCTGCAAATGATACCAATAGTGCTTCCGATCGTTCTTCGCTAAACGATGAGGTTATTCAGCTTCAGGCTGAGCTTAACCGTATTGCTCAGACCACCGAATTTAATGGTCGTAAAGTAATAGATGGTACCCTGGAAGATGCAACATTTCAGGTTGGCCCCAATGCCGGTGTTAATCAGACGATCACCTTTTCAATCGATAGCGCCCTGGCGGAAGATTTGAGTTTTGTCGGTACCGTAATAGATGCAACGAACGGAACTCCGCTCAGCGGTACAACCGTTACCGGTCCCATCGCAACTGGTGATTTAATTATAAATGAAAACCCGGTAGCAGCAGCTGCAGGAACAAATGCCGATATCGCCGCTGCTATTAATGCGGCCAATGGAACAGATATTGCGGCCGTTGTTAATGAACAAACTTTTGTCTTTGAGGATATTGATCTTGAGGCTGTGGATGCTTCAATAGTAACCGGGACAGCAATAACCGCAGCGGTAGCTGGTGGTGGTGATTTGACAATTAATGGAAATACTGTAGCTGCGGTAGCTCTTGGCGCTGGCGGCAATACTGCTGCTGCCCTGGCAACTGCAATTGAAACTGCGGATGTAACCGTAACAGCCACCGCAGAAAGCAGTGTTGCAACATTAAGTATGGCAGAGTTTACTACTGTTGCCCAAACAGGTGGTGGTGATGCTTACACCCTTACCATAGGTGGTGAGGCAGTTATCAATGCTGTAGCAGCAGGTACTGTGACCATTGATGCCGCATATGTAGAAACTGCCATAGAAGGTCATGACTGGGCTGGTGCCGGGATTACACTTGGTGGCGACGCAGCGTCTGGTTACACTTTTACTGATGCAACAGGTGCTGATATTCAGATAGTAGAAACAATGGGCGCAAATGTTACAACGACTACCGGGCTTAGTGATGCAGCAGCCGTCTATGATCAGACAACTTATGGTTCTGTGAGTCTTTCTTCAAGCGCGGAGATTACCATTGCTGGTACCTTGGGAGACAGCGGACTGGCAGGTCTCGATTCCGGTACCTATGCCATCCAATCGGATGGACTCGTCACAGGAACCTACACCCTTACCGTAGACTCAGTAGATATAGGTGTCGCCCCCGGGAACGATGGAATGGTAAACGCTACAGACATCGTTGATGCCTTAAACACAGCCGGATATACCGCTTCCGTGGATCTTGCCACCAATGAAATCACCTTTGCCAATAACGACGGTTCCGACATGCTCCTACAGGAAACATCAACTGGTGTGAACACTGGTATAGGTTTTGAAGATACCGCTGCTGATGCTGTAGGAGTAATCCATTTGGGACAGATTGCATTTGACAGTGAATTTGATATTATTATTGAAGGAACTGCTGCAGGGCTTGCCGCAGCAGGTCTTGATACAACAGGTAATGCTACCACCACCATAGACCTGGTCTCCGTGGCAACACGTGAAGATGCCTGGGTTACCATAGCCAGTGTTGACGCGGCCCTTGAAGATATCGATACTATTCGTGGCGGCCTTGGTGCGGTGCAGAATCGATTTGAGTCAACCATTGCCAATCTGAATAACGTCGCTGAGAATCTTTCCGCAGCGCGATCTCGTATCCTTGATGCTGATATTGCCATGGAGACCTCAGCCATGACCAAGAATAATATTCTGCAGCAGGCGGGTGTCTCTATTCTGGCCCAGGCCAATCAGACACCACAGCTTGCCTTGTCACTGCTACAGGGATAAGACGAGGGGACTGGATTGAGTATTCAGGAGTTGGACATAAATAAGTTGTCCAGCTCCTGAATCTCGATACTTGATATTGTCTCGATGTTTATATAACGATAACATGCCGAAAACAGAAAGGAATAAATTTTTATCAAAAAAATAACTTTTTTCCTAAAGAGAATAACAAACCCTGCCGATAAGAATCAAAAGGAAAAAGGAAAGCTTGATAGTTGTCTTCTGTTTTTGATAAGCTATCTATAACGCAAAGGAAAAAACATACAGGAGGTGAAACAACAGAAACCAGATTTTTAGTAAAGATATACAGCAATTGATTTTTTAAAACCCGGGCAAGGACGCCCAATTTATTTATTTCATGGAGGATTTACCGTGGCTATAACTATTAACACAAATGTAGCATCCCTCAACGCCCAACGTAATCTGGGTACTTCTCAATCTGCACTCAACAAATCAATGCAGCGCCTCTCTTCTGGTCTGCGAATTAACTCAGCTAAAGATGACGCTGCTGGTCTGGCTATTTCTGATCGTATGACCGCTCAGATTCGTGGTCTCAACCAGGCTGCCCGTAATGCCAATGATGGTATTTCTCTCTCTCAAACAGCTGAGGGAGCTCTTCAGGAAAGTACAAACATTCTGCAACGTATGCGTGAGCTTGCTGTCCAGTCTGCGAACGATACAAACAGTGCGTCTGATCGTTCTTCCCTGAATGATGAAGTTACTCAGCTTCAGGCTGAGCTTGATCGTATTGCTCAGACCACTGAGTTTAACGGTCGTAAGCTTATTGACGGCTCTCTTTCTGATGCTACCTTCCAGGTTGGTGCCAATGCTGGAACCAATCAGACCATTTCTTTTGATATTGAAAGTGCCCTTGCTGCTGATCTGAGTCGGGTTGGTACAAACATTGGAGCTCCCAACGGCGAAGTGGTTGTCGGTACAGCTGTCACGGACGCAGGTTCACTCGCAGCTGGCTCCATCGCTGTCAATGGTACTGATATAAGTGTAACTAATTCTGGGTCCAATGAGGATATCGTTACAGCTATTAATACAGCCGCTGGTGAAACCATAGCTACCGCAGTTAATGAGCAGACTTTTACATTTGAAGATGTTGATTTGAATGGTACCGCTAGCTCATCACTGGTACTTACTGGTGCGTCTTTTGTTGGCACAGCTTTGGATGTAAACGGTGTCGATGTCGGTGCGGTTACCAAAGCTGATGGTGGTAATTTTGCTCAAGATGTTGCTGACGCTATTGAGACTGCCGATTCTCTTATTGTTGCGACTGTGGGAACCTCCACGTCAGGTAGCCTTGGTGCTTTGACAACAATTACTACAGGCATCGGAGAAGCTTATACGCTTAACGTGAATGGGGATACTGCCGACCTTCTTGACGTTGGCGCTAGTGCTACTCTCGCAGATGCTGATGTAGTAAGCACTATAGAAGCCCATGCTCAAACTACCGGTACACTTGCTGGTGGTGATCTTCAGTATACTGATGATTCAGGTAATGTCTTAGCCATTACGGGAACTGACGAAACAAACCTCGTTTTTTCCTCAGCAACAGGTGTCGATATAGATCTAACAGAAAGTGATACTACGGCTGCTGGTGTCGGATATGAAACTACAATAGCCGGCGCTACTCAGACTGATGTCGGTACCATTTCATTGAGCAGTTCTGCAGATATTACATTCACCGGTGCAGGTGGTGGTATCACTACTGGTGATGACTCAACTGCAGCCACCTATGTACTTACAGTTGATAGTGCAGATGTAAATGTTACTGCTGGTGCTGACGGCTTTGTTACTGGCCAGGATGTTGCTGACGCTTTAATTAGTGCGGGATTTACAGCCTCAGTCGATGGTAGTGAAGTCTCATTTGCAAATTCAGATGGTGCCGATATGAATCTGCAAGAGGTAATCACTGACGGAGCTGATGACTCTGCTGTTGCAACTGTTGCAGTTGGAGCAGGTTTTGCTGATGCTGATGTTGATGATGCTGGTATAGATTATGAGGGTCAAATTTCTCTCGATAGCACTAGTGACATAACACTGACTGGAGTAGGTCTGGCAGCAGCTGGTCTTGATGCTGTTGGTAATGCAACCACTACCATTGACCAGGTCTCTGTTGATACCCGCGAAAATGCATGGGTAGCTATTGAATCAGTAGATGCAGCCCTTGCCGATATCGACACCATCCGTGGTGGTCTCGGTGCTGTGCAGAATCGTTTTGAGTCAACCATTGCTAACCTGAACAACGTTGCAGAGAATCTTTCCGCAGCCCGTTCTCGTATCCTTGACGCTGATATCGCCATGGAGACTTCTGCAATGACCAAGAACAATATTCTGCAGCAGGCTGGTGTTTCAATTCTGGCCCAGGCCAACCAGCAGCCACAGTTGGCTCTGTCACTCTTAGGTTAATTCTAAACTCAACCTGGGGGCTGGAAGTCTCAGCCTCCAGCATGTAAAGCACCTTGGAGAATTATTTTTTTGTTTATAGGAAAACTTTTAAGCAACGGGGTAATTTTCCAGGGTAGTTTTTTTGAAAATTATGAATAACCTGAAAGATAGCAGTTTATGCTAGAGGAGTAAATTATGTCAGTTGAAGCAATTAATGCAACAGGGTCAAGCCTGCAACAGGTGGCAAGGGCAGCTGACGGTGTGGATTCCGGACGCAAGGATCTGAAAAAGGGAGAGGTGAATCTGGAAAAGGCAGCTGCTCCCGAGAGTAGTAATGTCCAGCCGGAAGAGCTTTTGAGTCAGATAAAGTCACTTACAGAGGACGGTCTTTATAGTGTTCGCTTTGAAAACAATCAGGAGTTTAATCAGCTGATTGTTAAGGTTGTGGATACTGAAACTAATGAAGTTATTCGTCAGGTTCCGGCAGAAGAGGTTTTGACCATGAAAGCCAGCCTCGAAAGCCTGCGCGGTAATATTGTAAATACCGTAGAATAACAAAGTTATTATTTGTAAGTACAGTTAATTAGTCACTAAAATCCGCTGAGGAGTATGGTATGGCAGAGATAAGTTTCGGTGGCCTAGCCACGGGTCTGCCCACAGAAGACCTGGTCACTAGCCTGATGGTTATAGAACGCAGACCATTGGATCGTCTGGAGGCCGACAGGGAATATGAGACGATTCGTCTTCAGGCATATGAGCAGTTTGATGCCAAGCTGGAAGATCTCCGTGCAGCCGCTGGGAATCTTAATATTACCAGTGATGTTCAGACCACCAAGGTACGGCTCAGTTCAGAAGAAAATATTACCGCGTCCTCAAATGGTGCCCGTGAAGGCAGTTATGATATTTCCGTGGTCCAGCTTGCTCAGATGCAAAAGACTGTCACCGATGGGTACAGTTCCGAAACCGAAAGTATTTTCGGCACAGGAACCTTCGCCATCAATGATACTGGAATAGTGATTGATGATTCCAATAATTCCCTCCAGGGGTTAATGGAAGCCATTAACAGTATATCTGAAGAGACTGGCGTATATGCATCTATTATTAACGATGGCAGCGACAGTGAAAATTATCATATCGTTCTCACCGGCAAAGATGCTTCAACAAGTTTTTCTCTCAGCTATGATTTTAAAGATGCAGAAAACAATCCGATTGCTTTTTCTGCCTCTAATGTGCGTACCGCCCAACAGGCCATTGCTTATGTTGATGGTATTGAGGTGGTGAGTAATACCAATACGCTCACCGGTGTTATTGCCGGAGTTACCTTCAATCTCAATAAAGAAAGTGAGATTATTACTCCTGCTGCCGACGGCAACCCTGCAGTGTACGAGACCAGCACCCTGAATGTTGAAGCGGACAGCGAGAGTCTTAAAGAAAAAATTTCAACTTTTGTCACCAGCTATAATGCCGTAATGGACTGGATTCGTTCCGGCTATGATGTGGTTATTGAAACCGCAGAAAAATCTGAAGATGGTGACGATGATGAAGAGCAGACCCTCAGTGATTACCTGAGAGGTGATTCAACAATTAATGGCATTAAGCGCAGTCTACAGTCAATGTTATCCGATTCGGTTGGCAGCAGTGGTTCTTTGCAGATTCTTAGTGAGATCGGGATCTCCACCCAATCCGATGGAACGCTGCATATAAATAACGGTAAACTTGATGAGGCATTAGACGCAAAATTTGATGATGTCGTCAAACTGCTGGCTGGTGAGAGTAGCAACGATGGAGTGATGAAGAAATTCAACTCCTATCTGGTTAATATCACATCGGCAACAGAGGGCATGTATGCAGAAAAACGTGACCGCTATGACAATGCAGTGCGTAGACTCGATGATCAGATAGCTCAAAAAGAACCGTTGATTGCCAAGATAGAAGAACGTATTAGGGCACAGTTTAACGCCATGGAACTTCTGGTGAGTAATCTGAATGCTCAAAGTGACTATCTGACACAGCAGATGGATATGCTTTCCAATATGTATAACAGGAATTAGAGATGAATAACCCATATAAATTCAATCAGTATCAGCAGAACCAGGTTAACACAGCTTCTCCTGAGCAAATTCTTCTGATGCTGTATGACGGTGCCATTCGTTTTACCAGAGAAGCGATTAGTGGTGTTGAAGAAAACAAGCCTAAGCTGAGAATCCATGGTGTCTCTAAGGCAATGGCCATTGTAACGGAATTTTCCAACACTCTGAATCATGATATCGGTGGCAAGATTGCGGAAGATCTTCATGAACTGTATGCATTTATGATCCGTGAACTCACCAGTGCTAATATTAATAACGATGTCGAAAAACTTAAGGTCGTAGAAAAACTACTCATGGATCTGCGCCAAACCTGGGGGGAAGCTGTTGTGATAAGCAAACAAGAAAAGGTTGCTGCTCATGTGAAGACGAAGAGTACTGAACACGCTGAGCCCTCCCACCGAGACAACTACACACCTTTTGCTGTCTCAAGCTGATCGGAAAAAAGTGATGAATAGTGAAGTAGAAACGCTGATACTGCAATCCCTTAAAGAGCATTCTGAAATGCTTGCTATGCTTAAAGCTCTGCAGCGTGAAATTGATACCCATTCGGTAGCCTATCTAGAGCAATTCAATACCAATTACCATACTCTACAGCAGCAGAGCCAGGGAACGGATAATAAATTGTTTAAGCAGCTGGATCTGGAAGGTATTTCTAAAAATATCAGGCAACAACTTGATCATAGAAAATCAATGCAGCAGGATATTCTGGATCTATTGAAAAAGACTGTTCCCAGGGCTAATATAGCGAAAACTTTGATGGCGAGTGAGATTCAGAGCATTCAAAAAGGAAGAACGGCCTTAAGTGGTTATAAGAGCCAGCTCAATAATCAAGGAAAGATTGTGAACAGGGCCTCCTAGGCATTGATGGTTGTCCGAAAATAGAGAACAACATGGTATATGTAACTTATGAAAACAATAGATGAATGTTTAAAGGAGTCTATTGCAAACTACAAAAATCTTACTGCAAAAATTATAGAGTTGGGCGAAAGAATTGAGATTCTGGAACCCGATGAAATACAAAAAGAGTGTGTATCAATAAGAGAGTTGCAGGCAGTAGTTGTTGAGCATGAAGATAAACTGTGCCAGCTTATGTCTTTTATCGGTCGGGAAACTCTGGATAACCCGCTGGTTGGTGAATACCAGCGAGCTCTTGATTCTGCAATCAGAGAAGCTGCCAATATTGACTCTAAGGCCCGACTTCGAAGAAGTTTACTCCTTCAGGAGATAGGCAAAAATGAGGTGTATCCAAAACAAGATTCAGGTGATAGTGGAGTTGTGACGAAATCTGATTCTTTGCTGCATTAAATCAATTAAGTTTTATCGTTCTTGTATTCCTATCACATGATTACCATCTAATCTCAGGTAAGTTCACAAAATGGCATTGTAGGAGTCCCGCCCCTGCGGGCGATAGTACCTTTGTTCGGATGATTGTGCTGTAAGCAACACCCATAATTCCCTCCTGTCATTATTCCCATCAATAACTTAACTGAATACCTCCCTCCTCCAGAGCATGTTCACTTTATACCTGACCCGTAAGCTGTTTATTTCGCTTGTTCGCGTTCAGGTTTGACATCACCTGCCGGCAGCGGTGTTTTAGAATTAAAGTTTGTTTTTTCAAGAATAACCTGAATGGCTCTGTTTGTTTTTGGGGCAAAAAGAACCGGTGCTACAAGGTTAAGGGTTATTTTCTGATCCGGTGGTACAGTAACGACGGCAAGTACATAACAATCATCGTCGTCTTTGATATGTAATGAGCTTTTTTCCGAGTTGTCGGGTTGGATCTGGTAATCAAAAAAGAAATTTGTGGGATCAGTGAGAACAAAAGCGATATCACCATCATCAATACTTTGAATCCAGAAGAGAGGGCCTTTCTTTTTGTTGGGCATAACTATAAAATCATGTAGGGTGGGGAAGCCAATCATTCCGGCAGGAAAGTGAAGGAGGTTGGCTGGATCATATTCAACTTTTCCGAATCGTGTCTGTATGGTTCTCATTTCTCTTTTTTCTCAGTTGAAAGGTTGGTACTGAGAGAATCAAGGGCATCCATGTCCCATTGGGTGGCCATCTTATTCTCTTCTATTATACGGTCATAGACTTCCTGGCGGTATATTTTACTTTCTTTTGGGGCATCTATCCCAATACGGATACTGCCTCCCTTTATTTCAATGATCTTGATTGTTATATCATCGCCGATAATAAGTCCTTCACCAGCCTTTCGAGTAAGAACGAGCATATTGCTCTCCAATAAAAATTCTACGTAACATATGAAAACAAATACTATCCAATGCTATGACGAATTGGATTGAATGTCAATCGAATGTGTAATGATTTACATGTAATCGAGTATGGATATTTGTGATACCTTGGCCGTAATACTGAGCGCCGCCTGAAGTGCAGTTTCCTGTTGTACAATTGCATTAAATGTCTCTATGGCATCGGCATCCTGGTAACGAGATAAAATTTGATGTAAATCCGTCAAGATATCATTCTGATGCAGCAGTGCAGAGTCTACCCGTGTGGCTTTATTGCCAAGTTGGCTGCGCAGACGTCTGTTCTGGTCGGCAGCACTATCAATATCAGCAAGATTTCCCTGCAGGCCACCACCAGCACCAAGAGGGTCATCAATGTTGCCGGCACGAAGAGCTTCTTCTGTCCTTACAAGAACAGAAAAAATATCTATTCTTCCGGATTCTGGCTGACCGGGAGCAGTTGTTGTTGAGTCTACCCAGTTAGCATTGGAGACTCCAAGGAAGAGATCATTACCAGTCAGGTTTGATTTCAGCAATTCTCCAGGTGTTATTTCAAGTTCGGTGGGATCGGGTGTACCCATATACAAATAAGGCCATGTGGTAGAGTCTGTTTTGTCGTAGGGGGGGGGAATGGCAACACTTTGATCCGGATTGTAATCGGGGTTTACCACAAATGGAGTTGTGCTTTCAGCATATCCACTAAAAATATATTTTCCATCAACTTGTGCATTCGCAGCGTCGACCAGTTCTGCTTTGAGGTTCGCTACTTCATCAGCCAGGGTGTTCAAGTCATTTTGACTCATGGCACTGTTGATGGAATTAATGGTAATTTCTTTCATTCGTTGAAGGATGTTTTCAACATGATTCAAATGGCCATCCGTGGATTCCATCTTATCAAGAGTAACACCCATGGTTTCCAAGTACCTGTCCGTATGCATTATCTGGGTACGGGTTGTGAGGACAGGGCGAATAGCCGCTGGATCATCGGACGGTTTGTTTAGTTTTATTCCGGTAGCACCTTGCCAGCGAAGATCTTGAAGGCGATTTGTCACACGATCCAGATTTGACTGGAGCATTCGATAAGTTGTTCCTTCTGTGGCTTTCATAAATTATATCCTCAATAAGGAATTATCGTTTGAGTTGAAGCAGAGATTCCATCATCTCATCTATGGTGGAGAGGAATTTAGCGGAAGATTCAAATCCTCGCTGAAACTGGATGAGATTGATCATCTCTTCTTCAAGGGAGACACCGGAAAGTCCGTCACGTAAGTTTTGCAATTGTATCATGGCATCTTCTGCCCCACCAAGTGCAAGCTGATTCATGTTGGACTCTAAGCCAACCTGGGCAGTGAGTCTTCCATAATAATCACCAAAGGAATCTGTTCCATTAATTATGGGTTGCTCACCAATACTTGAAATAATGAGCGAATTTCGGTTGTCCCCAAGAGCGACGGTCGGAGGCGGCGCAGCCGCTGCGGCCACATGGGTTGAATCTGTGATGGCAACAGACATGTTTCTGGCTGCACCCTGCCATGGGTCAGCAGGAGGGGGCGGTATTGGGTTTGCTGTAAAGAAATCACGGGAAACATACGGCCCGGTAATTGCGTCAAGTCCGGCACCTGCAGCATGGGCAGTATTCACAGCCTCTGTGATCTCGTAGGCCAGACGATCAAGGTCGTCTTTAAGAGTCGGAATAAACTCATCACGAATATGAACAAGTCCTTCGAATTCACCGCCAAAGCTATTAATATCCAGAGGTCTCGTGGCACCTCCGGCATGCAATACAAGATCCAGGTCGGATCCATTTGGTATCGCCTCAAGCTCCATGGCCATCGTACCCTGTACAAGTGGCAGGCCATTAGGGAGCATGACAGCCATCATCCCTTTGCTATCGTAATATGTTTTTACTCCTAAGGATGTTGAAAGTTCTTTGGCTAAAATATCACGTCTGTCTCTTGAACTATTGGCCGTCTGACCTTGAATTTCAATAGTGAAAATCCTGTCATTCAATTCAGCAATTTCAGAAATCTTTGAATTTACTCCATCAATTTTAGAGACGATGGAATCATTTATATTGTCTGTAACTTTGTTAAGATCGTCTATGGTTGAATTGAATTTTGTGGCAAGGAGTTCACCACGCTGGATCACGATATCCCGTTCGACAAGCCCTGACGGATTGGCGGAGAGCTCCTGCCATGAATCGAAATAGCGATTGACTTCGGTTGATATATTTTCCTCACTGATATTAAAAATTCTTTCAAGTTCTGAGAGTGCGCGGGTCTGGCCTTCCTGGAGACCGTATTCTATTGATTTTTCCTGAAGCATATTGGTCACAAAGACATCGTGGTCACGTTTTACATCAGAGACAACAACACCTTGGCCAATAAAAAAACCATCAAAGTTCATAGAGGGGTAGGGGGAAAGTGATGCGCTTTGCCGTGAATATCCTTCGGTGTTAACGTTGGATATATTATTTCCAATAATTTCTATGGATTTCTGGTTAACGCTGAGGGCAGTTTTGCCGGCGTTGAGTGCTGTCAATAGTCCAGCCATGTTACACCTGTCCTGAGAGGAGTCGACCGTTTACTTTGCAATTTGTAATCCCACCGTTAGCGGAATATCCTGTTGAAACGGTATGTTTCCCAAAAAATACCATGGTCTCACGAATCCAACCTAAGGTCGCTTTGAAAAGATAAGCATTGCGCCGGTTTTCATGACGTATGGTGGCGGCAATTTCTTTATCTGCTTCATCAAGTTTTGCGGTATGAGCCAGAACCTGGATAAGTTCCTCTTTCTCCTGCATAACAAGTGTGAGAGATTCCATATCAAGAACTTTTGTAAATTCACGTTCTTCAAGAATAACATCACGCAAGCGAACAAGATAATCATGGGTGGTTCCGGCGGTCATGACTATTTATCCTCCATCAGAAACTCGAGAAGACTTGAGGCAACTTTGGTAAGGTCTGGCTCATAAGAACCTTCGGCTACCTGGGCTTTTAATTCTTCAACGCGTTCTGTACGATTGGTATCACTAGCAGCGTTTTGTGCTTTATTTACATCCTGAAGAACTGAAGAAAATTCTACCTGGTCACCTTCTTGCGTGGCTCCGGCTTTTATTCCGCCTTGTGCCCCGTCACTTTTTTTGAGGCTGCCTATTTGGCCAAGGTTGTTTACTCCGAAAAATTCCACACTCATGATATTTCCCCTGTGTATCGTATTACGATGATTGTTCTGTGCTGTCTACCCCAGCCCAGGCATCAAGTTTTTCTATTACTGCGTCGTATGTGTCGTAAGAAATGTCAGGCAGTGTACCACCAAATGCTTCCAGTGCATCATTAAACCCATTTTTTACTCCCTCTTTAATTACATCGAGCTTGGAGATGTCACCACCTGCTGTTGCAATTGCAAGATCAACGATACGATCAGATGTCTGTTCAATTCCAAAGTATCCATCGTCAGCAACAAGTTCGATTGCCTCTTGCTGACTGATTGTACTGAGATCAATTTCCCGGTGGCCAGTGGCAATCTTAAAGTCAATGCCCTGTTCCTTAAGCATATTGGTGACCAGCCCTCGAAGCAGGTTGTATTGATCCTGCATATCACCTGTCTGGATTGTAAGAGAGCTTTCATAGGTCATGGCGACTTCCTTATGACTACCTATTGTAACTGAATCTGTGGACTTTTGAACAGATTCTTGCGGGTCTGCTTTCTTTTCTGCCAGGCGGTCTATATTTTTATTGTTATGTTGTTTGAGAGCGTGTGGATCTAAATGTGCCTGGTTACTTATTGTACTTGCCATTAGTATCGCCTCCTTGCGAATTTTTCCGGCATCCGTGCCGGAGCAAAATAGCTTCAAAATATTTTATCTTGTAGTCTTTATCGGAAAGATGCAGGAATAACTTTAGTACCTTACAGAATAATTTTTTAATTTCCCAAAAAATTAGTGAGGTTACTTATGGAGACACATCACCTAGTAACGTGTGAAGTTTTTTTGAATGTTCAAAAAAAGGAATTAATTGTGCATAGAATGCAAGATTCAGTTGGAATATATTATTACAGAAAAGAGATCAACTAACGGCATAAATAACTTTTGTACTTTATTTTTCAGCCTTACTGTAATGAAGTTTATGTAATTGCTGATACATTGCCTTACCTATCCCCATGCCATCACCAGCAGCAGTTTGTCTGGCCATTTCCATGTCGAGCATATCACGATACACATCTTCAGCCATGCCTTTTTTCTCAAACAGGCCAGACTCTGGAACTGTCTTACGCATACTTTTGTACATTTCGTTTACATAAATTGCTTCAAATTCTCTGCATGAGCGACGTAGTGCTTGTAACTCTTTATCCTTTTTAGCGTCACCCTTATTCAACTGATTGTCGCTTGGTAGGATAGTTCTAGGATCAATTTTAAGGTTCATAATACTATGAGTTCTCCATGCATGGCACCTGCAACTTTAATGGCCTGGAAAATTGCTATGAGATCCCTTGGTGTTGCACCAATAGCGTTTAGCGCATCGGCAACAGCGCCAATGGAGACACCTTCTTCAACAACCATGAGTTGACCGTCATCTTCAATGATATCAATTTCTGTTTGAGGTGCTGCAACTGTTCGGCCAAATGCGAGGGGATTGGGTTGCGTCACATCAAGACTCTCTTTGATAATAAGCGACAGGTTACCATGAGAAACGGCAACAGTAGACAGCCTGACATTCTTTCCCATTACAATGGTGCCGGTACGTTCATTAACAACAACCCTGGCATTGGCATCGGTATCAATACGCAAACGTTCAATGCTCGCTACAAACTGGACTTTGTTTTCGATAAATGGTTCAGGGATTATAACTTCAACAGTCGCAGAATCAATAGGATATGCTGTGCCGGCACCATATTTTTCATTGATTGTATTACTCATATTGTTGGCAGTCGTAAAATCTGCTGTTCTTAACGAGTATTGCATTTTTCCATCTTTGGCAAATTTACCGGGCGCTGCTTTCTCAATGATTGCACCGCCTGAAATTCTGCCGACCGTAGGATGGTTTTTTTGAGCTTTGGCAGATTTACCACCAAAAGAAAAGGCGCCAATAGTTAAGGGGCCCTGCGCAACTGCGTATACTTTTCCGTCGGGTCCTTTTAAAGGAGTCATCAGAAGATTTCCACCTGCCAGGCTCTGAGCATCGCCTATTGAGGAAACCTGAACGTCTATGGTGGAACCGGGTTTTGCAAAGGGAGGTAGTACTGCATTAACCATGACAGCAGCAACGTTTTTGACCTTAATCTTCTCAAACTCTTCGGGATTAACAGTAATTCCCTGGCGAACAAGCATATTATACAGAGCCTGACGGGTGAAAAGTACTTTTTTCAAATCATCGCCGGTGGAGGCAAGACCAGTTATAAGACCGTAGCCAATAAGCTGGTTGGTTCGAACACCATTGAGTTCTGCAATATCTTTAATCCTTGCAGCCTGGGAGCTTGTGCAGAAAAGGCAGGAAAGTAAGATGAAAGTAAGTAGTGTTATTAATTTGTTGTGCATGGAAAGTCTCTGTTAGAATGGCCAAACATTATCAAGGGCACGCATTAACCAACCGGGCTTCTGTTTATCGCTGATGGCGCCTTTACCTGTGTAAGAAATTTTGGCATTAAGTACATGTTTAGAATCAACAGTGTTATTTGCCATAATATCCACAGGACGTATGATACCAGTAACATAAATAACCTGAATCTCATTGTTTACTTGTACTTCTTTGCCACCTCTGATTTTCAGGTTACCGTTGGGGTAAACATTGACGACCTGGGCAGTAAGTGAGGCAACCAGGTCTTCTTTTCGTACAGTCGTACCCGAACCTTCAAATTTATTGGCAAAATTAGCTTCCACAAGATTTGATAAATCAAGTTTTGGATGCTCTGCAATCCATTTGGAGTTTTCCAGGCCAAAAAGGTGGGGGATGCCAGCATTTATACTGGATGTTCTGTCCGTTGATGTTGATGCTTGTTTCGTAGCACTTGCCTTCTCAGAAATGGTTATGGTGACAATATCTCCAAGGGTGCGTGCCTTATGGTCAGCGTATATAGAGTATTGTTCACCTGGCCATAATGAACCATCAGTTCGTTCGGTAAATTCCTGTGTCTGAATTTCCTCCAAAGGTTCAGGGATTATCATGACCGTATTATCATTTTTTGCACACGCTCCGAGAAGAGTGATGCAAAGTGAGAAAATAACTAAATTGAGAAAATGTTTCATATCAGATCTGTACCTCCACAATTCCAGGAGACGATACTTTACAAAAGACACTTTTATTGGATCGTATGTTTTTAACCCTGATAATCTGGTCCTGTTTTCCATTCATATAGGATATTCCTGTGGCTGTTAGTTGCAGGCCATTATGATTAACTACCATTTTCACCAGTTGCCCTTTACGAATAACTGGTGGAAAATCGATAAAGCTTATGTCGAGTACAGAGCCACTCCTGAGCCTTTTACTAATCCTTTTACCAAGTACCATACGTAAGTCAGTACAGGGATCGCGTAGGGTTGAAAGATCTCTAAGTTCCATCTCAACCATATTAGGATGGAGAATAGAACCACGCTTAACACTACGTGTGAGTACTGCTACCTCGGCCATCACCTTTAATTTTCCACGAACTGAAATATTTTTAACAGTTTTGTTGTTTACTAAATAGATAAGGGAGAATCGCTTGCTACCTACAATATCGGGGTCAGAAGGGATTACCCTGAGCTCAAGGTTGCCTGTTGGGATATCGAAGGGCAGTGGCAGTTGACGAGGAACAAATGAGTATTCTGCTTCCGGTAGAGAATCTTGCATTTCCAGAAGGAAATTGTCAATACTGGCAGCGATATCTGTAGCTGTAATACGAACACCTTTTCTGCTTACCACAGTAGATACGGAACCGTTCCAGAGCAAATTATCTTCTAGCTTAAGTTCTCTTGAGAGCTTTTTCTGTACATCTACCGTCTGGATTGTCAAACTTTTGCCAACTGGTGGAGCGCTTGTAATGCGTCTTGAGCCAAGGGCAGTTGAGAGTGGTGACACTTCTGAGAAGAGTACTATATCACTGAGCAACACGAATCTATTGCTCACCTCAACGGTTGGCAGACTTGTGAGTTGCAGTCCATGAACTGTAAAAGGAACGATTATGCACAGAATACTAAGAAAAAATTGTATTGTACGCATACGCTATACCATGTTGTTAGTCGTCTGCATCATTTCATCTGAAGTCTGAATAGATTTAGAGTTGATTTCGTAAGCACGTTGAGTTGTGATCATTGCCGCCATTTCTTCAACGATATTCACATTGGATCCCTCAATATAAAATTGAAGGAGCAGTCCGTAGCCATCATCACCAGGTGTACCTGCCTGTGCATCGCCTGAGGCGTCAGAATCCCGGAAAAGGTTTTTACCAATGGCTAATAATCCACCATTGTTGGTAAAGGTGACTGTCTCCAGTTCTCCAACTTCTGTGGATTCTGTATCATCCCCTATTATGGCACTGACAATACCTGTTTCACTGATGGTGATTTCCTTGGAACCATCCGGGATGGTGATAGCTGGAATAACAGGATAGCCATCGGAAGTTGTCATGCGGCCGTCACTGTCACGTTTGAAGGATCCTGCACGTGTGTAAGCGTCTTCTCCATTTGGCAACTCAACCTGGAAAAAACCGGCACCCTCAATGGCAACATCAAGTTCGTTTTCAGTGTTAATCAGGTCGCCCTGGGTGAAGATTTTTTGCACAGCAGCTGGGCGAACACCGAGGCCCACCTGGATGCCGGTGGGGGATTCTGTGTCTACCGATGTCTGTGAACCAGGAACACGCATGATCTGGTACATAAGATCCTGAAAATCTGCTCTGCTTTTCTTGAATCCTGTGGTGGAAACGTTGGCAAGGTTGTTCGCTATTACATCAAGATTTAACTGCTGCGCATTCATGCCGGTGGTGCCAGTCCAGAGTGATCGTATCATAATCGTTCCTTAAGTTGTGATGCTAGGGGTTATCCAATGGTACCGAGTTCATCCTGCTTTTGGCCAAGTTTCGAATACGCCTGAATAACCTTCTGGTAACTTTCAAAGGTTCTCAGGGATTCAATCATCAGGGCCATCTCTTCAGTCGTGTTGATATTTGCCATTTCGAGATTTCCAATGGCAAGCCGTGGCTCTTCCTGCGGTATTTCTTGACCACCCTGCTCAAGGGAGTAAAGGGTGTCTGATTCTCGTTTCAATTTGTTATTGTCATTGATTGTTACAATGCCCATGGTGCCAACTATTTCCCTTGTACCGTCCATGGATAAAATAGAAATTTCACCAAGACTGTTGACAGAGACTTTGGAAACATCCATCTCAGGGATGATGATGGGAGCGTTGGCTTCATCCAGCACGGGCATACCGTTTCCTGTGAGTAGTGTGCCGTCACTGTCAACGTGAAAATCACCTCGTCTTGTATATCGTATACCGTCTGTGGCCTGAACTTTGAAAAAGCCATTCCCATGGATTGCTATATCCAATGGATTTGATGTCTCTTTGATGGGGCCTTCTGTGAAATCTGTATAGTTTTCACGGATTCGGCTGTAGTTGATTCCTTTGGCTTTTGATGTTTGCTGCTCACCAGACAAAACGGACTCAAAAGTAATACTGTTTTTTTTGTAGCCAACAGTATTAATATTGGCAAGATTGGCTGAGATATTTGCCAAACGCTGCTCACGGGATATTGCCCCGGCAAGGACGCTGTATTTTCCTGAACCCATAAATGAAATATTTTGTAGAGGTGAGTGGTTAAATACTTTTGTATACCCTTATTTAATCGGCATCTTGGTACTAATTCTTTAGCCCAAACCTTGGTTGGGTGACACCCTTAAATTCGCAAGTTTTAAGAGCTGCTTTATCTCGTATCCTGACATGCCAAGGGCAGAGGCAATTTTGTCTGTGGCCATACCAGACTTGAACATTGCCTGTGCGTAACCGTATCGTTCTGGAGCGCATAATTTGTCATTTTTATTGCTATAGGAAGAACGCGTTTTATTTAATTCCGTGCTCACTTCTGCTTGTTTGAGGCTGTTTTGGAATTCCTGTTCTTTCTCTTCATTGTCTTTCATCGACTGCAATGCTTTCTGAAGAGTGTTAATGGACTTTTGCTGCTCCTTTGCAGATTTCCGTGTGAATATAGATCGTAGAAATAAGAGGATACAGAGGGAGAGTGCAAAGATTGTAATTATCGTATTGTATTCCATAAGGATGTTCCTTTCTCAATCAATGTTATTCTTCACTTTTGTTTTTAATTTAATTAATGCCTGGCTATGAAGCTGCGAGATACGTCCTTCAGACACATCGAGAACCACGGCAATTTCCTTCTGGGTCAGCTCTTCGTAGTAATACAGCGAAATAACCAGTCGTTCTTTCTCTGAAAGCTGTTCTAAAATGGTAGCAATTGTTTTACTGAGTTCGTGATTTTCAAGAATTGTAACAGGGGAGGCAGTTTTACTCTTATCAACCAATGCATCCTGAAAAGATCTTCCGCTATCGGAATGGTCCAGCGTTTCGTTTAAACTGACACATCCAAGATGGCTTACTTGTCCAAGCATTTTTTGATACTGTGAAAGACTGAGTCCCATACGTTCGGCCATTTCAGCCTCATCAGGATAGCGTCCAAGTTCCCGTTCAAGTTCAGCCATACAACGACTGATACTTGTCTGCTTTTCACGTAACGATCTGGAAAACCAGTCGAGTTTTCGCATTTCATCAAGGATTGCTCCCCGAATGCGATATTCGGCAAAAGTTTTAAAGAGAATTTTCTTTTCGGGTTTAAATTTATTGGCAGCATCTATCAGGCCCATCATTCCTGCACTGCGCATATCGTCACGGTTCATAAAGGACGGAACCTGCGTTACCATCCTGCCAGTGATGATATCTACTAGAGTAAGGTGCTCTTTAATAAGCGTTGTTCTATCTTCTGGTAGCTGCTGAGGAGTGTAAATCATTGTTAACCTCGTGCGCCAATATCTAAGAGACGTTTCCAGAAGAACTGCACACCACCTTTGGGTGTCGCTGGAGGTTGTTCAGAACAGATTGTCGCTGCCAGTTGCCCAAAAGCTGTAGCAATTTTAGATGTTGGAAAAAGATCAACTATTACTCTTTGTTTGCGAATGGCATCTGTCATCTGTCTGTCGGCTGGAATCGAGCCTAAGAAATCAATGGAAATGTCCAAGTATCTATTGGAAACCATGGTTAATTTACGGTATACATCAAGTGCCTCATTCTCGTTTTGTACCTGATTTACAACAAGATTGAATGACTTTTCATGATATTGTGTGGAAAGTAATTTCATCAAAGCATAGGCATCGGTGATAGCAGTTGGGTCTGGTGTGGTGACGACCAGTATCTCCTGGGCTGCTGTATTGAAATAGGTGACATTTTCAGAAATTCCAGCCTCAGTATCAATGAGTACAAAGTCGAAATCGTTGTGCATAGAATCAAGTCCGTCCAGAAGTTTAAGCTTTTGGCTCGAATCTAATCTGGTGAAATTCTGAACACCTGATCCAGCAGGTAAAATTTTGATGCCATGTGGGCCTTTTACAAGGATATCGGCAAGAGCATAGTCCCCGGCAAAGAAATGGTTGAGGTTGTATTTAGGAGCAAGTCCAAAGACAACATCAATATTCGCAAGACCAAGATCAGCATCAAGGATGAGAACCTTTTTACCCATCATTGCCATTGAAACCGCGGTATTGGCAACAACGGCAGTTTTACCGACACCACCTTTACCACTGGTTATGGCATATACGCGTGTTGTAGAGTCGGATTGGTTGCTGTTGATATTGTTAGCAAGTCCATTATCCATGGCTCGTAAGCTATTCGCTTGGTCCTGAACTACTGAATTTTGTGAATTACTCATATACTGATCCTTCACTTGGTGACATAATAAGTTTTGTAAGCATTGTTTTATCTGCTTCCATAATATCCTCTGGAACCCGTTGTCCATTGGTTAGGAATGAGAACGGTATTTTATTTCGTATCTGGAGATCAAGCAGAATGCCTAAACTGCTGCATTCATCGATTTTTGTGATAAGCGTATAATCAATTCCTAGTACAGAAAATTGATCGACAGCCTTATATAGTTCATTTTCCCTTGTAGTTGCAGAGAGCACCAAATGTTTGTCTATTGATAGATCAGACCTTAAGTACGTTGCAAGTTCATCGATGCAAAGGGAGTCTTTGGGGCTTCTTCCCGCAGTGTCTATTAATATGAGATCTTTATCTCTATGTTTGAGCAGGGTGCTTTCGAACTGTTCTGGACTGAGCACAACTTCTACGGGAAGATTCATGATATCGCCGTACACTTTTAACTGTTCAACGGCGGCAATTCGATAAGTGTCTATGGTGATAAACGCGATTGATGGTGAATGATTACAGAGGTAATTTGCTGCGATTTTGGCAAGGCTGGTTGTTTTACCAACTCCTGTGGGCCCGATAAGTGCGAGACGATGTTGTTGCTGTTGTGTGTTCTTTGAGTCGAATATACCGGAGCTTACGTGAAGCAACTCCTTGAAAGTGTTAGCTAGATATTCCTGTTGGGCAAAAGGATCTGATAATTCGTCAAGGGTGAGAGTCTCTTTGGCAAAACCAGTTATGGTCTGAGCCGTTTGCAAACTGATCCCAAGATCGATTATGCGTTGATTTAGTGAGTCGAGGCTACTGTCGTGTGATGCTGTAAGAACAGGAGACGTCAGCTGCCGACTATTTATCCTGGTCATTTCCTGACCAAGATTTTTTATCATTCCTTTTAATTCATCAACTTCAGATTGTATGTTCGAATGATTCCCCGGTTCTTTACTGTGGGAGATTGGGGCTGAATCCTTGAGGGAAGGTTCCTGCATTTTGAAACTACGATCGTAAGTGCCTGTCGGGGGAGTGGCTTTGTCTTCAGGTGTGGGTGTGGCTGGCCAGTCTGAATCCATGGCGGCTGTGATCTCAAAGCTTTTTTTCCCGAGTAATCCAAGTTTGCCGGAATGTACGGTTTTGGTGGATAAAATAAGGGCATCTGGCCCAAGTTCATCCTTCACCATTTTGAGTCCGGTTGCCATGTCGGCAGATTCGAAAACTTTAACTTGCATTTAGATTGATGGCGCCAAGTGATTTGATTTTAATATTAGGAAGTATTTCATTATGTGAAAGTACGACCAGCTGCGGATAATAGCGTTCTGTCAATTTACGAACATGGGGGCGAATCTGTGGAGCTGCCAGAAGGGTGGGACGTTGCCCACCTTCAAAAAGAGGCAGGGCCTCGCCTATTGAATCCAGAATGAGTTGGGCTTTTGTCGGGTCAATTGCCAGATAAGCACCTGTCTCTTTATGTTGTACAGATTGAGAAATTGTATTTTCTGTTTTCTTGTCTAAAGTTATTAACGGAATGACACCATTGATAGCCAGATCGTGGCTGATGCTGCGAGCAAGGGCGTGTCGTACATATTCAGTCAGGATATCAGTATCCTTGGTTACAGGTGCCCAGTCGGCAATGGATTCGAGGATGGAACGTAAATCCCTAATGGAGACACTTTCACTGAGAAGGTTCTGCAATACACGCATGATGGTGCCAAGTGAGACAACATCAGGAATAAGTTCTTCAACAAGTTTGGGGTAGGTCTTGCCAAGATTATCAAGTAGATTCTGGACTTCCTGGCGACCTATGAGTTCATGAGCATGTTGCTTGATGATCTCAGAGATATGAGTTGCCATAACTGTTGTGCAGTCAACGACAGTGTAGCCGGCAATCTGGGCCCGTTCTTTTTTGTCTTCGGTGATCCAGATAGCAGGAAGTCCAAAAGCAGGTTCTTCCGTGGGTACACCTTTGATTTTTTCTGTGACCATGCCAGGATCCATGGCCATGAAGTGGCCTGGTAACATCTCAGAGGTCGCAATCTCCACACCTTTCAAATAGAAGGTGTACTGGTTCGGGGAAAGTTGAAGATTGTCTTTGATATGGACTGGGGGCACGATAAAACCGTTGTTCATTGCAAATTGTTTGCGAATGGATTGGATGCGTACCAGGAGTTCACCGTCCTGATTTGCATCCACATAAGGGATAAGCCCATATCCGACCTCAAGTTGCAGCAGATCAACATTGAGGAGTTCTTCGTAATCCTCTTCAGCTTTAGGCAAGGGGTCAGTGACTTCTTCTTCACGTGCTATTTCTTCTTTCATTTTATCGCCCTTATCCAGGTAGTAAGCGGTAAAGGCAAGAGCAATTGAAAGAATTAGAAAAGGGAGAAATGGAAGTCCGGGGATGAGGGCAAAAATCATTAGGATTACTGAAACAACCCATAGTGCGCTGGAGTATCTGGAGAACTGGATTTTGATATCCGAGCCGAAATCGCTGTCTCCTGAAGCTCTGGTAACCAGAAGACCGGCAGATGTAGAAATAATGAGTGCGGGGATTTGACCAACTAGTCCGTCACCAACAGTTAAAATGGTGTAGTTAGCGGCAGCTTCTGCCATGGGCATTCCTTTCTGCAAGACTCCAATGATAAAACCTGCGCCAATGTTAACCAGAGTAATGATGATACCTGCAATGGCATCTCCTTTAACAAATTTTGAAGCACCATCCATGGCTCCATGAAAACTTGCCTCAGTACTGATCTCTTCACGTCTTTGCTTTGCTTCAGATTCATTGATCAGGCCGGCATTTAAATCAGCGTCAATGGCCATCTGCTTCCCAGGCATGGCGTCCAGGGTGAAACGTGCTGCAACTTCTGCGACCCGGCCAGCACCCTTGGTAATAACCATGAAATTAATAAGTACCAGGATGGTAAATATGACGATACCTACAACATAGTTACCACCGACTACAAATTGGCCGAAAGATTGAATAACGGAACCGGCGGCCGACGGTCCTTCATGCCCATTAATAAGAATAAGTCTCGTGGAAGCGACATTAAGAGAAAGTCTGAAAAGTGTTGTGGCAAGAAGTATGGCTGGGAAAATAGAAAAATCAATGGCTTTTACAGTAAACAGGCTGATCACCAGAATCAGTAACGCGATGGTGATATTCATCGATAGAAACAGATCAAGGAGCAATGAAGGCAGGGGGATGATCATGATCATGAGTATGCCAACGAGGCCAAAGGCAGCTATGATATCTGCGCGTTGCGACAACTCACGCAATCGCATCCTGTCAAATATGTTTCCCTGTTCGGTAAGTTCCATTGTTGTTTATTTTTTTAGTGAATAGACATGTGCTAAAATTTCGGCAACAGCTTTAAACATCTCTTCGGGTATAGTTGCCCCTAAATCGATTTTATGCAATAATCGGGCCACTGGAGGGTTCTCCATGATCGGTATTTCGTTTTCTCTGGCTATCTCACGAATCTTCATGGCCACATGATCTGCTCCTTTTGCTAAAACTATGGGGGCATCCATGGATTGTGTATTATATTTTATGGCCACGGATATATGTGTTGGGTTTGTGACAACCACATCCGCGTCAGGCACATCTGCCATCATCCGTTTTTGTGCCATTTCTTGTTGAATTCTCCTTATTTGTCCCTTAATAAAGGGATCACCTTCCATTTCTTTATATTCTTCTTTTACTTCCTGTTTGGTCATTTTCATCTTTTCTTCCATCTCATGTTTGGTATACATGAAATCGATGGCAGCGATGAGGATTAAAAGACCACAGACCTTTGCCAGAATCAGTGTGGCAACCCTGCCAAGGAAAAGAATTGCAGTTGCTGGACTCGTATCGACAAGAATCAGTGCTTCATTGAAATGATCAATGACAGTTGAGTAAGCAACCCATCCAATAAGTACGACTTTACCTATTGATTTAAAAAGATCAACAACTGAGCGCATGGAAAAAATACGTCCAAGTCCCTGTATTATACTGAGTTTTGAGAAGTCAGGGGTAAGGGGTTTGGTCGTGAATAGCCATCCAATTTGAAAGAGAGAAGAAAAGACCCCTACTATCATGACCAGCATAAAGAGAGGAACCAGTAAGAATGCCATTTCCTTTGTGATAAATACTAAAAGACTATTAACGTTGGCAGGGCTACCGTCAAATTGGTTCAGATTCGTCCAGATGGAGGATATAAGTTCTAAAAGATCTGCCCAGAAACCGGGCATGTAGAATATCCAGAACAGGAGTGTGACCGTGAAGAGACCGGCAGTTTGCACTTCTTTGCTTTGTGCGACCTGGCCTTTTTTACGAAAATCGGTTCTCCGTTTCGCAGACGGTTCTTCAGTCTTTTCGCCACCTGATGAGGACTCTTCAGCCATGTTTTAACTCGATAAGTATTTGGAAAAGCAACGTTATATTTGTCTTGTCGTGGTGTTTTGCTACATGACAAGCAAAAGGGAAGGATCTGGTGCTTCTTTTAACATGAAAAAAAAAGAGATTAATAAAAGTATTTTTTCAATTTCATGCAATAAATCTGCCAGTACATATCTTGATTCCTATCAAAGCTGTAAACAATATTTGATGTAGGAGCTCGCCCCTGCGAGCGAAGGTACCATTCGTTAGGGCGATTGTAGAGTGTTGCGGAGTCAGTAAAATCACTCGAACAAACAGTGAAATCACCCGAACAAAGGGTACAAGCGCCCGCAGGGGAGGGACTCCTACAATTCTTTTTTACATTTCCCTTAGCGATCTGTTTGAGCAGGAGGAATCAATCTTTCTACCAATATTAGTTGAGCAGTTGCAGGACCGTGGCAAATCTATTGGCCAGATCGTCAAATTCTCGTCTTAAGAGGATGGTAACCAATGGAAGTGTCAAACCAATGACAGTAAATGAAAGACCAATATTCAATGGAAAAGAAAGCAGGAAGACATTTAATTGAGGAAATACTCGTGAGAGAATACCCAAAATCAAACCGGAAAGGAGAAGAACCGCGAGAATTGGAGCGCTGAATTGAATCCCTAAAAAGAAAATTCTGGAGGAGAGCGTGAGTAAATAAGGGATAGCTTCACCGGAGATATTGAAGGCACCCGGTGGTAGAATTTTATAAGATTCTGCCGCAACTTGAAAAAATACGTGGTGACCATCTACAGCAAGAAAAATAAGGATAGCAAAAACATTTTGAAATTGTGAGATGAGCGGAAGTTGACGTTCATTTTGAGGATCAAATATATTTGCTGCCGCAAAACCCATCTGATAGCCAATAACTGTTCCGCCGTATTCTACTGCCGTAAAAACCATTTTTGCAATAAGTGCAACCATGCTCCCAAGCAAAACTTCTGCAAGTAAAAGTAGAAGGAAACTTATAGGATCAAGGGCGAGGGAAACCATGCTTGGTTCCATAACAGGAAATAAAACAAGGGCAATCATAAACACTAGCCCTGCTTTTACCTGTACAGGTGTTTGATTACCAAGAAAAATTGGAATAGCTCCTACAAAACCGGCAACACGTGCTAAACAGATTAGGAAGGTCTGAAATTCATTTATGGGAAGGAGTTGGAAGTCCACAACATTTTAGAACGTGGCAATGGAAGAAAAAATGCCACGAGAGAATGAGGTAATGGTATGAATGAGCCAGGGAGCCATAATAAGGAGAGTGAGAAAGACAGCTACAATTTTTGGTATAAAAGTTAATGTTTGTTCATTAATTTGCGTGGTGGCCTGGAAAACTGAAACAATAAGGCCCACAATCATTCCGGCAAGCAGCATGGGACCAGCCATTAAAAGAGAGGTCTGTACTGCTTTGCGACAAACATCTATGACGAATTCAACACTCATAGGACATTAAAACTCTGGATAAGTGAACCAACAATAAGTGCCCAGCCATCAACCAGTACAAAAAGCAGCAGCTTGAATGGCATGGAAATAATGACAGGTGGCAGCATCATCATTCCCATGGACATAAGGATAGAGGCAACTATCATATCAATAACCAGAAAGGGAATATAGATCATAAAACCCATTTGAAAGGCTCGTTTAATTTCCGACAGCATAAATGCAGGAATAAGCGTCATTGTCGGGATGTCGTCCTGGTCGAATGGTTCGTTGCTCATGGTGATATCTGCAAGCATATTAAGTTCTGACTCTCTCACCTGTGAAAACATAAAATCGCGTATGGGAGAAAGTGCACCTGTTAGCGCTACTTCCTGCGTTATTTCCTCAGCAAGATATGGTTGCAGGGCTTCTTCATTGATTTTAACAAGGGTAGGGGACATGATGAAAAATGTTAAAAAGAGTGAAAGACCTATAACAATCTGAGTCGGAGGCATATTTTGGGTTCCCATGGCCATACGGACAAAACCAAGAACGATCACAATACGGGTAAAGCAGGTGGTCATGAGTATGATTGATGGCGCAATGGTGAGGACGGTAAGGAGGAAAAGTACCTGGAGCCCAATTGAGACTTGTTCGGGGGTGTTGGCGTCTGTTGTGCCAAAAGTGATGGTGGGAACACCAATAGCCTGAACAGTGGAGCCTGTCAGAAGCAGAAAAAGTACAATTAAAAAAGAAATTTTGACGATTGTCATATCCCTTGGCTTAGTTTTCATCAGCACTTTTCTTTTCAATTGAAGCAAGAGTTTCGTTAAAAGTTCCACTTGTTTTTGTTGAAACGGGGGAGAGCATAGTGATTATATCATTTCCGAGTCCTAACAGGTATTGCTGATTACCAACCTCTACGATACATAATGATTTTTTCGGCATAAGGTGACGAATCTCTATGATTTTTATAGCAGATTTGTCGTTATGTTTTATGAAAGAGAGCCGTTTTCTCATGATGGCGTAGATAATCAACAGTATTCCCAGGACAACAAGAAGTCCCCAAAACATTCGTAAACCTGCTGAAAGAAGTGTCGGATCTGTACTTTCTAACATATTGATTTGCTTAGCCTAATTGTTCGACCCGTTCACTGGTATTCACCACATCAGTTAAACGGATACCAAATTTTTCACCAACCATCACTGCCTCTCCTCTAGCGATAAGTCTGGAGTTGACATACAGGTCAAGGGGATCACCAGCAAGCTTGTCAAGTTCTATAACATAGCCCTCACCCATTTTTAAAAGATCTTTTAACAGAATTTTACTTCTGCCTACTTCAACGGAAATCTGAAGGGGGACATCATAAAGAAACTCAAGCCCTCTGTCTGGTGATGCTTCCATAGAGTCAGAATCTTGCGGGGCTGCAACAGAGGTGTCCATTCCTTCATCATTAAGCAACTCTTTGATTTCCTCAGGGTCAGGCCTGGCACTATCATTTATAATTCCATCACTCATTTCAATCTCCTTGATCGTAAACACCTGTCAGGTGGATAGCTTTCTTGCCCCTGACAGTGCCTGGAATGGCAAAAAATTTATGGTTTTCCTCTACCAGTATCCTGAGAGGGGAGTTGGGGTCGTAATTAAGGTTGATAATGTCACCTTTCTTCAGTTTCATCACCTTATGAACAGGCATTGTTACAGTCCCAGACTGTGCAACAATTGTTGTAGTCATTTGTTCCATTTCTCGAACAAGTATATTATACCATCCTGATTGTTTAACTGTTTTAACAGTTAAAAGATCTCGCAACTTTTCTCTTACGGGATCGAGGGTTGCCACGGGAAAGACCATGTCAAATCTGCCGGAAAGGTCACCGACTTTAATTTCAAAATTTCCAACTAATACTTCGGCATCCGGTTCAGCTATGGATACCAGTCTGGGGTTGGACTCTACCTTTATAACTGAGGTCTGTAGTTCTATAACCTGTTCAAGAGATTTGTCTATATCCTGACACGCTTTCAGCATAGTTGATTTTAAAACATTTAGCTCAATGGTCGTAGGTTTTCTATCGAGCTGAATCGGTGCCATTTCAGTTGAAGCCCCGAGCATTATTTCAATAAGGGCAAAGCAAAGTTGACCATTGAGAAGCATTAGAGCTCCATTTTTCAAAGGATCAAGGCTCAATACTCCTATGGCACCAGCATCTTTTTGGGAAGCCATATACTCCTGGAATTCCATGTTTTCGATGCCGGTACGAGTGACAGTAAAGTTGCGTTGTAACAGATTGGTAAGTGTAATAGAAAAATTCTGGGCAAAGTCGTCCAGGATAATATCAAAGTTGGGAATTCGTTGCTGGCTATCACTGCCAGAGCCGAGCTGAAACAGATTGACAGATTTAACATTAGCTCTGTCAATGGTATCACCTTCACCTTTTAAATCTGTCGAAACCTGTCCGTTTTTTATGGCAAGAAGCAGTTCAGAAATCTGGTTTTTTGAAAGAATTGATTCCACTACGATTCCTTTTGTCTTATTGGACTACAAAGTCAGTAAAGTAGATGGCTTTTACTTTCCCTGTCTGCATGAAAGAGTTAATTTTGCTCACAAGCTCGGCTTTAAGCTGTTTTTTACCCTGCAAATCATGAAGTTCTTCAAATGTTTTATTCCCAACCAATAGAAGAATAGCGTCCCTGATCTGTGGCATACGCTTGCTTGTTTCTTCCAATGCGTCTTCTTTATTAAGTTCTAAGGTTAATGCTGCCTTGACGTAATGTCTGCCGTCTTCACTAATAATATTTACGATGAATTCATCGATTTTAACCATTGGGCCAATGTCCTGACTCACTGTAATTTCAGGAACGGGAACACCAAGCCCGGGATCTGATTTTTCTATAACTTCGGGAGCAGGTTTTAGAAAAAAGAAGGCAGCTCCACCAATAATGAGTAAAAGAATGAATGCAGCGGCAATGATAATTATAAGTTTTTTCTTCCCACCACCTTCTTCAGATCCTTCTTTGTCATTTTTGTTTTTGTCGTCTTTTGCCATGGTATTATCCTTTGTCTATGCCAGATGGGTTAAAATGGAAGTTCTCCAGGTTTTGCACCCCTTATGCCCATTCCAATATTGTTGTTAGTGCGTAAAATGAAATCAACACGACGGTTTTTTGCCATGTTTGCAGGAGTTGTATTTGGTACAATCGGCCTGTCTGGACCATATCCAATGGCTGCCATGCGATCAAGAGGTAATAGGTCACTTTTTTTGAAAAACCGCATCACAGCTACTGCTCTGTCGACAGAAAGATTCCAGTTGCTGATTTCTCGATTTGATATCGGAGTACTGTCTGTGTGCCCTTCAATTCTAAGTCGCATGGGCATGGGCCTGATAATGTCAGCGAGACTTCGAAGGATAGGATAGGCAGTTGGGGATACAACTGCAGTACCTTTCTGAAATAAGACAGAGTCTTTAATCCGGAGAACGATAGTGTCGTCCTCTTTCTTTATCAGCTCAACATCTTCGGGTATATTATCCGACTTTAATTGTGATTGTATTCGTTTATATACCTTCATTGCAGCCTCTGACTGGATCGGTGCAAATTTTGATTCGGGGGTCGATGGCATGATAGGTATGGAGAATTTGGCAGGTGCAGGTTTGGAATAGGCACCGAACGCGGCACGAACAGAGGCGGAAGCCTCTGCAAATTTAACGTCTTCCAGATTGGACATGGACAGCAACAAGACAAAGAATGTGAGAAGTAGTGTGACAAGATCAGCAAAAGTGGTCATCCATGCAGGTGAACCGGCAACACATTTACACTTGGGACATTTTTTTTCTTCGCAAGGAGCGTTGTCGTTGTCGTCAGCCATACTATTACCGCCTATTTAAAGGTAGACTCGCGTAAACTGGGAGCAATAAATGCATGAAGCTTTTGTTCCATGATTCGCGGATTTTCACCGGAAAGAATGGATTGCATACCTTCGATAACTAGTTGTTTCATCAAAGCTTCTGATGCTGCCCTGTTTTTTAACTTACCAGCCATTGGAGCACAGAAAACATTTGCAAGTACAGCTCCATACAAGGTAGTAAGCAACGCTATAGCCATGGCCGGTCCGATAGAGTCAGGATCGGACATGTTCATAAGCATCTGTACAAGACCGATAAGCGTTCCAACCATTCCCATGGCTGGACCATAACCGGCAAGGGATGTGAAAATTTCCTGTCCTTTATTGTGTCTTTCTGCGAGATACTCAATCTCAGTGGTGAGCATTGCCTTTAAGGTGTCTGGTTCCTGACCATCAACAGCCATTTGCATTGCTTTTACCAGGAATTCATCCTCAACACTATCCATCATACCCTGTAGAGATAGAATACCTTCTTTCCGTGCTTTGTTAGCAAATTCCATTAATTGGACGATAAGGGCATAGGGCTCCGTGTCCTTGTTGAGGACGGTTTTTTTGGCAATGGCTACTGCACCAATAATATCCTTTAGGGGATAGTGAACGAGCGCTACTCCAATGGTTCCACCAAAAACAATCATGGCGGATGGTATGTTAATGAAAATACCAAGTGGTCCACCCTGAAGAATAGCCATAAGCATCAGGCCACACGCAAGAGCTAACCCAATTATTGTTCCGATATCCAAAGACACAACCTCCACTACATAAAAGAATAATTAGAAAAATATATTTCATCTTATATTCTGGCGTCCCAAAAAACAATGCAAAATATATTCCTGAAGTGGTACTTTTCTTTGGATACGTTTATTGGCTGAAATTGCGATGTATTATGAAGTTTATATAGGAAGGAGGAGAAAAAACCGGATGTCATAAAAATGACACCCGGTTGGAAGAAGGGAAAATTCAGAATTGCCTATCGTTTAAGATTAATCAGTTCACCTAACATCTCATCAACTGTGGTAATAATTTTAGAGTTTGCCTGAAAACCCCTCTGTATGGTGATCATTTTTACAAACTCCTGGCCCATATCAACATTTGACTGTTCCAGTGAATTTGTATATATTTTTCCAAGTTCGGGACCTGGCAGACCGGAACGTGCAGCACCTGAGGCCTCAGTCGCTGTAAACATGTTTGATCCAATTAGCTCAAGACCACCAGGATTGTTAAATTTAGCAAGGACAAGGCTCGACACCTTTACCTGCTCACCGTTAGAGTAGGATGCGACAACAACGCCAGACGCATTAATACCTACGTTGGTCAGATTTCCTGCAGAATACCCATTTTGGTCCTGCGATATTACCGTCGATACACTATTGAATTGAGTAGTGTCAAAAACCAGTCGCACGGGAGTAGGAACTGACCCATTCAGATAGTCAAGAGCTGGAATTTCGCCGGTACCATTGGGATTTGTTCCCAGCGGTGGGACAGGATCCGGTAATGCAGGATCAAGGTTACCGTTCTGGTCAAAAAGTATCTCTCCTCGTGGAGCAGCACCTCCAGCAACATCACCGAAAGGAACTCCGGTACTGTCGACAGAACTGTACCAGTAATCCCATGCATTATCGTTAGGAGCAACTAAGGTCGCAGGATCTTGCTTCCTGAAGTAGAGCGTAACTAAATGAGATTCTCCCAATGTGTCATAAACAGGTGTAGAAGAAGAATAGTTAAAGGTTGTTGGATCTGTATAGGAAAATGGCGTGGCTACGGCATCAATAATAGTTGTCGCTGAGTCAAGGTTAGTATTCAAATTTATACTATCAGTAACTTTTGCGGGAACCAATCCAACGTTCTGCACCTGGATGTCGGTCGCATCGCCAGCAATGAGATTACCGTTTACATCGTAGCCCTTCCCCTGCACCCTGTATCCTTCCGGGTTGACAAGATACCCCTCAGCGTTAAAGCGAAAAGCACCAGCTCTTGAATACAAAGTTGTGTCATTGCCAACTTCTTTGAGCATAAAGAAGCCTTCGCCTTCAATAGCTACATCGGTATCAGAAGTCGTAGATTCGAATGTTCCCTGACTGAAAATGTTATCCACTTTTGACATGGTAACACCACGTCCAACCTGGGATTTTCCGCCAGACCCAAAAACAGTTGAGGACAGCATATCAGAAAAAACAGTCCGTGAGCCTTTGAAGCCAACAGTGTTTGTATTGGCAAGGTTGTTACCAACAACACTCATTGCAGATGAATTTGTGTTTAGCCCACTTACGCCACTATATAATGCACTGGTGATACCCATAGAAAAATCCTCCCTCTTCTAGGACTGGATTAAATTAATCAGTTAGTTTACAGCCAGATGGTGCTCAAGCTGGTCTTGTTCGATCTGTTCTTCGTCCGTGAGGGCAGATTCGGCTGTTGACTCAGCGGCTGTCCCTGCCGCTGCAATTATTTCATCGGTTACGCTTACATCATTTGTTACATCAGCAGTATCTTCACTGACTGCAGCAGCTTTATTTTTATAGATGGCAAGGATTGAATCCGCACTTAACTGTGCCCCAGCCTGGGTAAACAAGACAACTTCTCCTGTACTATTGTTAAATTCAACTCCTGTGACTTCTGATTGAACGAGGGGTGAAATAGCAATTGATTGCTCACCAACTCCAGCAGATCCCTGTAGCACTATTTTATAGTCTCCAGCAGGAACACGTTCACCATTACTGTTCATACCATTCCATTCAATAAAATGACTACCTTCAGTTAGGTCAGTAGGATGAAGTGTGGCAACCGTAGTTCCCGATTCATCCTTTATGAATAATGTCACTGAAGCGGCAAGACCGTCCAGTTCATAGCCAACGGAGACAGATCCCTCTTCATCCATAGTAAAATCGCCATCCTGATAGCTTACAGTTTTTCCGATTAAGTCCATTGTTGAAAAACGATCGGACTGTTGCTGGGCGAGGGCTAAATCTTCCATGTTTTCATTAATATTAAACAACTGTTCAAGGGAACTGAATTGGGCCAGTTGGGCTGTGAATTCCGTAGCATCTTCAGGGTTCATTGGATCCTGGTTCTGAAGTTGTGCCACAAGCAGAGTGAGAAAATCCTCTTTGCCCAAATCACCACCCGATTGGTCTGAATAAACGGGTGTATTTGCTTGAGATGTGGGTCCGAAAATTTCAGCGATATCTGTCATAGTCTGTCTCCTTACTATCTAGGCAGTAACGTTTAAGCCACTTTTTTCATGCAGAGAGTCTAATTCTTCACTGTCAAGCAGTGTGTCGAAAGAGTCTTCTGGCTGACCAGATGTTTTTCTAGAATTTGTTGCAAATTGTTGTTGTGAATCAAAATGCTCCTGAAATAAATTTTGCTGGTTGTCGCTATCCGCCTGCAAGGTTATTTCAAAAGTGTCAATATTGAATCCCTGATCCTCTAAAACTCCACGAAGACGATTCATATGTTTCTCTAATGTCTCTAACGCCTGTTGGCTTTGAGCAACAATATTTGCCGAAATCGAATCACCTTTTACCAGAATATCTATCTTAAGCTGGCCGAGCTCTGCAGGATGCAGCTGGAGTGTCAATTTACTGGTTTGTAACCGGGGATTGACATTAAAACGTTGAACAAGGTTGTCAATAAGTTCTTTTTCAGGCACAATCTGGGTGGCGCCAGGTGCAAATTTTCCTTCTACACTCACTGTAGTTGGATTGGTACTGATTTCGCTGCTGCGCAATTGGTAGCTGAAACTTGTTTCGCCAGGGGACGTTTCTGAAATAATTGGTGTCGCGGATGATGTAGCATTTAAAATACTGTCCTTGTTTTGCCCATTATTTCCTTTTTGATCACTCTGCTGATTTGTTGTCTGTCCCTGGGAGTTTTTTTGAGCCTCACCTATTTTAGCGTTTAGGAACTGTTCAGTAACTTCTTGTCGACTACTCTCTGGCTTTGAACTGTTCGCTGTAAATGTTTTTTGCTCACCAGGCAGTAGTTGGGCAATCGTGGACTGTCTGACTTGGATTGTCTCTGCTTCTGTTTCATTTAAGACTGGAGAGCTTAACATTTGCAGATTGTCAATCTGTTCTTTATTACCAGCTGTAACGGTATTGGAACTTTTGATTGTGATGGCACCAATATTGTTCCCTTCATCTATGATTTGCTGGATTTGTTGTAAAAGGATCGTTTCAGCTTTTGATGTACTTACTGTCTTAGCTGTGGGGTCTGCAATCAAAGAGGGTGATTCGACCTTGCCTTGTGTAGAAAACTCAGGTTCTACTATTTCTGTTGCTGGCGGGGCAGTAGCTGGTGGGGCAGTAGCTGGCAGGGGGGGGCTGGGAAGTGTAGTAGGCTGCTGACTCTGGTTCTGTACATTTTGGTTAAGGATTTCAGCCGTAACCGGTTGTATCCTGAGAGCGGTCTCTACGGATGCTGGAGCCAACTCAGAAATACCATCTTTAGCGCTTCCTTCACTTAATTCTGCTTGGTTTTGGTTACCGTGCTCCTGCTGATTGTCAGTTAAGCTTTGTTGTCCTGCCACAGCTTCTTCCATGATGGGAGTAAAATCGTCCCCACCATTTTCGGCCGCACTATTATTGACTGCTTGTGTTTGAGGTGTACGTTGAACAGCAACGTCAGGGCTAAGTAAAAATTGTTCCATACTCGGTTACTCCACCTTTATGGTTGTAAATGTTGTACTAAGCTGAGATGCTTTTGCTTTATCCATACGATCAAGAATCTTGGCTGCAGATTTTACTTTCATATTAGCAAGAAGATCAGCCGCCAGTTGCTCGTCAAGTGTTCCAAGGGCTAAAGCAGCTCTTTCTGGGGACATTTTGGCATATATCATTCCCAGATCCTGGATCTTTTTTTGCTCTTCAACATCTTTTTCTACCAAAAGTGATGCTATTTTTTTTTGTACTTTCATTAATTCATCAAGTTTATCATCTATCAACTTGAGTTTCTTATCGGCTTCCTCTTCAAGAGTCTTTAGCTCCTTTTCTCTTAAAGCCAGTACTTTTTTCTCTTCCTCCAGACTGTCACGTTCATTTTGAAGAATGGTATAGAGCCTGCGTTCTTCAACTGAACTGAATGTGGTTTTTGGAGGCTGTTGGTTAGGTACAAGTTTTCCTGACTGCCCAGTCTTTTTTGTTTGAATTGATGAAAAATCCTGTTCTGTTGTTTCTGCTTTTGCGAGAACTGAACCTGCAAAAAAACATAAAAAAAGCGCTAAGGTAACGTTAGCGAATGATCTGGCTTTCATGTGTACTCCTGAAAAAAAGTGGTCTATGGATTAGGACTGATATTGCGAATCAAGTCTTGAAGATTGTGTAATTACACATAAAACATGATCAATTATGCCGTCGGTCTTTCATGGTGAAGGATGGCGATCTCATCAAGCATATTTGCTTCTTTTTTGTCAATGTATTGTTTCCACGCTTTGTTTTGTCGCTCTTTTAGTTCTTGTAATACTTTATAATCCCTACTTTTTTCAATGAGACGATTCCTTTTATTTTCACTAATTTTCTTCTTTTCACGAAACAGCTTTCGAAGCGATTTGATCTCACCGTGGGTATAAGTGATGCTTTCTTCAAAGCGACCAAGCTCAACGGCAAGCATCCCTTCGTGCTGTTTTATCTCTAGAAGGTCTATAACTTCCTGAAGTTTGGTGCGGGTTGTGGAGAGTTTGTTTTCAACTTCTTTTTGTACAGCCAGGGCTTGTATAAATTTTTGTTGAGCGAGGTCTTCCTTACGTTTTCTTACCTTTAAAACAATATCGAGGGAGAAGGGTTTGGGGGGCATTGTTTACTCTTTTGTATCAAGTTTATCACTTTCACGTCTATCCTTACGGGCGTTGCTGTCATCTTTTCTTTCGCTGAGCAGTTGTCCCATAATTTCCACGGTTTCTTTGAGAGGAGTTGTTTCGTCATATCCTTGTTTAAGAAAGGAATCAATGGCATCAATTTTTTTAATGGCAAAGTCAATTTTAGGATTTGAACCTTTGGCGTAGGCACCTATATTAATAAGGTCTTCAGCCTCGTTATATGTTGCCAGAACATTTCGAGCACGGCCAGCGAGTTCTATATGTCTTGCCGATACAATTCCACGCATGATCCTGCTCGCTGAATTCATCACATCAATTGCCGGATAGTGGTTTTTCGCAGCCAGATCACGTGACAGGACAATATGGCCATCAAGAATGGATCGTACCGAGTCCGCTACCGGTTCCGTCATATCATCACCGTCAACGAGCACAGTATACAGTCCAGTGATGGAACCTTGTCCACGAAAACGTCCTGCACGTTCAAGAAGTTTAGGGAGGGTGGCAAAAACAGAAGGGGTGTAGCCTTTTGTCGTGGGTGGCTCTCCTATGGCAAGGCCGATTTCACGCATGGCAGTCGCAAAACGGGTGACTGAATCCATCATGAGTAAGACATTTTTACCAAGGCTACAGAAATATTCTGCAATGGCAGTTGCGACAAATGCTCCACGCATACGCAGTAGTGGCGATTGATCCGAAGTGACCACTACAATGACTGAACGGGCTAGTCCCTCTTTACCGAGATCTCTTTCGATAAATTCTCGTACTTCACGTCCACGCTCACCAATAAGAGCTATAACATTTATATCAGCACGTGCATATCTCGCCATCATGCCCAGCAAAACACTTTTCCCAACACCTGAACCTGCCATAATTCCCATGCGTTGCCCCATACCACATGTGAGTAGGCCGTTTATTGCGCGAATACCAAGATCCAGTGGTTCGCTGATGTTTTGACGTTCCATGGGGCCAGGTGGTAAAGAATATATCGATTTTTCTTCATGAAGCAGAGGGGCAGGTAGATTATCAATAGGATTTTCCATACAATCAATTACCCGACCGAGAAGGTTGGGACCTACCTTGATTGTTGCGCTATCTTTAACCACCCGTATTGTACTGCCAGGCCCAAGACCTCGCAGTTCACCAAGCGGCATTAACAGTGCTCTCGATTCTTTAAAACCTACAACCTCAGCTAGAACTACTATTGATTGGTCAAGGGTGGATATCTCACAAAGCGAACCCACGGATGCGTGGGGGCAATGGCCTTCAATAATCAAGCCTACAATGCGTGTTACTTTACCACGTACCTGGATGGTCTGGAGTGTATCAATTGATCCGGAAAAGAGGGCCATTGCGTTTTGTCTTGGGTGTTTTACTTTGTTGTCGAAGCATCATCTGCCATAACAGTATCTTTGATAACCTTTATCTGGTTACTAAGAGTTGCGTCCACAGTACAACAGGATGAATCGAGTTTGCAACCACCTCGTTCGATGCTCAGGTCAGACTGGAGAGTTATATTCTCAAGTCCACCGATTGAGTCGATAATTTCCTGTTTCTTCAGTTCAATGAATTTTAAATCGTCAGGGTTTATCTGAATATGGATTTCATCTGATTTCACGGCAAGCCGGATAGCTTCAATTACAGTTGCTGTTATTGTTTCTTCCTGATCGGTAATTGAATGTCTGATGACTTTCTCACTAATCTGCATAACCAGCTCTTTCATTTCAGGTATACTGTTTTTTAAGATATTTTCCCGGAGTTTGTCTAGCTCGTTGCAAATACTTAACAAGGTGTTTATTCCATTTTCAAAATCCTCATCTGCTTCTTTGCGTCCTTTTTTAACTCCGGAAGCAAAAGCTTTATTACGAACTGCTTCCAGATCAAATGCTGGTTCGGCAGGTGCGGGAGGTGTGGTAATAACATCTTCGTCAACGTCCTCTACTGTTTTGGCCGAAGTCTTTTCTGTAACTTGTACCGCCTTGTCTGGCGTATCCGGTGTAACCGTTACAGGCTCGGCTGGAATTTCTTCTGCAACAGGTGCCACCTTTTCCGGTACCTGCGGAGAGCTTGGTGGCTCTACCTGGATTTCCTCTATAATTATAGATTCGCCCCAGACCGGTTGGTCGCTGGGAACACTGCCTTTAGGTAACAAGGTTTCAGGTTGGAAATCTTTACTCTTTTTGTAAAATCTAGACAAGCTCATCGCCACTTCCCGTGCCAAGCACAAGTTTGCCTTCTTCTTCAAGTTTCATGGCAATTTTAACAATGGACTGTTGCATAGCTTCAACCTCTGAGAGACGTACAGGGCCCATTGCTTCAAGATCATCACGGATCATATCAGCTGCACGTGCAGACATATTGGCGAAAACTTTTTCCTGCATTTCGTCTGAGGCAGTTTTTAGGGCCATGGTCAGGGAATCGTTGTTTACTTCACGTAAAATCATCTGTAATGAACGGCCATCCAGGGTCGTAAGATTTTCGAAAGTAAACATGCGTTTTCGAATCTCTTCAACCATATCAGGATCTGTCTCTTCAATATCTTCAAGGATTTCTGCATCGATTTGGTTTTGCATATTGTTGAGGATGTCGACAACCTTGTCCAGTCCACCAACCTGACTCTGTTCTTTGCTTCCCACGATACCAATTTCGCGATGCAATGCATCTTCAATTTTGGTTATTACTTCAGGGGATACCTTCTCAATTTTGGCAATACGATATACCACGTCTGCACGAATTTCCTCAGGCAAATGAGCTAGAATTTCACTGGCATGAGCTGTGTGCTGTGTAGAGAGAACAAGAGATACGGTTTGGGGATGTTCCTCTTCCAAAAGTCCTGCAACCATGGATGGTTGCATACGTGATATGGTTTCAAGAGGTCGTGTTTCCATGCCTGAAACAAACCGATCCATAAGATCTTCTGACCGTTGTTCACCTGCCAGGGAGGAGATAGCTTTTTTAGCAAACTCATTTCCTTTAATAAAAAGACCGGCAAATTGTCTTTGTGATTCTGCAAATTGCGCAAAAACATTGTTTTTAACATCTTCAGGAATATGGTCAATGGTCGCTATGGTTCGGGTTACCTGTCCAATTTCTTCATCGCTCAATTCTTCAAAAATCTTAGCCGAGGCTTCTTCTCCAAGACACATCAGAAGCACAGCAGCTTTATCTATACCTGTGAGGTTGTCAAAACTCATAATTTAAGCCTCGTTTATCCAGTTTTTAATGATATATGCTGTTGGAACATGGTTTCGCATAACATCACTTCTCATTAGAACCACAGAATCGGGTTCAAGTTCTTCCTCGCCCAGAGCCGCTTCAATTTTGGCACGTTCT
>JAFLJS010000002.1 GCA_022712895.1 Desulfocapsa sp.
CAGGGGTATCAATCTTTGACACAACAAAATAATGTTGAGTTGCTTCCAGCCTGAACCCAGGTGTCTTGTGGGATAAAATAACAAAAGAAAGTATAAGGCCCCAGACCAAGGGAAGAAACGCAAACCAAAGAAGCAACCCATTGGGCAGGATCCTGCCTTTTCGTTTTTCAGGCTCAAATTCCGGGATGATATTCAACAGCTTGGCAAACAAATTCATGTATGAGACATCTTCTCTTTCCGACCGGTTTTATCGTATTTGAACTGCTGTTTATTTTTTTTTAGACGATATCAAGTCTTCCTAAAGTTGATAACACCCTTTGTTCATATTTACAATCACTTGAAATAATATCTCCGGCCATTCGTTAAGGGCATACCCTTTGCAACATATCTTACAATATATGCGAAATTCAAACAAGTATCAAAAGCAAACACTCTTAAATGGTTCATATGCACCAATTACATGCACCAGGTGTGACTCATATCAACCATAATTATGACTTTGGCCATGGCAAAAAAGAAAAACAGGACCATCAAAAACTTGCAACATTAATTAGATGGAGGCAATATCAAACAGACCATTTTCATCCTTATCACGGCCCTTTTACTGATCACCCTGAAAAGCGGTTTTAATATATCCATTGCCGAGTCCTCCCAGGGGAATGCCAATGGAAATGATCAGCTTAAAAAATTTTCCGCAGCCTTTAAAAAAGGGGAGTTTGACCAGATGATTCATCTGGGCGAGCAGATGCTGAAAGCCGATCCAAAGAATGCAGCGGCATATATCTATATGGCCGTTGCAGCGGCCAAAAAAAAGGACGAACCCTCAGCCATCGGGTATTTCTCAAAGGCCATCGCTCTGGACGGGCGCAGGGGGGATGCCCATTTTTTCAGAGCATCATTGTATACCAATGCCGGGCAGTATGAAAAAGCATGGGCAGATATCAACGCCGCGATTTCAAATCCCCGGGCACCTGCCCAGATTTTGCGCCTGAACAAAACCCTGGGTGCCAAGACCACGGAAGATAAAGTCTCAGCCCTTTTATTTCACGGCAGATCGGAAATCAGTCTGGGCCAAAACCGCCTTAAACAGGCAATGGCAGATGCAAACAAAGCCATTGATATGCATCCCTTTCCCCTTTCCATGCTTTACACCCTGAGAGCAAGGATATTTTTCAAACAGCGGCAGTTTGATATTGCAAAAAGAGAGTGTGAAAAGGCAGTTGGGATATATGCCAAAGACAGAATTGCCTGGACTCTCATGGGGATTATCGCCTTTTATGATGGGGATTTTTCAGAGGCGATTACCCATTATAAAAAGGCACTTGATATTTATGCCGATGACAGGACAATCCAGCACAACCTGGCCCAGGCTCTCTGGGTGAATAACAGCAAAGCACCTGCCATCAAAATCATGGAAGATCTTGTAAAAAACGCACCCACTGCCAACCGCCACTTCAACATGGGGTATTTCCAGCACGAACTTAATAATCGGAACAGGGCAGCCCGGCATTATCAAGCTGCAAGAAAGATGAACCAAAATATCATAAAAAACCAGGAAGACACCATTAATTTTCTGCCCATGTTTTCCTTTGCCAAGCCGTTTTTTCAAGCCACCGTCAAAACCGCTAAATTATATATTCTCCCTCAAAATTCAGGCGGGGTCGGAGTTGCCGCCTCCCTCCCCATAGAGGCAGTGCAATCAAAAATTATTATCAAACGCCTAAGTTTGAAACCGAATCCCGTAGTAATGAATGCCCCCTTTGATATTCAGGTTCTGTTCCGGATGGATATCCGCAATGCAACAGCAAATCAAATTCCGGTCCAGGTCTGGTTCACCATTGAACAGGATAATGAAGTGCTGTTTAAAACTAGGGTTGCAGAGGTAAAGGCCGATGTCGGAAAAATTACCACCTGGACCCAGCATATGGATCCTGTACCGGCAAGGGGAACGTTTACAGTGATTGCCAAAGTTCAATTTAAAAATATTCAGACAGAAAAACAGGTCGTATTAACCATTCGATAAAGGAGAGGCAGATGAAGGTATTTTATTGGTGTTTGGGTGTGTTCCTGGTTGCGGGCTTTTTTTTAATACCGGTTACTGTCCGGGCAGAGATTCCTCAAGAAGAAATGGAAAAACTCAAGGATTACGGAACGGCCTTAAAGGATACGATCACCGAAACAAAAGACTATCTTAAAGATGTCAGTGACAAATGGACCTGGGCGAAATACAAGTATGGCGGCCATCCAAAAATTGTGGGCTATATTGACAAGCTCAATGACAGCGGGCTGACAAAACATCTGAACAACAGCATTTCCGTTCTTGGTAAATATGAAACAGGGATAAAAAAAATCACCAATATTAAAGCAGATATTGATGCGATAAATGGATTTTATGACCGGTATAAACCGGATAAGAACAACCCACTAAGATCCCTTCAACAGATGAGTAATATACTGGAAGACCTGAACTCTGCCATTGAAAAACTGGATCCTTCAGGGGGGGTGCTGACAAAGCCCTTCAGGGAAATTATTGCATTTTATCAGCAGGCGGCAAGCGGATTTTCCAATGCCCTGGGCCGGCTGAACAAAAAGATCAAGGAAAGGGGGGGCGGCGGAATCGGTCTTGGTTTCACAGCCACCACTGATAAGGAAAAAAAGTTTATTAAAAAGTTTGCCGACCAGACGGTCTTTCCCTGGCCCTGGATAAAATATATACGCCCGGGTTCAAGTGATGCTGAGGCTGAATTCTGGGATAACAAGCAAGACAGGGCCTTTGTCTGGTGGAAAAGTCAATGGACCGAAATAAAGCCCGGGGTTGCCGGATTGAAAAAGGCCTATCACGGCATGCGCATAGCCCATGGGACACGGCCCTCCATTGCAAATCTTATTTCACGGTGCAATACCAATTGGGAAAAGGTATTGGAAGCTGAAAAAAAAGGGAAAAAATATTTTCGGCTTCTTTTTTCAAATACCTCTTGTGCTTCAAATATTTTAAAACACCGCAAAATTAATATCCAATCTTATCCGGAAAAAAAATTTGTCGCCCGGTATACCTTTTTGGAAAAGGCCAGGAAAAAAATTGACGGTGCTATAAAACAACTGAAAAACAGCATACTGGTCCAAGCACGGGTCACTGAAGGCAAAAAGGGACTTGCCAATATTCTTGTGACAGCAGAATCAAAGGCCGGGCGGGTTCAGGCAACCAGTGATGCCGGGGGCTGGTTCACCCTGCTGTTCAACTCACAACCTGTTATCAGCGACAGGCACAATGCCCGGGTTATAATAGATGCCAAGGGGTATGAGGCCTACGCAAAAGACTGGCCCTTACACAGGCAGTGCAATACCTGGTACAATATCAGTCTTTCGGGCAAGGAGGAGCTGATTAAGGTCCCGGATCTTATGGGTCATACAAAAGCCTGGGCCCTTGAAAAACTTATGGATCTGCAATTGTCTCCAGCACCCATGGAAGGCGGATTTCCCCCTTCTGAAAAACATTCCGGAATGATTACATGGCAAAAACCCGGCAAGGGTGCCTTGCTGGCAAAGGGGGGCAAGGTCTCCTTTAAGGCGTATTCGGAGATTGTTGACGAACTGCCTCCCCAAAAAGAGGAAGATTCTTTGCCGGATAACCCGCCGACCGATCCCACCACAGATACTCCCCCAACACAGGAGGAGTCCGACACCCAAGATCCTTCCCAGGGGAATGTTCCCGGCGGTCTTATTATCGCAGGCCCCGCCCAGGTTTCTGTTGACCAGGGTCTGAGTTATACAGCCTGTGACGGAACAGGAAAGCCCTATGACAGGGGAGGTGATTTTTCATGGAATGCGACCCGGGAAGATCTCTTTAACATAGGCAAATCAGGCAACCCGGTCAGTGCTGTGGGGTTCAAACCCGGTACAAATACCATCATTCTCCACTATGATGGAATGACGGCCTATCTTGATGTAAGAGTAAAAAAGAAAAAAAACCTTTTCAGTTCCTCCGGCGGTGAAAAAACAGAGAAGAAAAACTCTTTATTCAGCTCGGCAGGAGGGGAAAAAACACCCACTGCCAACGCCGGTGAAAATGCCGAAGAGAACAGGATCAAGAACCAATGCGGCATAGCCATGCATAATATTTCAGTTGCACTCAACAGAGGGGATACCGGTGCTGCGCAATACTTTACCAATCAAGCGGTTGCCTTAGGGTGCGATGTCGCCCCCGGGGTTATGGCCCAGGTGGAAGCCCTTGAGAAACAAGAAAAAGAACAAAGAGAACAGCAACTGGTCGAACAAAATCGGCTTGACCAGACCTGCAATGAATTAAGACTCGGTATTATTTCCGCCCTCAACCAAAAAAATGTGGCGGCAGCCCACAATCTTACCCAGCAGGCCGTTACCATGGGATGCAATGTAAACGTTTCCAAGGTATTTGAGCTAACAGCCCAGATAGATGCGGCAAAACGACAACAGCAATATCAGCAGCAGCAAAACGACCAAAGACAGGCCCAAAATAATCAGCAAACCATGGAAGCATTCCAGGGCATGATGAATATTTTTACCCAGGCTATGAACAATCAGCCTGTAAAACCGAATAGAAAACCCAACCGCTTCCCTTTACCCCAGAATAACCCGCCTTCATTTCC
>JAFLJS010000038.1 GCA_022712895.1 Desulfocapsa sp.
TTATCACTCTTTGCAAGGAGAATTTCAGGTGATATGATATATTAAAAAAGACGAGCATCGATTTTTTCTACTTTTTACACCCTACCATATTATTATCTACGGAGAAAGATGTGAAACTTCTATTAATTCTTATTGTCAGCCTTTACGCCACCATCTGCCATGCGACGGATGCCAATTACCTGCTTGATATCAAATTCAACATACACTCACAGAGCATGGAAGGTGTGGCAACTGTCACATTTCCAGCAGGAGAACCATGGATTCTTGATACCTACGGGCTGCAAGTCCATACGATTTCTACTCAGGAAGAAGGTAAAGAGGCTATTACCTTACCGGTTCCCACAGGTAAATATATCAGCATGTACGCAAGTAAACTTGCCCAACAGGTCACTATTCACTATTCCCTGCAAACAGAACCTCAAAACTTTAATAACCGCATCAACACTGATGGCATTGCCTTAACAACTAACTGGCATCCCGTTCCAGATCGAGCCATGTCTTTTTCGCTCACAGCCCAGCTACCTTCCGGGTTCAAGGGTATAAGTGAATCTGACATAATCGATACCAAACAGGATAATGACACTTTACGTACCTCCTTTTCCCAGGCAGTGCAGGCAATCCACTTTGCCGCTGGCCCTTACCAGATACGTAAGCAACAAATTCGGGACGGTTTATCCATTTCCACCTGGTTCTTTGCAGAAGATACAGACTTAAGCAGTGGCTATCTGGATGCTGGTACAGCCTATATTCTCCGTTACGAACGCGAAATCGGCCCATTCCCCTATCAGCATTATGCCATTGTCGCCAACAGATTACCCACTGGCTACGGCATGCCGACCTTCACCCTTCTCGGCCAAATGGTTCTGCGTCTGCCTTTTATTAAAGAGACATCTCTTGGCCATGAAATACTGCATTCATGGTTTGGCAATTCCATTGAAATTCACGAAAAATCTGGCAACTGGTGCGAAGGCTTAACCAGCTACCTCGCAGATTTCAGTTATGCGACAGATAAGGGAGATGGAGCTGCGCATCGAAAAAGTAGTCTCCTCAACTATCGAAGTTATGTACATCCCGGTTCTGCAATCGCAATGAAAAACTTTCGATCTGCCAGTCACAACCAGCCAATGGCCAAGGCCATTCGAGCAGTTGGGTACAATCGCTCTGCCATGTTTTTCCATCAGCTGCGTGGACTGCTGGGGCCGGGGGATTTCATGCTTGGTATCCGTTTATTTGCCACCGCCTACAGAGGAAAAAATGCATCCTGGGATGATATTCAAACTGCATTTGAAACCATTTCAAAACGTAATTTAAGCTCCTTTTTCAGTGAGCAACTCACACGAACCGACCTTCCATCACTGACGGCAACAGATATCCACACCGAAAACAGAGAGGATATATCCATCCTCTCATTCACCCTCCAGCAAAACAGTAAGCAGCCTTATAGCCTACAGGTTCCGATTCAAGTACAGACTGTTGCAGGCACACGCACATTCAGCCGCACAATCAGCACCAAAGAGACACGAATAGACATTACACTGAGCCAGCCTCCTCTCTCCTTTATCATAGATCCAGAGTATGATATTTTCAGGATGCTGGACATTCATGAGCAACCCCCAATATGGTCCCGGTTTTTAGGATCAGAGCATAAACTACTTGTTACAGACCCGAAAGATGCGGAAGACTTCGCCCCCTTTCTGCAATGGGTTGAACGGCAGGGATGGCCGACAATCAGCAGTGAAAAAGTAACCAACCTTCAGCTTGCAGAACATTCAATCCTCTTTACAAACAGTGATAATGCTGCTTACAAATCACTGTTTGGCAATCCAGCACAGGAAAACCCCGGATTTAGCCTGGAAGTAAAAAACAATCCACTCAACGAAAAAGAAGTGATGGTACTACTCGGCAGCAGTGATGCCGGTGAAACGCTGGCAGCACTTCGAAAACTCAGGCATTACGGGAAATACTCCTCACTTTCTTTTGTGGAAGGACGTTCCCTTGAAAAGGCAATAGTGACCAGCGAAAATGGTCTTGAATACATTCTGGAACCTCTGCCCATGGGTGGTGCCACAAGCCCCATAAAGGGCTTCAATCAGATCATCACAGAGCTTGCCACAAAACAGGTAATCTATCTTGGCGAGACCCACGATTCTCTGGCTGATCATCTCCTGCAACTGCGAATCATACAGGCTTTACAAAAAAAGGGACTTGATCTCACCCTTGCCATGGAGATGTTTCCGGTGAGCAGTCAGCAGGCACTGGATAACTATATTCTTGAAAAAAATATCGATGAGGCAACATTCCTCCGCGATTCTCACTGGTTCGATGTATGGAGATACGACTGGCGACTATTCAGGCCCATATTTAATTTTTGCCGCAGCGTAAACATTCCCGTACACGGTATCAATATAGACAGGAAAATTGTCAGCACAGTATTTGCAAGCGGTCATACTGATGACCTCAATGCTGAACAACAGAAGTCAATCGCCCAGCAGAGAGATTTGGATCTGGATGGTTACGTGAACAGACTGCGTGCGATACACGGTTTCCATGACAAATCCCCCCATGGCAAGGGCAAGGGACTGGCTGGTTTTGTTCAGTCGCAAGCTATCTGGGATGAATCCATGGCTGAAAATATTGTGAAAATCCTTGAGGAACATCCCTCCACAACCGTCGTCGTTATTGCAGGTTCACAACACACCAGGAAAGATTCCGGTATTCCACCACGGGTATTGAGACGGAAAAATGTTCAGCAGGCAACTGTAATAAATCTTTACGCAGATAACGCCCCGACAGATCCATCCATTGAAGCGGATTACTTTTTTATGGTGGCACCATCCTTCCTGCTTCCCAAGGGAAAGATAGGGGTTATGCTCTCGCCCGAAAAAGATGAAAACGAAATCGAATTTCTACGGATCAGCGACCTCAGCCTTGCCGGTAAAGCCAAGGATGCAGGGATACAAAAAGACGACATCATCCTCAGCATCAGTGGGGAAAAAGTGAAGAACATGGAAGATATCGGTATTGTTATGATGAATTCCCGTACCGGTGAGCGATTGCAGATGACCATAAGTCGTATGCCGCAAGGTGAAGATGAGCCTGAAGAGATTACGATAGAGGTTGAGCTTTCTGATCTCAGCAAACCTGCCGGCCACCCGTAATATTGAATAAGGGTAAGGAACATTCAACGATGAAAATAGTCGCCGCCCCCAATGCATTTAAAGGCTCTCTCACCGCCAGTGAGGCAGCTCAAGCCATGGAGGCCGGGATCAGCAATATACTGCCGGGCGCCGTAGTTATTCAGGTTCCGGTCGCTGACGGTGGAGATGGCCTGGTTGATGTGGCCATGAAAGCCCTACAGGGTACGTTGCACAGCCTTGAAGTACAAGGCCCCCGTGACGTGAAGGTTCATGCCAATTATTGCGTCGTCGATTCCTTAGGGCTGGCGACCATAGAAATGGCACTTGCCAGTGGCCTTGCACTGCTGGCTCCTGATATGCAAGATCCAACCCTGACCTCAACATATGGTACCGGAGAGTTAATCAAAACAGCCCTTGAAACAGGTGCCACACGTATAAATGTCGGAATAGGTGGCAGTGCCACAAATGACGGGGGCATGGGCATGGCTCAGGCTTTAGGCGTTCATTTTCTCGACAAAAATGGAAACGAACTGCCCCCCATTGGCAAATCACTTCTCTCCATCGCCAGAATTGATACGTCAGACATAGATCCACGAATCCGTAAGGTAACTATTGAAGCAGTTTGTGATGTAGACAATCCACTTTACGGCCCCAAAGGTGCCGCCTATGTGTACGCCCCACAAAAAGGAGCGACACCTGAGCAGGTCAAAGAACTGGACGAGGGTTTACAAAACCTTGCTCAGCGCATTCAGGAAGATCTTGGCATAGATGTCCGCACAATCGAGGGGGCTGGTGCTGCCGGAGGACTCGGAGCGGGACTCCACGCCTTCCTTGATGCCAGACTCTGTAGAGGGATTGATCTTATTTTTGATCTTGTTGGTCTGCACGACAAACTAAAAGGTGCTGATCTTGTACTCACAGGAGAAGGACAGATAGATTTCCAGACGGTTTTCGGTAAAGCACCCGGTGGTGTGGGAGCTGCTGCCAAAGCACAAAACATCCCCTGTTTTGCCATCGCCGGATCAATCGGTAAAGACCTTGGCACTTTACATGAAACAGGCATCGATGCCGTCTTCAGTCTTTGCCCCGGACCAATCACATTGCAAGAATCAATGCAACTCTCCAAAGAAAACATACGTCGAGTCACAGAACAGGCCGTCCGCGCCTTTCTTGCTGGCAAAGCCAATGGAAACCACACATGAACGAAGTCAGTGCATTAGGTGCGCTCAGTGGTCTGGCAATTGCCATTATAATGATCCTGCGAAAAGTACCTCCTGCATATGGTATGATTGCAGGAGCTTTACTTGGTGGCCTTATCGGCGGAGTTGATCTCGTGAACGTCATCAAAATGATGACGGAGGGTGCCCAGGGAATCATGCCCGCAGTACTGCGAATTCTTGCTGCTGGTGTACTGACAGGTGTCTTGATGGAATCGGGCGCCGCATCCACCATTGCCAATGGAATTGTAAAGGCAATTGGCAAGCGACGGGCTCTTCTGGCTCTCAGTTTTGCCACTATGGTACTTACTGCAGTTGGAGTTTTTGTTGATATTGCAGTTATCACCGTTGCACCCATTGGGCTGGCCATTGCAAGGAGTACAGGTATTTCACGAACTGCTATCCTGCTGGCCATGGTTGGAGGAGGAAAATGTGGGAATATTATGTCTCCCAATCCAAACACCATTGCTGCCGCCGATGCCTTCAGTCTTCCCATGACCTCTGTTATGGCAGCCGGTATAATCCCCGCAATTTTTGGCATTATGGTTACTTATATTATTGCCTCAATGCTCAAGCAAAGAGGGTCGCGGGTCCAGGAAAGTGATCTTCATGTCGTAGATGTTTCACTGCTCCCCGGCACAATTGCTGCCATTACAGCACCACTTGTCACTATTCTTCTTCTCGCTTTGCGACCCATCGCAGGAATTACAATTGACCCCATGATTGCATTGCCGGCAGGTGGGATTGCAGGTGCTATCGCCATGGGACGTTTCACAAAATTAAACGAATATTCCGTCAGTGGACTCCAAAAAATGTCCGGAGTGGCAATCATGCTTATCGGCACGGGTACGCTGGCGGGAATTGTGGCAAATTCAGGCCTGAAAACGGTGATTATTTCAGCCCTGCAATCTTCAGGACTACCCTCTTTTATGCTGGCTCCGATCAGTGGTGCACTCATGTCTGCTGCGACTGCTTCAACAACTGCAGGGACAGTCGTGGCCAGCAATGTTTTCTCCGGGCCCATTCTCGAACTTGGCGTCTCCGCAATAGCCGGGGCCGCCATGATTCACGCCGGAGCCACAGTCTTTGACACCATGCCCCACGGTAGTTTTTTCCATGCCACTGGCGGGGCCACCTTTATGCATGTTAAGGAACGTCTAAAATTGCTGCCCTATGAGTTTGCAGTTGGATTCAGCCTGGCAGCTGTTTCCACCCTTGTTTTTGGCGTTTTCAAACTTTTCCAGTAGGAGATATACAATATGAAACGCTTTTTATTGCCCCTCCTGCTGTTTGTTCTTTGTAACCCCAGCTTGTCACATAGCGCCAAAAGTGCACCAAAGGCCCTGCAAAACGATCTGGTAACCATTGAGGACGCACACTTTCTCATCAACAAATATCTTTCCTGTCAGCTCAGCCTTCCCCCTTCCTTGGGCGGTGGAACTCCATTTAACTCCTTTACTATGCATGTCCGTTTTAAAGCTCCTGCCAAGGGTCTTATCAGTCGTGATATTTTTGTGGCGTTTTCCATGCGCCTCTTTACTGAAGCAAAAATACGACTGGCTTCTGAAATCCCAGGTCTTAGCACAGAGCAAACCATACGAGCCATGCAGTGCCAGGAGGTTGCAAACAGAGCAGAACACACTGAATACACATATTTTGTGACCATGAGCAAACAGGGAATAGATAGTAGGATAAAAGACAAACAGAGAGGAACTGAACAGGTTACTCATGAGCCCTGGGACAGGGGTCTAAACAATCTCCCCAATATTTAATAAGCCACTAACTGAAAAGAGGCACGACAAAACAGTGAATTAGTCATCCGGCCTATTGAAGATCGTGATAAAAGCGTTACAATATTTCATATCGCTACTCACAGAGTCACGTTTTTTTAATCACTGGAGGTCTCTTATGAAGAGCAAATATTTGATCGGATTGATACCCAGCATCTTTATACTGATGATTGCCTGCTTTGCCAAAGCCTCCCCCATTGAAGGCTATATCGTGGGTCACAAGAGTGCACTCATACCTGAACCGGCCATCATGCTTCTTTTTGGTGCAGGACTGATTGGTTTGGCTGCCGGACCCAGACGAAGAAAGCCATAACATCCCTCCCTTTCCTCGTATAAACAATTCTTGCAATACCACTCTGGGGAATGAGCCCGAAAATGGTTTCCCAGCGGGTTGCAGAAACAGAAAAGGCAGAATCAAATGAATGACTCTGCCCTGAAGAGAAGAAATCTTTCAGAATCGATACTATTTTTTCTTCTTTCTAAGTCTTGATCCAACAAGACCTACTAAACCTGTTCCGAAGAGAAGCATTGTTGCTGGTTCCGGGACAGGAGCTGCCTCGTACTCTACGACATACCCCTGTCGCCCGCTGCCATCTACACTTTGAACATCGTTCCATAAACCACCTTGGCTAGAGTATATTTCGAGATGTTCTTCAGACCCTCCTCCAGAATAGGTATTATTTGGTTCTCCATTTCTCCAATTTGTGTATACCCATTCTTCACCAGTCACCCAATGCCAATCTGCCGCATAATCAATTTCAGTTGTAGGTGGTGTTTGATATCCTCCAAGGAAATATGCGTCTTTTTGAATAGATTCTGTAAACAGGAGATTACTGATAAAAGTATTTTCCGCATCTGAAGTCACAGTTGCAAGATGTCCAAAGAAAGTTTGCGAGCCGTCTGTATATGTTAAACTAAAAGCGATATCTCTTGCCTGCTCCCAGCCAATGTTACTATCAGGAGTTTCAAAAATTTCATAATAACTGCCATCAAACGCATATGGAGTAGCTATTGCTGTAGTAGTTAGCCCCATCGTAAACAAACATGTTGCCAATCCTGCTAAAAATTTTTTTTCCATTTTTTCTCCTTTGCTACATAAATTTGGGATCTATTATTTTTTCCTTATCTTATGAAATGCAATACCGATACCATCATTAGACACAATCAACCAACAGGCTGATTTCACACATTCATCATTGTTGAGCCGACCAATACGACTGTCGAACAAGGCACACAACCGGTTGATATTAGCCACCCTGGCCGGATGATATCAACCAGCCGCACTACTATTCCCTCTTTTGCAAAGCAAGATGCACAAAAAAGAATCGAGATACAGCAGTCTTCACCCATTTCGGTAAATTGGAATAAAAATTGCTATCTCTTGTGGAAAAATACGCATCATTTTTTATGTCTCACTCAATAGAGATACAACATGGCCAATGAAATTCCGGAACAACGAAAATACCAGCGAAGAAACATTATGTTTTCAGTACTCCTGTCCTCCATCAATGAACAGGGAGACAGCAGCAACGATTTTTGCCTGGGAAATATAATTGATGTTGGATTAGGAGGCGTCTGTATACAAACACATTCTTCCTACAACATTGCGACGGGCGGCAAGGTTCTTCTACTTGCATCCACTGGTGAGATTGATGAGGGAAACGGCGCTGACCTACCGGTACAGATTCGAGGTGAAGTGGTGTGGAAAAGGAGTGAAGATCATTCTCTTGGTATTCGCTATTTATAATGGATTGATAAAAAATATTTTACAGGCTGACAATCTCAAGAGAGACCAATCCCATATTTATTCAATCTATATCGCAAGGCACTTCGGCTGATATTTAACTCTTTGGCCGCCTGTGTTTTATTCCAGTTATGCTGTTTTAGGGCTGCAAGCAGCAGTTCCTGCTCTATGGCAACAAGATCAAGACTTTTTACTTTCTCTTTTGTTGAACACTCACTCCCTTCAGTCAAGCTTGGGATACAATCAGGAGTAAGCTCTTTTCCTGAACATTTCAGCACCGCCCGCTCCATCACATTGCGTAGTTCCCGCACATTACCAGGCCATCCGTAAGCACCCATTATCTGTAGAGCCTCCATGGATATTTGCAATATTGGCCGACCAAATTCCTTCGCAAAATATCGTAAAAATGTATTTGCGAGTTCTTCCACATCGTTTTCTCTTACATTTAGTGGTGGAAGCACTACCTGCATGATATTCAGGCGATAATAGAGATCCATCCGGAATTTTTTCTCTTGAACCATCTCAGCCAGATCAAGGTTGGTGGCAGACAAAATTTTTACCGAAACAGATTGAGGTTTTTCCCCACCAATGGGCATAATTTCTTTCTCTTCAACGGCATGGAGTAATTTCGGCTGTAGAGCTAAAGGCAGGTCACCAATCTCATCCAGAAAAAGAATTCCACCATCTGCTCGCACAAATGCACCCTCTCGGGTTTCCGTGGCACCGGTAAAGGAGCCTCTTTTATGTCCAAAAAGTTCACTCTCCAGAAGCTCTGCTGGAATAGAGGCACAGTTCAAGCGAACAAACGGCCCACGACTACGTTTTGAAGCCTTGTGTATCCCCTGTGCTACCAGTTCTTTTCCGGTTCCTGATTCTCCGAGAATTAGAACTGCGCTGTCTGTGGAGGCAAGCAAACGTATCTCCTCACGAAGTTCCTGCATAACAGCAGAAGAACCCAGCAGATCCGCTGTCTGTTTTTGGGTTGTTCTGCTCGCTTCAAGGCCCTGCTTTACCACTTCGAGAAGCTGTTCATGATCAACGGGTTTTGTTAAAAAATCAAAAGCCCCATTTTTCATAGCCTCAACAGCCGTCTCGACGGTTCCAAAGGCGGTAAGCATTACACAGGGGATATCAGGGGCATGATCGGAACCGTAACGAAGCACATGCAGACCATCCAATGGTTCCATCTTCAAATCGGTGAGCACAAGGGAAGGCTGCCAGCTTTTCCAGCATTCAACTCCACTCCCCCCCTCCGCTGCAGTTTGTACCTCATACCCGGCATCGGAAAGGACGAGCTGCAAAATACGTCGTAATTTTTTCTCGTCTTCAACAAGTAAAATCTTATCTGTCACTCTTTTCACTCTCCTTCATCTTTTCTGCAAACTCCTGGACACCAGAAGTGCTCAATGGTTTCAGGGGCAAACGTACAGTAGCCACTGCTCCGCCCTCATCTCTGTTCGTAAGACTGATCTCCCCTTTATGGGCCTGAACAATCTGCTGACAAATAACCAGCCCCAAACCGATTCCATTCTCTTTAGTGGTGAAAAAGTTCTTAAACAGCTTTTCTTTATCGTGATCGGCAATCCCTGGACCATTGTCCAGAACAGAAATCATAATGGTCTGTTTATCACTTTTCGCCTGTAAGATTATTATTCCACCATCCGGCATCATCTCTTCACTATTACGAATCAAATTAAAAAGGATCTGATTCAACTGACGAAGATCTGCATACAAGGGAGGCAGGTATCTCTCTATCTGAACTTCTATCTTCACATGCTGATTATGATCATCATTTTGCAGCCAACGCTGAACAAAACCGGAAAGTTCTCGACTGAGATTCACCTGCTCAAAACGTGGAGGTCTCTGTTTAGCCAGCCCCAGAAGGTTATTCATAGACACGTTAAGATGCTGAGCTTCATCAAGGATATATTGAATAATCTCTTCCTGAACTTCTTGCGATTGGCCCCCTTTAGCAAGGTATTGAGCTGAACTGCTTATGACCCCCAGAGGATTCTTTAATTCATGGGCTATCATGGCAGTCATTTCTCCAAGCATTGCCATTTTTTCCTGCTGTACACGCTCTCTAAATAGGACCTCTATCTCTTTTTTACTGGCAATAAGTGTCTCATAACGTTTAGCATTTTCAACAGCAATAGCACCCTGATTGGCCAGGGTTGCAACCAGGTGAATATCATCACTGGAAAACATTCTGCCATCCTTTCTAAAGCCAACGAACAATAGACCTATCACCTTATCCACTGATTTCATGGGGAAAATAAGAGAAAAACCTGCTCCTCTGATTTGCCGAAACTCCTTTTCCAGCTGGTGCGTGCGACCAGGATGATCGGTATGAAGACTAACGGGCATATGTGTTTGAAATTCATGAACTAGATCACTCTCACACCAGGGACTACTGCCAAATCGAAGTTCTTCTGGAAACAACCGTGATTGCTTATCGTCCAGCAACATCAAGGCAACGCTATCAACATTAATCTTTTCGGGAAACTCCTCCACCATCGCCTGTACAATATCAGCTAGAAAGAGAGTGGCCGAGATTTTATCACTGAACTGATGTAACAATTCAGTTGGAACAGGACGGTATCTAAAAAATATTCGGTTAATCCAACGCTCAAGATAATAGGCAATCGGCGTGAACACAAAGAGCATTACGATGAAAAACAGGAGAAACAATTCTTCTGAAAGGATCTTATTACCGAATAGATAGCGTTTTAAGACGGTAAGAAAGGCAGAGTAAAGTAACCCCAGCGACACCATCAGCACCATAAAAGCTATGCCTCTCGATATTAGACGATCCACATCTAGCAATCGGTGACGCAGCAGAGCCGTGAAGTATGCCAGTGGCAGAATGAAAAATGCAAAAACAACCACTCTGAAAGAGATAAGTGGATGATCTACCAGAAGGTTGGGGAGCAAATAGAGAAAAAAGTACGGAGTAAAGGTCAACCAATAGGCAACCAGTGGTAACTTGATCTGATTTCTGGCCAGAGGAGAAACGGCTTGTCGATAATCCCAAAGATGTTTTAGAAAAGCGAGCACGATGCTTACGGGTAAAAAGACATTTCTCAATCGTTGTAACCAGCACCAGAAATCGTGACTGAAATCACTTAATATCAATGACGTCAGAATGATGAGAATGGGGAAAAGGAAATAAATAAAAAGAAGTGGCCATTTCCTGTCCCCTAAAATATCTCTATCTGCTGGGAATCTAGCGGCAAAATGAATCCAGACAGCAAAAGAAAACCAGTTTGCGAGAGTAAGCAAGAGCAAACTTGCTGATATATATGCCGGCTGTAACAGCATAAGAGATGAAGACAAGGTGGCTGCTATGGATGTGGAAAAACCACAGAGCATAAGAAAAAACAGCGTTGCCTGTACGGAATCAGGTGCACGGTAACGAGCAAGTGTGGCAAGAATTAAAAAGAAGCTTATTAATAACAGTCTTGGCCAAGCTGTCTTAAAAAATCCGCTGAGAGTTATGGGAACCGTTTTAACAGTAAAAGAAAACTGATCTTCACCACGTAACACACTAATAGTTTGTGGCTCTGATCTGTCCGTGGGAAAAAGGAGAAATCCGAGAATCCGGTTGTAGCTCACCCCATCAATTGCCACAATCAGATCACCCTTTTCGACAGGATTTATCGGATGAGATAAATAGGAAACCAGTAATCCCCGTTGAGTTTTGTCCACTCGGAAACCGGTATCTCCTTGGTAAAAAGCTGCCGTAACAAAGAAACAGACCGCCAGCAAAGGAACTGCCAGCAAAAAGTTTAATGCTTTATTTACCCTTGAACCCATAAGGTATATTTCCTGAGAGAGCAGTCAACGACCTGTTAAAGTACCTGTAAATATGAACAAAACAGCACATCTACCTTTTGTAGCATACTCATCTGAATATTTTTTACGACAAAAAAACAAAACAGTAAGGGCCGAAAACCACCAGCTATCTGCAAAGTGATATACTAGTATATTCAACATGTAAGAACTTACAGAAGCAGATTATCGACAGCACATTTTGCACCGCGATCCTCGGTACGATGGACGTCTCTATTTTGGCGTAAAGACAACAAAGAGATCTATTGTCACCCTGTTTGCCCAGCCAGGCCTAAATTAGAGAATATTGTTGTGTACAGAAGTGCCAGTGCTGAGGAAAAAGCAAGTTGCAGACCATGTCTGCGCTGTCGACCTGACCTCGCCCCACCCGGTAACAGATTTAATGATCTTAGTGGCAGCTTAGGCTTAAAACGATTACAGCTGATCAAAGAAAACGAACGTTACAGAACCACACCGTCAGCACTTCGGGCTACAACAAGGGAATCGGCCCATGACCACCACAGATGGAACAAATACACGAAAACTCTTTCAAAACGGTGAACGATATGACAATTTTCTACCAGAAAATGGAAACTGCCATGGGAGATATCCATATTGCAGCAGATAATACCAACTTGTTTGCTGTTACCTATGCCAGTAGTAACTGGCAGAGAATAAAAAAAGGTTTAACAGAGATCCAGAGTGAAGAGAATGCAATCACAAAAGAGACAGCAAAACAGTTACGGGAGTACTTTGCAAACAAGCGAACCGAATTTGATCTCCCCATAACTTTTACGGGAACAGAATTCCAGAAACAGACCTGGCAGGCACTACTCACCATTCCTTATGGTGAAACATGTAGCTATTCAGAACAGGCAGCACTCATTGGTAGGCCCAAGGCGGTACGCGCCGTTGGCGGTACAAATGGGCTCAACCCTATTGCTATTATTGTGCCTTGTCACCGGGTGATTGGGAAATCCGGCAAATTAACCGGCTATGCCGGTGGTATAAATGTAAAAAGATTTCTATTACGTCTGGAGGGAAGTCTCAGGGAATAAATATCAAAAACTGTGTAAAACCTTTTTTTTATTTGGAAACTCGCCCAAATATGATACACAGGAAGAATGAGTTATTTTCTTCTTAAACAATAAGTGAGTCCATGCTTGCAAATTTAAGACGTTTAACACGAAAAAACATTGTCCTGCCAGCCACTGTTACTGTTCAAAACAGAGCCAGAGGCACCACTCTGACCCAGCCTTTTACTTGCCATGTCACTAACATCAACAAACAGGGCGCTTGTATTTTCCTGCCCAAAGTGATGGATGGCAGTTTTCATATTTTTCATTCAACCAGAGAAGATAACAACCTGAGCCTGTTACTGGAGATCACAGTTCCATTGGACGACAAACGCTTCAGCCTGAACGCCATCCCTGTCTGGCTTGATCTTTTACACGATGGGCAGAACAGAGAATTCAAAATTGGTATTGAATTTACTCCCGTCGTGGCAGAACAACAAATAAAGGACTTACAGGCTATCGCTTCCTTGTAAAGACGTAATGCTTATCTGTGGATAACGAGTCTTGAAAATGATATCCCTCCCTTTGGAAGGCACGCAATTCCACCACCGTCTGCACCCTATTTTTCACCGCAAAATCTACCATCATGCCCCGCGCCCGTTTGGCGTGGATGGCCACAGTTTTGTAACTGTCTCCCTTCTGTTCCTTAAAATCAATCTGCAGAAGTTCCCCCTGCAATCGCTTCTTTTTGATAACCCGGACATACTCAGCTGATGCTAAATTTACGAGAACTGGTTCTGTATGAGCCGCCAGGTCCTGATTAAGCGTTTCTGTTACCAGATCCCCCCAGAACTCATATAAATTTTTGCCTCTGCTGTTTATTAGCTTACAACCCATTTCCAAACGATAGGTCTGCATGAGATCCAATGGCCGCAAAACACCATACAGACCAGACAAAATACGTAGATGTTGCTGTAGATACGTACGCTCCTCTTTGCTGTAGCTGTCACTTTCGATACGGGAGTAGACATCACCCCGAAAGACTGTCAGAGCCTGCCTCGCATTGCCAATGGTAAAAGGTAGTTGGAAGCTACTGATTCGCTCGTGGGTCTGTAGAGCTAAAGCGTTACTCATCTTCATCAGGCTTGCCAACTCATCAACAGAGAATTCCCGTAATGTGTGGATTAAGTGTTCACCTTCTGATAACAGAACAGGAACAGTCGCCTCCTCCCAGGACTTAGCAAGTATCTGCTGAGTCTTGGAAGGAGCAATAAGCATCAGCATATTGTGCTACTCATAGGAAATACATTCAGCGGGACAGGACCCCATGGCCTCTTCGATACAATCTTCATCGCCACCTTCAGTTTGAATAACAACAGCTTTATCAGTATCCTCGTCAAAACTGAAGATAGCAGGGCAGAGTTCTACACATGTTTCACAACCAATACACTCTTCCGCATCTATTTCTACTTGTTTTGCCATTGTTTTCTCTCCGTCAATTTAGAAAATGGAGCACCCTCTCAGTTTCCGAAACGGGTACCTGTTAATATCCCGATTGTTTCGCACTTATTTCTGCAATTTTCACTTTCAGTAGAACGACACTTTTCAACATTTCATCTGAGAACTCAAAAACACGATCTGTGTAGTGAGCCATGATAATACCAAAGGCATCTCTTTTTTCATCTGGGTCTTCCAGAAATTCTACCTTACCAAAGCCTATCACAGAGCGATATTGCACCGTCCAGTGACAGGCTTTTTCATCTTCAAGAAGGTTACCTTGCAAATCCATTTCGAAACAAACCGTTGGATTAACACGTAAGATTTCTAGTTTCATCCCTTTATGACCACTATGAAAGTAGAGGCTATCTCCTTCATACCCAAAAGAGAGGGGGACCATATACGGCTTACTCCCTTCAACCATAGCCAGACGACAGATCTGTGCCTCCTTGATAATGTTTTCAATTTCGACGGGATCAGTTATTTCTTTATCCTTTCTTCGCATATCTCACTTCTCTTTTACGGGAAAAATCGGAATGGATTTTCTCTCTTCGTCTATGGCCACCATGGTCACAGTGGCTTCTGTCACTTTATGTTCGGCATCCGTCTGCCAGCGATTCGCTAACACGTCAATATGGATGACCAATGAACTGGTGCCAACCTTAAGCGTCTGGCACCAGAGACTTACAATATCCCCGACCCCAACTGGCCGGTGAAACTGAATGGAATCCATGGCAACGGTCACATACCGATGAGGCATCTGGCGTTGCGCTTCAACGGCTGCAGCCTCATCAATCATGGAAAGTATCATCCCGCCAAAGATGTCACCATCTGGATTAGTGTACTTGGGGAGCATCACCATACGGATGGCGGGCTCTTTGGATGGCTCTTTTTGCTTACTATTCATAATTCCCAACGCTTATAGCTATTATTGCAAATAAACCGCAGTAAAACGAAGTAATACCCGATCATCTATATCGTATAAGGCAAGTTGCTCACCACTAATTGAGAACCGTCTAACCTTCCCCATAGCCTGTAAAAACCAGTGCTCCTGTTTCATGGTGTCCGTACAGGCCATCATTGTTGTCGCCATGGGGCCGAAAGTAATCTGCTGTTCATTCTGTTTAACTCCGCCTCTAAAAGTATTACAACCTGAAAACCCTTTTACCTGTTGTTTTGTACCATTCAGAATCAGGTGCAATTCTTTTTTTCCTGCTCCCAGACGCACAGGGCTACCATTTAATTCAACTACCTTCCAGTAAGTGTTCGACAGGACTGAGTCCGATTTGGTCTTTGCCTCAGAGCCAGGCACCCGACTCAGCATTATCTTTATCCCCTTCGTCGAATCGTAATCAAAGGCAGGAACATGAGAAGTTGAGCTAAAGTGCAAACGTCCACCTGCTTCAAGTCTTACCTGCAATCTATAGCGCCCCATGCTATTCAGTTTCTGTGGATCATATTGCAAAGAAAAATCCCAGGGCGGCCCATCAGCCACTGCAAAACGCCTGGAGGCAACAACCGTTGCCGCAATATCCTTTTTTGCCACATCAACAAGGCTGATCTTTATTTCTGCATCAGGTGGAGGCATGATACGTTCCCGGTACCAGATACTGCCGTGAATGGTTTCCATGGGAAGAGATTGGGCAGCTGCAAAAAGAGGAGAAAGCTGGATTATCAGTAAGCCAACTAGCAAGAACAGACAATAAGTCTGACTCTGTTTTAATTTTTTGTTTCTCATAAGTCTCATAGGCTATGATTAAACTTGATAAACTCGTAAAAACCCAGAATTTAGATGGTTAAGTAAAAAACTTCATATCCGAGGCGCAAATATTTTCTATTATTTCGGCGTACTAAGGTACGTCGTAATGATAGAAAATGTGCAGCAACGAAGGAGATGGAGAG
>JAFLJS010000028.1 GCA_022712895.1 Desulfocapsa sp.
ACTCTCCATCTCCTTCGTTGCTGCACATTTTCTATCATTACGACGTACCTTAGTACGCCGAAATAATAGAAAATATTTGCGCCTCGGATATGAAGTTTTTTACTTAACCATCTAAATTCTGGGTTTTTACGAGTTTATCAAACTTCACTTTTCCCCATAAACTCACCTTTGCAGAATCATACGCAAATGTGATATACACCCTGGCCGGAGCATCATCTCTTTTTTTTTTGGGTAATATCGGCTGATGTTATAATATCTTGAATTTTCCAGCTGAAAGATACCTCTGGGTAGAGGCTTGGATCAATACTGATTCTACGAACCAGCCCTGAAGAGCCCGCCCGACTCGTCGCCTGAACACTTCCCCTCTTCCCGTCATGGACAAGTCTATAGCTGGTGTACGTTTTTACACCAGCAAACTCCAGCACTTCCCAGTAATCCGGGTATACGCCATTCTGAGCATTCGCTGTGAAGTTACCTGCCACAATCGAATCACCAGCCGACGCCATCGCCATACCCGTGACAGAAAAACAGAGCACAACAATAATGTTCAAGAAAAGGTGACTCATACAATTACCGTTTGCTACAACTGCTGGCAGTACGTTCAGGACTATTTCTTCGAAATGACTACTCGAGAAAAAGATACCATATTTTTACTTACTCAAAAATCGGAAAAGTCTTGATACCACAGAAGACTTCTCTCACGTGGAAAGACTTGCCCTTAACGATTGGCAGAAATCACGACCAGGCAAGTAGGTTACTCCAAGATCAATCCTTGCTTATTGAGTAAAGCAAAAGTCGCATCCACCACCTGGTTCACCGTAATTGTCCTCATGCATTTCTTCACATCGTCAGTCAAAAGACACTGACGTTTAAAGCATGGGCTACACGGTAAACTGCTACGCAACACATGATGGCCAGCACCGTGAGGCCCGGTTCGCCAGGGAGCAGTGGGGCCAAACAGTGCAAACACTGGAGTTCCTACAGCTGCAGAAATATGCATGGGACCGGTATCGGTGGAAATTACCACATTTGCAAGTTCATACAGGGCAGCCAGCTCTTTGAGGCTCGACTTTCCCGTAAGATCAAGACTGCTCTGTGTCATGTTTCCTTGAATTTCCTGAATCGTTTTTCTGTCGGCTGCACCACCCGTAAAAACGACAAAAACACCTTTAGCAGCCAGACAATCTGCCACTTCGGAAAATTTATTATTATACCAGAGTTTTGTATCCCACTTTGTTTGAGGATTAAGAGCAATTAACGCTTGTTGATTTTTCTTATAACCAGCATCATTAAGTAACTGATTAACTTTCTGCCGATGAATTTCGGTGATTGGAAAATTGTAAACCACTTCCTTACATGGAACATCAACTGCCTCAAGCAATAGCAGCTCTCTATCCAAGGCATGAATTTCCATATCAACGGCGGGTACTTTTTTGTTCAGGAAAATATAACTGCATTCAGAATGCTGCATTCCTCTTCCAAATCCCACACGTTTTTTCCCTCTGGACAACCAAACCCAGACACCACTTTTGAGCAAGCCCTGGAAATCAAAAACCAGGTCATACTCTCTCTCACGAAGCTGGCTGACAAAGTTCCTGACTTGTGCCAAGGTACTTCGCCAGGCACCAGCACGAAAGTCTTTCACCCATTTCTGACGTTTAGAGATAAGAACCCTGTCAACTGATTTATGCCCGAGAATAAGATCTGATGCAGCTTCTTCCACAAGCCAGGTGATATGTGCTTCAGGAAAATGATCTCTCAGACAATTTAATGCTGGCATGGTATGGGTAACATCACCAATGGCACTGGTTTTAACAATAAGGATATTCATACGAAGGACATATACGACAGTTTGCCAAATAAATCTTGTCAAAAAAAAGGGTTGTGAGCAGGCAAATAGAAGGAGTGGAAAGTAAATAAACGGTTCATATTTGGGTGAGCATCAACTCTAACTCTCCCCTAACTTCTTGAAATTCAAGATCGAGCTCAGCTGAGAGTCGCTGTGCCTCTTTTCGTTCAAGTCTGTTCTGTCGGGCCAGCGCTTCAAGTTCCTGACAAATTGCAGCAAAGAACTCAGCACCTATCTGACCATTGGTGGATTTCATGGTATGTGCTGCTTTCCAGATTACTTCTTGATCAAAGGCGTTAATACCCTGCTGAATTGCATCAAGCAGTGCAGGTGCACACTCAAGATAGTGTTTAATCATTCTCCTCTGAACATTTTCCTGCCCGGAATGCGTAAGATTTTTAAACATATTCAACATCTCAGGATTAAGATGTTGCATTTTGACAGTATGCGAGGAGTAAATGGTACGGGAATGATTCTGTGTCTGAACACTTTTTCCGTGTAGTAACCTACCTATAACATTAAAGAGTTGTTTATCATTGAAGGGTTTACTCTGGTAGTCATCCATTCCGGCGGCAAAACATTGCATACGATCCGCTGCCATGGCATGAGCCGTCATAGCGATGATTGGAATATGCCCACCGCCAAGATTTGTTTTTAAAGCCTGGATCAGGCTAACTGGCAAATCGAGGACAATCTCTTCACCTTTTTCACTGGCCCTGATCACAGAACTAGCCATAAGTCCATCCATACGCGGCATCTGTACATCCATAAGGATGATATCATAACGATCTTTAGCCAATATCTCTAAGGCCTCCAAACCATCATTTGCCATCATCACTTTATGATCTTCCTGCTCAAGGATTATTCTGGCTATGTCCTGATTAAACTCATTATCTTCAACCAGAAGAACTCGCAGAGGTGGCAGGGGAACAGACAACCCATCAAATTCATCTCGAGTGGGAAGCTCATCGCGCCCAGCCAGATCGACAACGACGGTAAAAGTAAACACAGACCCCTGGTTAAGCACACTGCTTACCTGAATATCTCCGCCCATAAGCTGACAGATCTGTTTACAAATAGACAGACCAAGACCTGTTCCACCAAATTTTCTGGTGGTACTGCTGTCAGCCTGGGTGAACAGATCAAAAATATTTTCCACATTCTCCGGGCTAATGCCAACTCCGGTGTCAGTGATAATAAATTGCAAGACACAATTTTTTTCTGTTTTTGAATGAAGACTTGCTCGCAGTGTAACCGTTCCCTGATCAGTGAATTTGATTCCGTTACTTAACACATTCAAAATGACCTGGCGAAGACGCAGACTGTCACCACGTACAGCGGCAGGGATATCTTCAGCAACCTCAGCTTTAAGGGTAATCTTCTTGTCTTTTGCCAGGATAGTCATGGTCTGAACAGCCAGATCAACAATTTTTCCCGGAGAAAACGGATGTTCTTCAAGTTCAAGCTGCCCCGCTTCAATCTTCGACAGGTCAAGAATATCATTCACCAGACACAATAACGAATCTGAAGAAACTTTCACCGACTCCAGGTAATGTATCTGCTGCGCTGTGAGTGAGGTGTTGAGGGTGAGATTGGTCATGCCTATAATAGCATTCATTGGCGTTCTTATCTCATGGCTCATATTAGCCAGGAATTCAGACTTTATCCTATCAGCTTTTTCTGCAACTCTTCTGGCCTCAGCAAGTTCATTATAGCTTTTCTCAAGGTTCCCCATCATTTCATTGAAATCAATAGCCATCTGCTCCATCTCATCAAGGGAACCTTTTGCTATTTTATCTTCTGGAACCGGAAGACGCATCCCTAACCCACCATCACCTACTGCTACGGAACGCAAGACATCAATGAGACGATTCAACTGACCAAAAATTCGAATCTTCAAAAAAACGATGAGAATAATTGAGACAATGACTGAGATGACAATGGGAATAAGCAGGTTGATAAGGAGATGTCTCTGCTCTCTGAAAAACGGGCTACTGTCAGTGGCTACCACCAAGTTAGCAATTGTCAAACCCTGAAAATCAGCAATAGGCTTTACATCTGTAAAGTATGATTTCCCGTTCAGCTTCAACATACCATTTTCCGGATACGGAACCTGGCGACTGGGCAAACTGCTAAGCGCTGTATTGTTGTTTCTATCAAAATAAATAACACTGTCTTCAACAATCTCTTCCATTTTCCCCGCAAGTTCTTTGTTACCATTAATAAATTTTACCAACACAAAATAACCGGATATTTCTCCGGTATCGTGAAGTAAATGAACAAGGGACTTAAAGCAGAGAATGTGACTCTGGGTTATGTCAAACTCCAGGTATGGCAACTGCTGAGCAACGATATCCGCAGGAATCTGGGAGACCCCTATACGTTCGTTGAGATCATCAAGCAGTATACTGTAATCCAGAGGATTGGGTAATACACTCTGCATTCGATGATTGGTGGTCAGAAGCTTTCCATTCTCATTAAAAAAGAAGATAATATCGAGTTTATGAATATGAGCAATTGTATCCAACATGATTTTGATGGACTTAATTTTATCATAATCAAGGAAGTTAGCAATTTTCTGATTCTGTTCTCGAATGATGGAAAGTGTATTGCGATGATTTTCCAATTCGTTGTTGTGAATAGCCTCAAGCATCCCTAGTTTGACCGTCAAATCAATAGCTCGGTGTTGCTGTGCAAAGATATTTTGCTGCACGTAAATATATGTCCCACTGCCGATAATTGCCAAAACTAACAAGACAAACAGGAGTGCGATGTATTTGCGGAGCACTGTCTTACGACCATACTTTGCCTGACTCGCTGTTGAGAATTGACTCAAAATGGTTTTATTCCTGTGGGATATAACGTAAGTCTGATTTATCAAAACGATCTCGTTCTTCAACCGCTCTTTGTTCTGCCTTCCAGCGCTCGATTCCACCCTTAAGAACACCAAACACTTTATATCCTTTCCCCTGCAAAAACTTTGCAGCTATAACAGACTGACGCATGGCCCAATCCGTTATGATAAGAGGCTTATTTTGAGGGATTTCAGTATACCACTTGTCTAAATGCACTAGAGGACAAAAATAAGCGCCTTCAATAAATGAACCATTTTTTATAAAATCACTGGGCCGCACATCAAGTATATAAAGATCATCACTTTTGAGCAGTTGTTCCAGGTTTACCGGCGATACTTTGTTTACTTTTTGAGATTGCCATTTTTTATTAACCACCATTGGATAGTTAAACTTACGCCACTCCGGAATTCCTCCAACAAAGGAAAAGACATTATTATAACCAAGATCTGCTGCAAAACCTGCAGCACGAGTGCTGTAAGGTCACCTTATCCCCATGCAATAGAAAATAAGGATCGTATTCATATCTTCCGGTAACTTTTCAGTAACCTTCATGGTGATAACCGGAATATTGATTGAAGTCGGAATGTGCTGAATTTCAAATTCTATAGCACTTAAGGTATTGATGAGAACAACATTCCCATTATCCACCATATTTTTCACTTCCGGGGCGGTTAGGGATTGTATTTTTTCTGCCTGCGCAGAGGACAACAAAAACATGCCGCAGCTAACACACAGAAGTAGGAAAGCAACAGATCGTTTCCGTAATATCCTCACGCAACACACCCCTTTCATTTTTTTTAATGATTTCGGAACTATTGAACAACCAAGCTGTCTTAGCGGTATCTCAACACGGCCACGTCAGAGACTACCGCCCCTAAGCATGCTTGTCAATAATCAAACGAACTTTAGAGGATAAAAATATTGAAGAGTAACTCACTATTTACTCATTACTTTTTCGGCATAAGCCACAAATAAAATACTTTACAAACAGTTCCATTTCCCTGATTACCACCGAAGCTCAGCTTTTGTTGGTACTGCGTGCAAGAGACCACCCCTCTGTACGAATAATCCTTAACATTTATGGCACTTATCGCCTGGTGGGGCGATCTTCTGCATTGAAGTTTGTCGTTACCTGAGTTTTAATGGTAATCAAATACATTTTTACTAGAAATTTTATGGTAAAGATGACAGAATCTAAATAGAAACGCATCCCAAGTTATAGGCAAAATCTATTGTTCTATTACGTAGTTTTACAGAACAACAAGTTATCATCTAAAGAGGAGCAAAAACAAAAAAAATGACTACAACGCTTCCTTTTCATAAATTTCAAACTACTCTATTTTGCGGTTTTTTCTTCCTTATCCTCTTTATTCTTCTCAGTTCCTGCCAGGAGTCCCAAAAGATTTCTGAATGCAAGGATACGCTAGGTTGCGTAACTATCTCAGCGGGTGCCCCCCTGCAAATCGGCGTGCTTCAGGCCCTGAGTGGACAGGTGGCTCCACTTGGTCAAGCCCAGCTAAGAGGCCTTGAGCTTGCACTAGACAAACGAGAGCACACACTGCTGGGTCACCGGATAGTCACACAAGTAGAAGACACTGGTTGTACCGCCGAGGGAGGAGCAAATTCAGTCCTCAAACTGATAGCAAACCCACAAACTGTGGCGATTTTTGGTTCAACCTGTTCAGGGGCTGCTGCCACAGCCTCGAAAGCAATGTCTGCGGCTGGACTTACTATGATCTCCGGGAACAACTCCGCCCCGTTTCTCACGTCCATTGCCGGCACTGCCGCTCCGAATTTCGAGAAAGGATATTTCAGAACAGCTGCCAATGAGGAAAATGCAGGAAAGGCTGCGGCAGAATACGTATACCTGAAACTCGGTCTTAAAAATGCCGCCACAATCCATGACAATGACATTTACACACGTGGCCTAGTTGAAAGTTTTCAGAAAGCATTCCTGGAAATGGGTGGGAAGATTGTACTCGCTACTGCCATAAACAAAGGTGATACTATGATGGAGCCAGTGCTACAGGCTGTGGGCAAATCTCAGACGCAGCTCTTGTTCTTTCCCTTGTTCCAACCGGAAGGCAACCATATCCTTCTACAAGCTAGAAAACTTTTCTCCTTTAACGAGATCCTACTCATTAGCGATGGCGCACTCATCGAACAGAGTTTTATCCAGGAAGTCGGAGATGCGGCAAAAGGAATGTACTTTGTCGGCCCCCAACGCCCCACTGGAACAGCAGTGATGCGTCTCACAGAAACATATCAAAAAAAGTACAATGAAGCTCCTTCAGCAAGCTACTTTTTCAGTGCCTTTGATGCCGCAGAGCTTCTGTTCCATGCAATTGAATCCATTGCCACACAGGGAAAAGATGGAACACTCCATATCGGTCGTGAAGCTCTGCGAAATGCCCTGTATAACACCTCAGCATACCACGGAGTAACCGGACTTTTGAGTTGTGATCAATTTGGAGATTGCGGAAATGCGGCCTTTAATATTCTTCGTCTTGATGTTCCCGAACAGGGTATTGATGGCCTTGAATCTAATATTGTTCACTCATGGGTATCAAAATGAATAGAACTTCTTTCGAAACTCACAGGCTCCCATGAAACGATTATTGCCACACTGGAATACACTGGGTCTTACGAAAAAATTCAGCCTTGTTTTCAGTCTGCTCTTCTCCTTTATTTTTATTATTGCTGCAGTGAGTTACGTGTCTTTTCTTTACATTAACAAAGCTGAGAAAAACATCCTGAAAAGCATTCAGATTGAACGGTTGGTTCTGCAAATGAATCATGGACAACAGAAAGCCAGGCAACTCATTGGTTCCTTCTTCCTCCACCAACAACAATCCTCTCTCCAAGAGGCCCATGAACGCTATGCCCAACCCTCTGTCAGTGAAATTGCACGTGTCATATCACTGAGCAATGAGTTAAAAAAACTTCTTTTTCATAAAACCGAATCTTCCATCAGAGGAATTACGCAGACAGATCTTAACCTCTACCTGGCATCTGCTAAACGTTTTGCAGACACGTCCATCGAAGCGGTGGAACTAGTCTCCCGAAGAGGAGCACCTGAAATAGGTGTCCAGGCCAGGTTACGCATCAATGCTACCTCGCTTGCAAAAGAGATACGTAACCATCCTTCATTACAAGTACAATACTTGAACATGGTGAGTATCTACAAAGACTATCTAATTTCAAGACAACGCCCCGTTATGCAGAGAGCACTGAATATGCTTAGCGAACTGCAAACTGTTATTACCCAAAATACTTCTTTCACAGCCAACGAAAAGGGCATCTTTCTAAAGCAATTTGTCAGTATGCGAAATCTTGCTCAAGAACTGCTCAATATTGACCTCGCAATATCCAGTACGATTAATGATTTTTCTCTCCAGGAGCAAATCACAGAACGTATCTCTCTGACCCTTATTCAACAAAGTCAGCAAGAAGTATCTTTTGCCCAGAATCATATCCAACTAACTCAGCAAATACTTGGTTATGTTATTTTGACCATAGCACTACTCGCTTTTTTTGCCGTCCTTAGCCTTGCCCGTCTTATGCAGGCAAGTGTCACCTATAGGGTTCTCAGCCTCGCAAAAGCTGCCAGAGAATACAGTAAAGGCAATATGGGAGTTCGGGTTCGGGTGGATGACGATGATGATGAACTTGGACTGCTTGGCACAAGTTTTAATTCCATGGCCGGACGTTTAAATGACCTGGTTATAACCCTCGAAGATAAGGTGGAAAAACGAACCGCAGACCTGGCTATTCGCGAAGCTTTCTATCGGCAGCTTTTCGACCATGGAAGTAATGCTATCGCAGTTTACAAAGCTGTGAACGAGGGACAGGACTTTGTATTCGTCGACTTCAATCAGGCAGGTGAAAAGATAGAACACATTCAGAAAGAAGAAATTATAGGTAGAAAAGTGGATGAAGTGTTTCCAAGACTGAAAGACACTGGTCTGCTTGATACATTTCGGGAAGTGTGGAAAAGTGGTGAGCCATTATCTCATCCTGATTTTTACTATGAAGATAGTCGGATAGAAGGATGGCGACAAAATCGGGTTTACAAACTTCCAACTGGTGAAATTGTAGCGATGTATGATGATCTCACTAGGCAAAAACGTGCTGAGCAGGAAAAAGAGATTATGGAGCAGCAACTTCTGCAAGCGCAAAAGATGGAGGCAATTGGCCTGCTAGCTGGAGGAGTAGCCCACGATCTAAACAATATTCTCACGGCAGTGATAAACTACCCGGAAATCCTTTTGCTGCAATTACCAGAAGAAAGCCCATTACGTACTCCCATAATCCAGATACGAGAATCAGGTTTACGTGCCGCCGCTGTGGTTGCCGACCTCCTCACCGTGGCACGTGGTGTCGCCAATAAAATGGAAACCGCTGACCTCAATCAATTGATAGCCACTTTCCTTGAGTCTTCGGAATTCGGTCAGATTAAAACTGACCATTCACATATTCACTATTCGGCAGATCTTGGAGAACATCTGTCAAACATTACCTGTTCAACCGTCCATGTGATAAAATGCATTATGAACCTGGTCATTAACGGATCCGAAGCAATTCCTGCAACAGGTGAAGTGACCATACAGTCCCGAAAAGAACTTCTCAACGCGCGTCAGGCTGTGAAATACTGTCTAGACCCTGTCTCATATATTGTACTGGCCATAAGCGATACCGGGAAAGGCATTTCCGAAGCGGACTTAGATCATATCTTCGAACCCTTTTACACCAAAAAAGTAATGAGCAAAAAAAGTGGAACGGGTCTCGGTCTATCCATTGTCTGGAACACTATGCAGGACCACGGTGGTGGTGTGGTCGTACACAGCAGTAAAAAAGGCACACGCTTTGATCTCTATTTCCCAATTTCTGCTGACCAGCATATTAAAAAGAAACTACTCCCGACACTTAATGAATTGAGAGGAAGTGGTGAAACAATTCTGATTGTTGACGACGAGCCACAACTACGAAAGATTGCCATGACAATTCTCCAGGAACTTGGTTATATAACTATTTGTAAAGAATCTGGAGAGGATGCGGTTTCGTATCTGCAAACACACTCCGTTGACTTACTGCTTCTCGACATGATTATGGATCCTGGTATGAATGGGCGTAAAACTTTCGAACAAATACTTCGCATACATCCCAAGCAGAAAGCCCTGCTCGTCAGTGGCTTTTCTGAAAACGCTGAAGTTGATAAAGCTCTGGCGCTGGGAGCTGGAGCTTTTATCAAAAAACCATATTCAATGTATGAACTCGGAGAAGCTATCCTTGATATTTTGCAAAAAACAATGGAGTTAGCTTATGACAACCGTTAAAGAACTTTTTGATGAGAAGGTAAGGCTCCCTTCCCCTCCCGCAATTGCTCTGAAAATTCTGGAAGCTGTTCGACAAGAAGACAACTCTTTTGAGGATCTTGCTCAAATTATCATGTCAGACCCTTCCCTTGCAATACGTGTTCTGACAGTTGCCAATTCGTCCCTTTATGGACTTAGCCAGCCAGTCACATCTCTTTCCCAAGCCACTGGACTTATTGGCACTGACGCATTAAAAAACATCGCTTTATCATTCGTCATCGTGCAAGAATTTCAGAATCCTTCCCAGGGAAGCTTCGATCTGGAGTATTTTTGGCGCAGGTCTGTAACAACTGCTGTTGCTGCCGATGTCCTTGGCAACGCAGTTAAGCACAATGATCAGGACTTGTTCGTATCAGGGTTATTACAGGATATTGGAATCCTCATCCTCTTCCTTTCACTGCCTGAGGATTATACAACTGTTCTCGATGGGAAGAGAGTCAGTGGCGAGAACCTCTGCACAGCAGAAAAAAAACAGTTCTCCTGTGATCACACAGAAATTGCCTCTTACCTTCTCACTACATGGAACCTCCCCGAATCTATCAGAGAGCCCATTCGCAATTCCCATTCGCCCCAAGAGGCAAAAGAGCTGCACAAAAAATCAGCCACGATACTGGAATGTGCGGACAAAATATCTGCGATCTACCACGGCCTGCACAGTACCAGTAAAGCCAAAGATGTCCGAACTGCCCTGGACATAAACTGGGGTTTTTCAGCAGAAAAAGTTGATGAATTGATAGATATTATAGGCGATCGTTCACGTGAAATTCTTGATTTATTTGCCATCGACCCTGGAAAAATAAAACCATTCTCCCTAATTATGCAGGAGGCGAATGAAGAATTAGGAGCTTTAAACCTTTCGTATGAACAGATCGTTATGGAGCTCAAACAGGCCAAACAAAATTCAGAACAACTTGCCAGGGAATTGCAACTTGCTAACCTGAATCTTAAAAAACTCGCCTACCGGGATGGATTGACGGGCCTATACAACAAGAGATACTTCCATAAAGTTTTCACCACGGAAATGGAACGATCTTTACGCTATAAACTGCCACTCACACTACTCCTGCTGGACATTGATTTTTTCAAGGATGTAAATGACACCTATGGGCATCCAGTTGGCGATAAAGTACTGGTAATAGTCAGTAACATATTGTTACGGCTGGTACGAAATTCGGATATCGTGGCACGCTATGGAGGCGAAGAATTCACTGTAATTTTGCCGGAAACCGGTACTAAGGGAGCAACAGTACTGGCCCAACGCCTGCGGAGAGGGATTGCGCAGGAGCAGCTCATAAGCGGAGACCAGACTTTCTCAGTAACAGTAAGCATAGGTCTTGCTGGCACCAATCTGGTGCAAAAAGACCTGCATCCCGACACCCTTATTGAATGCAGCGATCAGGCACTGTATAAAGCAAAACAAAATGGACGTAACAGAGTTGAACAGTTCATTATTTAAGTTAAAATTCCAGTGACTACTCTGCCCTGCTGATCGTCTCCACCACTTGCAAAGCAAGAGCTGAGACACTACCTGTCGAAGGGTCTCAGTCGTCCACTGGCGACCCTGTAATATTGTCAACAAAACGTTTTCTGGAACGCCCCAGCGGTATCGGACAACCAAGTCGCTTGAATTCTGCAAGCTGTTTGACAATGGACAAATTGTGAGCGGGCGTTTTACCAAAACCACATCATCATATTCAGGCTTAACCTACATATCACCTGACGTACCCTTCATATGCATTATAACCACAGGAACATCTTTTTCCTGAACAAGCGATACCAATTACATCAGCACTGGAAACAACAAAGGCTTCAACTTGCAAGCAAGCTAAAGCCTCTGTATCAAACTAATCACCATCGGAAAAGAAATCAGGCGTAATATTCAATACGCCCATTACTTTTGGTGTAATCATATTCACACTTTGTTATCTTTATCAGACTCTGCTGTCTCCTCCGCAACTTCTTCAGCAGCAACTTCTGTCTCTTCTGCAACACTCTCTTCTACTTCATCAGCGTTGTCAACAGCAGTTTCTTCTCCCTCTGGAGGAGTCTTCTTAACAGAAGGTTTTTTAACCTTTTTCTTAACAGGTTTTTTATCTTCTTCTTTTACAGTGCGTTCATATTTACCGGGACGCAACTCCTCAAGAACATCTTCAATATCTTCAAGAACTATAGTTTCCTTTTCAAGTAACTCTTCAGCTATACGCTTCAAGACATCAATATTCTCATTAAGCATGCTGGTGACGCTCTTATTAGCAGCTTTAATGATCTTAAACACTTCCTCATCAATCTTCCGTGCAGTGTCCTCACTGAAATCACGGTGCTGGCTTATCTCACGACCCAGGAAGATCTGCTCCTCTTTTTTACCGAAAGACATAGGTCCGAGTGTGTCACTCATTCCCCATTCACAGACCATCTTTCTGGCCATCTCTGAGGCTCGTTCAATATCATTGCCGGCACCGGTTGTAATTTCATCGAAAATCAGCTTTTCGGCAACACGACCGCCAAAAAGAATGCAGAGAGAATGCTCCAGAAACTTTTTCGAATGTGTATAGCGCTCCTCAGTTGGCAACTGCATGGTTACCCCAAGGGCACGACCCCGTGGAATTATCGAAACTTTATGGATAGGATCGGTATCAGGCAACAGACGTGCAACAAGTGCATGTCCTGCTTCGTGATAGGCTGTTACCTCTTTTTCCTTATCTGTAATAATCATGGAGCGACGTTCTGAGCCCATCATAATCTTATCTTTTGCCTTATCGATCATATCCTTGTCAATCGATTTGGCACCTTTCCTTGCGGCCATAAGTGCTGCTTCATTCACAAGATTTTCAAGGTCAGCTCCGGAAAAGCCAGGGGTTCCACGAGCAACGATAGCCATATCCACATCTTCCTGCATCTTGGTCTTTTTGGCATAAATCTCTAAAATCTTCTGACGCCCACCCACATCCGGTATAGGAACGATCACCTGACGATCAAAACGACCGGGACGCAATAAGGCTGGATCAAGGATATCAGGTCTGTTGGTGGCAGCGACAATAATAACCCCTTCATTCTCTTCAAAACCATCCATCTCAACAAGAAGCTGATTGAGGGTCTGCTCCCGTTCATCATGACCACCACCTAAACCAGCACCACGATGACGCCCCACAGCATCTATCTCATCAATAAAAATAATACAGGGCGCATTTTTTTTGCCCTGATTAAAGAGATCACGGACACGGGAAGCACCAACGCCCACAAACATTTCCACAAAATCAGAACCGGAAATAGAGAAAAACGGAACATCCGCTTCACCGGCAATAGCTTTGGCAAGCAATGTTTTTCCGGTTCCCGGTGAGCCAGCAAGCAATACTCCTTTTGGAATACGTCCGCCAAGTACGGTAAATTTCTGAGGATCTCTCAAAAAATCAATTATCTCTTCGAGTTCTTCTTTAGCCTCATCAATTCCGGCAACATCCTCGAATGTTTTCTTATTCTCACCCTGTTCCATAAGTTTGGCTTTATTTTTACCAAAACCCATGGCACCACCTTTACCACCACCCATCTGCATCTGGCGCATAAAAAAGATCCAGACACCGATAAGAAGCAACATGGGGAACCAGGAGACGAAGATGGACATCAGAAAAGAATCTTTCTGCACTTCCTTCACAGAGATATCAACACCGTTCTGACGAAGGATGGCAATCATCTCATTATCATTCACCGGATACACTGCACGAAAGGCCTGACCGTCCTGCATTTTTCCCGAGACAATATCACCGGAAATCTGCACTGTTGTTATATTATTTCTTTCCACCGCATTCACAAACTGACTGTAAGTCAGTGATGTGGATTGCCCCTGAGGCTGGCTAAAAAGATTAAAGAGCAGGATCATGGAAAGACCAATAACCAGCCACATGGAAATATTTTTATAAAATGTATTCAAAGAGTACTCCGTATATTGGGTAGATGCTTGACAGCAGCTTCAGCCTTCATTTCTTATCAATGTTGTACAGTAAGTAGACTAAGCACATCTGTCGAGGGGCAGATCGCTTTTTTCTTTAAACTCTCTTAGCTGGCATCGTTAAAAGTCATATTCTGTCAGCTTTTTACAACGTCATTATATTTTTTTTGTGAAATACTGCACAGGTGCCACATCAATTTCGTTATTCTGCATGGCCTCCATGGCCATCACCATAGCAACAGCACCAGTAGCTGTTGTCGTATAAGACATATGCAATTCAAGGGCTGCCCGGCGAATGGTATAGGAATCTTCCGTTGTCCGTCGTCCCATAGAGGTATTCACCACCCAGCAAACCTGACCATCCTGCATTTTATCAAGAATATGAGGTCTGCCCTGGGATATTTTGTTCACCTGAGTACACTCTATATCATGCTCCTTCAAAAAATCTGCAGTGCCGCTGGTTGCTACAATTGAGAAACCCATCTCTATGAGTTTTTTTGCAGGTGCAACCATGGTCTTTTTATCACTATCACGAACACTGATAAACACTGTTCCTGACTCGGGAAGTTTTGAACCTGCAGCAAGTTGTCCTTTGGCAAGGGCTAATCCTAAATTATCATCAATACCCATCACCTCGCCGGTGGACTTCATTTCGGGACCAAGCAGGGTGTCAACGTTATCGAAACGATCAAATGGAAAGACTGCCTCTTTTACTGCCCAGTGTTTAATCTCAACTTCCTTAATGAGACCCAACTCTTTCAAGGTCATACCCATCATGATCTTGGTAGCCATCTTGGCAAGGGGAACACCAGTTGCCTTGGAGACAAACGGTACGGTACGCGATGCACGTGGATTCACTTCCAGGATATATAAATCATCTCCTTTCACCGCAAACTGCACATTCATAAGCCCGATGACACCAAGCTCCAATGCCATGGCTCTGCTTGCCTCTTTGATCTCTTCGATCATGGCAGAAGACAGTGTGTGCGGAGGCAAAACACAGGCGGAATCGCCGGAATGGATACCGGCCTCTTCTATATGCTCCATAATACCACCGATAATGGTATTCTCTCCATCGCAGAGTGCATCCACATCAACTTCAATGGCATCTTTCAAAAATTTATCCAGCAGTACCGGATGTTCAGCCCCGGCGATACCGGGCAAAGCCATAAACTCACGGACTTCATCATCGTTATACACAATACGCATATCGCGTCCGCCTAAAACATAGGAGGGACGAACCACAACCGGATAGCCAATTTTACTGGCGACTTCCAGCGCTTCCTGTAGCGTGCGAACAGCCTCATTGTCGGGCTGACGCAGACCCAGTTTCTGCAAGAACTGTTGAAAACGTTTCCGGTCTTCTGCACGATCAATGGCATCGGGTGGTGTACCCACAATAGGTACGCCGTTTTCTTCAAGGGCCACGGCAAGGTTCAACGGTGTCTGTCCACCAAACTGTACAATCACACCTGTCGGCTTCTCAAGATCGATGATTCCCATCACATCTTCAAAGGTCAGTGGCTCGAAATAGAGTTTATCTGAAGTGTCATAATCGGTGGAAACAGTTTCCGGATTGGAATTGACCATAATGGACTCAATACCAATTTCTGCAAGGGCAAAAGATGCATGCACACAGCAATAGTCGAATTCAATGCCCTGCCCAATGCGATTGGGGCCGCCGCCAAGGATAATTATCTTTTTATTATCTGAGGCTGATGCTTCGTTTTCCTGCTCGTAGGTAGAGTAATAATAAGGAGTATATGACTCAAACTCTGCGGAACAGGTATCAACCGATTTATACACAGGCTCTACATGCAACTTTTTACGCAAATCACGAACATCTTTCATGGAAGTTCCAGTGAGATACGCAAGCTGATGGTCGGAGAATCCGTATTCTTTACAACTTCGCAGAAAATCAACTGTCAGCCCCTGAAAACCCTGCTCACTGATAACAGCCTCTTTTTCTACAATCTGTTTGAAATTGTAGAGGAACCAGGGGTCAATCAGTGTCAGTTCAAACAGACGCTCGATGGGCATCTCCCGTTTCAAAGCTTCATAGATAAAAGAAACCCGTTTGGAGTTTGGTCGCCTGAGTCCCGTTTCCAGATCTTCAAGCTCAATACCATCGAGCAGTTCTTTACCATCCCCTCCAAAGCCAAAGAGTCCGGTTTCAAGCGAACGCAGACCTTTCTGAAAGGCTTCTTTAAAGGTCCGGCCAATGGCCATGGTCTCCCCCACAGATTTCATGGCTGTGGAGAGTTCATCTTTGGCTTCCGGGAACTTTTCAAAAGTCCAGCGTGGAATTTTCACCACACAGTAATCGATAGTTGGCTCAAAGGCGGCGTAAGTCTCCTGGGTAATATCATTTTTGATTTCGTCCAGGGTAAAACCAACGGCAAGTTTAGCGGCAATCTTGGCAATGGGGAAACCTGTTGCTTTAGAAGCCAGTGCGGAACTTCTTGAAACACGAGGGTTCATCTCAATGACCATCAACTCTCCATCTTCGGGATTGACGGCAAACTGTACATTAGAGCCACCCGTTTCCACACCAATTTCACGAATGATCGCAATTGCCGCATCCCTCATTTCCTGATACTCACGATCAGTTAGTGTCTGAATGGGAGCGACAGTAATTGAATCGCCAGTGTGCACGCCCATGGCATCAACATTCTCAATGGAGCAGATAATAACCACGTTATCCTTGGAGTCCCGCATAAGCTCAAGTTCATACTCTTTCCAGCCAAGAAGACTGCGTTCAAGCATAATCTCAGTGGTCATGGAGAGATCAAGGCCGGAACTGGACAGCTCTTCAAGCTCCTGCCGGTTATAGGCAACACCACCACCTGTTCCACCAAGGGTGAAACTTGGACGTACGATTACGGGAAATCCGATATCATCACCAGCCAGCATCGCCTCTGCAAGAGTATGGGCAATGGCTGACTTTGGAACATTGAGGTTAATGGCCTCCATGGCCGCCTTAAATTCCTCTCTGCCTTCTGCTTTTTTGATAACATCTACATTGGCAGCCAGCATTTCCACATTGTATTTTTCTAAAGCACCTAATTCAGCTACTTTAATGGCGGTGTTGAGGGCCGTCTGCCCACCAAGGGTTGGCAGCAGTGCATCAGGACGTTCCTTCTCTATAACCTTGATCACCATTTCAGGGGTGATAGGTTCGATATAGGTATAATCGGCAAGCTCCGGATCAGTCATAATAGTGGCCGGATTGGAGTTGATAAGTACAACCTCAAAGCCTTCTTCTTTAAGAGCCTTTACAGCCTGAGCACCTGAGTAATCAAACTCACAGGCCTGACTGATAATAATTGGACCGGAACCGATGATAAGGATTTTTTTAATGTCTGTTCGTTTTGGCATGAGAGAAGATAAGGTTCAGTTTTCAGGTAAGCGAGCCTGCGAGACTCCGTGTTCAGTTTTCAGCCTGATGAGCGAAACTGTTATTAGTCAGCGTCTTTCATCATATCGATAAAGATATCAAATAGATACATCGCGTCGTGGGGGCCGGGAGCATGTTCAGGATGATACTGAACAGAGAAGGCAGGATATTTTTTGTGCCGCATACCTTCCACGGAATTATCATTGAGATTGATATGGGTGAGCTCAACCTCATCAGGATTTAAACTCTCCATATCCACGCAGAAACCATGATTCTGGGAAGTAATCTCCACTTTACCAGTGTTGAGATCCTTCACCGGTTGATTACCACCACGATGACCGAATTTCAGTTTGAATGTTTTGCCACCATAGGCAAGAGCCATAATCTGATGGCCAAGGCAGATACCAAACATAGGCTTCTTACCAAGGAGTGTGCGAATTGTTTCAACCACACCGGGAACACCTTCAGGATCTCCCGGACCATTTGAAAGAAAGATACCATCCGGCTGCATGGCAAGTACCGTTTCTGCATCGGTGGATGCTGGCACAACCTGTACTTGACATCCTTTTTCAGTAAAGATACGGGACTGATTGTATTTAAGGCCAAAATCAAAGGCCACGATTTTGAGAGGCTTGTCCATTCCAGACTGAGCAGTAGTAAAATCAGTACCTGGAACAACTTTATTATCTGCCCAGCCATAGGCTTCTTTACAGCTTACTCGGCTCACCATATCCCGTCCCACAAGGCCAGACCAAGCACATGCTTTTTTCCGTAAAGAATCCGGATCAAGATCAATGGTTGAGATAACGCCTTTCATAGCACCTTTGGTACGAATATGTTTAACAAGGGCACGGGTATCAAAACCTTCCACACCCAGCACATCATTATCCTGCAAGAACTCAGCAAGGGTCTGCTCTGAACGATAATTGGAAGGATATGCGTTATATTCCTTCACCAGAAATGCTCTTGGATGAACGGAGGCAGATTCCATGTCTTCTTTATTCACACCATAATTTCCTATCAGGGGATAAGTCATGGTCACAATCTGTCCGGTATAGGACGGATCGGTGAGAATTTCCTGATATCCACTCATGGAGGTATTGAAGACAATTTCACCAACAGCCTCACCGGGTCCGGTGAAGGAACGACCTTCAAATATGGTGCCATCTTCAAGGACAATCAATGCTTTCATAGAGTTCCCTTATACTTCTAACAATTATATAAATAGTGGCTTCAAACAGTGCGCATAAACACGTCTAATAAACTCAAAAAAAGGCTCTGAGTCAACTTATATCGAGGCGGATCTGGGGAAACCAGAATAATCGAGCACAATTATAGCATTTTTTCTTTTGTTCCCTCACCGAATTTGCTATGAATAACTACGAAATATTTTTTTCACACTCCCCCTTTCCAGAAGGAACAATCATGCATAAGATACTACTCTCATTAGTTGTAACAACTTTACTACTTTTAAATACATTTGGAGATCCAGCAATGGCTGAAAAAAAATTAGACGATGGACTGTACGCTAAGTTCGTAACCAATAAAGGCGACATTCTCGTTGTCCTTGAATTTGAAAAAACCCCTATCACTGTCGCAAACTTTGTCGGTCTTGCTGAAGGTACCAAGCAGCTTGGTGGTGGCGCAGGTAAAGAAGGCGTTCGTTTTTATGATGGTCTTACATTCCACAGAGTGATTGCAAACTTTATGATTCAGGGTGGTTGTCCCCTTGGTACCGGAACAGGTGGCCCTGGCTACACCTTTCCCGATGAGATTGACCCAACTCTTACCCACAGTGGTGCAGGAATCCTTTCCATGGCCAATTCAGGCCCTGGCACCAACGGCAGTCAGTTTTTCATCACTCACAACGCAACTCCGCATCTCGATGGCAAACACACCGTTTGGGGACATGTGGTAGAAGGAATGGACGTAGTCAACAAGATCGCACAAAACGATACTATTGAATCCGTAGAGATCATTCGTGTAGGTGACGCAGCCAAGGCATTCAAAAGTGACCAGGCTGCATTTGATGCATTGCTTGCCAGCCAGGAATCCCGTGCCCAGGAAAAAGATCTTTCCGCCATGGAAGAAGCTATGGAGCAGATCAACGGCCAGTGGCCAGATGCCATCACCACCGATTCCGGCTTAAAGTATGTTGTTACAGCAGAGGGTGCAGGAGAGACTCCCAAGGTAGGTGACACGGTAAAGGTTCACTACACCGGAAAGCTGCTGGATGGAACCAAGTTTGATTCTTCCGTTGATCGTGGAGCCCCCATCGATTTCCCTGTCGGCCAGGGCCGTGTAATTAAAGGCTGGGACGAGGCACTGCTCTCCATGAAAAAGGGTGAGAAACGAGTACTTATCATTCCTGCTAACCTGGGCTATGGCCCTTCCGGACGTGGTCCAATCCCAGCGAATGCCACCATGGTATTTGATGTGGAGTTAATTGACTTTTAGTACCTTACCTCCACAAAGGCTGTAATAAAAAACCATAGGGATATGAATTTTATTTCATATCCCTATGGTCCAAGTACCCTCAAGGCACTTACACCGGTCTCTCTTATCGTTCGGTTGTAAGTACCTTTTCGCCTGAACAGGAGAAATAGCCCATGCGCTGTCCTAAATGTGGCCACACCCAATCGTCTTCTCTGGAATGTGGGGCATGTGGTCTGATATTTGCCAGGTACAAAGCAGTACAGGAGCGAAAAAAACAAGCAGCCCAAGACAAGGAAAATGCGCTAGCCAAACAATCTGGATCAGGATTCAAAACTTCATCTGTTATTGTATTTCTGCTTATTGCTGTCTCAGCCACCTATTTCTTCACAACCCGCTCAACACCCGACACCTCGCAATCTCCACAAATCGCCACAAACGAGTCGTTGGCAGCCACCGTAGCGTCCCCGACAAAAACGTCAACACCACCAAAACTCAGTACTACAAAAGCCAGGTCTGCAAGACAGGGTCTCAGTATTGCCGGTGCTGGAGAGGCAACTGTTTCCATCGAAACCCCTTTTGGCAGTGGCTCAGGATTTTTCATTCGCAACGAATGGATAGTCACCAATCGCCATGTTATTGAGATAAATGCAGAGAAAGTGCAGCAGGCAAAAGCAAAATATGAGAAAGCCAGAAGATTTGTAGACCTTGAAGAACAAAAACTACGAGGGTTCAGAAAGAAACTTCCCGGCATTCCTGATGGACCAGCCAAAAGTCAGTTCATTATGATTATCGAACAAAAAGAACAGGAACTGGGAGAAACACTGGGAAAACTAAAAGGCATAGAAGATCGACTCAGTCGCCTGGAACGCCCCATCCATGCCTCCGACATCAAAATCATCCTTGCCGATGGCAGTGAATATTTTGCAAACTATCTCTTAGTAAGCGACAATTACGACCTGGCCATCCTTTCACTCTTTGCCAACAACCACAAGATACTGCGCAGAGGCCAGGGAGCACTCGCTCAGGGTGATAAGGTATACACCATAGGATCACCCATCGGCCTGCGCCACACAGTCACATCCGGTATCTTTTCAGGATACAGAAAAAGAAACAACCACATTCTGCTACAAACTGATGCACCGATCAATCCCGGCAACAGCGGCGGACCACTCATCGACGAACATGGTTTTGTTCATGGCATAAACACATCTATCATTGCCAATACCGAAGGCATTGGCTTTGCCATTCCTATTGATGCGGTTTTTGCTGAATTCGAATCTGCGCTACAATAAGATATTCCCCTCTCACCCACAAATCATGACGCGGATTAGTACCGTATAAATTCTTTTGTGTTTTTTGAAAAGAATTTGGTGATAGTAGTTATAGCGACTTACCGTTCATCATCGGTGCTAACACGCCTCACTCTCGGAACATGTTTGTAGTATATCTTGTCCACAGTGCCATCGTCTTTCATTTCCCGAATAACCTGATTGATCTCGTTTGAATAGTTCATAAGCCCCGATGACTTTGCTATAGCCATCTGCATGGGAGTGGTTCGTAAAGGTTTGGTTGCAGCTTCAAAGAAGCCATAAAACTCTTCACTATCACGTATCAACTTTGCTGCAACGACATCCAACACTGGTGTCAGATCTATTCTTCCAGCCTTCAACTTTCTCAGGTTGGTGGATATATCATTTACTGTTTCTATCTCCAAAGGGACTTGCTTTACAGCATCCTGAAACTCCTGCGAATACTTGGCACCTGCAACCAGCCCTATGGTATACCCTTTCAGATCAGAAAAACTCTCCCACGATATCTTCTCCCCACTTCTGTGGTAGAAGTTGATTTTATTCACGAAAAAAGCTTCAGGAAAATAGGCGTATTGTTCACGGTCAGTTGTTTTCACAGTGAGCATTAAGGCATCCGCCTTATTGTTTTTCACCATAAAAATGCAACGTTTCCATGGATACAGTTCCAGCCGAACTGGCTGGCCAACACGCGCAAACAACTCATGCATCAGCTCTACAACAAGTCCCTGCTCGGCAGTATCTCCAGCTTGCCCCACAGTATAGGGAGGCCAGGGATCTTCAACCAGCAGGAAGGGAGTATCGGTAGCTGCCAGCATTTGGCTCACACTGACAAGTGACAGAAAAAATAAAAACAAGAAGAAGGGTACTATCTGAAAATAGGATAATCGGCGCATCGTTCCTCTCTAGTGGAAATAGTTATACTTATCTAAGCATTTTAACTATACGCCAAGAGGCTGTGTTAGGCAAATCGTGTAGAAGAAAATCTATTTATTCTGGAGAATCTTTATTGTCTCACGCTCAAACTTGGCGACCAAGGGATTATAGCGTGATAGATGTTCAAGGGTTTCCCGAAAATTATTGCCTAAGAAACCATCACGGCCAGAGACGGTAAAACCGGCCAGAGCATGGGTAATTGCATTAAAGGCGGCAGAAACTGCCACATTACCGCGCATGGAACAGGAACCTTTTGCACCGTCACAAAAGCCACCACCGATGGCAGAGACAAAATTATTATAGGAACCATCGAAAAGATCAAGGCGATCTTTCAAATAGAGTATTCCGCCAATTACTCCTGCACCAGCTGCATACTGCGCGCCACATACCGAGGATACTTCGCCAAAACGTGACGTTATAATATTCGTCAGCAAAATAGACATGAGTACTGCCCTAATCTCTTTCTCTTCCCCCATGGTGCTCTCCCGTGCTTTGGCAACAACGGGAACCATGCAAGTGATGCCCTTATTGCCGGAGCCCGCACAACTCATCACCGGAATAGGATCACCATTCATTCGAGCATAAATGGCTCCCATAACCAGATTTTCAAGGCCAGTGTTCACAGCCTCTACATATTTTTTCCCGTGCAGTGCCGCTGCCATATTGTAGGCAATGCCCTGTCGTACGGTCAGCCGTAGTTCACTATCTTGATACAATTCATCAATCACAACTGACCAGTTCTGTGCGTCAAAAAGTTCATCACCAAAGGCATTAGCACTCTTTTTCTGCTCTTCATTGGAGTTATCAAATGCAACAGGCTCCCCGTTCACCTGCAAAAGATCAATACGGGTATGACCTGAACGAATTCGTGCCTCTACAGAATTGTTCTTTCCCCGGGCAGTGATATGAATCAACAAACCATCCGTGTCGATGAGTTCTACCTCGATCAGCCCTGCAGCGTGTACCTGGTCTGCACGTGAGAGCGCATCTGCATCGAGGCCTGCAAAAATGGACAATCTGTTTTCAGGGCAGGCCATAACCAACCCCAGGATCAATGCCCACTCAGCACCTCGCCTGTCGCCCCCTCCTGGAATTCCGGCAGCGAAGGCATTTTTATAAGTCCGTTGATCAATGGTTAAATGAAGTTCAACAGAAGGTTCAGTCAGATACTTTCCTATAAAACTTGCGCAATAGGCTATGGCTGCAGGTTCCGTGCAGCCGGAAGTAACTTCTAGAGAACCTAAAATTGTCTTTATCAGGGTTTCCATATTCAATCACAAGTAGACATCACAGATCTAGTATTTCAAACCAACCCGGTCACGTACCAGATCAAGGGTAACTGTAGCCTTTTCACGTGCTTTTTCGGCACCATTTCGCAAGATCACCCGTAACATTTCTGGGTCTGCCAGAAACTCAGCTTTTTTCCTTCTGGCATCAGTATAATAGTCACTTATCAGCTCAAGCAGTTCCAACTTTATATACCCGTAAGCAGCACCTCCATTAACATACAGATCACGAACTTCCTGTAGACGTTCAGGAGTGGCAAAGAGTTTGAGCATGGCATACAGATTACAGGCATCCGGATCTTTTGGATCTTCAACAGGAGTGGCATCAGTGGCTATGGACATCACCTTTTTCTTCAGTTGTTTTCCTTCAAGAAAGATTGGGATGGTATTACCATAGGATTTGGACATCTTCTGGCCGTCAAGCCCTGGAACAGTGGCTGTAATATCGCCAATGGCAGGCTCTGGAACGGTAAATGTCTCACCAAAAGTATTATTAAATTTCTGAGCTATATCCCTTGCCACCTCAAGGTGTTGTTTCTGATCCTTACCGACAGGCACCTGATCAGCCTGATAGAGTAAAATATCTGCTGCCATCAATACCGGATAGGAGAAAAGTCCATGGCTGGCATCGATACCTTTTGCAACTTTATCTTTATAAGAATGGCAACGCTCCATCAGTCCCATAGGCGTGACAGTGGAGAGTATCCATGCAAGTTCACACACTTCCGGCACATCGGACTGTGCCCAGAAGGTACATTTTTCAGGGTCAAGACCAAGTGCCAGAAAATCCGCGGCAGCCTCAAGGGTTCCCGCTGCAAGTCTCTCTCTGTCATGCACAGAGGTAAGGGCATGTAGATCAACAATAAAAACATAGAGATCTGAATTTTCCATGCGAGAAATCATGGTTTTCATCATTCCAAAATAGTTGCCGATATGGAGTTTGCCTGAGGGTTGGATTCCAGATAATATTTTCATAAGTGTACTTATTGGTTATATTTTTTCAGTTTCAGCCAGTAGACGAAAACAGTATTTAAGCCCTCATCCCAGCCCCGACAACACTACTCCAGGTAAAAACGAAAAAAAAGGGGAATCCGAATCAGATTCGAATTCCCCCCTTCTACTTTACGCTTAAAACAGGATTACTTTTTATCGTCTTCCTTTACTTCTTCAAAGTCTGCATCAACAACATCGTCATCCTGCTGTTCTGTATCTGCAGCTCCGGCAGCACCAGCACCTGCACCGGGTGCACCTTCTTGAGAGGCATTGGCATACATCATTTCAGCCAATTTATGAGATACTTTCGTCAGCTCTTCAATGGCCGCATTGATGGCTGCAGTATCATCACCTTCTATGGTTTTTTTAACGTTTTCAATCTCTTTTTCCACACTGGCTTTCGTCTCTTCATCAACCTTATCACCAAGATCTTTCAGTGATTTTCCGGAAGCATGAACCAGGCCGTCAGCATTGTTGCGGGCATCGACAAGTTCCTTACGTTTCTTGTCTTCCTCAGCATGCTCCTCAGCATCTTGCTTCATTTTCTCGATCTCATCCTCAGACAGACCGGAAGAGGCTGTGATACGAATGGACTGCTCTTTATTTGTTCCCATATCTTTTGCGGAAACATTCAAGATACCGTTGGCATCAAGATCAAAGGATACTTCAATCTGAGGAACACCACGAGACGCTGGTGGCAGATCCGTCAGCTCAAAGCGACCAATTGTTTTATTGTCGGCAGCCATCTCACGCTCACCCTGAAGGACGTGAATGGAAACAGCGGGCTGATTATCCGCAGCTGTTGAGAACACCTGGCTCTTTTTGGTTGGAACCGTGGTGTTTTTATCAATAAGCTTTGTAGTTACCCCACCCAGAGTTTCAATACCAAGGGACAGAGGAGTTACATCAAGAAGTAGAACATCTTTCACATCACCCTGTAAAACACCGCCCTGAATAGCAGCACCAATGGCTACAACTTCATCAGGATTCACACCTTTATGAGGTTCCTTACCAAAAATTTCCTTTACCTTTTCCTGTACTTTGGGCATACGACTCATGCCACCAACCAGAATGACCTCATCAATATCAGATGCGGAAAGTCCTGCATCTTTTAATGCAGTCTCGCAAGGCCCAACGGTACGTTCAACAAGATCCTCAACCAGAGCCTCATACTTTGCACGGCTCAATTTAATATTGAGATGTTTAGGACCGGATGCATCAGCAGTAATAAAGGGCAGATTAATATCGGTTTCCGTAGTGCTGGAAAGCTCCATTTTGGCCTTCTCACCTTCTTCTTTCAGGCGCTGAAGTGCCATTTTATCGCCACGAAGATCTATTCCCTGCTCTCTCTTAAACTCATCAGCCAGCCAGTTAACGATACGCATATCAAAGTCTTCACCGCCAAGGAATGTATCACCATTGGTGGATTTTACTTCAAAGACGCCATCGCCAATCTCAAGGATAGATACATCAAAAGTACCACCACCAAGATCAAATACAGCTATTTTTTCCTCGCCTTTCTTATCAAGTCCGTAAGCAAGAGATGCAGCAGTTGGCTCGTTAATAATACGCTGCACATTAAGCCCTGCAATCTTGCCGGCATCTTTAGTAGCCTGACGCTGTGCATCATTAAAGTATGCAGGTACCGTAACAACGGCGTCGGTAACTTCTTCGCCAAGGTACTCTTCAGCAGTCTTTTTCATCTTGCCAAGAATCATGGCAGAAATTTCTGCAGGAGTGTAGCTTTTGCCTTCAACTTCAATGGCAGCACTTCCGCCTTTGCCTTCAACAATTTCAAAAGGGCTGACTTCAATAGATTTTTGAACTTCAGCATCGCTGAAATTACGCCCAATAAGACGCTTAATGGCATACAAAGTACGCTCTGGATTAGTAACGGCCTGGCGTTTTGCCACCTGCCCGACCAGACGTTCATTGCCATCCGTAAACGCTACAATTGATGGTGTTGTACGATTCCCTTCCGCATTGGCTATAACGGTGGGATCGCCACCTTCCATGATTGCCACACATGAATTTGTGGTTCCCAGATCAATTCCGATTATCTTTCCCATGATAGTTTCTCCCTATATCGTAATTCAAAACCATTCGGATATGCCGGATGGTGTATTTTCATTTTTGAGTAGATTTTTTATTCGTTACAACACTTGCTACAGTGCTCACTATCCACCATTTGTCAAGCACCTGATGAAACAATTACCTTCGCGGCACGTAGTAATCTATCTTTGTACTGGTACCCCTTCTCAAACTCACTAAGCACATGGTTGGCTGGCACAGTATCACTGGCTTCCATGGTCAAGGCTTCCTGGGTCACCGGGTCAAATGGCTCACCCACACTACCAATGGTAGTAACCTCAAATTTTTCAAGACTTGTGAGCAAACTTTTCAGGGTCAACTGTACGCCTTCAAGAAGAGAGGCCAGAGCCTGTTCAGACTCGACATCTTTTGACTCACCCTGAGCAATAGCACGTTCAAGGTTGTCAACGGTGGGTAACATATCACGTAAAATTGGCTCGCCTGCATATTTCAAAGCGTTGCTTTTTTCTCGCATCATTCGTTTTTTGTAATTCTCAAATTCTGCGGCAATACGCATAACCTGATCTTTCTGCGCTACAAGCTCTTCTTTTGTGGTTTCAAGCTCATCAACAGGTTCAACAGCCACCTCTTCTTTATCGCTTTCAGCTGCTTCTACTTCAGGCAAATCGTCCCCGATGGATTCAACATCTTCAAGAATCTCTTCTTTACTCTTTTTTTCGCTCACTCTTTCCTCCATATACATATATATTTTGGCAACAGTTTATAGCCAAAGTTTTTTCTTCATTCAAGTTGTAGACAGACCGAACAATAAGGAGCCCTAATTCTCTTGTCAAGTTATGGCAATGCTTCTTTTTTGTCTTTCTTCTTGGAGAAAAAAACAATATAGTAACAGCAATCAGTTCTTGTTAAACCAACCGACAGTCACCCCGTCAGCAAGGCACTGCTTGCCTTTCCTGCCCTGTTACGCCGGGGCTGCAGCTATTCGAGTTACAGGAGAAAGAAATGGATTTTGAACCAAAATGGATCGCTTGGGAAATAACCCGGCGTTGTAATTTAAAATGTGTCCACTGCAGATCGTCATCTGAACTTGAGGCAGTAGGACATCCGGACTTTTCCCTTGATGAGGCCAAACGTGTTATCGACGATATCACCTCCTACGCATCCCCGGTAATGGTACTTTCCGGTGGAGAGCCACTGCTGCGTGAAGATGTGTTTGATATTGCCAAATATGGTGGTTCCAAGGGGCTGCGAATGTGCATCGCCACCAACGGCACTCTGGTAACCGACGATATCTGTAAAAAAATGAAAGACGCCGATATCAAGATGGTATCCTTGAGCCTTGACGGATCAAAAGCCGCCACCCACGATGATTTTAGAAATCAGGAAGGAGCATTTGATGGTACAATGAACGCCATCAGACTCTTTAACGAATACAAGATACCATTTCTGGTAAACTCCTCCTTCACCATACGTAACAGAAAAGAAATTCCTGAAATTTACGAACTGGTGAAGAGCCTGGGTGCCACCGCCTGGTATATGTTTATGATTGTACCCACAGGGCGTGGTGAAGATATTATGGAAGAACTTATTCCAATTGATCTGTACGATGAGATTCTTGAGTGGCATTACGAAATTGAGAAGAACGACGATGAGCTTCTCACCCGTCCAACCTGTGCACCACACTACTACCGAATTGTCCGGGAAAAGGCCAAAGCGGAAAACAGTTCTTTTAAACGCAGAAACCTGAAATTTTCAACAGGAGGCTCAAAGGGATGTCTTGCCGGACAACTCATCTGCCTCATTGATGTTGATCTGGATGTACTGCCCTGCAGTTACTTTCCAAAATCTGCTGGTAATCTTGGCAAACAATCCTTCAAAGATGTGTGGGAGAATTCCTCCCTATTCCATGAGATGCGCGATTTTAAGGGTTACAAGGATAATTGCGGATCATGTGAATATGTCAATGTTTGTGGCGGATGCCGGGCACGTGCCTATGCCATGACTGGAGACTACCTGGCTCAAGAGCCATTTTGTAATTATATTCCGCGTAAAATTGCGGAAAAACAATAAAGACCAAGAGAGACACATTTTATGAACGATACATTTTTAAAAGCCTGCCGTGGTGAAAAAACCGATTATACCCCTATCTGGATCATGCGTCAGGCTGGACGATATTTACCTGAATATCAAAAGGTTCGGGGTAATGTGACATTTCTTGAGTTGTGTAAGACGCCTGAATTATGTGTGGAGGTAACCCTACAGCCAATCGATATCCTAGGCGTTGATGCAGCTATTCTTTTCTCGGACATCCTGATACCGCTGGAAGCCATGGGCGCTCCCCTTGAATTCCATGAAGGCCGTGGCCCGGTGTTCCCAGAACCCATAAAATGCCAGGCGGATCTTGATAAACTGATTATTCCTGATCCAGACGAGCATCTCGGCTTTGTTATGGAGACTATTCGTCTGCTTCGCAAAGAGTTAAACGTTCCACTTATTGGCTTTTCCGGTGCCCCATTTACCAATGCCACCTATCTTATTGAAGGCGGATCATCTAAAGTATTCTGGGAAACCAAGAAGATGATGTACACTGCTCCTGACCTTTTCCACAATATGATGCAAAAGATTACAGACTGCACCATCCTTTACTTGAAAGCTCAGGCTAAAGCAGGTGCACAGGCACTACAGATCTTTGATTCATGGGCTGGCATCCTTGCACCCTGTGATTTCAAAACATTTGCGTTGCCTTATGTGCAGGAGATTATCCGGGAGTTACGTAAAGCAACAGATGTCCCTCTAATCTATTTCGCCAACAATGGTGCTACACTTCTCGAGTTGTCCGAGTCTTCGGGTGCTGACGTTCTTGGCCTTGACTGGCGAATCAACATCGGGGATGCGGCAAAACGGGTTGGCAAGGTTGCTTTACAGGGAAATCTTGACCCGTTCTCTCTGCTGCTTCCCAAAGATAAGCTGAAAAAACGTATTGGGAACATTATCGAAGATGCCAAAGACACCCATGGCCACATCTTCAACCTTGGCCACGGAATCCATCAGTTCACTCCGCCTGAACAGGCCATTGCTGCAGTGGAATTCGTACACGAATTAAGTGGAAAATAAAGTAACGATACAGAACAAAATGAATATCCCGTCCGTCCGGCAGTGTCTCCAGATTATGACCGATGAAGAGATGCTGCCAAATATCCGAGCTCACTCGCTGATGGTAGCCCGAGTGGCCCACCTGCTCTTTTGTGAACTGAAGAAATCTCCTTTACAAGATATTCCTCTGCCTTCCGAGGAGCTGATTCTTTCCGGTGCTCTACTACACGATATCGCAAAGACTCCTTGTCTCACAAAAGGCTGTCATCATGCCAAAAAAGGCAGAGACTACTGTGCACAACACGGCTTTGAGGAAGTGGGAGAAGTGGTGCGGGAACACGTGTGGCTCTTTGATTTTTCACCTGAACGATATACAAGCGGTCACTTTTTTGCCAAAGAGCTAGTGTATTATGCAGATAAACGGGTACGACATGATACAGTCGTAGACCTTTCGGCCCGAAAAGAATATATCCTTGAACGATACGGAAACAACGATCCAGAACGACACCGTTTAATCAAAGAGAACTTTGATAACTGTGAACAGCTGGAAACGTTTCTTTTTGCTGTTTTACTGGTGGAAGCTAATGATATCCAGGCTCTGGTAGAGCCTCATCAACTTCCGGGACTGGAATAGACTCTACTTCCGTAAAACCTTTAGCAAATCCTGTGTAGCCTCTCCATCCACCACCAACCCATTTTTTTTCTGAAAGGCCTTAATTGACTTTTCAGTATTGGGGCCGATTCGGCCATCAATACCACCATCATAAAAACCTTTTTTACTGAGTAATTCCTGAAGTTCAAACTTCTGTGTGCCGGAAAGTGATCCAGCAGGTCGTGGCCACGACTGAACCATTCCCGGTTTGCCTGCCAGTTTATCTGCAAGAAGCCCCACGGCAAGAGCGTAATAATCTGAGTTGTTATACCGTTTGAGCACAAAGAAGTTCTTTAACATCAGATAGCCAGGACCGGTATCACCACCAATCATCTTAAGTTCGGCACTGTCCTCTAAAAGCCCAAACGCTGCCCCGCCAGGCCGTGAGAACCCAAGTTTCTGCCACTCCGCCAACGTTTTTGTTTCACCCTTCATCCCTGCGCCATTTGCAGGAAGCTTGACCTCATATCCCCAGGGTTTTCCCGTGCGCCACTTATTTTTACGTAAGAGATTGGCCGCAGTTGCTAAAGCATCAGGAATAGAGTTCCAGATATCCCTGCGTCCATCCCCGTCAAAATCAATACCATATGCAAGAAAACTTGTGGGAATAAACTGGGTGTGCCCCATGGCACCTGCCCAAGAGCCCATTAACTGTTCCAGCTCAACATCGCCCGCCTGCACAATTTGTAAAGTTGCAATAAGCTGAGATCTGCCAAACTTCTGCCTACGTTTATCAGCATAGGCTATGGTAGCAAGGGCCCTTGGTACATAATGGAGCCTTGAGGTACGAAGCAGAGCAGCACCATAGCTTGTCTCCATGGACCAGATTGCGAGTATCACTGAGGCCTCAATACCAAAACGTTTTTCAACACTTGCAAGAGTCTTTCCGTAAACTCCGGCCATAATAAGACCATCCAGTACGGAAAGAGGATTCACCCTGGCATCAAGGTAATCCCATATTTTACTTGTAAATTCTGCCTGGTAAGCAGCTTTTTCAAGTACTTTGGGATCCGGCTCTGTTACTGAGGCAAAAGCACGGTCATAGGTTTTACGACTGATTCCTTTTGCCGCAGCCTCGGTATAAAAACTTTCAAGAAACTCTTGGAACGACTGATGATCCACGGGAGCAGCAACTACTGCCCCAGAACAAGCGAATAGAAAAACAATACCAACCATCAACAGGCTGCCCAGCCATCGAGAAATGCTATTCATAAAACCCCGTACAAAGGTGAAAAGGAAACGATAATTACTTATAACTCATATACCCTGCAATCTTTAGACTATATCACAAATTATTCAAGCATGTGAGCAGAAATGATCTGAATATTTTTTACTCACACGTATCAGGGATCGTATAATTTTTACTCACCTTTTCTCTCTACCACACCAGCGTCAGCACACCCAAGAAAGCACCAAGAACGATTTATCAGTCACTTAAAAGATATTGTTTTTTCTGGCACAGCCATTGCTTAATAGAGAACAAGTAAACAATCATTAAGTTTACACAAATGAGGACACGATGAAGTTACTTCACAGAGAAATTCAAATCAAACGTGCCACACAACGATTTCTCCAGAAAAAAGCCAGGCCAGATCTGCAACTCATTGCAAAGCTGACCGGTGAAATTTTCGAGCTGCACAGGGCTATGTTAACCAAAACAGGCGCCATGATTGCTGTCCCCTCTAAAGTAAATTACAATTTACAAGGCATTTAATTTAGTTCCCTTCGGCCTAAACGCCGCTTTATATATATTTTTTCTTCTCCCTCCCGGCCCTTCCAAATTGTTTGGAAGGGCCATTTTTTTTACTCTACCCAGATTCCCCTGCCACTTTGTGGTCATGCCTAGTATACTGAGCACTTAGCAACTATTGACTTTTTTTCTTAACCCCAAATTCCCATATGATGTCAGTAACCACCCTTTACAATTTTTTCGCGTCCACCAGACTCGCAATTATTCTTCTAAGCTGCATTATAGCTGGAGCAATAGCCGGGACAATACTTCCCCAATTTAGTGATGCCTTCACCTATAACCTTTACAACTCCTGGTGGTTCATCTTTCTTCTGGGACTACTCAGCACCAATCTCATCATTTGTAGCATTGAACGCTGGCCTACGGTCTGGAAACAGATCCAACCCACCCAAGCTGCCATACAGATAGCACAGTTACGTAAGTGGCCCCATCAAACAACATGGCTAATACCAGACACAAAACCGTCCTCCCTGACAAGACTCTGTTCCCAGCTCAGTAGTGCAGGATGGAAAAAACAACGAACAAACAGCGAGGCCGATTCGTCCTGCCACATTTACCAAAAAGGGAAATTCACACAATTGGGTACGCTCCTTGTCCATAGTTCTGTACTTGTCATCCTGATCGGTGCAGCAATTGGTAAGATATACGGGTTTAAAAGCTATATCACCCTCCCAGAACAGGAACAGATCAGCAGCATTGTCTCGGAAGATAAAACAAAACGCTTCAACTTGAGTTTTGCTGTTCGTTGTGACAGCTTTTTCATAGATCGCTATCCATCAGGAGCAATTAAAGGCTACGGCTCACGCTTATCATTTATAGAAAATGGAGATGTTACGGAAACGCATACTATCCACGTCAATTCACCCTATAAATATAAAGGAATTACATTCTATCAATCTGATTTTGAAGGATATAACAGTTTTATTTTTTCCGTAGTCAATGCAGATACCGGCAGCAACACAACATTGACAGCCCCTTTCCAAAAACAGATAGAATGGAAAGATGAAGGAATTTATTTAGGGGTAATCAATGCAGAGCTTGTCGATGAATCTGTCACCCGCTTTAAACTCTGGTTTACGGGTGATACAACAGTTCCGGTTCAACGCTGGATGGATGATAACTCAACGCTTATGATAGTAACCGGGGAGACAAAGTACGTTATCCATGCAAAACAACTTTATGCCACTGGCATACAAGTCTCCAAAGATCCTGGGGTACTCCTCGTTTATACAGGTTTTGTTTTTTTACTCGCAGGACTGGTAATCACTTTTTTTATGTCACACAAACGTGTTGCCCTCTACTTCAAGAGAGATACACGACATTGCTATCTCTGCTTTTCAGGAACCTCCAACAAACATCCTGAAATCTTCCAGGAAACTTTCAACAAACTTGCCGAAACATTCCAAAAGTGATTGATGACAGCGTTATTCCTGTTCTTTCGTGTCTCTACAAGTGAGCTAGAAACTGGGTTCTCAACAATAATTATTGACACAACTCACGATACGAACTAATCTTATTTGATAATAAATGCTATGTGGGACGTTGTATAAATATGTCAGCAAGGAGAAAATGATGAAAAGATGGAAATGCACAGTTTGTCGCTATATCCATGAAGGTGAAGAAGCGCCTGAAAAATGTCCGGTCTGTGGAGCAGAAAAAGTGATGTTTATTGAGATCACAGAAGATGCTGCCGGAAGTACTGACTTGAAAAATCAGCAAGAAGAAGCGCCTGAAAAAAAAGAGCTCAGCACAATTACCCGACTGATTCTTAAAAATCATCTCCACCCCATTAGTGTCCACAGCCCCAACGGAATTATTCCCATGGCTGTTCTTTTCCTATTCCCAGTTGTCCTGTTCAATCTCCAAAATTTTGCCAATGCAGCGTACTATAGTCTGTTTTTTGCACTTCTGGCTATGCCACCAGTGCTAATCAGCGGATATGTCACTTGGCAAAACAAATATAAAGGAGAAAGAACAACTCTCTTTACAATGAAGATAGGTGCCAGCCTGGTCGCAACAATAACACTGTTTATTCTTGTCGCTTGGCGAACAGTACAACCCGACATCCTAAGCTCTTCCTCTTCAGGCCGCTGGTCCTTTCTTTTACTCTCACTACTCCTGCTTGCCTCTGTTGGGATTGCTGGCCACCTTGGTGGAAAACTCGTTTTTGGAGCTAATAAATAACCTTACATTTGACCAGAGACAAACAATCCTGTGTTCCCATCAGGTTTCATGTTATCTCTAAAGTTTATGGGGAGCATCAAAAAACTCTCTCCCTTTGCCATGCATGCCGCCAACACAGGAGCAAATGATAATAATTCTTGACTCCCAGGGCTACATAGTTTAATCTTAAGTAAGAGTTAATCTTAATGCGGTTCACATCTCAAATGGATAATCAACAATTTAGTATTAAAGATCTGGGCAGACTTAAGCAGTTATGTGATGAAGCTGGGATGAAATTGACCCAGCAACGAATGGAAATCTTTAAAGAGTTATTGTCGATCAAAGACCATCCCTCTGCTGAGCGTATCCATAGAAGATTGCAGAAGCGAATGCCAACTATTGCCATTGATACTGTTTACAGGACTCTGGCAACCTTTGACGAGCTCGGTATCATAAAAAAGCTTTACGTATCAAATGATCGTACACTGTTTGACGTGAATCTTGAAACCCATCACCACTTTATTTGCAGTCGTTGCAAGACTGTTGAAGATATTTATTGGCCCGATTTCGATAAAGCAGAGCTACCCGACCCCGTTGCTGAAATAGGCACTATTCAATCCCGTCATCTTGAGCTGCATGGAGTCTGTAACAAATGTGCCAATGAAGCAGTTGAGGTATAGGGGAGCATTTTTTTGCGAACAAGTAAGATCCAATCTTATGTAAGATCAGACATACCTGATGTTGTTCTTTGCAACGTGCAAGCTTGCTTAATCGTAACATAAAAAAAGAAACTGACTGCATGGGCTTATGCGTTACAGTTCCTGTGGTTGTCTATGATGAACAGGTTATAACGACCTGAATATTCATTCCAAAAAGCCTATTTACATTCATACCAACAAATTCTTGAGTAACAAGTCGTCAAGGTGATGCTGTCATTCAAGAGAAAAGAATAGAGAGGAAACAATTGTGGAATCATTAAAAAATAGTCAGACCGAAAAAAACATTCTTACAGCATTCTGTGGCGAATCCCAGGCCCGAAACCGTTATACCTATTTCGCCTCCAAGGCCAAAAAAGAAGGTTATGTTCAAATCTCTCATATCTTTGAAGAGACAGCGAACCAGGAGAAAGAGCATGCTAAACGGTTTTTCAATCTTTTAGAAGGTGGCGAAGTGGAAATATCTGGCTCCTTTCCCGCAGGAGTTGTCGGGACCACTGCACAGAATTTGGAAGAGGCTGCAAAAGGTGAGAATCATGAGCACACGACCATGTACCCTGAATTTGCCGTCACTGCCCGCGAGGAGGGTTTTCAAAAAATAGCGATTATCTTTGAGGCCATTGCGGTCGCAGAAAGGCAGCATGAAAAACGTTACTTGGAGCTGATGGAAAACATCAAGTCCGACCAGGTCTTTCAACGTGATGAGGAAGTCACCTGGAGATGCCGTAACTGCGGTTATTTGCACACAGGAACTGAAGCGCCAGAAAAGTGTCCCGCCTGCGACCACGCCAAGGCACACTTCGAATTACTTGGCGAAAACTGGTAAAAAACAGTCAGCACTGAGGATAAAAGAAGAAATGAAAAATTGGAAATGTACAGTCTGCAACTATATTCATAAAGGTGACGAAGCACCTGAGAAATGCCCGGTCTGCGGTGCAGACAAGGAGAAGTTTGTAGAAATCACATCCGTAGAAGATACTACTGTCTCGGAAAGCAAAAACAAAAAAGATCCAGCAAAGAACCAAGTTAGCAAAATGACTCAACTTGTCCTGGAAAACCATCTGCACGTCATCAGCGTCCACACTCCCAATGGAATCATCCCCATGGCTGTTATCTTTCTTGTGGCAGCTGTCTTGCTTAACTCTCTGAGCTTTGCGAGTGCCGCATATTACAGTCTATTGTTTGTGCTTTTGGCAATGCCACCGGTGATGATCACAGGCTATATCACTTGGAAAAACAAATACAAGGGCGCAAAAACCACTCTTTTCACCATGAAAATAAGTGCTGCTTGTGTTGCAACGATTACGCTACTTACTCTTGTTGTTTGGAAAACAATTCAACCGGAGGTGCTCAGCAACGCATCCTCAGGACGCTGGCCGTTCCTTCTTTTAGCTCTGCTTCTCCTTGCTTCAGTTGGGCTTGCTGGTCATCTTGGAGGTAAGCTCATTTTTTCAAATGAAAAATAATCTAGTGATGCACACATAATGTATGCATTATTTGATGGCGTGGTATTTATGCCCGTAGTTAGGGTGAAAACTCTCCATCTCCTTCGTTGCTGCACATTTTATATCATTACGACGTACCTTAGTACGCCGAAATGATATAAAATATTTGCGCCTCGGATATGAAGTTTTTCACCCGAACAAAGGGCATAAATACTTAACCATCTAAATTCTGGGTTTTTACGAGTTTATCTTATTTCACTCTCAACTATGCAGGAGGTATATTGTGGCAGAGAAAGCGGATATCGGCTGTGCCCGGCCGACAGGTGGGCCGGTAGGCGAGGAGCCAGTTCAAACAAACCAGGAACAACAGACTATCAAAAAGGAGGAACAGAGCATGATAATGGTGGGACAGAAAGTGCCTGATTTTTCGGCACCAGGATACCAGAAGGGAGAGTTCGTAAACGTTAAGCTTTCAGACTATTTGGGGAAGTGGGTACTGCTCTGCTTCTATCCCGGTGATTTTACTTTTGTCTGAGCTACTGAAATATCGGCGGTCGCCGAAATCTATCCTGAGATCCAGAAGCTTGGTGTTGAAATTCTGTCCATGTCCATTGACTCAATGTTTGTCCACAAGATGTGGGATGATGATGAATTGAAAAAGATGGTGGACGGTGGTGTTCCCTTTCCCATGCTCTCCGATGCGGGTGGGAAGGTGGGCAAGGTATACGGTGTTTTTGACGAGAATAATGGTGTGGAAACCCGTGGCCGTTTCATCATTGATCCCGATGGAGTTTTGCAAGGCTACGAAGTCTTGAGTCCACCTGTTGGCAGAAATGTCAACGAAACTATTCGCCAGCTACAGGCCTTTCAGCTTGTCCGTGAAACTGGAGGAGCAGAGGCAACACCCTCAGGCTGGACTCCTGGTAAAGCAACCCTGAAACCAGGAATTGATCTGGTAGGCAAGGTGTGGAAGGTCTGGAAAACTGAACAAGCCTTTGATTAGTTACCACTTATGAATAGGGACAACATTTTGGTCGATGCTGCTCTCATTTTATCCATAAAAATTAAAACTTCAAAGACAGGTAAACAAGTTATGAGTGAAAATAGCAAATGCCCGATAACCGGAAAATCTGCCAGCTCCAATGCCGCTAGCGGTACATCAAACCGCGAGTGGTGGCCTAACCAGTTGAACCTCAAAGTTCTTCATCAAAACTCTTCCAAGAGCAATCCAATGGGCGAAGAGTTCAACTATGCTGAAGAGTTCAAGAAACTCGATTTTTCTGCCCTAAAAAAAGACCTTTATGCGCTGATGACCGACTCGCAGGAATGGTGGCCAGCTGATTACGGCCACTATGGGGGATTCTTTATCCGGATGGCATGGCACAGTGCAGGCACCTACCGCTTGGGCGACGGTCGTGGGGGCGCTGGTTCAGGAAATCAACGTCTTGCTCCCCTCAACAGCTGGCCGGACAACGTAAACCTTGACAAGGCACGCCGTTTGCTCTGGCCAATTAAGCAAAAGTACGGTAACAAAATATCCTGGGCCGATCTTATGATCCTCGCAGGTAACTGCGCCCTTGAGTCTATGGGATTCAAAACTTTCGGCTTTGCAGGCGGGCGTGAGGATATATGGGAGCCGGAAGAAGACACCTATTGGGGCAGCGAGGACACCTGGCTCGGCGACCAGCGCTACTCAGGAGAACGGGACCTTGAGAACCCGCTCGCCGCCGTCCAGATGGGCCTCATTTACGTGAATCCGGAGGGACCTAATGGTGAACCGAATGCGGTTGCTTCTGGTCAGGATGTACGAGAGACCTTTGCCCGCATGGCCATGAACGACGAGGAAACGGTTGCGCTGATCGCAGGCGGTCACACCTTCGGTAAATGTCATGGTGCTGGCGATGCAACTCTAGTTGGCTCTGAGCCTGAAGGTGCCCCAATTGAAGAGCAGGGTCTTGGCTGGAAGTCCAGATTCGGCAACGGAAAGGGGGGGGACACAATCAGCAGTGGCATTGAAGGGGCATGGACCGCAAACCCAATCAAGTGGGATATGGGATATTTCGATGTGCTCTTCGGTTATGATTGGAATCTTGTAAAAAGCCCTGCTGGCGCATACCAGTGGGTTCCGGTCAATCCGGAGGAAAAGGATCTCGCGCCTGCTGCTCATGATCCATCGAAGCGAGTTACGACCATCATGACCACGGCAGACCTCTCTTTGAGAATGGATCCGATCTACGCACCGATTGCGAAACGGTTTCATAAGAATCCTGAGGAGTTTGCAGACACATTTGCCCGGGCGTGGTTCAAGCTTACCCACCGTGATATGGGGCCTTGCTCTCGCTATCTCGGCGCAGAAGTTCCTACAGAGGAACTGATCTGGCAAGACCCGGTACCTGCTGTCGATCATGGGTTGATTGACATGGACGACATCGAAGATCTTAAAGCTAAGCTCCTTGCCTCAGGCCTGTCTATCACCCAACTGGTCTCGACCGCCTGGTCATCTGCATCCACGTTCCGTGGGTCGGACATGCGCGGCGGAGCAAACGGAGCTCGAATTCGTCTTGCACCGCAAAAAGATTGGGAAATTAACGAACCAGCTCAACTGTCAACTGTGCTGCAGACCCTTGAGGATATCCAGCAAGAATTTAACAGTGTACAGTCAGGCGGAAAAAAAGTCTCCCTAGCCGACTTGATTGTTTTGGGAGGCTGCGCAGGTGTCGAGCAAGCTGCAAAAAATGCTGGTCATGATGTAACCGTTCCCTTCACGCCCGGACGTACGGACGCATCGCAAGAGCAAACCGACGTGTTGTCATTCGCCGTACTCAAACCGGCTGCTGACGCGTTCCGTAACTACCTCAAAACAAAATACAGTGTCTCGGCAGAGGAACTGATGGTTGATCAAGCACAACTATTGACCCTCAGCGCTCCTGAAATGACAGTTCTCGTTGGCGGTATGCGAGTATTGAATGTCAACTTCGGACAATCTCAGCAAGGCGTCTTCACCAAGAATCCCGAGATGCTCACCAATGATTTTTTTGTAAATCTGCTCGATATGAGCACGAAATGGGAAGCAACCTCTGAAGACAAAAACCTGTTCGAGGGTCGTGACCGCGCAACGGACGAACTCAAGTGGACCGGTACTCGTGTCGACCTGATATTCGGTTCGAACTCACAACTCCGGGCCTTGGCTGAAGTCTATGCCAGTGAGTCCTCCCAGGAGAAGTTCCTGCACGACTTTTTAAAAGTGTGGGATAAAGTAATGAATCTAGACCGTTTCGACCGCAACTGATCGTCATATAAAGGCCTTTTTGGGCTTCTGATATGTCGACAAAAAAACGATTAGTTAACTACCGGTTCAGTGACACAGTATTATCGTTGCTGAACCGGAATGTTAAGGTAGGTACATCTAACTCTCCAACCACGACAAACTCATACAAATCCAGAACTTAGATGGTTAATAAAAAAACTTCATATCCGCGGTGCAAACATTTTCTCTCATTTCGGCCTACTAAACAACGAAGGAGATGGAGAGTTTTCACCCTAACTACGGGCATAAATACGACGCCATCATATGTGACCTGATTTATACTCTTTAGCAAGGCGTTCAAGCCTGCTATATGAGGCTCAGATATTGCTTTGCCTAGGAGATGCCTGTAAAGTTTTATTGACCGGTGCATAAGCCTGTTGGGCAAGTAGTTTGGCAGCATCTAAATTTTCATTACTCTTTCGAAAAGATATTGAAGGTCAGGAAGAGACGGTGGACAGCTTTTTTAATTCTTTTGTCCTGTGTCAACAAGGGTACTTAAAAGTGGTTTAGCTACCCCTTAGACTGTTATCCTGTGCAGAAGTCGCCTATTTATCAGAATTGTTACGCTGATGATTAAACAGCTCGATAATTTTATCTACCTTGGAGCTGATCTTCACCATTGCCATTGAAGCCGGGGTCTCTGGAAAGATTTCACACACTGGCCTATAAGCTTTCTGAGCATCTTTGACCATCACATCTTCTGGGATCTCACCAAGTGAAGGTGTTTCAATACCTAGATATTTCGCAACAAGCTGTTTGAGTTTGGTTTTGTTGATTGCTGTATGCGAAGAATCCCTGTTAATAACCAGTAAAGGATGAAAATAACGCAAAGCATCCTGCGCTTTTTCCCTAGCCCCCTCCTGTGTTTTTTCAGCCAGTTCAAAAATTGCAGCAAGAGTAGGAAAAGTATGCTGCTTCAGGACTTGTCCAACCTCGCTGTGGGAGAGAAAACTCCTGAGAATTTTCCGGATGGTAGCCAGTTGTATAAAGTTATAAAAATCCAGGATTGAGGGTGGTTCAGGCAGAATTACACAGATCTGAATATCACTGAACATAAAGAAATCAAGGGTGTGGTATGCCGTACCGGCACCGACATCGATAAGCACAACATCAACATCAAGTGCTGCAACTTCACGTAGGAGACGCTGCTTTTCCTGGTAGGTCATGTTGGCTGTCTGCAGGGTGTTGCCAGTCCCAGGAATGATTTGTAATCCATTCAATGAGTGGAAGGTATGGAGGACATCCCCTAAGCAATTAACTTTTTTGCTTAAAAAATCCGTAATGGAGTGTTTGGGTTCAAACAGTCCAAACTGAAGATGAGCATCTGCACCACCAATATCAAGATCAACGAGACAGACTTTCCTACCTCTTTTTGCAAGCAACATTGCAAGATTGCAGAGAAACATTGTTTTCCCTGTGCCACCCTTGCCGGATCCAATTGAAATAGTAACTGCCATTATTATATGATTTAAAATCCTCTGCTTGCAGGGCTGCAGTCCATCTCACTGGAATGAAGAATTTCTCACAATCAGGTTGTCCTTCCGCTTCCTCATCGTCACAGGAGGGGAATGAGTTTTAGGACTGACAAAAGAAAGAGCTCAAGGAAAGTATAAGACTCTCTGTTGACTTTACTCAAAGCAGATGAAGAGGTCAATACGCGAAGGACTGTAAACAAGACTAAAGCAAAGGGACAACTTTTCAGATGTTGTGGAAAGTTATTTAAATGTCAGCAAACATATTGCCAAGAATTTATGAAAAAGCCATTCACTTATCGTTCAACTCAACACGGCCACAACTTAAAAAGTTTAGCAACATTTCTATATCATGAAAAGAACTGCCTTGTGCTTATAAATTGAAAGAATTTACAGTTCGGAACTGTTCACTAGCCCAAGCCTATAGAGTGGACAGTATGGTTTATAATAGAATAAATCTATTCTCCTGTTTTGCATAATTTGACATAGTTCTATTGAGGAGATATGATGAACAATTAACCGCTATCAGTTTGGGAGAGAACGATGAGTGAAGAGATTGTGCGATATAATCAGGCAAAAGCAGAATTGCGAAACGTACATAAAATATATACCAGTCTTTCTGAGAATGATCAGAAATTGATCGATGAGACAATCACAAATATTCAAGATTTTTATCAGAAAGCCGCTGAGACTCTCCACTACCAGGTTGGTGAACTCATCTTATCAAAGATATTTGATGATGATTTTGAAACTGCAAGTGATATAAATAAATCCAAAACAGACAGCCGCAAAGTTCGTATTTTTCGATGCCTTGAAGATCGGATAAAAAAATACTCCGGGGAGGGTCGACTCCCCAAGAAAACGTGGTTGTACAATTCTGTTAATTTAGTTCTTGATCGAAAACTTCTCCAAAATATACTTGGATATAAAGAGCTGAGTATTTCCCATAAAATTGAGATCCTTTGTGTTAACAACGTTGAACGGAAAAAAGAATTAATTACCCGTATTCTTGACGACAGTCTCTCTGTAAGGGGATTGAGGGGGGTAATCGGAAAATCGACCGCAAAAAAAGAACCCGGCCTGCTCACATATATCAATAATCCACGGCAAATATACGATATAGATAGCGTTAAGTTAGTTGGAGGTAAGAAGAGAGAGAGGGCTATCGCCAAGGCTAAAACAAAAATCATATCCTTTCGGGAGGATATCGTTGCAAGGTGTGACGATCTTGAACGACTACAGAGCTTACTCGCCAGGCTTGAAAGCTATACGCCCGAAAGGGGCCGAAAAAAGAACAGCTGAAAGTTTTATCTCATGCCAAGAAAAGAAATAGACCTTCCCGACGTCAGGAAAGTACGCTTTAAGGGAAGAGCTGTGTAGCAAGGCGCATTTTTGCGCTGGAGTCCAGGAATCTACTTTTTCAAAGACAATGCTTGCTTAACCGCCAGCCCCATCTGGGCTAGTGTATACGGTTTTTTGATAAACTGATTTGCCCCCAGCAAAAGTGTCTGTTTCACTTCTTCATTCTCTGCAAAACCACTGGCAATGATCGCTCGCTGCTTTGGGTTTATTTTCAGGATTTCTTCGTATGTCACCCGACCGTTGATACCATCCTTCATTATCATATCAAGGATAAGTAAATCTACCGGATGGTGTTTTATATAGGCAATTGCCTCTTCGCCGCTGCTCACGGTCTTAGTCGTATAGCCAAGAGTATCCAAAAGATTAAGAGCAATCTCCTGCTGCTGTTCCTGATCATCTATCACCAGCACTCTTTCACCAGTACCCCGGTATTTATCAACAGATGCCGTTGGCCCCGCCTCCTTAATAGCAAGGTCTGTTGCGGGAAAATAAAGCTCAAACGTGGTACCAGTATCATCACTTTTTATGTCTATGTATCCGCCATGGTCATGAACCGTGTTCCAGACTATAGCTAACCCAAGGCCTGTTCCACTTCTCCCCATAGTCTTTTTTGAGTAAAAGGGTTCAAATATCTTTTTTAAATCTTCAGCTTTAATACCAGAACCAGTATCTGAGACACTGACAACTACATATTTTCCTTTTTCAATTGTCTCATAGCCTGAATAGCTTTCTTCAAGAGTAACATTTCTGGTCCTGACGACAAGCCCACCCTGTCCCTCCATTTCCTCTGCTGCATTGCCAATCAAATTCATCAGGACTTTATTGATGTGCATCACTGAACAATAGCTATTGAAGAGTTCTGGCTCACAGTAAAGTCTAATAACAATATCTTCTAAGCGACTATCCAATCTTTTTATCTTGATGCCAACTATGTGATTTTCAACAACAGTGTTTAGATTACAAACACTCTTTTCGGCGGTAGCTCCCCTAGCTATTATTATTAAGTCAGAAACTACAGAAGCCGCGTCCTGGCCAGCCTGTTTTATGGTTTGTATAGTGTCACGGTATTCGTCATCGTCACCCATCTGCATCAGCAAAATCTCAGGCAGCGTCACAATGCCCGACAAAATATTATTCAAATCATGGGCTACAGAACCAGCCATTAATCCCAGTGTTTCCATTTTATTGGCAATGGCTAATTGCTTTTGGAGCTCAACTTTTTCTTGATCAGCCTTAACCCTTTTACTGATATCTCGAATAGCACAGACACGCACCTCTCTGCCTCCGTAAACAAGTGGACGACAATTGCTTTCTATGGGAAATTCTAAACCATCGTTCCTGAGGCCGAAAGATTTATGGGAGCCGAACATCTCGTTTTGTACCCTCGTTTGCACTTCAAGGAGAGAGCCTGCAGAAATGATTTTATCGAGCATTGGCTTGCCAAGGAGTTCATTTCCCTGGTATCCAAACATATCAAAGAACTGTTGATTAGCATCCAGCAGAATGCCATTTTCATGAATCAGAATTCCCTCCCAGGAAGCCTCTGCAAATGTCTTTAATCGTTCCTCACTCGCTCTCAATGCCTTTTCCAAACGACTGTGCTTAATGGCTTTATTAATTGTATTAAAGAGCAGATCATGGTCAACAGGTTTTTTCAGGTAATCATAGGCACCTTTCTTCAAGGCTTTTATTGCGGTTTCCACAGTTGCATTACCGGTCAGCATTATGGTCACTGCCCCGAAGTTTTCACCCTGCAGACTATCCATTATCTGATAACCGAGCATATCCGGCAATTCGACATCGAGCAGGAGCAGGTCAAAAGTATAACGCTCCAAAAGTCCTACGGCCTCATCTCCCCTTTCAGCAATGGTTACCGGGTATCCAGACAGGGTGAGAATCTGAGCCAGACTTTCACTAAACCGGGGTTCATCATCAACAAGAAGAATGCGGATCGAATCATTCATCATGGCACCTGTTGTACAATAAAATGAGAACTAAACAAACTTTGTCGGACTTATTAATAAGCGTAATCCTGCTGACGAATCAGCGGATACGACGTTGCTTTATTGGCAGAACAATAGTGAAAAGAGTTCCTGTCTCATTGTCACTCGTACATCTCACTGTCCCCTTCATTTCTGTTACAAGGGAATGAACAATGGAAAGCCCCAGTCCAGAATGGCCCTTTCCTTTTGTACTGGTAAATGGCTCAAATAACTGCGACAACACCTTCGCAGACAACCCAGGCCCGTCATCCCGTATTGTGAGCTCAATAAAATCATTATTTTCACCTGTCGCATGGGTTGTACCAGACTCATTTGTATAACTTGAACTGGTGGCAACATACACATTACCACCTTCTGTCATTGCTTCGGCTGCATTCTTGATCAGATTAATGACAATTTGTTTTATAGCGCCACCATCTGTCATAATGGCCGGCAGATCTGGATCTGGTGTAAAATGTACCTCAAGGTTGGAAGAGTAAAAAACTGACTTAGATAAAACACTCAATATATTAGAAAGCAGATCGTTTATAGCGGTCAACTCATAACTCTGTTTGACAGAAGTTGAAAAGGTATCCAACTGCTGCATAATCGATGAAATACGAGTAATTTCCTCATCCAGAATAGTGAGTTCATTTTTCAATGAACCTTTTTCCGGCAATTTCATTTCAAGAATTTTCAAATAATTTCTTATAATGCCAAGGGGATTGTTGACTTCATGCACAACTTTTGCTGCCGCCATGGAGGCGGCATCCAGACGGGCAGCTTGGATTTTTTCCGCTTGTTTTTTCTTCACCTCGTCCAGATAGAGTGACATCGCAGCCTGTCCGGCCAACAGTTGCAACAGCTTATACTCTGATTTACTGAACAAATCATTTCCCAACGAATCAGGCAATCCAACAACTATCACGCCAACCGAAGTTTTTTGTGCAACCATAGGTAGATATAGCATCCCTTTACCACCCACGGCATCAAGCAATTGAGAATCTGCAAGGCTGTCCAGAGGGAGATCCGCATCCTGTAAGCTGGTTACCAATTGTCTTTCCAGCATTGATTTTACGAGAAGACTTGTTCCCTGTTCTGCTGGAAGGACGAGACTTTGCAGTCGGTCAGCATCACGATTCAGTGTCGAAGCGCTGCCATAGAGTTTTTGCTGTTCAAAGTCGTGTAGAAAAAAGAAAATCGTTTCAATGTCAAAAAGAATATTGAGAGCCTGCTCTATGGCCTTAAAGATCGAATCTCTGTTTTCCGCCTGAACAAGATTCTGTAACAAACCGTGCTGTAAAGAGTAATTTTCAATATGGTGCAGTAGATCAAGATCATGTTCTGTTGGTTTCAACGCCTGTTCATCGGTCTGTTCCAGTGGTGGTTTGACTTTCATCCCAAGGCTCTCAGCAACTTCTCTTATTTCCTCCTCGACACCTTCACGAATTTCATCTATCTGCTCTGTTTCAAGGTCAAAAAGCTCACTCCCTACACCATAAACAGCTTCCAAGCTGTCTTCTCCTACATGACAGCATTGTTCGGCCAAATATACAATTTTTACCAATGGAAAAGCACCTTTAACAAGTTCCAGAGAAGCATGATGATACAGAACTGTATCGGCAATAAAGGAATTCAACTTCCATTGTTTCACCAGCCACGCACCAGCCTCACAGTGGTTAACCCCAATCTGTTCTTCTTCAGCTTTGCATTGAGCGGAACTACTCTCAACTTTATTTTGAATAACAGCGCATTCTTCGGGGAAGTTCATCCACAATAATAATTCACCTAAATCATGCAGGAGACCAGCAAGATAAGCCTCTTCCACGTTTGCATAAGTTATTTGCCGGGCAATTCTTTTGGCATAAATGGCAGAGCTAAAAGAATCCCACCAAAACCGACTCATGGAAAGATGTTCGTTTTTCCTCAACTTGCTGAACACCTGCTGTACAGAAGCCGTCACCGCAATATTTTTAATTGTGTCTGCGCCAAGGTACACAACGGCCTGATCAATGTTCGCGAATGCGCTGTTCAGATTAAAATAGGAAGAATTTACCAGAGTCAATACTCTAGAACTAATGGAGGCATCCTTAATGATAATATCAGAAAGCTCGGAGAGAGCTATATCATCCTTGTCACAGGTATCAATAAGCTTTAACAGAACCTGAGGCAGAGACGGCAGGTTTTTTGACCTTTGCAGACTAACGTATATTTGATCTTTACTATCCATATGCTTAATTCTTTAAAGCAGTTTTAAATCCTCCCTCATCATCGGGAGAATTATATTGGTTTTGTTTACATATCCTGTCTTCACAGCACATCAAATTGTTACTTCTGCAAGGTAACAGAACGACACGATCTCAACCAAAACTTGCTCATTAGCAACCTTTTTCAACTCGAGAGACCAGCTACGCCATTGGGCACCACCTGAATCAAGTCACAGCCTGATCCAACACCTCTCGAACGACTCGAACAAATTCCTTACCAACCAGGGGTTTTGAGATGAAACGATTTATTCCAACGTCCAGCGCCTCCTGCTCATAAAGCCTGGGACTATGACCTGTGCAGAGAATGATTGGAAAACCTGGCAACAAGGAAAGAACCATTTTCGATAATTCCACACCGGTCAGAAGTGGCATCGTCTGATCAGTAATCAACAGATCATATTTCTTTATATCCTGCTGCATCATTGACCAGGCTTCCATACTGTCCGTGGTGGCAGTCACCCGGTAACCATATTTTTCCAAAGCAGCCTTTTGCACACGAATAATACCACTCTCGTCGTCAACCACCAGAATCTGCTCATTTCCGGTAATTTCCTCTTCTATCTTTTCAACCAGTATCTCTTTCTCTATCACTTCAGGAATAAAGACATGTACAGTAGTGCCGCTTTCAGGAGCACTCTCAACACGAACCATTCCTTTATATTCTAGAATAGTACCATACAGAGCTGCTAAACCGAGCCCTCTACCGCTATTTCCATACTCTTTTGTCGTATAGTAGGGATCAAAAACACGCTTCAACATTTCCTGAGTCATGCCGGAGCCAGTATCACTAACAGACAATACGACAAATGCACCAGCTGCCACCCCCTGTTCTGAGATATCTTCTGATTGCAGATTTTGACGTCGAAGAGTCACACACAACACACCTTTTTCATCCTCCATGGACTGAATGGCATTGGTACAAAGTTCAGTCACTACCTGGTAAAAACTAGTCGGATCGGCCACAATCATGCCACTATTACTGTCTATGGAGTTTTCAACCTCAATGGTTGACGGAAACGACGAACCCAACATCCTCAATGCCTCTGTTACAATAAGGTAGGGATCAAAAGGCTGCAATCGATGCTCTGATTCACGACTAAACAGCAAGAGCTGTTTTACAAGCTCCGAAGCTCTTTTTCCTGTTTGGGTGATATGATTCAGGTTATCCTCAGGATCTACACCAGATCGCATACCATACTTAATCAATTCAACTGAGCCGAGAATAACTGTCAACAGGTTATTAAAATCATGGGCAACCCCTCCGGCGAGTGTGGCAATAGCCTCCATCTTATGTGTTTGCAACAGATGTTCTTCAAGCTGTTTCCGTTTGGTAACATCCATTGCAGAAAGAACAATTTGATTCACCCTGCCTGCTTTATCAACAATCGGAGACGAAGTAATCTGAAAAAAACGATTCCAACGTTCATATTTGATGAGTTGATTATGACTTTTGCCATCTGACAATGTTGCCAGAGCCGGACAGTCATCACAGGGCCCATCTTTGTTGCAAAAAAGCTGGTAACAATATTTTCCGACTATTTCTCCGTGCTCAGATTGAAAAAAATCAACAGCAGCTTTATTCACTTGACTGATACACATTTCCCTGTCCTGAATCATAATTAGGGCAGGTATGGCATCAAAGGTCTTTTGCCATTGTTGTTTGCTACGCTTTAAAAGTTCCTCATTCTTCAGGCGCCCACTAATATCCAGAACGACCCCCTGATAGTGAGTTATTCTTCCACTATTGTCTCTCTTCAGATAGGTATTATCTTCTACCCACTTAACCTGACCGTCCCTGGTTCTGATTCGATAGGGCGCGTGCGCCAAATTCCCTTTGGGATTATTTTGTTCAACTTGAAGAACTTCTTCTTTTACCCGATCAAAATCTTCAGGGTGAATGATGTCGCTGTAGTGAATCTTCCCATCAATAAATTCTTCAGCAGTGTATCCACAGAGAGTAAAGACGTTTTCTGAAACAAACTCTACAGGCCAGTCAATTTCATTACGCCAAAGAAAAGCTATAACAGGACTACGATTAATTATCTCGTTTGCCTCACGCAGATTCCGCTCCGACTTCTTCTGCTGCAAGGCTCTGTGCAAAACCCCGATCAGATGATCTGAACCACAAGGCTTTTCGAGATAGTCAAAGACCCCCTGGCGCAGGGCAATCATTCCTTTTTCCGCATCGCCTTCACCGGTAAGGATGATAACAGCCAAGTCAGAATACTGTTCGACTATATCTTGAGCAACAGTATGTCCATTGATATCAGGCAGCCCGATATCAAGAACAACACCGTGATACTTTCCAGTCTGTAGAGCTGATAGTCCCTCTCCGCCGGAGTGAACAGCATCAACCCGAAAAGAACCTTCCGCCTCCAGCAGGACAGTCAAACTCTGACACAACCGGGGTTCATCATCAACAAGAAGAATCGATTTTTTCATTACTTATAAAAAGTATACCGTAAGAACCATAGGCAATAACCCCCTGCTCAAAACAAGCCCTAGTGTTTTTAAAGAAGAGACAGAGAGCAGTATTGGTCAGATCTTCCTTCACCATTCCTAGCATGACGCTCCATGGAGTCTGGAATCTTTAGATATCCACACCAACACAACCTCAGGCTGCAAAACAGACCCAGCAAATTTCAATGTCACCCATAGCTTGCATTTCTTGTATCATCTTTTTTCCCTTTATTAACGCTAGCATAATTTGACGACTCAGCGCAAGCTTAAAAGAAATATTATCTACTGTCAATCAGCTACCATCTAAGGAAAGGGAGGAATTAAATATGATGATGGATGCAAAATTGGCCAGCAAAACTTTAAATTTTTGTGCTAAAAAGAGCTATGACCGTTGCGTCAATAGTTATACATAACGCCTCTACAACAGAAGAATGACACTCATTACTTTCGTATTTACAACGTATTACGCATTGCACTCTCAAAATGACATGGAACCTAAATACTCGCTACCGACTACGTCCCATAGGCAATCTTGACATAAGGCTCTGCATGGAGCCATGGAGGCTAATGGACCTGCGATCATCAGAAAATTATAAAATGAGAATATCGAATGAGAAACTGTCCCCTTCCTCCTCTCACCTTTTTCCAATGAAGCCTCGATAACCAATCCAACTGTTTTCACAGCCTTCTGCCTGCACTTTCTCAAAAAAAACACTGTTCTGTTTCTCTCTGACAAAAGTCCCATTTCAAGCCATTCTTGAGATATAAACTTGTTCAGAATCAAATAAGGGGAATGCTGGCAACAGTCTGTCGGCCAAGTTAAACAACTTGAATAGCATTGCATGGACGATGCTTCCTGAATATGCCTAAAAACCACAGATGAAACCTGTATGCAAACCCAAAAAGACACCTTATACGACTTCTCAACAAGGAAGTTATTATCGGCCAGAAAGGCATTACACAAGACAGCCTTTGATTAGCAGAAAGCATTACCATATCAAAAACTTACATCGATAAAACAGTCTATTAGAAGACAAACAAGCAATCACCACATTGTGGCAAGCACTTATTATTTTAATGCTTATTGTACTTCACATATTCAAGCATTTAAGCTGCAAGATTACCCACTAAAGGAGAGAGCCCATGAAGTACCTCGCTATTTCGCTGATTTTATTTTTTTCCCTCACTGTTACCGCATTCTCTGTTTTTGCCACCCCATCCAAACGGTATGACGCAAATACACAAACATGCAGGGTTCTTAACAGTGGGCCGTTGGAATGGGAGACCAGATCATGGGGGAAAGGTGGAAAAACGTTCAAACAGTTTTGTAAAAATTGTCATTCCCGCGACAACAACCAGGGGGGAAGATTCCTCTGGGAGGAATCGAAAACATCAACAGGATGGAATAATTTCTTTGCCAGACAGACAGCCCAATGTGCAAAAGACGGAGAATGGGATAAGCTAACCACAGACCAGTTACTTCTGGTAAACGATTATCTCTACCGCTGGTCTTCCACTTCCCTTGACCGTAACGATAGCCGCTGACGATAAATAAACACTTCCAGTTTGGAAGAAAAACACTTACAACCAATCACATGAAAGAGTCATGAAGAACCTCTGTACAGTGTCCATTAAGAGTCTTTAGGGAGTGACACATTTTTTACGGATGGCGTAGAAACAATTCAATTATCAGAGGGCTTAGCTCCGAGTTTTGAATTATACGTCAGCTGTCAAAATGTGCCACTAAAGCTCATTGAACACAGAATAAATACCTTTCACGAACCACTCTCAACCTTGGAATCGGACTACGCCAGTTACTGCTTACCTTCAGGTATCACTATTGATGCTACCTATTTGAAAGAGATTTTCTTAAAGATCATCTCCCCTGCCACAAAAGCAGCAAGAAAGAAAAACACAGATCCGACAGACACCATAATTTCATGAAGACTTGGTGAGTAGGGATAGTACTCCGGCAATCCCACGACATGATACTGGTAATAATGGGGAATGAGCTGTCCTGCTATAACCAGATGATAATAGAGAACGAAACATCCAACGAGACAAGACAGCCCCGCAATCGCCTGCCACACCTCATTTTTCCCTTTCATACCAAGTATAATTACGAGAGGAAACAATACCGCAAGTCCAACCTCTGCCACCCAGAAATTCAGCGACAAATTCCCTTTAACCAGTAAAAACATAGCTTCCGGATTTTGGGTAGCCTGTGGAAAGAAGCCACCGAGCACTTTAACACCAGAAAAATAGAGCAAACCAAATAACAGGATCATAAATAACCTGGAGACAGCCTTATTTGTCACTCGTCGCTCCTCACTTTCCTGTTGACCACCATTTATCTTACTTAACCAGCCAAAGAATAAGAGAGTAGCACATCCAGTCAGGGTGGAAACAGTCACAAAGTAGATGGGCATATAATTTTCACTCCAAAAGCCCCTGGTTCCGAGCAACGACATGTCAGAATTCATATTCAAAATGCCCATTAACACCATGACCAGAGCAATGGTTGCAAAGATCCTTGCCTGCTTTTCTTTGTGTAAAACAAGGGACAAAAAGTTAAAAACCATAAACATCAGAAAAAAGCTATAGATAGTAGTTTTCCACCAGATATTTGAAGACGGGGCCGGTGATAACATCGAATACAAACCTACACGCCACGGGTTCTCAAGCTCAAGCATTATACACATCAAACCTGTTGCCATGGTAACCACTGCCAGAAATACCGTTCGTGGAACAAGGGATTTAAAAGCTTCAATTTGAAACACCTGTCCCAGGGACGATATGATACAGAGCCCTGTTGCCATACAGGCAAAAAAGAAATAGGGAGTAACCAATAATCCCCACGGTACTTCACGAGTTGTTCCGAAGGTGTAATGATGCCCCACATACATGGCATGGAGTGCAAAAGACAGGCCACCAGCAGCCAGCAGAGCAAAGCCGATAAGAAAGGGGATGAGATTGCCAAACATGGATTTGTTACTATCTGTCGCAATATAAGTAATCATAATTTAATTCCTTGGTTATCAGTGAGCAGAGCTGAGTGAGGCGTTTGTATAAAAGACATTGGGCATGGTATTCTTCTCAGGTCGTAAAACCCAGAGTGCTTTCCCAGGTGCATGAATTAATTTATACGCCTCAGTCTCAGGATCAGTCAGATCACCAAACATCCTTACATTTGCCGGACACGCTGCTGCACAAGCTGTTATCTTACCACCACTTTCTTTCAATTTGGTATCAACACAGAAATTACATTTATCGATGGCTCGTTTCGCCTCATCAAAATACCTGGCATTGTATGGGCACGCTGTCATACAAGTCTTACAACCGATACAGCGCTCAATACTCATACGTACAATGCCAGTTTTTTTATCCTTATATGTTGCTTTGGTAGGACAGACACGGACGCAGGCAGCCTCGTTGCAATGGTTGCAAAGAATCGGCATAAACACTCGTTCGTTTTCATCGGGACTGACAGGAACCGAACGTTCAAGAATGTCTGTGCGATACCCCCCGTCTGGGACATGGTTGGTTGTTCTGCATGCATCGAGACAACGTTCACAACCAATACAGTGATTTTGCACTATAACCATGGTATAATGTGGACTGTATGGGTAGTCGGCAACCAGTGCTTTGCCTCCCCTTATTCCTGCAAAAGACGGATTGCTGGAAGTGAGAGACAGAACGGAACCACCTAAAAACAATCCGGTGATGGTCAATCCAAACCCTAAAAACTTCCGTCTTTCCATGGACGAAATGCCTTCAGTATCCTCACTTGCCTTCTCTTCAAGTTCTTTTACGTTTATTGTGTTTTTCTTCAAACTGAGCGCTCCTTAAAAAAGTCATCACGGGCCAACAATGATGCCGATACGGTTTAAAAATTTTTATGCCAGACTATCAGCCTTTCTCATTCCGGCTCATCATGGCAAAGATTACAATCTTGTCGGATAACTTTTCCGAATTTCGTTGCGTGTTCATCATCATGGCAACGAAAGCAACCAAAGCCGTCATCCGCATCCTGATGTCCTAAATGCTGACGATACGTTCCCCAGGTAACTTGCATCCTGGGCCACACATTATTGAGATAGGCCTCCAACAAAAAAGCACCTGAACGTTTAATTTCTTTCTCAAATTTTGCGACAAAATCACTGTCGTGTCGTTTAGCCATCCGTTCCAGTAAATCTTCCACAATCCTTTCGGTGGCCTCATCCCGGCTTTTGTATTCGGTCCGTAAAACCGCGAAGCTATCTTCGCGCATACCGCCGATATCAGGATCTAACTTCTTTGAATACAGTCCAAAATCGACTACTTGGACCAGGCTCTCATAAACATGGGTTGGACGATTATGACAGTCAATACAATCCATTGTGCGCCATGTAAGCTCCACTCCAGCTTCTACCGCGCCATCTTTCACAGTGTACTCTTCTGTCACACCACCCGGTTTTGTAACTTTAACTCTGCCGATCTTCGTTCTTGTCTTATTGAGGGCCTGATATTCAACTTTAATTTTCTGGCTCACATGCCAGTGAATCCCTTCAAATTTGTCGGTTACTGGATTGCGACCACCAATGTGAAGGGCAATTTCCTGAATATCCGCTTCAGATTGTTTTTCGTTTGTAAAACTAACAAATGCTTTCACCTTTTTGCCATAGAATTTTTCCGGCCAGTGACACGATTCGCAAGTGTCTCGAGCCGGACGCAGATGCTCAACTGGAGCAGGAATAGGACGGCTGAAGTCACCATCAATAACAGCCTTCACCTGCCTCAATCCTGAAAGTTTCGCCTGCACATACCAGCTCGCCCCGGAACCGATATGACAGGATACACAGGCTACTTTTGCATGAGCAGAACGCTGATAAGCCGTATATTCAGGATCCATAACTTCATGACAAACCACACCACAGAAATACGAAGAATCAGTAAAACGATACCCCTCATAGGCTACCAGTATAAGAACCGTAGCATTGACCACCGATAAAACCAGAAAAAGCATAACTCCTTTACGGTGCTGTTTGTCAGAGAGATCGATTTTCAGATGTTCGGTATTAATCAGGCTGTCTTTAAACCATTTTTTACGCCTCATAATACAGGATAATGGAATAAGACAGAGGCCAAAAATCATCATGGCCGGCAGGAAAAGAAAAGTGAAAATTGCAAAATAATGGTTTTCGATCAACCCACTCAAATGGCCAATAAGGCCTAAAATGATCAAAGTTATGGAGACAGTGGTAAGCCCAACGCCAAAGAACCCCAATGGTGTTTTCCAGGTACAGCCCAGTAAACGGCTCCAGGCATTTCCTTTTTCACCATCTTCGTCACGTTCTTCCGTGTTTTTCTGCTTTTGGTGTGTCATACATCTCCCCCATGTAGACCTTTTTGTAAAACTTCCGCACCTTTTTCACCATTCTCTATAATTTTATAAAGAATCTCCTTCTGTTCGCCACCCACTTCCTCAGCTTCACAATAATCAGCAAGCAACTGCGAGTAGTTAATGATTCCGTTCAATCTATTGGTCACCTCATTCACTATTGACGCGAACTCTGCCTCTCTCCTACTGTGCGCCAGGATTTCGCTACTATTTTCCATCGGATTGACCAGCAGCTGGTTAAATGACTCCAGCAGTGCAGTCACCTCAACACTTGAATTTCTTCCAGCTTCAAGCCATATCTCTTCCCGGTCAGTCAGCGCTTTCTTTGCTTGTTCTGCCATATCCACAAGCGGTTTGACAGATTTCTGATACAGTATAATGAGGCTGAAACAGCTAAGGGCAATAATCAGTCCCATAAGAATCAGAGCCTGTCTTTGATACCCCATGACCCTGTTTTTCATCTCACCAATAACCACCCGGTCAACTTCAAGAAACTGTTTATTCATCTGGCGCAACTGCTTGAACACAACACTGCCTTTCTCATCATTTTGAGGAACTTCAGCAAGACTTCTCAGATTAATGACAACTCCTTCAAGGTCAATTTTGTTTATAAAAGAGAGCTTATACTGCATTGGAATCCGGCTATTTCCAAGAAGTGCCGTATATCTTACATACAACTCTTCAAACTCTTTAGCTGCTGCCAGAAGTGGTACAGCCTCTCTTTTTAAAAGCCCTTCAGTGGCCTGTTCACGGATGGTAGCATAGAAAAAGATGATACTTTCACTCTCCTGCACAAGTGCATCGTAATCCCGCATGGAACGATTCTGCTGAACTCCCGTAAAAATGAGAATTGCCAGCAAAATGGCAATGGCCAGAAAGGTTACAACACTTAATCTACGCAGTGATCTCATCAACAACTCCCTCTGCTTCAGCGCAATGATCTCTGGCGCTACAACTACTACAGGTATCACCGGGCTCTTCAATAGCTGCTGCTTCCTTCTTCATGCTGCACTCCACTATGATATCAAACTCTTCTCCATCCAGAGTCTCGACCTGTAGAAGGATCTCGGCAAGATTCTTCAAAAGACACTGTTCACGTTTTAAAATTCGTATTGCTTCGGCGTAACATTCTGTGAGCAAGTTGGCAACTTCCTGATCAATAAAGCTTGCCGTATCATGTCCCATGGGCAAACGTCCACCAGCACCTTCTATAAAACCACCGCTGTCGATGGAAAAAGCCTGCGGCCCCATTTTAGGGCTCATCCCCCACTTACAAACCATATCGGTGGCAATTTGTGTGGCTGTTAGCAGATCTCCCTGAGCACCAGTAGTCTGCTGTTTAAAAACAAGCTCTTCAGCAGCTCGCCCGCCCATAAGAACAATGATTTTACTGATCAGGTATTGCCTTGAAAATGCGGGATGATCACTTACAGGCACCTGCTGTGTCTGACCAAGAGCCATACCTCTGGGTACAATCGTAATTTTATGCAAAGGATCAGAGTCCGGTAACTTATTGGCAAGAATACCGTGTCCAGCTTCATGGTAAGCAAGAACATTACGGTCGTGATCTGACATCACCATTCCTTTACGCTCAACCCCCATAAGAATTCTATCTCGTGCCTTTTCAAAATCCACATTCACAACTCTGTCTTTGCCAAGCCTTGCTGCCATCAGTGCAGCTTCATTAACAAGATTGGCAAGCTCGGCTCCGGTAAAACCAGGAGTTGCTTTGGCAATAAGCTCAAAATCAATTTCAGGATCAAGCCGCACATTCTGGCCATGAACTTCCAGAATCTTCTTTCGCCCCTTTACGTCTGGTGCCAGGATATTAATCTGTCTGTCAAAGCGCCCCGGACGTTTCAGGGCTGAATCGAGGATATCCGGTCTGTTGGTGGCAGCCAGAACAACAATAGGTTCATCCGTTGCAAAACCATCCATCTCAACAAGCAGAGCATTGAGTGTCTGTCCACGCTCCTCTTGACCGCCTGCCGAAGCACCACCGCTTCTGCTTGCGCCGACTGCATCAATTTCATCTATAAAAACGATACAGGGTGAGTTCTTTTTTGCCTCTTTGAAAAGATCACGAACCCGGGATGCTCCAACGCCAACAAACATCTCCACAAAATCAGAACCACTAAAACTATAAAAGGGGACACCTGCTTCTCCCGCAACCGCCTTGGCAAGTAAGGTTTTTCCAGTACCAGGAGGACCCTGAAGAAGAATACCCCTTGGGATAGTTGCTCCAATTTTCCTGAAACTATCAGGAGACTTCAGAAATGAAACGATTTCTTCAAGTTCTTCTTTGGCCTCTGGAATTCCGGCAATATCGTCAAAACTCACTTTTAAATCAGCCGGGTCCTGTCCCACTAGCTTGTCGCTGGCAAAAGTAGATTCATCCTCATCATCTTTATGCCGCAGCGACCACCACACAATCAATACCAGCGCCACGATAAACACTGAGATTGCTGTCATATAAATAAGAGTAAAGCGATCTTCCTTAACAATTACCCTGATATTTTTCTCTTTCACTCTCTCAAGGAATTTGCCGACATCCGGGACAGTTGTAACAAAGGTGTGTTTTTCACGATCGGTAAAAGCAACCCGATTCCCTGTGAATTCAAGCGTGGCGATCTGATCATTATTAAGACGTTCAACAAGTTCGCTGTAGTCCTGACTGGGATGGCGATGCTCCATAAACCAGAGCATCCCCATAAAAAGGGCAAGGATCAGAAAAAGAAAGCTGACAAGAAGATTACGAACAAGAATTGCCATGGTTTTATAGCTCCGAAATCGTATAAGTATTTTCAAAAAGGTCAGGTGCGTGGAACCTGACAGAAGAAATGCTGCCTCTTCGAAAAGTATATGAAAAAAGCCGGGAGATATCAAATCTCACCGGCTTCTTTTCTATGATTTCGTTATTTCCATTCAATACTGAAGAGCACCAGAAGTGCTTTGGAGAAAAATTCAACAATTACATTCCACTCACTGCTTTGAACCATCCCCCAACCAGTTGCAGCGGCCCACCAGCCTGAAACATGGCACTGGCAATACAAGCAAGGCTCCAAAGACCAACAACTCCTGTGAAGGCAGCGATAGAACCGATGATAACCTTATCTATCTCTGTTGCTACGCTGGTTCTGGATTTATCAGTTGCTTGGGATTTGCTTTGTACTTTTGTCATTGTTGTGTCAGTCATGGTGTCTCTCCTTTCTGGATTATGGTGTTTGCTTTTTTGTTTCCATTTTGCTTATGCCTTTTACATAGCAGATATCGTGCCAAACACTGCACTTTCAGATAAAAAAAACGACACAAACACTACAACCCTGTTATCACTGAACATAACACGTACACAGCCCCACCAAAGTTACTGCATTAGAAGAAGAGGAGGTCAGACACCATTGCGACAAGTGTCCCGGAATCGTCCCGCACCTGTCCCGAAAGCGTCCCGGTCGCTACACTTTCGGGACAGGTGTTCGAAATCAGGATAGTCAGTCCTGAATATTATATTTCTGCATCTGTCGGTAAAGGGTGGAACGGGCGATCCCCAGCAAGCGTGCGGCTTTGGCTTTATTGCCTCGAGCCTGCTTGAGAGCAGCCAAAATCTGCTCATCTTCTTGAGGGTATCCGGGAGTCGCTACAGGAGGAGGGATTATCAAGTTTGCGTGCGACACCGTCTGCACGGGCGGGACAGGTGTCGCACGGTGTTGCATTTCATCGGGAAAATGTTCCAGAAGCAGAAGGGAATGATTACACAAGACGCAAGCCCTTTCCATAATGTGTCGCAACTCTCGTACATTGCCTGGCCAACTGTAATTGACAAGGCAAGCCATGGCCTGGTCGGAAATAGCAGCAATTTTTTTATGCAGTTGCTCACGAAAAACTTCAAGGAAATGATTGGCCAGAAGTGGGATGCCATTGATTCGATCGCGTAGGGGCGGGAGTTTTACCTCTATTACTTTGAGACGATAATACAAATCTTCCCTGAATTTGCCCTCTTCCACCATTTTATGAAAATCAACATTGGTTGCCGCAATTACCCGCACATCAACCTGTATTGGAGTGTCTCCACCAACAGGAGTAAAGGTTTTATCCTGCAGAAATCTGAGAAGCAGTAGTTGCGTTCGAGGGGAAATATCACCAATTTCATCGAGAAAGAGTGTTCCACCATCCGCCTGGAGTAACCTTCCGCCCCGGCTCCTCTCGGCACCGGTAAATGCTCCCTTGAGATGTCCAAAAAGTTCACTCTCAAGAAGATTTTCTGCTACAGATACACAATCTATTTTAATAAGTGCTTTGTCCGATCGTGGACTCTCTGCATGCAGTGCCTCAGCAGCCAGTTCTTTGCCAGTCCCCGATTCTCCGGTAATAAGAACGGCGGTATCAACTTTACCAATATTTTCTATCAGTCGATACACATCCTGCATGACCTCACTGGAGCCGACATATCCGTGAAACCGGTTCCGTTGTTTTTTATTTTCCTGTGGTAAATCGCTGCTGAGATCACGGGCAACAATGACCACTCCCTGAAATTCTTCTTCATTACCTCTCAAGGGTGAAGCATTGAGGCTGATCATCCTTACAGAATTATCGCCACTGCGGCACTCTATAAGGTGTTTACGTACTTCCATCCTGCTTTCCACCACAGTACGGGCATCATGAAGACAGGCAAGACCAACGTCATCCGGTAAATCATTAAGATTCGTTACCTTCTCAGCGCTTCTTTCTGCCAACCATAATTCTGCAGTTTCATTCAGTTGTACGATATTCATATCGGCATCAACAGTGATAATGGCATCACTGACAGATCGGAATATCGTCTCCAGATACTGACGATACGTTTCGTTTTCCCGTTGTAAATGTTCCGCTTTGTTTTCTAGATACCAGTGTTTTAAAGCCTGGCTAGTAAAATGAAGGAGCGTATCCTTGTTGACTGGTTTTGAGATATAATCAAAGGCTCCATGCCGGACGGACTCTGCCGCAGATTCAAGGTTTGGAAACCCGGTAACCATTACAATTGGACATTTGATACCCGCTTCTCGCAGTTTTTTTAACAAATCGGTACCACATGGTCCGATAAGGACAATATCACTGATAATCAGATCGTAAGAAACTGTTTCAATGGCCTCCAGGGCTTCATCAAAAGTGGAAACGGCTTTCACATATTCATATCCTGCCGAATTTAAAAATATTTCAAAGGTTTGCCGAATGGATTCTTCATCATCAACAATAAGAATATTAGATGCCAATATTTCCTGTTTCATGGTTAATTCACCGCCGGTAGTTCTATGATCATCTCTGTATACTTATTGAGAATTGAATTAACCCGCATGTTGCCCCCGTGGTCTTTTACTATTCCATAACTGATGCTAAGGCCAAGTCCCGTCCCCTCACCTGGTGGCTTAGTGGTGAAAAACGGTTCAAACAAACGCTCCAAAAGAGATTGTGGAAGGCCTGTCCCATAATCTTTAATACTGATAAGAACATATTTTTCCTTCTCACGTGTTTGAGGCTGACAAGATATTTTAATTATTTTTTTATCGTTAAACCCCTCATATCTTGCATTTAAAGCATATCGGCTATTACTGACAAGGTTTAGAATTACCTGCTGCAACTGCGTATGGTCAGCAATCACAGAAAGCACCTCGTTGGAAAAGTCAGTCTCAACTGTGATACCATCTCTACGCAACTGATGCAGCGTCAGGGCAAGACTGTCTTCCACTACTTTTACTGGGTTAACTGGGATTTGTGCATTACTCTGAGCCTTGGCAAAGGAGAGCAGATTACGGGTGATGGAGGCAATTCGTTCGCCTTCTCTGATAATCTTTTGCACAATGCTCACTCCGGCATCGTTTAGATTGTGATTATCGAGAAGAATTTGAGCGAAATTAATAACACCGGTGATGGGGTTGTTCACCTCATGGGCAACACCAGCAGCGAGTTCGCCGATACCGGCTAATTTTGCGGTACGAATGGAGTCAACTTTTTGGATTTCATCCCTGTTGAGGGCCCGGGCAAAGAACATGATTTTATCAATTTCACCATTATCCTTTCTCACAGGGAGGATAGATACTGAATATTCACCGGAAAACCCTGGCAACCGACTGGTTTCTTCTTTTGGCTGACAGGTTTTCAAGAATTCTTCTAAAGGGCATTTTATGTGCGGCCACTTCCCGCCATGCACTACTTTGCAGATTCCCTGCCCTATGATCTCTTCTCTGGTTTTGCCAGTAGCCTGGAGGGCTGCTGCGTTCACTTCAATGATTATACCATCGGGTTTCACCACAAGCAGTGGATCTGGCAGGGCATCAAAAAGCTGTTCCCAGGTTCCGGCATGGCATGTCTTACCAGGACGGCAACATTTACGTCTTGTATTTTCACTGGTACTTACTGCTGGGTCACTCTCAGCTATTTCTGTCATATTGAGCGAAGATGTAGAAGGAATGGAAGTAGAATTCGGGCCTTAGGAAAGAGTATACCACACCGAGGTAGTGTTTTTGAAAGAAAAACTTAAGAAACGAATGCGAGACGAACACCAAACGCAAGGAACAGCACACCAGCAAGGGTTTTCAGTAGACGTTGAACAAAGGTAGTTGCCTTTATTTTTTCACTTATGGTTGATGCAAACAAGGCAAAGATGATATTAACGACAGTTCCGTTAATATTAAAAATCAAACCGAGAAAAAGAAACACTCCAGCTGGAAAGTCAGCAGCAGGCCTTACAAACTGAGGAAGCAAAGCAAGAAAGAAGAGTGCAACTTTGGGATTTAAAACATTGATCAAAACGGCCTGTCGAAAAATAACTCCCAGTGGAAGCACTGTACCTCTCTGCACTTGCAGCTCTTTTTGTTTAAGGCTGAGCAGGGTACTTATTCCCAGATAGAATAGATAGGCTGCACCGATATACTTGACCACAGTAAACAAAAACGAAGAGGAAACCATAATAACAGATAAACCAAAAGCTGCGGCCACAACATGCACAAGACAGCCGGCACCAATACCCAATGCGGCAATAGCACCCGCCTTTTTCCCCTGCACAGCACTACGACTGATAATGTAGAGCAAGTCGGGTCCCGGAGTAATATTTAAAATCAGCCCGGCAACGACAAACAATCCAAGATCTGTTACACCATCCATTACTATCCCCTAGCCTTTCAAAAGCATTACTTCAACGGCAGGCCCCACAATCTTCCAGTCTACACAGGGTTTATTGAAGGTGGGTGGGTGGATAAGGGGACAACCAAAAGCAGAATCATCAATATAAAGCTTACCGTATGCTTTGGGGCTGGTTGTCCAAGAGTCCTGATCAGGATTTCTGTTTATCCCATACAGTGGAATATTGTTTTTAGTAAAATAATCAACTGCGTCCTGTAAAAGATCTCCCTTTCCAGGGTCATCGGCACGCATGGTGAAGAGAACAATCTGCGCACCAAGCTCCACCCACCTTTGCAACCAGTCAACAGCTAGGGGAACAGGGTCACCAACACATGGGTAACGGTGATCAACAACTGTTCCGTCAAAATCCACACAGATATACATGGTTGACATCTGATTTTATTCCCAGAGTTGAAACAGTTCGTTAATTCCTTTTTCAGCAAGCTTACTCATTTCTGCAAAATCTTCGCTGCTGAACGGTTTGCCTTCTGCTGTAGATTGGATTTCAATCCAGCGACCGTCGCCACTCATTACAAAGTTAGCATCGACCTCCGCACTTGAATCTTCTTTATAATCAAGGTCGAGGCAAGCCGTACCTTCAATCATTCCCACAGATATTGCAGCAACAGGCATTATTTTCGGCATACTTTCAAGTTTTTGTTCATCCACCAGCTTTCTCAATGCTGCCCGAAGTGCTAAAGCCCCACCAGTAATTGAGGCTGTACGTGTTCCGCCATCGGCATTGAGGACATCACAATCTATACGTAAGGTTCGTTCTCCGATGGTGGACAAATCGACCATCATGCGTAGACTACGCCCGATAAGACGCTGAATCTCGTAGGTTCTTCCTGACCTACCGCCTACCACTTCTCTTTTATAACGTGAATTGGTGGCACAGGGAAGCATACCATACTCGGCTGTTATCCATCCTTTTCCAGTGCCTTTCAGGAATGGTGGAACTTTTTCCTCGATGCTTACACCACACAGCACATGGGTTCCTCCCATACGAATTAAAAGGGAGGCATCAGCTCCTGGCTGAAAATCCCATTCTAAGGATACCTTGCGCAGCTTGTCTGTTGTTCGGTCTTCTGATCGTTTCATAATTTTCTTTTATCTATTACCCGCTTACCTTTACCTTCAAAGCGTTCCAGTGTTTTTTCTTCAACCAGTTTTACAGCAACACCAATGCCCAGTTCAGAGCTGAGCTGCTTACGTATGGTATCAATAAGTTCACGCTGCTGGCTCATGCGATCTGAAAAGAGTGATTCCTGCACTTCCACCATAACAGTTGCACGGTCCTGATGGTTCTCCCGCTCAACAATGATTCGATAATGGGGCTTGGTACCATCAATATTAAAAAGAACAGATTCAATCTGAGTGGGGAAAACATTTACACCCTTTATGATCAGCATATCATCGGTTCGGCCAAGGATGCGGTGCATTCTTTTACCGGTTCTGCCGCATGGACAATCACCTGGCATAAAACGGGTAAGATCACGAGTACGATACCGGATCATGGGGAACGCTTCTTTGGTAAGCGTTGTAATAACTAGTTCACCAACCTCACCTTCTTTTACAGGTTCCAGAGTATCAGGATCAAGAATCTCCACCAGAAAATGATCTTCACTTATATGTAGTCCGTTACATTCAGAACACTCTCCGGCAACTCCGGGGCCCATAACCTCGGAAAGTCCATAGTTGTCTGTTGCACGAATACCTAACTTCTGGTTGATCTCCTGCCGCATGGCTTCCGACCAGGGTTCTGCGCCAAAGAGACCGAATTTCAAGGATAGTCCCGCGGGGTTGACTCCCATATCAAACAGTACATCAGCAATGTTTAACGCGTAGGATGGAGTACAGACCAGCGCAGTAGTCTTAAAATCCTGCATAATCTGGATTTGCCGCTTTGTATTTCCAGCAGAAATGGGAATCACCGATGCTCCGAGACGTTCTGCACCATAATGCAAACCGAAACCACCGGTAAAAAGGCCATAGCCAAAAGCAATTTGAATTACATCATCAGCAGTAAGCCCTGCTCCACAAAGAACACGAGCCACAAGATCTGACCAGTTTTTAATATCATTCTTCGTATAGCCGACAACTGTTGCCTGACCCGTTGTGCCTGAAGAGGAGTGCAACCTGACAACCTCTCTCAAGGGTACCGCGAACAAACCATAGGGATAGCTATCTCGCAGATCCTGTTTGACGGTAAAAGGGAGTTGCTGAATATCTTCCAGGGAAGCAAAGCTCTCATAATCAAGCGCCATTTCGTTGAATTTCTTCCGGTAAAATGGTACGTGGGTGCCTACACGGTAGAGAGTGGACTGGAGACGTTCAAGCTGTAGTTGCTCAAGTTCGTCACGCTTCATACATTCTTTGTCTTCTTGCCAGTACATTATATTTAAACTTGGTAAATTTTATGGGGATTGTCGTCTTATTACGTATACAATAGTATCTTTAGTTACAGGATAAGTCTGAGAAACTTTAAATGCAAGCAGAACTCATTTTTCTCTGCCCAGGTAAGCCCGCTGTACATCCTTGTTTTCCAATAAATCTTCTGCCGGACCCTGCACAATTATTTTTCCGGTTTCCAGAACATACCCACGATCGGCAATGCCAAGGGCAGCTTTTGCATTTTGCTCCACAAGAAGAACAGTATTTCCTTCATCACGCAAACGCACAATAATCTGAAAAATTTCTTTGACTATCAGAGGGGCAAGTCCGGTGGAAGGTTCATCCATCATCACCAGTGATGGTTTAGCCATTAATGCACGGCCGATGGCCAGCATCTGCTGTTCACCACCTGATAAAGTTCCGGCAAGCTGATTTTTACGATCACGAAGGATAGGAAAGAGTTCGTACTGATACTCCAGAAGCTCATTGATCACTGCCCTCCCCTGTTTCTGGACAGGATGTCCTCCAAGGAGCATGTTTTCTTCAACACTCATGGTGGCAAAAACCTGCCGTCCTTCTGGAACCATGACACAGCCAAGCCCTGGGATAGTGGCTGCTTTACATCTCAGGATGTCTGTTTCTTTAAAAATCACTTCACCGGACGTTGCCTTCACAAGACCTGCAATTGTTGAGAGCAGAGTGGTCTTCCCAGCGCCATTGGCGCCAATGATGGTAACAATTTCACCGGGATCAACATGCATGGAAATATTTTTTAAAACTTTTATTTTTCCATAGCCGGAGGCAAGATTTCGTATTTTAAGCATCTCTTTTTCTAATCCTCTCCCAGATAAATCTTTATTACTTCAGGATCTTGTTGAATGGCAGCCGGCAGATCTTCGGCAATTTTTTCACCAAAACAGAGAACCACTATTTCATCTGAAATATCCATAACCAACGACATATCGTGCTCGACCAGCAAAACTGTTATGCCAAGATCACGGATCTTGGTAATCAGTCGTCCGACTTCTGCCGTTTCATAGATATTGAGTCCTGCTGCCGGTTCATCAAGGAGGAGGAGAGTAGGTTTCATGGCTAGTGCTCTGGCCAGTTCCACTGCACGCTGCTGACCAAAAGCAAGACTTGAAGCATCGGTATTAGCATGTTCTGCAATATCAAGGAGCGTCAGCAACTCCATACTCCTTTCACGAATAGCGACCTCTTCTCTCCAGATCCAGGGCATACGAAACATTGAGGAAAGAAATCCGGCAGAAGATTGTACGTGGCAGCCAACCATTACATTTTCAAGGGCTGTCATCCCGCTGAACATCTTGATATTCTGATACGTTCTGGCCATACCAAGTGCAGCCACCTGATACGGTTTTTTCCCCTGTAGTTCTTTCCCCTGAAAGAGAACTGAACCACTTGTTGCCGGAAAGGTACCCGAAATTATATTAAACAACGTTGTCTTACCGGCTCCATTGGGACCGATCACTGCCTTGATCTGTCCCGGCTCAACAGAAAAAGAGACATCGGTAACAGCATGGAGACCACCAAAACGTTTATACAACTGTTTTACTTCTAATAGTGCCACCAACTTAAGCTCCCCCACCTTTCTCTTGTTTGCCTTTTGTAAAAAAACGGGTCAGCCGATGGCGAAAAGAGATACTTAAAATTCCATTGGGCGCAAAAAGCATTATTACGATCAGAATAGAACCAAAAACGGCATCGTCATAGGAACCAAAAACACCACGCAAGGAGAGGAAATTGAGGACAATACCCATCAACAATGCCCCCCAGAGATGTGCCATTCCACCGACAGCAACAATGGCCACATAGCGAACAGATTTCATAACGCCAGCTTCAGAGGGGCCAATGCCACCATTATAGTGGGTCAGAAAAACACCGGCCACGGCTGCAAAAACGGCTGACAAAACAAATGTCTGCAATTTGAAACGGGCAGTGTCTACCCCCATGGCATCGGCTGCTTCTTCTGAGCCATGAATACCACGTAATCCTCTACCGACACGGGAATCAATCAGGTTTAACAACAAGATCAAACCAAGTAACAGAACTCCCCAGGCAATATAATAATTTGCCACTCGATCGCCAAAATTGCCATTTACACTGAGACCGGCAAATAAAGGAAATGCTGGAACCTCAGAGATACCATCAGCTTCGCCGAAATATTCAACGGCCAGAACAACACGGTAGATAATAATACCAAAACCGAGGGTGGCCATGGCCAGATAATGTCCCTTGAGTTTCAGAACAGGAATACCTATAAAAACAGCAATAACAGCTGCAGAAAGAATAGCCACAGCACAAGCCAGTCCCGGACTAATCACAAGAAGTTCTTCACCGTACAAAGTCTGACCGGATAGCAGTAACCCGGTAGAATCAAGAAAGCGGATCAGTCCATTATCCTTAAAAGGAACAAGGCTGTGAGTGGTAAGACCCGCTGAGATATAGCCACCAATGGCAAAAAACCCTGCGTGCCCCAATGAGATCTGTCCTGCATAGCCCATGAGCACACAAAGGCCAAGAATTAACAGAGAATAGTACGCAGCCATGGTCATCTGCGTCAAATAATAAAGGGTATCTGTGCCACTGCACACTATTTGAATACCAATCACACAGGCAAGCAAAGGCAGAATAGGAAGAAGTCTTTTCATCTCTCTAAAACTCCTTCAAGGCAGAAGCTTCTTTTGACCCGAATAATCCCTGAGGACGAATAAAAAGAATAACAAGAAGGATGGCAATGGCAATGGCATCCTGAAATGCCAGTGGTACAACCGATACTGAAAATGCTTCAATCACACCAAGCAATAATCCAGCAACAACTGCTCCACCGGAACTGCCAAGTCCACCAAGAATAGCCACGGTAAACCCCTTAATGGCCAGCCCTGTTCCCATATCATACTGACTGTAGGTAATAGGAGACATCACACAACCAGCCAAAGCCCCCATACCGGCACTTAAAACAAAGGAGAGCGTCACCATGTTTTCTGTATTGATTCCACAGAGGGTTGCAGCTTTACGGTTGGATGCACAGGCACGCATCTCACGTCCCACCGATGTGGTCTTAAAAAAGATACCCAGGCAGATAAACATCAGAGCTGAAGCAGCTACCACCCACAAGACCTGTGGAGAGATACGAGCACCGAAAATTGAGATAGAGCTCACTTCATTACCTACAAAATAAGGAAGCGAACGAATCGATTCGCCCCAAATATGTACTGCCACTTCACGAGATAAAATCGAGATACCGATAGTGATAATGATCAGGCGCAGTACAGAGGGCGCTTTTAGCCAGCGGATAAAACAGATCTCAATACCTGCCCCGATAATCATGGTCAAGATAACAGAAAGACCAATGGCCAGAGGAAGCGGCATAAACTGTAGCAGAGTGATGGCTATCATTCCACCAAACATAACAAACTCACCCTGGGCGAAATTGATAATACCCGTGGTGTTGTAGATGATATTAAACCCAATGGCAACAATGGCGTAAATAGATCCATAGGTTATGCCAGCAAGAAGATATTGGATGAATAGTTCGGAGGTCATTTTTGTTAGAAGAGTAAAAGACGAACTTTGAGTAAAGAGTCTTGTAAAATAAGTTTACATGAATATTCAACATCGAACATCGAATAAAAAGCAGAGCAATGTCTATCCATTTGATGTTCGATGTTGGGTGTTCGATGCTGGACGTTCATTCTCTATTATATATATATATAGAACCTTCACACATAAAACCGGACTGAAGCAAATCATCAGTCCGGTATACAATACACTTAAAAAGTGTATACCTTACTCATACACAACAAACTTTCCGTCTTTAACGGTCATCATCTGAAACGCATTGATATCGAGACCATTGTGGTCTTCTGCCGAGAAGGTGAAAACCCCACCAGTTCCGGGGAAGTTTTTCATGTTTTCAATGGCACTGCGTACTTTATCACGATCATTACCAGCTACTTCAATTGCTGCCATAAGGATTGTGAAAGCATCATAAGCATGTCCACCAAAGGTAGACGTAGGCTCTTTGAATTTTTCTTCATAGTTCTTAATATAAGTCATGAGCAATTCTTTCTGGACATTATCAGCAGGAAGGCTCTCAGCAATCAGCAGACGTCCGGCGGGAAAAATAATCCCTTCAGCAGCAGCGCCAGCAGCTTCTACATACTTGATATTTCCAAAACCGTGGCTCTGAAAAAGAGGTACATCCCAGCCAGACTGACGCATATTCTTAGGTACAATTGCCTGTGCAGGAACGATGGACCAGTTAATTACAGCCTGAACATCCTTATTGGCCTTAATCTTAGCAACAACAGCAGAGAGATCGTTGGATTTTTTATCATATACTTCAACTTCTACAATCTCAATACCAAACTCAGGTGCAATTTTTAACAGCTGACTTTTACCAGCCTTGCCAAAACCAGTGTTACCTGCAAGTACTGCAATCTTCTTGATTCCCATCTTATTCATTTCCATGTAAATTTTCTTCACGGCATATGAATCTTTCTGAGGAGTTTTGAAAACATAAGAAGCTACAGGATTAACGATAACCTCAGCAGCACCACAGGAGAGCAAAGGAGTTTTTGCCTGCTGGCAGATATTTTTGATTTTCATGGTCTCACCACTTGTGGAGGGACCAATAATGGCAAGAACGTTCTCTTCTTCAATAAGCTGCTTGGTAAAGGAAATTGCTTTTTCAGGACTTGCTGCCGAATCTTTGATAATCAATTCAATCTTGTTACCATTAATTCCTCCGTTGGCATTAACCTCTTCTACCAGCATTTCGAGAGTTCTGGCCTCAGGCCCACCCAAAAATGATGCAGGACCCGTGACAGCCAGAATTGCGCCGATTTTGATGGTCTCTGCAATTGCAGGAACGGCAAACAGGCTCAGTGCCACAACCGCCATAAGAATTTTCGATGCGAACTGCTTCATACTTTCCTCCCCAAAAATATTAATAATACTTACAGTGCACAGATTTGTTCACCACTCAATATGGTGTAACCTGTACGTTGTAACGATTCTATAGCTTTATCCATATCATCAAAGCGAAAAATCAGTACTGCATTTTCTCCGCTGTTATTCACAAAGGCATACATATATTCAACGTTCAGCTTCTCCTCTTCTATAGTCTTTAATACTCCAGCAAGACCTCCTGTTTTATCAGCAACTTCAACGGCAATAACATTGGTGATACCAACTGTGAATTTGTTCCTTTTTAAGGTGGCTTTTGCCTTCTCAACGTTGTCGACGATAAGACGCAAGATTCCGAAATCAGCCGTATCAGCTACAGATAGAGCCCGAATATTGATATTTTCAGCCGCAAGAGCTGCGGTGATTTCTGCCAGACGGCCTGATTTATTCTCTAAAAATACTGCAATTTGTTCTACACGCATAGCAAAACTCCAGATTTTTATTCTTAATTAATTCGTATTACACCCTTTTTTGGGGGGGAGTAAAACATTATTTATCAGATGGATTTGCCAAAAAACGTCATATGCGAGGCGCGCAAATGAAGCGTTTTTACGAATCCATCATAATTTACGGTTATCAATAACGCGCTGCGCCTTCCCGTCACTGCGCTGGATTGTTTTAGGCTCAACCAGCTTCACCTTACAGGTGACGCCAAGCATATCTTTAATGTCAGCCCGTATACGGTTGCCGAGCTTTTCAAGCACCTTGATCTCATCGGAGAAAATGTCCTCACTTACTTCCACTTCAACATCCATGGTATCCATGTTGCCAACCCTGTTTACCACAATCTGATAATGGGGTTCGACACCTTCTGTACCCATGAGCACGTGCTCTATCTGAGATGGGAAGACATTAACGCCACGGATAATCAACATATCATCGGTGCGGCCTGTCACTTTTTCCATGCGCACCAAAGTTCGGCCACATTCACAGGTGTCGTAAATGAGGCGTGAAATATCCCTTGTCCGATAACGGATAATAGGAAATGCTTCTTTAGTCAGCGTTGTGAAAACGAGCTCACCTTTTTCCCCGGGAGGAAGTACCTCTCCGGTATCCGGGTCAATAATTTCAGGCAGAAAGTGATCTTCAAAAATATGCATGCCCGTTTTTCCTTCAAGGCATTGCATGGAGACCCCTGGGCCCATAACTTCAGACAATCCGTAAATATCAACGGCCTTAATATTCAGCTTGCGCTCCACTTCATCACGCATGTTATCGCTCCAGGGCTCAGCCCCGAACACGCCAACCCGTAAAGAGAGTGATTTTGGATCCACCCCCAAAGTTTCCATGGTTTCAGCAAGATTCAATGCATACGATGGAGTGGCAAGCAATACGGAAGACTTAAAGTCCTGCATAATGGTGATCTGGCGTTTGGTATTTCCACCTGAAACAGGAATAACGGTTGCTCCAAGACGCTCAATTCCATAGTGCGCGCCCAGCCCACCAGTAAACAGACCATACCCATAGGCATTATGAATCATGTCTTTTGATGTGGCTCCTGCACAGGTAAGGGCTCTCGCCATCAGTCCTGACCAGGTTTTCAGATCTTTTTTGGTATAGCCGACAACTGTTGGCTTACCTGTGGTTCCCGAAGAGGCATGCACCCGCACAACCTGATCCATGGGCACAGTAAACAGGCCAAAAGGATAGTTGTCACGCAGATCTTCTTTGACGGTAAAAGGAAGTTTCACTAAATCGGCAAGCGACTGAATATCTTCTGGTTTTACACCGGCAGCATCCATCTTTTCACGGTATGGCTTAACAGTTTTGTAAACCCTCGCCACAAGATGTTTGAGGCGGGTCAACTGTACCGACTCTAGCCCGATACGTGGCAATGTTTCTATTTCTTCTTCCCAATATAGTGTCATGGTTTAGCCCCCTCAAGCTAATCAGTTATTTTTCTTCCGGCAGCAAAAGCTTTCAAGTTTACTTCACGAAAACGCTCAGGAACGCGAGTGTTAATTATTTCCTCGTAAACACTTACAGCCATGGGAAGAAAAGTCGACATTGCACCAACCATAACCACGTTGGCAGCCTTTACTTCTCCAGCCTCTTGAGCAATATCAAAGGCATCCACTACCACCACGTCAATTCCCTGATCGGTAATACTGTCCAGAGCATTGACAGGATAAGCAATCTGGCCGTTGGCTACTGCTGGTGGTTTAATCTGCTGACTGTTGACAAGAACCCTTGACTCTTTATGGAGATAGGGAAGATAGCGTGCGGTTTCCATCAGCTCAAAGGAGACGAGAATATCGGCCTTACCCGGTTCAATAAGGGGGCTATATACCTTTTTTCCATAGCGTAACTGGGCCGTAACCGATCCACCACGCTGGGCCATACCATGTACTTCACTCTTTTTGGCATCGTACCCGGCAGAAAGTAACGCATAAGCCGTAATCTCACTGGCAAGTAATATTCCCTGCCCGCCAACCCCAGAAAAGAGAATGTTTCCTGTTGTACTCATTGTTATTCCCCTTTCCTGTTGATGGCATCAAACTTACACAATGCAAAACACTGTCCGCATCCGTTGCACTGAACTTCATTTATCACAGCATATCCTTTCTGTTTTTCTTTGTAGCCTTTAGCCACAGCTTCATCTTTAGTCATTGGCGTCCAGCTGATTGCAGGGCATCCAAGTTTCACACAGGTTCCACACCCTTGACAGTTTTCAGTTGTTGTCAGATAGGGGTTATGCTCTGCATTTTTAATCTCCGGAAGCAACACACAAGGTGCACGGGAAATAACCACTGCATATTCGTCAAGCTCAAGAGCTTTTTTCAGTGCTGTCTTACAGGCTTTTATATCGTGGGGGTCTACAACTTCCACATGTTTTACCCCAACCGCCTTACAGAGTTTTTCAATATTAATGGCGTTTGCTGCCTCACCCTTGATATTGCAACCGGATGCAGGATTGTTCTGCTGTCCGGTCATGGCAGTAATACGGTTATCGAGGATTACAAGAACTGACGTGGAATCGTTATAGACAGAATTTATCAGTCCATTAATTCCGGTATGCATAAAGGTGGAATCGCCAATTACTGAAATCAGCTTTCCTTTTCCCGCATCTCCCAACGCCTTGGCCATACCGTGCGCTATGGTCACGGAGGCTCCCATGCAGACACAGGAGTCCATGGCGGAAAGTGGTGGCAGAAACCCTAAGGTGTAACAGCCAATATCACCAGAGACAAACACATCTTTCATTTTAGAAAGATTATAGAAGACGCCACGGTGAGGACAACCAGCACACATGTTTGGTGGGCGCATGGGCAACTCTGCTGGAGCAAAAAGCTCCGGTGCAGAATCTGGATCAATGGAAGTTCGAACAATTGAGGTGTTCAACTCACCCTGGTTGGGGATACAGTCTTTACCATGACATTCAACACCCATGGCCTTGATATGGTGTTCAAGAAATGGATCAAGTTCTTCCACAATAATCAATTCATCAACAGTGGCTGCGAATGCTTTAATTTCATTCTCAGGCAGTGGCCAGCACATACCAAGTTTTAAAACGGCAGCATCAGGAAATGCTTCTTTCACATAGAGGTACGCGACACCAGCAGTGATAAAACCACGTTTTCTGTCACCGTCTTCTATACGGTTATATTCACCACTTTCCGCAATTTTCACGAGTTCGATCATACGCTCTTCAACAACCTTGCGACGATTTCTAGCAAGAGCCGGCAGCATGACGAATTTGGCAGGTGACTTTTCAATACCACACTCGACCTTTGAACTCAGCATCTCACCCTTAGTTACAATCCCTTTTACATGAGCAATACGAGTGGTGATGCGAAAAAGAACCGGGGTATCAAGACGCTCTGAAAGCTCAAAGGCTTCTTTTAACATCTCTTTGGCTTCAGCGGGATCGGAAGGTTCGAGCATGGGCAGTTTGGCCGCATAAGCATAATTACGGTTATCCTGCTCATTCTGCGAAGAATGCATTTCCGGATCATCCGCGGTAATAATTACCAACCCACCGCGAACACCAGTATAAGAAACCGTAAAAAGGGGATCAGCTGCCACATTCACACCAACATGCTTCATGGTAGCAAGGGCACGAACACCAGCGAAGGAAGCACCTATGGCAACTTCAAGACCAACTTTTTCGTTGGGAGCCCACTCAGTGTATACTCCTTCATATTTGGAGAGATTCTCCATGATTTCCGTGGATGGTGTTCCCGGATAGCCAGAAGCCACTTTAACTCCGGCCTCGTAGGCACCCATGGCGATGGCTTCGTTTCCGGACATCCAGAGCGAACTTTCGTCTGTCACTTTATTTCACCTGCAATAGTATAATTAGGGGGGTGGATTCGTAAAAAAACTGTTCACAGTCTTTTGGGTCTTGACGCGAAATCTTCAACTTGCATGTAACAGCAGGACTTCGATTTCGAAATAAATAACCGAGGACAATGCTACATTTTTTTTACGAACAGTCATATGACGCATAAATCAAAACCCTATAAACTACCCTGAAAGGTTGCTATCAATCAAGTGATTTCTTCTTGCTTCTTTATCTATTAGGTGCCCAGTAAGCAAGCCTGACAAGTCTGAACCGTATCAAGCAGCAAAGACGCAGCAAACAAACATCCGTATTTCCATATTTAAAGTTCAACAGCAAGTAGGAAAGTTTTTAATTAAGTTATAAAAAACACTTGACGGAAAGGACTTACAGCGCTACCAATTGCCTGAGTCTGCAAAGAGGCTGAATGACTATTCATTTATTAACCGTTTCGGCTTAATTCAACCATTAATTCAACAGGAGAGTCCACTTCCCATGTTTCTCGCAAAAATTTTTCCGTTTCTACTCTGGTTTAAAGGGTACAAAGGGGAATCATTCAAACTAGACCTGGTGGCCGGTATTACTGTTGCCATGGTTTTGATTCCTCAATCCATGGCCTACGCCCAGTTAGCCGGGCTTCCAGCATATTATGGTTTATACGCAGCGTTTCTGCCACCAATGATTGCTGCCCTGTTTGGTTCCAGTCGTCAACTTGGAACCGGTCCTGTTGCTGTTGTTTCCCTTATGTCAGCGGCATCCCTCGAGCCTCTGGCCACAGCCGGATCGCCAGAGTTTATCGCCTATTCCATCGTGCTAGCACTTGTTGTTGGTCTCTTCCAGTTTTCCCTCGGTGTGCTGCGTCTTGGAATGGTTGTAAACTTTCTTTCTCATCCGGTTATCAATGGTTTCACCAATGCCGCTGCAATTATCATTGCGTCATCTCAGTTCTCCAAATTCTTTGGTGTATACGTAGACAAAGCACCACATCATTACGAAACAATGATACGTGTGGCCAAAGCCGCTTTTGATTTCACCCATATGCCGACCCTGATTTATGCTATTTCAGCAGTCACCATTATGGCTCTTTTGAAAAAGTTTGCACCAAAAGTACCAAACGTTCTGGTTGCAGTTTTGATCACCACTGTGATTTCCTATTTCACAGGATTCAATAACGACAAAACAGTTGATGTCTCTTCCCTCAAAGTCGCTGGCATTTCCACTCAGATTCAGGAGTTTAATGCAGCCACAAACCTTATCGAAGAACATGGTGGCAATCGTGCGGCACTTGGTAATGTTATAGATAATCTAAATGCTGCAGAGTCCTCGGCCCATGGCGGCGCATCCATAGAACTTATTAAAATTGAATCAGAAGTAAGAATTCTTACTTCTCATATGGATCAAGCTAAGGAGCAAGCACATCTTCTTCGTAAAGCACTTCGAGATATGAAATTTGAAGCCGTAATCGATGGAGACAACTACTCTTTCTACCCTCAAAACGATATCCCTGCTGGTATTACGACTGACGGAAACACCTGGCGCCTGAAAGTGAAGAACAGGCCTCTTGACAGTACAAGTATTGTGCTGATGGGTGGTGGTGCAATTGTCGGTAAGGTTCCAGAAGGCCTTCCTACCCTGGCCATGCCGGATCTCACTCCAAAAACTTTTTTCAAGTTACTGCCCACAGCAATTATCATCTCACTGCTTGGTTTTATGGAAGCAATAGCCATTGCCAAAGCCATGGCTGCCAAGACCGGCCAGAAAATTGATGCGAACCAGGAGCTTATCGGACAGGGGCTCGCTAATATCTTCGGATCATTTGGCTCAAGCTATTCTGTTTCTGGTTCTTTCTCCCGTTCCGCAGTAAACCTGTCAGCAGGTGCTGTTTCCGGTGTGTCTTCGGTAATAACCTCTGTTATGGTTGTTATTACCCTACTCTTTTTTACTCCCCTTCTCTATCATCTCCCTCAGGCAACACTTGCTGCTGTAATTATGATGGCGGTTATCGGGCTTGTGAACATTAAAGGGTTTGTCCATGCCTGGCATGCCCAAAAATATGATGGAATTATCTCTGTCTTAAGTTTTTTAGTTACTCTCTACTTTGCCCCACATCTGGACAAAGGTATCATGGTTGGTTTTGTTCTTTCCATGGGCGTATTCCTTTACAAGTCAATGCGTCCCGTTGTGGCTGAACTCTCTCTACATGAAGATAAAGTTCTCAAAAGTGCAGAGCATTATCGCTTGAAAGGCTGCCGTCATATTTCAGTTGTTCGTTTTGACGGATCACTGTTCTTTGCCAATGCCAGTTACCTTGATGAGCAGGTTGCAAAGTTCAGAACTGACCATCCTGATTTGCGCTACATCCTCCTTTGCGCCAGAGGAATCAATGACATGGATGCTTCCGGTGAAGAAGCCCTTTCCATGATTGTCGACAGACTTCGTGCTGCTAAACTCGGCTTTGCAATGAGTAGCGTTAAGGGACAGGTTATGGCTGTAATGGAAAGAACACAGCTTCTTGATAAGATTGGTTTGGATAATATCTATTCAGATACAGAATCAGCAGTTGCGGATATTATCACAAAGGTTCACACCAATACTGATCTTCCTGATAAGGGATGTAATAATTGTCCACTTACGAAATATATTCCCGCCTAACAGCAGGTAGAAATATATAAACCATAAAGGGTGTTATCCTCGCCAAGGATAACACCCTTTTTTATGCCCTCCGTCTTCTCTATGCTGCTAGAAAAATTGGCCTGATACAATTCAGGATATTTCCCGAACCCTGGTAGATTTGGGTAGAGCAATTTTACGGGTAAGCATAAATTTAAGAAACTCGTATAATGGGTTTGAACAAATACAGATAAAGCATTTTAAGAACTAACGCTTAGTCACAAATCATCACGCGTCAGCCTCTTCGAGTTTCTCTTGAGCAGTTTCCCACTTTTCATACCAGTGGGTCAACCTGCTGCTGGTTTCATCGTACTCTTTAGAGGTTGCAACCCAAGCCTCTTGATCCTGATACAAATCTGGATCAGCCATCTTTTCTTCAAGATCTATTTTTTGCGCTTCCAGCTGCTCTACTTTTTTCTCAGCCTCTTCAGCCTGTTTTTTTAAAGGCCCCAGAGTTTTGTTCCGTTCTTTGCGCTCTTTTGCATCCTGCTGCCGCTGTTCTTTTCTGGAAAGTTGCTGTCTTTTTACACTCTCTTGCCTCGGCTCAGCTTGTGCCAGCTTGGTTTTTGCTGACTTTTGCACTTCTTCATCTTCTCCAATTTTCCGAAGATAATCACTGATATTGCCTTCAAACACCGCAACGTGATGATCTTTCACCTCAACAACCTTATTCACAAAACTATCCAGGAAATACCGGTTATGGGAAACCACCAGTACAAAACCATCATACTGAGCCATGGCTTCCTGTAAAACTTCCTGCGAACTCATATCCAGATGGTTTGTGGGTTCATCGAGCAGCATACAATTTGCTGGCCTTGCTATCATTTTGGCCAACGCCAGGCGTGATTTTTCACCACCTGAAAGCACAGATACTTTTTTATCCACATCTTCACCCCGAAAGAGAAAAGCCCCTAAAAGGGAACGAATCCGGGTGAGCGTCATATCTTTTACAGAAAGCGAGAGGGTATCAAAGGCCGAAAGAGTAGGAGTAAGCTCCTGGGCCTGGTGCTGCCCAAAATAGGTAAGACTCACATTGTGACCAAGTTTAACAGAACCGGAATCGTGCTGAATTTCATTGCTGATGATTTTTAACAGCGTTGACTTTCCGGCACCGTTAACGCCAACCACCGCAACCTTATCACCACGCTGAAATTGCAGATTGACGTCTTCAAATACCGGACTGCCGTTATAATTCTTACTGAGATTTTCAATGGTTAAAACATCTCTGCCAGAATCAGGGGCTGGAGGAAAGCTAAATTTGATCTGCCTGTTTTCTTCACCCAGCTCAAGAATATCCAGTTTTTCAAGTTGCTTGACCCTGCTCTGTACCTGCTTGGCCTTGGTGGATTTTGCACGAAAACGTTCCACAAAACGCATGGTCTGTTTGATATGTGCCTGCTGATTCTCATAGGCCGCTTTTTCTATGGCCTTACGCTCCACCCGCTCCCGTTCGTAGTAACTGTAGTTGCCTTTATACACTGAAAGTTTACCAAGGCTCAGCTCCCAGGTGGTACCTGTCACTTTATCGAGGAACATCCTGTCATGGGAGATAATAACCATTGCTCCATTGTAAGAGCGCAAAAACTCTTCAAGCCAAGTAAGGGATGTTAAATCAAGATGGTTTGTGGGTTCGTCAAGAAGCAGAAGAGACGGAGCCGCCAACAACATTTTGGCAAGCATAAGACGCATCACCCAGCCACCTGAAAAAGAAGATGCCTCACGGTCCATATCTGAGGTCAGAAATCCAAGACCAAGGAGGATCTTCTCGATCCTGGCGCGCATGGTATAAATCCCGCTCCCTTCCAGGCGATGCTGAATTTCTCCCTGCTGCTCGAGCATGTCTTCAAATTCGGCTGAATTCTGATCTACAATGGTGAGTCGTTCGTGAATCTCATCCACTTCTTTTTGCAGTTCGAGCAGATCGGCAAATGCACTCTCAGCTTCTTCATAGAGACTTTTCCCTGAAACAAGGGCGCTTGATTCCTGAGGCAAGTACCCCACCGTGAAATGTTTAGAACGGCTAAGTACACCGTCATCACAATCACTCACCCCTGCCATAATCTTCAGGAGGGTAGATTTCCCGGCACCATTGACACCAAGCAAACCGATACGGTTTCCAGAATGAACCTGAATGGAGAGATCTTTGAAGAGATGCTTCTCTCCGTAACGGATATCCAGTTGATTAAGCGATAGCATACTTCAGTGTTCCTCGTGCTAGTGTTGTATCTGTTGCAAACGCAAATGTTTTTTTCTGCGCCTCATGGCACACAAATGCTTCCAAACGTTTCATATTACAGCGTTTTGGCCCGACAAACGCTGAGACATCCCGCTCTGACAGTGTAAAGACCGTATGAGTAGCCGCTGGCGAAGCGTGCAGGATTGCCCTGCTTCGTTTCAGCCAGTGACGGGCAGTGACCATTTCACCAAATGCAGGGTGATACGGCCCAGCTATAAGTTGTTCTTCCAGATTATCAGCAGCCTGCAAGCCCATGCGCAAAATTTTAATTCCTGCGGCATCAAATAACACTTTGGCTTTACAACAGTAGGCGATAGCCTGGTTCATGCTCAATGGTGCATACGCACCAGCACTATAATTGTTGGCAAGAGCAGCCCCGCTAATGACAAGAGTGGGATATATTCTAACACAATCGGGTTTTATACGTTCAACTTGCCTGATAGTCAAGAGCCAGGAACGACTGGTTTCCTTCGGCAGTCCTGGCATAAGCTGCACTCCCAGTTCAAGTCCAGATTTTTGGATACATTCACAGGCCCGTATGGAATCAGCAGCACTATGCCCACGCCAGGCAGCCTGTAAAACTGTATCATCAAGGGATTGCACCCCAAGCTCCACCGTTGTCACATGTTTTTCTTTCAGGAAATCACAAACGGCTTTATCAATGCAGTCAGGTCTTGTTGACAGACGAATGGACTGCACCTCTCCACCGGCAATAAACGGCTGTACCGCATCCAGGAGATTCTCCTGCCTCTCGCTATCAAGGCAGGTAAAAGAACCACCATAAAAAGCGACTTGTGTACACTCCTGCCTGCGACTTCTACCCAGCCATAACTCAACGGTACTTTGCACCAGCTGCGCATCATCCTCACCAGTCACACGCTGCCCACTAATCGATACTTGATTGCAAAAAAGACAATTTTGCGGACAACCCTGATGGGGAATAAAAACCGGGATAACAAGCAAAACAGCTACTCTGAAAAACGTTTTATCACAGCATCAAGTTCCGCAAGAGTTGCTGCCGCTGCCCGCTGTTCAGCTTCCTTCTTTGAACTCGCGGTACCAGTGCCCAATGCAACATCACGAAAAATTACGGATACCGTAAAAATCTTCTGGTGGGAAGGTCCCTCTTCCTCATCAAGCCGATACGAAGGAGCCTGGTTAAATTCTTCCTGTAAACTTTCCTGCAATCTACTTTTGGCATCGGCCATAAGCAATTCTTCTTTTTTAGCAGCCATAGCCGGGATAAAAAAACTGCAGATAAGCTGTTCCACAATCTGGTAATCACTGTCTTCAAAGACAGCCCCAAGCACGGCCTCATACGCACAGGAAAGAATAGAAGATTTGTTTCTGCCATTGGAAGCATCTTCCCCTTTACCAAGGCAAAGATATTCGCCAAGATTTAACTCTCTTGCCATGAGAGCCAGATGTGTTTCATTGACGAGGGATGAACGTAATCGTGTAAGTTCCCCTTCCCGCATTTCAGGGAAACGTCCACAGAGAGTATGCCCGATAACCAGATCAAGAACAGCATCCCCTAAAAATTCAAGTATTTCATTATTGTTACCAATCTGAGCCTGTTCAAAAGCAAAAGACGAATGAATCAATGCTTTTTGCAACAGGCGCAGATCGGTAAAACGGTAAGAAAGCTGCTGCTCAAGCCCAGCCAGCATATCCTTGTTCCGTCGTACCAGTGAATCAATATCCATTGCCACTTTCCTCTTGTTAAAAAAACAGTTTGTGTTATAAAGCGTGCCTGATGCTTATTATGGCATCTACTGGCGGCGTAGCCAAGCGGCTAAGGCACTGGTCTGCAAAACCATGATTCAGCGGTTCAAATCCGCTCGCCGCCTCCAGTTATTTTAAGGGGATATTTCGAAAATTTCGAGATATCCCCTTTTTTTTGTCCTATTCCTCATAAAAAACGGGCAGACGACAAAGTCACCTGCCCGTGGAAGAAACACTGTATAGCACAAATAGAGAGTTACAGCACCTCTTTCTCCACAGGAATTCCCCAAATTTCCTCCGCATATTGGCGAATGGTACGATCCGTTGAAAATTTCCCCATTCGGGCTACATTTAAGATTGACATTCGTGTCCATAACACCTGATCCCGGTACACTACATCCACTTTTTCCTGACAAGCAAGATACGATTCGAAATCACGTAGCAGCAGATATGGATCGTTTGGATTCATCAGACTGTCAACCAATGGCTGAAATATTTCCTTATCTCCACGACTGAAAGAACCATCTCTGAGGCTCTCCATCACGGAAGCTACCACAGGGTTTTCATCGCACACCATTTGTGGCGGACGACTTAGATGGATATGCTCATACTCCGCTTCCTGCGCTGTCATTCCAAAAATAAAAATATTTTCTTCACCTACCTCTTCAAGTATTTCAACATTTGCACCGTCAAGAGTCCCAATAGTGAGGGCGCCGCTTAAAGAAAACTTCATATTTCCGGTACCAGAAGCCTCGGTACCAGCCGTTGATATCTGTTCTGAGAGATCGGCACCGGGCATAATGATCTCCGCCATGGAGACATTGTAATTAGGAAGAAAAACAACCCGCAGCTTGTTGTCGATCCGAGGATCATTATTTACGACTTCTGCAACTGATGTAATCAGCTTAATAATACGTTTCGCTCTCCAGTATGATGGTGCCGCCTTCCCTGCAAAAATTACTGTTCGAGGAACTGTATCTCGTTCCGGATTTCGAACCAGTTGCTGGTAGAGTTTTATGACATGCAGACAGTTCAAGAGCTGACGTTTATATTCATGGATACGTTTTACCTGTACATCAAACAGAGAGAGAGGGTCCACCTCAACGCCACAATGCTTTTGTACAAGCTCGGCCAGTCGTTTTTTATTGGCAAGTTTCACTTCCTGCCAACTCTTTTGGAAATAATCGTTGTCTGCCAGCGTTTCCAGCCCACGCAGCTTATCAAGATTTGTAATCCAGGCAGATCCAATCTTAGAGCTGATCAATTTTGCAAGACACGGGTTTGCCTGTAACAACCAGCGCCTTGGAGTAATTCCATTTGTTTTTGAGTTAAATTTCCCTGGATAAAATTCATCATAATGGGGGAAGATATTTTCCCGAAGCAGTTTGGTATGCAGTTCTGCCACACCGTTCACGGAATGACTGCCAATGATAGCAAGATGTGCCATTCTGATTTTTTTCACTGCTCCTTCTTCGATAATAGACATCCCCCGCAAGCGTCCTTCATCTCCTGGATATTGAATCTTCACAAGATCGAGAAAACGCTGATTAATTTCATAAATTATCTGAAGATGACGCGGTAAAACACGCCCTATCATATCCACGTCCCATTTCTCCAAAGCTTCTGGCATCAGGGTATGATTGGTATAAGCAAAAGTCTTGACACTGATATCCCAGGCCTGCTCCCAGGTTAATCCTTCTTCATCCAGCAACAGGCGCATAAGTTCCGGAATTGCAATGGCTGGGTGAGTATCGTTCAGCTGAATAGCTATACGGCTGCTAAACTTATCAAAGCCCTTATATTTCTTTTTGAAACGACGCATGATGTCATGAAAGGTGGCAGCCACAAAAAAGTACTGCTGTTTCAACCGCAGCTCCATTCCCGCCATATTATGATCGGGTGGATAGAGGACCTTGGAGATTGTCTCCGAACTCACCTTAGAGGTTACAGCACCAATATAATCACCCCTACTGAAATAATTAAGATCCAGCTCACGTGAGGCACGGGCTGTCCACAGACGCATGTTAACCACGTGACCATTATTGTAGCCAGGAACAAGAAGATCACAGGGAATGGCCACAACATCTTCCGTATCCACCCATTTTACCCGATAATTTCCTTCCTCATCCTGAAACGTGGAAAGCCGCCCATAGAAATGTACCGATACAGGTTGTTTACGTTCAAAAGCCCAGGGGGAGCCATAACGGAGCCAGTTATCGGGGCTTTCAACCTGATAGCCATCAATCAACTGCTGGTTAAAAAGGCCATACTCGTAATAGATTCCATACCCGTAAGCGGGAATTTTCAATGTGGCAATAGAGTCCATAAAACAGGCAGCGAGACGCCCCAGTCCTCCGTTACCAAGGGCCGCATCTTCCTCCTCGTCCACAATGTCTGCCAGATCAAAACCGAGTTCTTCTACTGCTGCTTTTACGGGTTCATGAATGCCCAGATTCAGTATGGCATTGGAAAGAGAGCGACCAATGAGAAATTCAAGGGAGAGGTAATAAACCCGTTTTTTCTCTTTCTCATAATATAAGCTCTGGGTGTGAATCCACTTCTCCGTCATAATATCACGAAGTGTATAGCTCAGCGCCATATAGACATCACTAAGGCGCACTCTATCAGGATCACAGCCTTGAAAGCTCATAACATGATGCAGGATATTACTTTTGAGAGCTTCAACCGTTGCATCACACAAACGTGGACGATCAGAATTATCCTCTTTATCCTTTGTCCTTCTTGCCCGTTTACTGGAAGCCATTATTTGCCACCTCTCCTGAGACTTGTTTTTTTATTGTTATGTAAATGCTATCAAATCTACGTTGAAAAATGAAAAGAATTTACAAGGTACTAAATTTGGTTTGACAGAAGGATGTTACTCCCTATACTTTGTAGTACCCTGTAAATTGCTTTTACGGGCTTCAGGAGTATCTTATAGGTATTAACACCGATAGAATGTTCATCACCAGTACCAGAGATTTCAATTATATATTTCTCTCAAAAGCAAAATAAGGAAAAACAATGGCAGAAAAAAGTACCCTTGTGAAAAAAGAGTCTCTGTTTTACGCCCTGCTCCTAGGGCTGGTGATCGGTTTTATTGCTGGAGTGGTATTTGCTTCGTACAAACTTGGACCTGAAACCAGCAGTAAACAAACCACAAGTTCAAATACTGCTGCGCTTGCCCAGCAACAACTCGACAGCCAGGCCAAAGAAGCAATCAGCAACCTTGAGGCGGAAGTAACGGCCAATCCAGACAGTGTAGAGGCCTGGACCAGGCTCGGACACCTTTATTACGACACTGACCAGGTCAAAAATGCGATCAAAGCCTACGGTAAATCGCTGGAACTACAGCCAGGAAACCCTGACGTATGGACAGACCAGGGAGTCATGTATAGACGAGACAAGCAGCCGCTAAAGGCTATAGAATCCTTTGAGCGCGCTTCTTCTCTGCAGGCAGATCACGCGCCATCCCGTTTAAACAAGGGAATTGTTCTTCTCTACGACCTGAACAAACCGGAAGAAGCTCTCGCCATCTGGGAAGAGTTGCTGGCCATTAATCCGCAGGCAAAAATGAATAACGACCTGACCTTGCAAGAGGCCATTAACAAGATAAAAAAACAGATGAAAGCCAATAACCAATAGCCGTTAAAGGGGGAATCCAGGTGGCAGCAGATATTCATATCCCGGAACATTGTGAGAGCGAAAACCATAACGATGGTTGCCTCCATGATAAGATTCCACCAGTGGTGAAGGAACTAGTGGCCGCTTGGCAAACCGACGACTGTTTTGACCATGTTGGGCCGGTTCCCATCCCTTCCCACAAGGCAATCATCGATATTATCTACCAGGGTCGCCAAATTCTCTTTCCCGGCTATTTCACCAAATCAAAACTCCACGGCTCCAACCTGGAATATTACCTGGGCAAAGAGACTTCCGAACTCTATGAACGGCTGACAGGTGAGATCATCATGGCCATTCGTCATGATTGCCGTAGATCGAACCTGCCCTGCACCAACTGTGAACAACGGGGGCACAAAATTGCCCTTGCTTTCATTAAAAAACTGCCGGGCATCTCTGCCCTGCTTTCCAGTGATATTCGAGCCACCCTTGCAGGAGATCCGGCAACGGCAAATAGTGACGAGGTGATTTTCAGTTACCCCGGTCTGCTTGCCACATCCATCTTTCGCATGGCCCATGAGCTGCATTTACTCGCCGTTCCTATCATTCCAAGGATTATGACCGAACATGCCCATAGCCAAACTGGCATTGACATTCATCCGGCAGCTTCGATTGGCCCCGGATTTTTTATCGATCACGGTACAGGAGTCGTGATTGGAGAGACCACGATCATTGGAGCGAGCGTTCGCCTGTATCAGGGGGTAACACTGGGCGCACTATCACTGCCAAAAAATGCAGGTGAAAAAATGCGAAACAAAAAACGACATCCAACGATTGAAGATGATGTCATTATTTATGCGAACACCACCATTCTCGGTGGAAAAACGGTCATTGGCACACGATCAGTTATCGGCGGAAATATCTGGCTCACAGAATCCGTTCCAGCGGATACCCGAGTTGTTCTGAAACGCCCGGAGCTTATCTATTCCGGCAGAAAAGGAGGCACATCATGAGCATAACCCTTAATTCAAGCATAGGTAACAGTCCACTTCTTATTTTAGACAATATTGCACCCAATTGTGAAGCCACAATTCTTGCAAAACAGGAATCAAGAAACCCCATGGGCAGCGTCAAAGATCGTATCGCACTGGCCATGGTTGAGGCAGGAGAAAAGGACGGTAAGATTACAAACGGCACGACAATCATAGAGGCGACTTCCGGTAATACCGGGCTCGGCCTGGCCTTTGTCTGTGCCACCAAGAATTTGCCACTCATCCTGACCATGCCCGAGTCCATGTCTGTTGAACGCAGAGCACTGCTCAAACACCTTGGTGCCGAACTGTTTCTGACGCCGGCTGCAGAGGGCATGAAAGGTGCCATGGCTTCCGCAGAGGAACTCCACCTCAAAAACGACAACAGTTTTATAGTGAGGCAGTTTGAGAATCCTGCTAATCCAAAGATCCACGAGACAACCACCGCCGAAGAAATCTGGCAAGAGACAGGGGGCAAGATCGATATCTTTGTCGCAGGTGTTGGTACTGGCGGTACCTTTACCGGAGTAATGACAGGCTTAAAAAAGAAAAACCCCAATATAATCGGAGTAGCAGTAGAACCTGCTGACTCACCAGTTCTCTCGGGGGGCGATCCTGCACCCCATAAAATACAAGGGATCGGAGCGGGTTTTATCCCACCAATCATGGACGTGGATCTTATTGATTCTATTATCACTGTGAGCAATGACGATGCCTTTGAAACGGCCAGACTTCTGGCAACTAAAGAAGGCATACTTGCCGGTATCTCCTCAGGTGCCGCAGTTGTAGCTGCACTGCTGCTGGCAGAACAAAAAGAGAACAAAGGAAAGGTGATTGTAACTATCCTGCCGGACACAGGGGAAAGATACTTAAGCACCCCCCTTATGCAGGAACAGTAATACGTATGTCCGGCAAAACCAAGGCCACCAACGCCTTACTACTCTTGCTGGTTATTATAGTTGGTTTTCTGCACGCCTTTACCCCGGCAGATAAGCTTGTTCTTCACGATTTATATCGTCGCTTGAGTTATCTGCCAATTGTTGCGGCCGCTATCTTGTATGGAATCCGTGGCGGTGTGCTGCTTGCGGCCGCAACCTCGGTGGCTTTTATTCCCCACCTACTACACTTTTACCACCTTGGCCCCAGCGCTTACCTCTCTGAACTCCCTGAAATACTTCTCTATTTTGGTGCGGGAATCGTGACCGGCGCCATTGCCGCCAAAGAAAAACAGCTACGCATCAAATATCAGGAACTCGCCAAGCAACTGGAAGTTTCCTATAACAAACTGCACAGCCAGGCTGCCACATTAGTTGAAGCCGAAGAGCAACTGCACGCCAGCCAGAAGCTTTCAGCTCTGGGCCAGTTATCCGCATCCCTTGCCCATGAGGTAAAAAACCCATTGGCAGGTATTCGCGGGGCCGCTGAAATCCTGGCAGATGATTTCCCTGAACACCATCCAAAATACGAGTTCAGTCAAATACTCCTCAAAGAAACAAGTCGTTTGTCCACAACAGTTGATGAAATTTTACGCTATTCAAGACAACAACGCCCTGATTCCGCCAGCCCACGTCTTGAAGCGTTGCCCAGCGTCCTGGAACGGGTTGTGACGTTACTCGACAATAACTTTCGCCAGAAAAATATAGCAATTAATATTGAGTTGACAGAGAATGCCAAAGCAATACAGATCGATGGCGACAAAATGTCCCAGGTCTTTATCAATCTTCTGCTCAATAGTTATGAAGCCATAGCAACCAATGGTAAGATCACCATCAGCAATCAGGTAAATGATACACATCAGGAAATCCACTTCCGGGATAATGGACCCGGAATAGCAGAAGATGAGCAAACAAAGATATTTGAACCTTTCTACACCACCGGTAGTGAAGGTACAGGCCTTGGCCTTGCCATTTCAAGCCGCATTGTAGAAAGTTACGGTGGTACCCTTCGGGCAAAAACACCCGATAAGGGTTCAGGTGCTCTCTTTGTAATCACTCTCCCTCAATCCAACCAAGGTGCATAATGGCAACTATCCTTCTCATTGATGATGATACCAGCCTGTTACGAGTGACAGAGTACAACCTCTCGGAGGCAGGATTTACAGTATTAGCCGCAGCTTCTGGCAAGGAAGGGCTGGATTTATTCAAAAAACACAAAGTGGATGTGGTTGTAAGTGATATACAACTTGGCGATATGGATGGCCTGGAAGTACTGGAAAACATCAAAAAAGAACAGGTGGAGGTCCCGGTTATTATCATCACTGCCTTCGCCTCCATTGAACTAGCCGTCCGTGCAATGCATCTGGGTGCCTTCACCTTTATAGCCAAACCCTTTGATCGTGACGCCTTACGCCTTTCCTGTAATAAAGCGCTGGAAATGCACAGCCTGCGCCGCCGTACACGTCGCTTAAGTGAAGAAGTTCGTCGCCTGACAGGGGCTGCTGGCATGGAAACGGTGAACACTGCCATGGCCGAGCTTCTGGCCACTGCCGTAAAAGTTGCAGAATCAACCGCCACCGTGCTTATCACCGGTGAGTCAGGGACAGGGAAAGAGGTCCTGGCACGGCTCATCCATCACCACAGTCCCCGCTCCGGAGAATCTTTTGTGGGAGTAAACTGCGCAGCTATTGCCGAAAACCTCATCGAATCAGAGCTGTTTGGCCATGTGAAGGGGGCATTTACCGGTGCTATAAAAAATCATCAGGGACGCTTTCAGCGTGCAGATGGCGGCACTCTTTTCCTTGATGAAATCGCTGAATTACAACCCGATATGCAGGTAAAATTCCTGCGAGTTTTACAGGAAAGAACAGTTGAGGCGGTGGGTGGCCAGCGAGAAGAAGATGTGGACGTGCGTATCATTGCTGCAACCAATCAAAATCTGCAAGAAGCCACTGGCAGTGGAAAATTCAGGGAAGACCTGTTTTATCGCCTTTCAGTTATCCCTTTGCATCTTCCTCCACTTCGGGAACGAAAGGAAGATATCCCAGCCCTGGTTCAGCATTTCTTAAAAAAACATGATGCTCCGGCAGAAGTTCATTTTTCCACAGACGGACTATTGAAACTACAGGGATATAACTGGCCCGGTAACATCAGAGAACTGCAAAACGTGGTGGAACGTAGCGTAATCCTTCGTTCAGGCCGTGCAATAGGGCCTAAAGACATTCTTCTCTCAAGTAATGGGAAACAGCAGCCAAAAGGAAATTTCCAGCTTCCTGTGGAAGGCATTTCCCTTGAAAGCGTCGAAAAATCACTTATCGAGCAAGCTCTCAACCTGACCAGCGGAAATCGCTCACAAGCTGCCAGACTTTTACAAATCCCTCGTCATGTCCTCATCTATCGCCTGGAAAAATTTAATATTTAACCACACCCTATAAAATATGCTGGGCTATTTCCTGGCACTTTTCTAGGGCTTAATCTGGTCGGGATGATTATTATCATTGCAGCATCCATTGGCGGACGTTTCAGTCTTAGAAAAACTCCCTCTCAAAAAAGCTCCGGAACAACTACAAATACAGAATAATCTACAGATGAGTGAAGAGTATTCTTCACTCTCCATTCTACGCCCCTCCCCTCTCTTCCGTATGCCCTCCTGCGAACGATAAATAATCCCGTAATTTTATCTAGTTAGAGAGACAACTCTGTTTTTTTCACTTCTGGCACAATAACTGCTTGCGCACTGGCAAGCAAAATACAAACTTCATTCGCCGGTGGAAAAATGAAAAAACAGTTTTCAGCACTACTCATAATCGCATGCGCCTTCCTCGCTACACCCTCAGTCCAGGCAGAAAATCTGTCTGACTACCTGGAAGAAGCACTTACGGGGAACGATACTCTACAAGGTGCGCGAGCCAGGTTTCGAATCAGTAATGAGAAGAACCTTCAAGTTGGTGTCCTGCCGGACCCAAAACTCTCCGTTCAATATTATCTGGAACCAGTTGAAACCAGAACCGGACCTCAAAATGCAGCCATTGGCCTGTCACAATCAGTTCCCTGGTTTAACAAGCTCTCTCTGTTACGTGAAATCGGTGATCATGATGTGATCATTGCCGGGACAAAACTGGCCGCCGTTGAACTGGACATAGCACGACAGGTGAAAACGGCCTATATCGAATATGCTTTCCTCGGACGTTCACAACAGACCATGACCGACAACCTTGAACTTCTTCGTTATCTCGAAGGGGTTGCCCGCAGCCGCTATGCTGGGGGTAAAGCCACATTCTTCGATGTGTTGAAGATACAGATTGAGATGACCAGGACCCAGGAAAAATCTGATTCACTCGCTGATCGAGCCACACCTTTACGTGTACACATCAACAATTTGCTGGGTACTGAACGAGAACGTGTTCGGCAAATCCCTGAACACCTGCCGGAAGTTACGCTTTCAAAAAATGAAGCATCCATTCACTCTCTGGCCCTGCAAAATGCTCCCCTTCTACAATCTGCAAGACAAAGTATTGCTAAAGCCAGAAGTGCCAAGGAACTTGCTGAGACAGCCTTTTATCCAGATTTCAATTTTTCCATCAAAACCATCCTCACAGGATCTGCAGAATTTGGCGACCCGGAGGACAGCGGGAAAGACCCTATTATCGCTGGATTGAACGTAAACTTACCGATTTTCTATGGTCGGCGGCAAGCAGGCGTTGCTGCCCAGGTGGCAACTATCAAGATGGAACAGTCAAATCAGCAACAGCAGTTACGCCTTCTGACAACCCATATTGAGCAGGAGTTGTTTGCTTACCGGGAAGCTGAGCGTAAACTTCTTATGTATCGGGATGATTTGTTGCCCAAAGTAAAACAGCAGCTTGAAGTTGCCGTAAACGGATTCCAGAATGGTGAAACCACAATTCTGGAACTGATTGATGCTGAAAAGAACCTGCTTCGGTTCAGCCTTTCCAAGGATCGCGCATTGGCTGATCGGGCTTTAGCTGTTGCCCGCCTGGAATCACGGGTTGGTGTTGTTCTAACAACCTGGAATAATAAACAATAACACAACATGCACACGAACAACAGATCAGCACCAAAGCAGATACCTGCCCTTTGGCTAATCTGTTGTTCTGGGCAATTACTAAAACCTAAATACAGGAGTCTTACCATGCGTCAATCTTCACATTTTATTGCAGGCCTTTCCCTTTTCGTTGTTCTTGCTTTTGCGGCAACTGCCTTTGCGGCTGCTCAAACGACATGCCCGGTTATGGGGTTTACGATCAACAAAAAACTCTACGCCGATCACAAGGGCGAACGAGTCTATTTCTGCTGTATGGCATGCCCGCCACAGTTTGCACAAGATCCCGAAGGATTCATTAAGAAAATGAAAGCCATGGGTCAAGAACCAGAGAAAGTTCCAAGCAAGTAACAGCGCATAGCTCTATATGTGCAAGGGATATTATGTTGTTCTTCCTCCCAGGGCGAGGAAACAGCATACTATCCCGTTCTCTATGGTCACAACTCGTACGAATAAACCAAGGACACACCCAATGTTAACCAGCCGCACCCTACTCATAGTACTTGTCTGTTTTCTGCTAACCCCTTTTTCGTCAATAGCAGGCGAGGAAGAGCATGACCATACAGCCGAAACCGTCTGGACCTGTTCCATGCACCCACAGATTCAACTCCCGGAATCAGGACAGTGCCCGATCTGTTTTATGGATCTCATTGAGATTGTAAAAGAGAGCAGCAAAAACAAGCAGAGTCTGCGGCAGATATCCTTTGACAGACGGGCACGAAAAATTGCAGAAGTTGAAGTACAACCCGTCACCCGAGGACATGCAGCCACAGAAGTGCATATGGTCGGTAAAATCGACTATGACGAAACAAGGGTTGGAACAATCACCTCCTGGGTAAACGGCCGAATAGATAAACTTTTTGTCGATTACACAGGCTCCCAGGTAAAACGAGGTCAGGCAATGGCCAATATTTACAGCCCGGAGTTGATCACTGCCCAGGCCGAGCTGATTCAAGCTCTTGCCGCCTTTAAACGAACGCAAGAGTCTCAAAACGAGATTATCAGAAACACAGCCAGCCGTACCCTTAATGCCAGCCGTGAAAAACTTCGCCTACTGGGGCTTAGCACAAAACAGTTACAGGCGATTGAACAACTTGGCAAGCCCACAAATCATATCACCCTTACCGCCCCCTTGAGCGGCATTGTCATAAAAAAAGATGTCAACGAAGGCATGTATGTCAAAACAGGAAGCCCTATTTACACCCTGGCAGATCTTAAGCAACTTTGGGTTATCCTTGAGGCCTACGAATCTGATCTACAGGACATATCCCTAGGACAACAAGTTGATTTTACTGTTGAATCCTATCCCGGCACCGCCTTCCAGGGCAAGATCGCCTACATTGATCCGCTGGTTAATGAAAAGAGCAGAACTATTCGCATACGTTTAAACGTTGAGAATAAAGATGGAAAGCTCAAACCCGGTATGTTTGTTCGTGCCGTTTCCAGCAGTGCCGCACCCCTTGGCAGAACTTTAGAAGAGGCACCACTGCTTATCCCCATTAGTGCACCACTGATCACAGGGAAACGCGCCCTTGTGTATGTACAAGTTGAGAACCAGCCAGGCACCTATATCGGTCGAGAAATCGTCTTAGGAGCACGACAAAGTGGCTTTTACCAGGTCAAAGGTGGCCTCGCAGAAGGAGAGTTAGTGGTAACCCGTGGGAATTTCAAAATCGATTCTGCCATTCAACTCCAGGCTGGTCCCTCCATGATGAATCCCTATTTCGATAATGCAGGTCCATCAGATGAAGCATACCCCACCCTTTTTATCTCAAAACTCAATCTGTTGAACAGCATTTTTGCTGAACTCTCAAAAGCTATTCATAATGAAAACACAGCTGCGATCAAGAGCCAGTTAAACAACTTTATAACATCCCTTAAGAGTGTAGATGCCGAAGCTCTGAATGAAGATGCCAAGCTGATCTGGCAGGAACTCTCAATGCTCTTAGGCAGTGATACCATTCTTTTAGCAGAAGCAGACAACAGCTTGGAAAGAAGACATATATACGTACAATTTTCCGAACATTTCCATGGGATAAGAAAACATTTCAACTTAAACAATGTTGCTGCAACCCGAGCAGGATCACAGGTTTTACAAGACAAAATCAGCAAACTTGTAACCCAATATCTTTCTCTCGAACTGTTACTGGCAGCAGACGATACAGACGGAGCAATAAGCACTATCAAATCCCTGCTTCCCTTCTCTGAAGATGTGGTCGAGAATCTCCTCCAAAGTGGTGAAGAGCTGTCCAGTGGCATTGCTGTCAACCTTGCTAAAAGCAATAAACAATTGGCAGCCACAAAAGATCTGACAACGATTCGCACAGCTTTTTATCCGCTCAGCCAAGCCATTATCAAACTTGTGGAGAACATCGGTAGCAGTGGGGACACACCACTTTTTGTACAATTTTGCCCCATGGCTTTTGATAACAAGGGTGCCACCTGGCTTGCCACTACAGAAGAGATAAACAATCCCTACTTCGGTGCCTTGATGCTGCGCTGCGGTGAAGTTCGCAAACAATTGAAACAGTAAGATTATGAATAACTCAAGACAAGAACTCCCTCAAGCAAACAGTGTATTAGAGGCTGTTATTCGTTTTTGCCTGCTGCACAAGGTTGTGGTGGGTTTATTGCTGCTGGCCACCATTGGCTGGGGAATCACCGTTTCCCCTTTTGATCCGCAAATAGATGGATTAGTCCGTGATCCGGTACCGGTTGATGCCATTCCTGATATTGGTGAGAACCAGCAGATTGTATTTACTAAATGGGCTGGACGTTCTCCTCAGGATGTTGAAGACCAGGTAACCTATCCACTCACCGTCTCTTTACTTGGGCTGCCAGGAGTCAAGACCGTTCGCAGCTATTCAATGTTTGGGTTCTCATCGATTTACGTTATTTTTGACGATTCGGTGGAGTTTTACTGGTCCCGCTCAAGACTCCTTGAAAAACTGGCCAGCCTGCCACCAGGCAGTTTGCCAGACGATGCGAAACCAACCCTTGGCCCCGATGCCACAGGACTTGGGCAGATATTCTGGTACACCCTTGAAGGCAGGACGCCCGATGGAGAACCAGCAGGTGGCTGGGATCTTGCGGAACTACGTTCCATACAAGATTGGTATGTCCGTTACGCCCTCATGGGAGTATCTGGCATTTCAGAGGTAGCCTCAGTGGGAGGTTTTGTCAAAGAGTATCAGATTGATGTTGATCCTGATGCCATGTATGACAAGGGCATAAGCCTTGCCGAGATTTTTACTGCCATTAAACAGTCAAATATCGATGTCGGCGCCCGCACAATTGAAATCAACCGGGTTGAATACGTCATTCGGGGTGTTGGATTTATTAAAAGCCTGGAAGACATTGAAAAAGCAGTAATCAAAGCAGTAGACAACATCCCAATCCGTGTCTCTGATGTGGCAACGGTCACTCTGGGGCCGGCATTGAGACGCGGCGTACTTGACAAGGCAGGTGCAGAAACCGTTGGTGGTGTTGCCGTGGTTCGCTACGGTGATAATCCCCTTGCAGCAATCGACAGAATAAAAACCAAAATCACTGAAATCTCCCCGGGCCTGCCTTCAAAGACATTGGCCGATGGCACCGTAAGCAAGGTGACCATTGTTCCCTTTTACGACCGATCAGACCTTATCATCGAGACCCTTAACACCCTCAAAACTGCCCTTGGCCAGGAGGTCCTCATCACCATCATCGTGGTGCTGGTAACGGTAATGCACTTCAAGAGTTCATTTCTGGTTTCGGCTCTTTTGCCCCTTGCAGTTCTTATGTCTTTTATCGGCATGAAACTTTTTGGCGTGGATGCCAATGTGGTTGCCCTCTCCGGTATTGCCATTGCCATCGGTACCATTGTCGATATGGGGATTATTATCTGTGAAAATATCCTCACAAAACTTGATGAATCGGACCCGGAAGAATCAACACTACTTATTATTTATAAAGCGACTACAGAAGTGAGCAGTGCAGTGCTTACAGCTGTAACCACGACCATCGTCAGTTTCCTGCCGGTATTTACCATGCAGGCAGCAGAAGGAAAGTTGTTCAGGCCCCTTGCCTACACAAAAACTTTTGCCCTGATTTCCTCGGTGGTTATTGCCCTCACTGTGCTTCCTCCCCTTGCCCATCTACTCTTTTCAAGAAGGAAGAAGGGAACCCGTCCAGGACTTATTCAGTTTATTATGCCGATACTGCTTATTGTGACGGGCGCATTACTAGCCTGGAAGGTTCATATTTTTGGCTTAATCCTGGTGGGATTTGGTGTCTATCGTTTTATCTTAAAGTGGCTCCCCCGTCGCCTTATGCTGGCCCTTGGCCGGGTAGAAAGCTGGATTGCCATTCTCATTATCACTCTGCTTCTGGCAAACAGCTGGCAACCCCTTGGCATAGAAAAGGGGAACTTTGCCAACATCAGTTTTGTAACATTATTGCTCGGTGGAATTCTTGGCACCCTACAGCTTTTTCAGCATTACTATCCGCTGCTATTGGGATGGTGCCTGCGCTTTAAAGCGGTTTTCCTAATCCTACCTCTGTTTGTTACCTTGATTGGTGCCATGATCTGGCTGGGCGCTCCACGATTAAGTTCCTGGATGCCGCTCTCCATACAAAAGAGTAGCGTTATGGTTAGCCTTTCTCACACCTTTCCAGGCCTTGGCAGAGAATTTATGCCGCCCCTTGACGAGGGTTCTTTTCTCTTTATGCCAACCACTATGCCCCATGCGGGACTTTCAGAGGTGCAAGAAGTACTGGCCACACAAGACAGGGAAATTGCAGCAATTCATGAAGTGACAACCGCAGTTGGCAAACTGGGCAGAGCGGAAACGCCCCTTGATCCGGCGCCACTTTCCATGATTGAGACCATCATTAACTATCACTCCGAATATTTACTTGATGCAAAGGGGAAACGACTTCGCTTTAAACATCGAATCGACAAAAAAGATTACTTCAAAACCTCAACAGGTGTACTGGTCGGGGCCGCAGATGGTATCCCCTATCTTGTTCAAGGTCGCTTTGAACGAGACGAAAATGACCAACTAATCCCAGATAAAAGGGGTAAAGTTTTTAGAATCTGGCGTACCGCTCTTGATCCTGCTATCAATCCTGGCCGCGAACCTTGGCCAGGAATTCGTAATAACGACGACATCTGGAACGAAATTATTCGTGCAGGAGAAATCCCCGGAGTCACGTCAGCGCCAAAACTGCAACCCATTGCCACACGCATAGTGATGCTGCAAACGGGAATGCGTGTCCCCATGGGGGTAAAAATTAAGGGGCCGGATCTTGCGACCATCGAACAGGTTGCTTTGCAGATTGAACAGCTAGTCAAGCAGGTACCTTCGGTGGCACCGCTCACAGTCCTTGCCGACAGAGTTGTGGGCAAGCCTTATCTTGAAATTATTATAAATCGTGATGCCATTGCCCGTTACGGAATTCAGCTTGGCAAAGTGCAGGAAGTTATCGCTGTGGCCGTTGGCGGCAAAATGATCACCACAACAGTTGAGGGACGAGAGCGCTATCCGGTACGCGTTAGATATCAACGTGAACGACGTGATTCCATTGAAGCCTTGCACCGAATTCTGGTAACCGCTCCAGCCGGAGAACAGATTCCTCTCATCCAACTCGCCGATATCCATTATGTGCGCGGCCCACAGATGATCAAAAGTGAAGATACCTTCCTCACGGCCTATGTGCTTTTTGACATGAAAAAAGGAAATGCCGAAGTGGATGTGGTGGAAGAAACCAAAAAGTTCTTACAGGAAAGGATCGATACGGGTGAACTGATACTGCCCGCAGGAGTCTCTTACACCTTCGCCGGAAACTATGAAAACCAGATAAGGGCCCAAAAACGATTAAGTGTTATCCTACCCTTGGCACTGCTGATCATTATGGTCATTCTCTACCTGCAGTTTAAATCCATGGCCACTACCGCCATGGTTTTTTCAGCAATTCTTGTGGCCTGGTCGGGTGGATTTATCATGATCTGGCTCTACGGGCAGGACTGGTTTCTTAATTTCGCCCTCTTCAACACGGATATGCGTGCACTTTTCCAGGTGCGTGATATCAACCTCTCCGTTGCCATCTGGGTTGGCTTTCTGGCACTTTTTGGAATTGCCACCGATGATGGTGTACTGATGGCAACCTACCTTGATGAATCCCGAACACGTTTTCAGGGAAAAACCAAACAGGATATTCGGCATATGGTGATAAAAGGTGCAAAACGCCGCATTCGGCCAGCTCTAATGACTTCTGCCACAACAATTCTTGCCCTGATTCCAATTCTCACATCCAGTGGTCGTGGCTCAGATATCATGGTGCCCATGGCAATCCCCTCTTTTGGCGGGATGATTATAGCGTTGCTTACTGTTTTTGTGGTGCCGGTGTTATATTGTTGGGTTGAAGAGTTCCGGTTGGGGAGAAGTCTAACGAGCGGGTAAAAAGAGTTCTTGAACTATTACCTGCTTCATTGGCTGTTTAACGTGGTGACGATCTTGCGAAAGCTGTTTAAGCCTGATTCAAGGTTGGCGACAATCTCCAGGGCAAGAATATCCGGGTCTGGCAAATTATCCAGATCGGCAAGACTTTTGTCTTTCACCCAGAAGATATCAAGGTTGGTTTTGTCACGGGCAATGATCTCATCGTAACGAAACCTACGCCATCTGCCATCGGGTTTTGCTGCGCTCCATGTTTCTTTTCTTTTATGGCGATTTTGGGGATTATAACAGCTGATAAATTCTTGCAGATGCTCAAAGCGCATGGGGCTTTTCTTGGGAGTGTGGTGAATATTATTGCGGTAATCATAGATCCACACCTCTTTTGTCCACGGGTCCTTAGAGGCAGGTTTGTTATCAAAGAACAGAACATTGGCCTTAACCCCCTGGGCATAGAAGATACCTGTGGGCAGGCGGAGGATGGTGTGCAGGTCAGCGGTCTTTAATAGCTCCTTACGTACGGTTTCCCCAGCGCCACCTTCAAAGAGAACATTGTCGGGTAATACCACTGCGGCTTCACCATCTATTTTGAGCAGGGATTTAATATGCTGAAGGAAGTTCAGTTGTTTGTTTGAGGTGGTGGCCCAAAAATCCTGGCGGTTATAATTGAGATCCTGCTTTTCAAGTTTTCCCTCTTCGTTGGTAATGGTCATGCTGGATTTTTTACCAAAGGGCGGATTGGCAAGGACATAATCGTAGCGCTCCCCCGTATCGGTGATCAAGGCATCGGCAGAGGAGATAAAACTTTCCCCGTCAATCTCGCCGATATTGTGGAGAAACATATTCATCAAACATAATCTACGGGTGCCAGCGACAATCTCATTGCCGTGGAAGGTACTGTTTTTGAGATGAGTCTTTTCATCGCGGTCAAGGCGGTTATGTTCAACAATAAAATCATAGGCAGCCAGAAAAAATCCCCCCGTGCCACAGGCGGGATCAACAATGGATTTCAGAGGTTTGGGTTCAATACAGGCCACCATGGTTTTGATCAGAGCGCGAGGCGTAAAATATTGTCCTGCGCCACTCTTGGTGTCTTCTGCATTTTTTTCCAGCAGCCCTTCGTAAATCTTACCCTTCACATCAGTGCCGAGTAGGCTCCACTGTTCCTGGTCGATCATATCAATGACTTTCAGAAGCTTGGCAGGGTCCTGGATTTTATTTTGGCTCTTGGTAAATATCTGCCCAAGGATTCCTTTTTCAGAGGACAAACTGCGAAGAAGCTGAACATAAAAAGTCTCAAGCTCAGCTCCCCGTTTCCCTGCCAGTGTCGGCCAATCGCAATGCTCACCATTTGCAATCTCGTTACCCTCAGCGTCTTTGACCATGGGGAAAGGAAGCCCCTTATTGTAGGGCGGTTGATTCAGTTCATGGGCCATCTTCAAAAAGAGCAAATAAGTAATCTGCTCCAGATAATCACCATACCCCACCCCATCATCCCGCAGGACATGGGCGAAATTCCAGACCTTGGAGATTATTGTTGATTCGTTACTCATTGTTGTTTCCTTCTATTTGAACCTGTAGGCAATCCTTACAAGTTGATTTTTTTCTATATCGAGCGCCATGTTGAGTGGTATGTCGGAAAAACCGACATACCACTTTTCAATTCAGCATATTCATAATGAGCTTAATCATGGTCTCTTTTTGTTTGGGGTCAGATTCAGCCACCAGTAGGGTTAGGGCTGCAAGTCCGGTGTCGTTGATAACGGGGATATCGTTTTGGTCTAAGAGGCGATTGTTACGATGGAGAAAATCCACAAACAGCAAAGCGCCACTGCGTTTGTTGCCGTCAGAGAAGGGGTGGTTCTTCACCATAAAGTAGAGAAGATGGGCAGCCTTGCTTTCGATGGTGGGGTAGGCTGGTTCGCCAAAGACGGATTGGTTGAGATTGCCCAAGATGCTTGCCAAGCCATCGGCTCGTACTTGGGCAAACAGGTCGGTGGCCTCATTTCGTGCCATGAGCTGTTTCTTTAACTCAAGCAAGGTGGCCATGGCAGTTTCAGGCGTTGGCAATGTGCCACCAGTTTGGCCTTTAGGGGTATCGAGTAATCCTTCATCATAGCGTTGGAGCCAGAGGAAGGTTTGGGTATAGCGACTGAGGATTTCCACCAGACCTCGGCCCGAATCTAACTGTAGGTCGGGGGACCTAGCGGTCTTTTGGATGAGTTTTAAGGCCTGCTCTAATTCGTTGGCATTTTGCTCAAAGCGTTGCTGATTAAGGGCGTAACCTTGGATGAGATAATCTTTGAGGCGATTGGTGGCCCAGATGCGAAACTGGGTGCCTTGCGGTGATTTTACTCGGTAACCAACAGAGATGATGACATCAAGATTATAATATTCAATCTCTCTTTTAACGCTTCTTTGGCCCTCAGTTTGAACTGTCGCAAAATTTGCGACAGTTGAGTTTCGACGCAATTCCCCTTCCTTAAAGACATTGTTGATATGCTTGCCAATGGTTTTCAGGTCTCTGGCAAAGAGTTCCGCGATCTGCTGACGATTGAGCCAGACGGTTTCTTCGTCAAACTTGACGCGAACCTCGGTTTGTTTATCGGCGGTTTGATATATTTCGATCTTATTCACGGCTTCTGCTCTGCGTTGATTTGTTGTAATAACTCACTGGCGGGCTGCCAGTCTGCTTCGTTGCGACAAGCTGCAAGGGCGGTGGAGTCAAGCAGTTCACCGGCAAAGGCCTTTTTAAGGATGGACTGGCGCAAGGCCTCGGCTTTTGCAAGGCTTGCGGTGATGGTTTGTTCTATATTGTCGCAGACGGAGAGACGGGATTCTATTTCTTGAATGATTTGCTGTTGTTCGGGAAGGGAGAGCAATGGAAGAGGTAAATTGTTTACAATGGTTGCATTTACATTAGTCATTGTAGTGCCACTTCCCATTTTGTTTAAATAATTGACTGTTCTTCGTTCTGAAATTAGGAGACTATAGAATTTGCCACAAAGCATTGCTCCAAGTCGTAGAAATAGACTCCCTGTACCACAAAACCAGTTATTTTCTTTTATAGTAATGGGGGCTGTTCTGCCCATTTCACCTCTTCTACCTACGATAATATCGTTTGTTTTGAGAAAATATTGAGACAGTGATTGGGCTTTAGATTTGGAAATGAAAATCTGAGGGTTAATTGTTTGATTTCTTATGTGTTTAGGATTTATTATTGGTACGCCCATTTCTACATATTCATGTTTGTGTAACTGGGTGCCAAAAGGACCTATTTGAATTTTTTGGCATATTGAACCTGTTTTGACCCATTGCCATTCAAGGGGCAACGTAGGTAACATCGCCAACTCTTCCTCCGTCAGAGATGGGAACTCTTTCAATGCTCTCGGCTTTGTCGGTTTTCTTCCCTCCTTGCCACCATCCTCCCAAAGCTGGACGGCTTCTTGCCATTTGGTCAGTTGTTGTTGGTGATGGCTTTGGCGTTCAGTTTGTATTTGTTGGAGGAGTTCACTGGCGGTTGGGAGGTTTGCTTGTTTGGCGCGCCACGCTTTGCTGAGTTCCCCCGTGAAGGCTTTTTTGAGGACGGCCTGGCGATAGATTTTAAGTTGAGCACTGGCCTTGTTTAGATCGCTGATGCCGTTATCTAAACTACTGAAGAGTTCTTCGATCTTGGCAACAATGGCTCGTTGTTCTGGGAGGGGGGCAACTTTAAATGGAATTGTCTTTAATCGTCCTTGGGTTAATTTTAACCTCGTAGTGCCAGAAACAAAACCATGGTAATTAAAGTTATTTAAGTAATGTTTTAAAAAATCATCGTTAAACTTTGATTTGAGAATATGTGCATGATTGTTAACCCATGTTTTGCCCGATATTTTGTACGCCACATCTTTTGATAAATCAAAAAAAGGCGCAGCATCTTCGCCTACTAATACAAAATTCCCACTCGTTAAGTAATCATCAATATATCCAACTTGACCTGTTGCTCCATAATAAGGGAATAGTTCACTTGTATCTTTGCCCTTAATTCTGTTTGCTCTTTCTTTGGAGTTTATTGGTTTCCTTAAATTATCATAAATATCACAAGCATCCAACAAACTGCATTCAACCCAATCATCTCTCATCACGCCGCCAAGACCTCATTCAACTCATCAATAATCCCATCCATCTCCTCACCAAAGAGTTGATACATTCTACCCCGTCCACCCTCGGCATCAAAGGGGGTAAAATCAAGATCTTCCACCTCAATATGGTAAGAGCTGACCACATGTTCTTTTATTAAACGGAGCCAGGCCATTTGCTCGCTGCTAAAGCGATTATGCTGACCAGCGTTTTGTTTAAAGATCCACTGTTTGAAATTATCGTCAATGGTCTTGGCAAAGGAGGTCAGAGTTTGGTCCAGGCCACAGACCTTGCGGATGAGGGAGACCAGGGCGGTGAGTTCATCCTTGGGTTGTTTCGATTTGACCTCTTCCAGACATTCGTAGGCCTGCCAGACTGTGGCAGGGGCAAGCAGCGGTTTGTTTTGTTTGAGGTGATCAAATACCTCTTTAATCATTTTGAAGGTAATATCACGGCGGTTATAGGGTTGATCGTAGAAGATGGAGAGGGCCTTGATCTCATCCTTATGTTTTTCCAGGTAGGCACTGAAATCTTTTATGATCTCTTTGGCCTTTTCCTCGGAGCTGGTCTGCCATTCAGACTTGGTGATGGTATCGAGATTCACCGAATCAATGATCTGCTCGTGCTCTTGGCTGACATTTTCCAAATAATTATTGAAATCACCATTAAAGGTCTTGGCCGCTTTAGTGATTAACTCATCCTGCGCCTCTTGCCGGGCTGATTCGATTTGTTCGGTGGATGGTTCTGTGGAGAGTTTCGCCAGCTCCACGCACGCCTTGGCCTCGATTTCATCGGGATCGAAACTACTGAGCAATTCTTTACAGATCTGCTTGAGATTTTTGCCTCCCGAATAGCCCAGCAAAGCCTCCTGCTCTTTAACACTTAATTGTTTATCCAAACGAATAAGACGGTTAGCCAGTGACAGGAAGAGATCCTCCTCGGCTACTCCCATGGTGACGGCACCAAGGAGATCTTTGAGGGGGGTACTGCGCTTTCGTTCCAAGGGGCGACTATCGGTTTTCCTGGATTTTGTCACCCCCACGGCATCAACAATGATAAAATGGGTCTTGGCCTTGGCAGTTCTTGAGACCAGTTGCAGGCTATCATTATTAATGGTGCGGGTTCCCCGTCCCTTCATCTGCTCAAAATAATTGACGGATTTAACATCGCGCATAAAGAGCAAGACTTCCAGAGGTTTGACATCGGTTCCCGTGGCGATCATATCCACAGTCACGGCAATCCGTGGATAGTAGGAGTTGCGGAAACGGTTGAGCACCGATTTCGGGTCCTCGCTGATCTTATAGGTCACCTTTTTACAGAACTCATTTCCCTCGTCAAACTCCTCGCGGATCATTTTGATGATATCATCGGCATGGCTATCGGTCTTGGCAAAAACCAGGGTTTTCGGAACCTCGTATTCCCCATCCTCAGTAAACCTATCGGGGTAGATTTCTTGTTTTAAAGCCCGTTTATACTCCCGGATGATATGACGGATTTGACTGGGGTTCACCACCTTTTTATCCAACTGATTTGGGGTGTAAGCGGTGTCTTCATCCTCCTGCTGCCAACGCTTTTTGCGTGTGAGTTTATCGCGCCGATCAACAAACCATCCCGCCTTAACAGTCTCGCCCTCACCGGAGATTTCCGTTTCAATGGTGTATACCTCATAGGGGACATTGACCCCATCCAGTACCGACTCTTCATAGGTGTATTCGCTCACCACATTTTCATTGAAAAAGCCAAAGGTGCGCTTGTCAGGAGTGGCGGTGAGACCAATCAGAAAGGCATCAAAATAATCAAGCACCTGTTTCCACAGGTTGTAGATGGAGCGGTGGCATTCATCAATAACAATGAAATCAAACTGTTCAATGGGAACCTTGGTAGAATAGACTACCGGCAGGGGGGCTTTCGTACCCTGCTTCTGTAACCAGGTTGATTCGTTGGGATTGTCCTGCTCGCTGTTTTCATCCAGCTCTTCGCCTTTTAAGATGGCATACATCCGCTGAATGGTGGAGATGCAGATCTGACTGTCTGAAGCGATGTAGCTGGAGGTCAGGCGTTGGACATTATAGAGCTCGGTGAGTTTACGATTATCATCACTGGGCTGAAAGGACATCAGTTCCTGCTCTGCCTGTTCTCCCAAGTTTTTAGTATCCACCAGAAACAAGATCCGTTTGGCATCAGCATGTTTCAAGAGACGATACATGAAGGTGGCAGCGGCGTAGGTCTTGCCAGCTCCGGTGGCCATTTGAATTAAAGCCTTAGGGCGATTCTTCTGAAAGGAATGTTCAAGGTTTTCGATGGCCTTGATCTGAGCGGGTCGCAGACCTGAGGGATCAAGTCTTGGCGTTGTGGCGAGCCTGCCTCGCAGGGTGTTTTCCTTAGTCAGCCACTGGGCCATAGTTTGGGACTGATGAAAGCCAAAGACGATTCTAGCGCGGGGTTTTGGGTCGCGGTAGTCGGTAAAATGAGTGAGAGCCCCCGTACTCTCATAGACAAAGGGCAGAGGATCATTATTCAGGTATTTAAGTTTACTGCTGGCGTACTTTGTAGCCTGTTCAGCAACCTGGAGGAGATGCTGGCCCTCTTCTTCCCGTTTGGCCTCAATAATCCCCACGGGCTTGCGATCCACAAAAAGGACATAATCGGCAGAACCTGTATCCGTTTGGTATTCACGGATGGCAACGCCCTTGTTTGCCGCCAGATTGACCTGTTTTTTCGATTGCACCACCCAGCCAGCGTTTATCAGCATCCCGTCTATTTTATCACGGGCAAGCTGTTCCGGGTTTTGATTGATGGCGGTGGGCATGGCCTAGCTCTCATTTGTGTTAAAAGATGTTTAATGTGATAAGAATTCGATTTCTGTTCGGAAAGTACCAAAGAGAAAACCATACTCCAAGCACTCGATTGCAACATCAAAAGAATACTTGGCCTATCCATAATCAATAAAAGAATCGTACACACATTTCATCAACGAGGTGCCAGGGTAATAGGGTATTTACCTGCAAGAGCAGACGAAGTTCGACTATGCCTTGATGCAGGAGTTGATTATATCTTAAGTAATGATCGCCCTATTGGCTAACCTGTTTTCTGGCCACCAGTTGTACGTATAACATTGACTTTCCACTCGGCAAGTCTCCCCAGAAGGGGCATCTCTTCCAATAGAAAATCCCGCATTGAGTAACCCTGGTTACCACTGATACTCAGGTAACTGGAAAATGGTACCATCGCTCGCAGGGGCGAGGGCTCCTACACCAAAAAGTGATGAAGCTGAGCTTGACTGGTAATCAAATTGAGTAATGCATAATATGTAGATAGAATTCTCACATCTATGGTATGAGTGTCCCTTGAAAGAAATATCGAATTAGCTACAGGTTCACGCCACAAAAGAAAACTAGGAATTTGAAGAGATGAGTGACAATTTTTCAGGGCTAAGCATCACCGTACTGTTGCCTGCGGGCCGATTACCCCTTGATATGATGAAAACGGCCCACGAGCTAGCCGAAAAATACCATTTTAGCGTATATTTTTCATTAGCTCAGAATATGAGGCTGATCAATGTTCCGGAATCAGCCGTTGAGGATGTAAAAAAGACACTCTCTGCTCTCGGTGCGAATTTTAAAAGCCCTGGCAAATTCCCTCTTCCCCGTATCTGTATCGGGAAACCCTACTGCAATCTCGGGGTGGTGGACACAGAGCAGTTAAGCCAGAAAATTCTTGCACGATTTGGTGAGCTGAAAAACGTCAAAGCCAAGTTCAAGATATCCATTGCGGGATGCACTATTGGTTGTTCCTGGCCGCAAAACACAGACATTGCCATTATGGCAACCCGACGCGGGTATACTATTTGTGCGGGAGGAAAAGGTGGGGTAGTGCCACGGGTTGCCAGAAGAATTAAACGAAGGGCTACTGAAGCGGAAGTGTTAGACACCATTGCAGCACTGGTTGACTTTCACGACCGTAAAACCAAAACAAAACAGCGGATATATCAGCTGCTGGATGATCCAGAATTTCCTTTTCCTGCAATTTGACAACTGAAACCACTTCAGGGCTTACGGCAAAAAATACTAACCTATTCCACAATGAGAAAACGAATAGTGTAACTGCCACTATAGCCTTCAATACAACCATAAATAGTCACGCCATCACCACGATCATCGATTTTAAAGTAGATGGTGTTACTCTCGATTCCTAAGATTTCAGCATTGTAGAGTTCCAACACGTTTTTATAGTTTTTAACTATCTCTTTGCGCGAGATACTTTCGTCAACTTTGCCGTCTTTCATAATTGTATAGCTGATACTCTTTTGATGTCCTTTAAACTCTTTGAGCTCTTTTTGAGCTGAATAGGGTTTGGTATACTGAATAGTTAGTGAACTGTCTGGATGCGAATATGTCGAATCTACAACAGAGTTTTCCAGAGGTTTAATAAAGTCTATGGTAATGATAGACTTCTTCTCTCCACCACTGACTTTATGAAGTTCCACACGTCTGTTTTCTGCACGTCCGTCATCTGTATCATTTGAGGCTATGGGTTTACTCTCACCGAACCCTTGGGACTGTAAACGTGTGTTCTCAATACCGTGAGAAATGATTGCATTTCGCACCGATGCCGCCCGTTCGGCGGAGAGCGTCATATTGTACGTATCACTGCCTTTGGAATCTGTATGTCCATGGACAGCCAGCACAAGATCGGGGTATCGCTGCATTAAAGCGACAGTGGAAAGAATAGCTTTATTTGATTCTGTTTTCAGCGTTGCTTTATTGAAATCAAAATAGATACCATCCAGGGTCACTTTTCCATTTTGATCAAGCTCGGATTTTATCGCATCGGGAGAAAGCACAAGAGATTGTTTAAACGCTTCCTCCTGAATAATCTGAATTGAAAATCGGTTACTATCGGCTCCAAATTTTATTATATTAACAGCGCCATCCCGTTCCAGACGGAATTGAATAGTGTTGTCTTCATCTTCTAAGATTGTAGCTCCCAGTTGCAAAAGTTTGTTCTTGTAATCATGGGGGATGGCATAACGACAACTCTTGCTATCATCAGTTGTTCTTTCAAAAGAGATATTCCAGAATTCACCTTTGTGCAGATTGGCTTTTCGATCGTAAAAAAACGTGTGCTCATCATATTTTTTATAAGTAACCCTGCCAATGGCAAAATCCTTTACCAAAGGGATGGCTACATTAGGGGCAAAACTGACCTTACCAGAAGATTTGGTGAACGCCGGACTTGCTTTGTCATCAAGTGTTACTGTTTCCGGATAGCTCTCAACGCGTAACAACACATAGCTATAGCTCGCAGCAGAAATGGAGAGTTTAAGCCAGTATTCGTTGTTATCAATTGTGAAATGTCCATAATTATCACTGTTAATATCCGATGGTTTTATTTTTAAACTATCAACAAAAAAATCCTTAACAGCTTCATTCTGTTGACCATTTTCGAATTCTGGATATGTAACTTCTTGTTCCCAGGTATGCCCATAAACAGAGATATATCCTTTGCCATCAATCCACACTGCCAATCTATCATATTGCTCTTGATACACTTCTGAGGATTCCGTTGCTGTGGGGTATGTCAAATCGAAAGCAAAGGATTCTGATGCAAATACAAAAACTGCGAGACAAGAGAAAAGAACTAGTTTGAGTCGGTTCATGGCTTGATTTTTTTTTGAAATTAGCGACACGTTATTATGTCGTTGACAACAATGAGTATGTCTCTATGCATTACAAGTCCTGGCGCAATCCTTGGCAACTACCTACAATTTAATGAAATACATTCCCCACAATCAACCATCTATTTAATCTTGTTGAAATTATTTTCAATAGAAATCTTGACCGATGTATAAAGAGATAGTCATGGATGAAGAACCATGACAGATGGAAACAGAAAAAGCAGAATCGAATGAACGATTCTGCCTTGTTGTTCTATTGCCAATCCAGCTGTTGGCAGCGCCACCAAACGTCCTAAAAACTGAAACGAAGCCCCACCATTACATCATTACTATTAACATCAAAATCTGCGCCATCAATGGTGGCATCACTGGTACCTTTAAAGCGATACTGCGCATCAACCGACCACTGTTCGTTGATGGCGTAGGCAACACCACCAATAAACTGGTAGGCAAATACGTCATCGTCACTGTCTGAACCATTAAAGCCGGGAGCATCAATATCAATTCGAGACCAACCTAGTCCTGCACCAACAAATGGTGTCCAGGCAGATCCGGTATCAATATCATAGAATGCATTGACCATAAGGGAATGCTTTTTCAAATCGCCCTCATTAATGTTACCATAAATATTGTTGTAGGAGAAAATTTCAAGATCACTCTTTTGTCTAATAAGCTCCAGCTCCATACGCAGCGGATTTGCAAAATCATAGCCAGCCGCCAAAGAACCTGTAAAACCAGCGTCATAAGTGACTTTGGCAGAATCAGTTGTGCCTGAAAAATTGCCTGCATCGCTATCCATATTCATGCCGATTCCAATATTGAGCTTGAGATAAAAAGAGTCGTCATTGGCCATTAAGCTCGTGGGAGCAGTGAGTGCAGCTACTGTTGCTAATGTTGCTAATAAGGTCGTTTTCATTTTACTTTTCTCTTTGAAGTGTTTGTTTACATACAATTATGTCTTTCTTTTTTCCGTTGATACAGGTTCGACAGAAAATCCATACAACGCTATTTCAAAACGGTTCCACTTTCTTTGCTATCTGTAGAGTGCATCAGGGATGCCTTGTCAGCCAAATGTACCCTTGCCCATATCTCAATCGGTTTTGGAGTGCCGTTACCGTGGCTGCCGCCATTGCCACCCATTTTGCTACCGCCTCTGCCGCCACCGCCACCACCTTTTCCACCACCACCACCGCCACCTCTTCCACCGCCACCACCTGAGGAACCGCCCCCTGATGGCCGTGCTATTTCGCCGGACTCAAAGCCAACCCCAATGATCTTATTGTCTTTTGAGGCAGCAAGAAGAATTGGGATTTTCAGTTCGTAAACCAGATACCCCTCTTCGACTTGGATTCGGGTATATATTCCCATTTCTTCAGCCTTACTTGTCGGCATGGTTTGACGGGTTTCATCCGACCCATTGAGTATGGCCAGGCTATACTGACTGTCTTCCAACATGTCCTCAATACTGTTTCTTGATTTATGATCTGCCGTGCTTCCCCGCATCATTTTTTGCCTTGGCAGTGGAAACTGCAGCCCGAACTGTTCTTCTGTGTCACCGCTGTTGTTCAGCCACACAGTGAAACCGCCACGAATAAACATCATTTTGCTTTTGTGGCTTCTGCTTAACAAGCGGATATAAAGAAAAGTGTCATCATTCATCAAAGAGACCCGAACTTTGGAATCATCATCGAAATACTGAGGATTCTCAGGCCAGTCAGAATAATCGCTACCCTCCAGGGTAAGAGGTTCTGTCCATTGACTTTGCATGTCAACTTCATCACATCCACTGAGAAAAAAGCTTATCAAAATGATGATAAAAGTATTCCGTTTAGTTGATTTCATATTGCTCTCGTTTTAAGATATTCTTGTACGACTTACTCTTGACGAACATCACTATTGACGGGTCAATTAGCCTTGGATTTTTCTAAAGTACATCAACCATTAACCGATTGCTGTTAAGCTCAGGTCAAGTTGTGTAAAGTTGTGTAAAGCTGTTGCAAGGACAAGAAACAGTACAGTAGTATCTCTATAAACAGTCTTTAGACTACAGATTTTAGCCCTCATTTCTCATGAACATTTTGCTCTATCGCAGGTAGGAATATTGATTAACAAACAATTTATAAAAATTGTAAATAATAGCTAACTCGCGAAAAATACGGATTAGAGGAAACAATATGAAGCAAATTTTAGTCATTGATGATGACAAGGAACTCTGTGAATTACTGGTTGAATTTTTAGAACCTGAAGGGTTTAGCGTGGAAACAGTACACGAACCCTATCAGGGCTTGCGACGAGCACTCTCTGGTGAACACGGTCTGCTGGTTCTTGATGTTATGCTTCCCTCAATGACGGGCTTTGAACTCTTGCGAAATTTGAGAATATCTTCCCAGGTTCCAGTATTAATGCTGACAGCCAGAGGAGAAGATGTTGATCGTATTGTCGGTCTGGAGATGGGAGCGGATGATTACTTGCCCAAGCCTTTTAATCCTCGTGAGCTGGTGGCCAGGATTCAGGCCATCTGGCGCCGAAGCCAGCCCGAAGAACAGCAGGTGCTGGAAAACCAAACACAGCTGAAACTTGATGACATCACACTTGAGATGGGTTCAAGGAGTGTAAAGCAAAATGACGATACCATTACGCTCACCGCTGCCGAATTTTCCCTGCTCCATGAGTTGTTGAAAAATGCCGGTCAGGTGATGACACGGGAGGAGTTAACCCAAAAGGTTTTAAGTCGAAAACTTGAGATATTTGACCGCAGTATTGATGTCCATGTCAGCAGCCTGCGCAAAAAGCTGGGGCACAATATAGCGAATCGAGAACGAATCAAGACCATACGCAGCGTTGGCTACCTCTATACTTTAGCCCATCAGGATTTATAAAATGCGCAGCCTTTTCTGTAAGATTTTCTTAAGCTTTCTGCTTATTACACTGCTTGCCAGCTTCACCACGGTGATGATCTCCTACCTTGCACAGATTGGTCCCTACGGTCAGTTTAAAAAAATGGTGGAACGCAATCAGGTTCAGGCCTTAACCCATTCCCTTTCCATCACAGGCCTTGCGGCAGTAAAGATACTTGAAAACGGTGGCAAAAAGGCCCTGATTGCTTATTTGCAAGAAGTTGAAAAACAGCACCATAGTAAGATTTTCTTACTGCAAGATGATAGCAGCAGCTATTCAAATCGCAGCATGCCACAGCCCACCATTGACCTCGCCCTTTCTTCCCGTAACTCTCACGATACTCAGCATAATATAACTGAAACAGAAATTATCGTTGCCTTCCCCCTCTTCACTCATGACGAGCAGGAAATGACTCTTGTTGGAAGCACAGCTAGGATAGTACGACCCAGCGTCTTTGTGGATGAAAAGGAAAAAAAAGGCTGGCAGCGGATTCTCTTCCTCCGTCACCGTTTCGGTTTACCTGTTATTGTTGTGTTCCTTATTGCCGGAATCGGTTGTTACCTACTGGCACGCTCATTAACCGCGCCTATTCGGGATCTACGCAAAGCCACCCAACAGATGAGCAAAGGTGATTACTCAGCCCGGGTGAAGATTCTTAAGCGCAGAAGGGATGAGATTACGGATTTGGGACATGACTTTAATACAATGGCAGAACGAACCCAATCTCTACTAACCTCTCAGAAACGATTATTACGAGATATTTCTCATGAGCTACGCTCTCCCTTAACCAGACAGAATCTCGCTGTGGAATTGGCCAGACAACGATTCAGCGATGCAGAACCGTATCTTGCGAGGATCGAGAAGGAATCTGGACGGCTCAATGAACTCATCGATCAGCTCCTCATCCTGACCAGACTTGAGGGCAATATAGATAACAGTGCCAAAGAAACAGTAGAACTCCACACCTTGCTGAACAGCATTGTTCACGATGCTGACTTTGAGATTGCCAATCAGAATAAAAGCATAGAAATGCAACATCTCGACACAGCTACAATAGCTGGTTCCATAGAGCTGCTGAGACGAGCCCTGGAAAATGTGATTCGCAATGGCCTACGCTATACAGCAGCCGGAAGTGCTGTGCAAATCACTCTTTCAAAAAGTGTGGATTTTGTAACTATCATTGTTAGAGATTATGGACCGGGCGTACCGCAGGAGAATCTTGAACAGATTTTCAAGCCATTTTTTAGGGTAGCTGAAGCACGGGAGCGCGACAGTGGCGGAACGGGAATAGGTCTGGCCATTGCTAAACAGGCGATTTCCATGCACGGTGGCAGCATAGTCGCAAAAAATGCTGCAAAAGGTGGCCTTATTATTGAGATACACTTACCACTATAAGAAAACATTCCCTGCCGACCCGGATGATATCCATTTCATCCAGATCGGTGATAGAGTTGTGCCTATTGGTATTTATGCCTGGATGTTCACCGGAGTATATTCCTCCTGCTCATCCTCTTGTTCCCCAAATATATCCATCAATGCCGAGAAGGAATCCTTTTCCGGATCTGATTGATAGGTGGAAAGCATCGATTGCATTGATCCTTTCCCTCCCTGCGGGCCTCCCGCTGCACCACGAAGCTCCATCATCATGGATTGCATTTCGTCTTGTCCAAGCAAACCATCATTATTGGCATCATAGGTTTTTGTTACTTCTTCTACACTTATTTTTTGACCGGTCATTTCTGAAACCTTATCGGTCATGGTTTTTAATTCAGTCTGGTCAAGACCACCATTTTTGTCTGTATCCAACTGGTTAAACCGTTCGCCCGTTCCTTTTCGCTGCTGCATACCCTGCATCTGAGCGAAGGAACCAGTTGATGCACTTATTCCATTCATCATAATTAGTCCTCTGTTTTAGTGAAAGAGAGAGGCTGTCCCTTTCCTACCTCCTGTTAAAAACACTTCTCTACCAATAAAAAATGAAGATACTTTGTCTCCACCTCTCTATACATCGGACATAAAGTGATTCTTTTAATGATCTTTACAAAAACTTTACAAAACTTTTCGAATAGCACTCGAAGCAGATGAAGAGATGATTCACAATATCGCCTTACATGCCTTATCAACTCGTATACAACTGTTGCCAACATCCCAGGCACTGTAGTAACTCTTTGCAGTTGAATGTAAAAAAAATATGATCCTGGTTTACCACCTTGCTTTTTTTCCATGACGTTTCCAATGGTTCCGGTGATGCCTGTGTTGTTTTTGGTATCGATGGCGTCTGTAGTGCTCAGGTTGAGGAACGTATACAACAGGTCTTGGCCTGAAAGCGGGTACGGGCACCATTAGCACTGGACGAGAATAAAAACGTGGCCGTCGTGGCACATATTGCTGAGTTGGGTAGTAACCGACCTGAGAAGCAATCAAAGCACCAACGGTGGCCCCAATCAATGTGGCTTCGGTGTTATGCCCAATCACTTGGCCAAAACCAGCACCCAATACTGCGCCAGTCAGAATATTTTCCGCATTACGACTCATGGCAGGCTGGCTTGTAAGCGTGAGGGTGAGTAACGTTATTACGATTGTAAATACTGTTTTTGTCTTTTTCATGAGGCTCTCTCCAGTTAAAGGTTTTTATGTTGTGCTTACCTTTTTTATATATTCTGGAACACCTCTCGTCATTGGACATCGGCTAACATGTCAACCGATATCGGGTGACACTGGCCCCCAATACCGAGATAACAGCAAGAAATAACAATTAATTAGCTAAACGACTGTCGCAGAGCAAAACTGAAATCAATTCATCTGAAAAATCAAATATGAGTACTATTGTTCCTACCGACAGCAGAAAATATTGCACTTTAGTAAATACATTTTCCCATTTTCGTGACCATAAGCAGGAAAAGGGAGAAAAGAGAAAGGATTCGCTAATTTTGAAGACAACCACTCAAGCCTAGTATCAGAAAGGAAGGTATGGTTCTTTTCTGGGTAGAGCGGTCGCTGAAGGGGAGACACTGGCAGCCGGAGCGGCAACACAATTCTCTTTTGAAGAAATTAAAGCCCTTGCGCACCAGATACAAAACAGAAATAAAAAGCTAATGGTTCATGCCAATGGCCCCGCACCTGTCCGGGACGCTGTGCTGGCAGGATGCCACTCCATTGAACATGGATTTTTTATGGGGAGTGACAACCTCAAGCGAATGGCCGACAGGCAGACATTCCGGGATCGCTGAAACAGGAAAAGGTTATGGTACCGCCAATATCGCACAGTTACAGAGATCATCACTCTCAAAAGCTGTCATATCACCCGCCTGTAAACCGGGAACGGGAAATACGCGAACAGTGAGTGGCTTGTTGAGACGGTAAGCCATGGTGCCGGTATCTCTCATAAGAGCAGCTATTTTTTCAATTGTTGTATTACCAGGGATTGGCACGGTATCCAGCCCGATACCACAAACCGCACTGTATGTCAGCAAAGAGTGTATCTCGAAATTACCTTCAATGGTTCCCTGTGCAAGACCAGTATCTTCGGTGAGGGCCAACATAAGTCCAGAGAACCCGACAAGGTCCACATCCTTGATGGATTTGAATACTTTGGTGAGCAGTGATGACGCCTCAACTGTGCCTGACGCACCAAAATACTCAACACCCAGCTGTTCATACACTTCAACCATACTTGAGCAATTTTTAGACGGAGCGGCTGAGCTATCAAAACCAGAGAAGACAAAATCTTCATCCAGAGTTGTATCATCAATCAATGATTTTATATCCGAGATGAAATATTGCAGCGCAGAATGCATAATCTCAAAATAGGCTTTGTACAGGCGGTTATGATCCGAGATCTGCTTATCCTTGTTAAAGTCTTTCAGTACTCTGACAAGTAAATCTGGTGTCTCCAGGCCAATAACAAAACGTCTGCCCAGCTCTTTGCGATGATAGCTGGCAGGAAAATAGGGGATGAGCGGTTCGCAGTTGAAATTAACAGTAAAATTAAAGTTCCCTTCGCCCCTTGGTGTTATTTTACTGATTTGGGTAACTGCCTTTGCAGAGGATAGAATTAAATCGTTATCAAGTATGTCAAAAGCATCCACGCCAACATTAACGCAGACATTGCACAAATCACCAAACTCACTGATCAGCTCAGGCAGCATGGCAATTTCATCATGCGTTCTTGCCTCTCCGATTGCAAACCTGACCCGGAGCCCGGATGTATCAGAAGAGAGCAATAACTCACTAAGATACAAAAGATCTTTTCTTGCGTTTTCCAGAGTCTCTGTGTTGAGATATTCACCAAAAGGGTTTGTCACAATTCGTACAGATTGAACGGTATATGCATTTTTGGTGAGTTCTTTAGACAGATCAGCGCAAAACATTGAAGCTTTAGCTATTTCCTGCGCCCAGCTCTGCTTCTCTTTATCCAGAGATATAAAGGTTGTTATTGTTCTAACTTTACAAAGGTTTTTATCGGTATGACTCATTATAGAATTTCCACTATCGTTATAAGTTTATTCTGCTTGAAAGGTGTTAACACGTTATTCTGATATATTTAGAGCTCAGGGCAAGTCAGTAGCGTTCAATCTGATCTTACTCAGCGGTGAGCATAATGGGATTCTTCACCCAAGCTGCCAGGCCAAGTAGAAAAGCATTGCCATTGATAACACGCCGTTCGACTCCCATACGTTAGCCCTCCATTCAAAATACTTAGTACCGTCTACCGACCCATTTCGTCCTAGCTCAAACTGCTTTTAAGCTGTAATAGACCAAATCCCATACCGATAAAAAGCCCTCCTGAAATACGATGAAACCAGGACATTCCCCTCTGGTTGGCAAACAGTATTTTTGCCGACTTTGAAATATAGCCATAACTGAAGAGTGAAATAAAAGAAAGTGTCATAAAAATTGTAGTCATGATGAAAAACTGAGGCAGGATAGAATTCTCCAAATCTAAAAACTGAGGAAATATAGCTGTGAAAAAAAGAATCGGTTTAGGGTTTGTTGCAGCAAGAAAAAAACCTTCATAAAAATAATCCAACTTGTTTTTAAAATTCGTTTTCCCTTTTTTGACTGGTAAATATTTTGTTGTTTTTGCGATTCGAAATTGCTTTATTCCTAAATATATCAAATACGAGGAACCAATAATTTTAACAACCATAAACAGTGTTGAAGAGGCTAACAACAATGCCCCCAAACCCAGTATTGAGATGCTTGACAAAAGAAAAAGACCCACAATGTTCCCCAAAGAGGAGATCGCAACAATTCGCAGGTCTGTGGTTATCGCGTTGGAGATAGCCAGGAAAATGGCTGGGCCGGGACTGATAATGTAGAAGAAGGAAACAACAGAATACAATAACAGTACATCGTAATTCATGGTTGGAGTGGCTCCGAGCCTTATAATTGAGTTTGGCGTTGTTGCCTTTTTACTCTTTAAAATTATCTGTTCATAACGGGTTTCCCAATTAATAGTTCCAAAGGGACAACCTCACACTCATTTTTCTGCAGTGCACTGAAGAGCAGAATTAATTCGTTTTGCAAAATAGTAACACCCTCTTCTCCATGTGGAGGGAGATCATGGAGTAGGAGGATATCCCCTGACGATATTTTTCGCATTATTCGTTTTGCCAGCCCAACTACTCTTTTATTGCCGCCATCAAAAGCCCGACAACTAAATGTCACAGTTTCCAGGTTTTCTGCTTGTAGAACGGATCTCAAAAGAGGGTTGGTGATTCCAACAGGAGGGCGAAAAAGTAAGGGACGAAAGCCAAAAGATCCCAGGAGTTGCTGACTTTTTTGTATATCTTTATGGAGGTTTTTCTGGCTTCGCAACATCAACAAACTATCATGTTTCCATGAATGATTTCCAATCGTGTGGCCTGCCGCTAGAATAGTACGGATAAGATCAGGACATCTCTGGGCCTTTTCTCCAATCACAAAAAATGTTGCTTTGAAATTGTAGCTTGCCAGCAACTTTAAAATTAGTGGGGTTGTCTCTGGAGACGGGCCATCATCGAATGTGAGAGAAATTCCCTTACTACCTGCTGGACCTTTACTGAAAATGGGTAAAAAGAACCCCCATTGTGGCAGGAAAGGTGCGATAAAACAGCAACAGAGAAAAAAGACAAGGGGAATCGTGGCAAACTTAGGAAAAAAAAGCAGTAACAGAAGAGCCATTCCAAAGGAGATATGAGCTACCTTTTCTGCCTGTGAACAGGGAGCCTTCATGGTTTACCTGCGCGCCCGGTCAACCAGACGAGTTCTTCGTTTGTTCTTGTGACGCTGTTCATCTCCACCATAAAGCCAGCACCTTCAAGTAGCTCCGCCATATCTTCACTCTTTCTGTAATGAGCAGCTCCTCCGCCTCGTTTGGTTCGCATATCCTCAACTTTCCAGAACCATGAAACCGCTCTTTTTTGAGGATAAATAACATAGCGGATCACCAGCAACCCGTCATCGGCCATAACTGCAAAACAGCTTGCAAAGAGGTTTTTGACGCTTTCATCATCAAGGTAGTGAAGCATATCGAGCAGAAGGACAAGATCAGCTGGTTCCTGGAGATCAGGCAACTCAGAAGCCATCTTCGTTATTAATTCAGCCCGATCTCCCATTGCAAGCACTGCCACCCGAATGCGTTCTGCATCAGGGTCAAGGCCTACAAGTTTGGCATTTTTACAATACTCAAGACACCAGCATCCGGGAACACCATATCCACAGCCGATATCGAGGATTGTATGTACTGTATCCCTTTTTGTTTCCAATATTTCAGATAAATCATGAAACATTGGATCTGATTTAAGTTTAAATCGTGCAAACATTCGGGGGTACGCTTCCAGCAGCCGATATCTGTTTCGTACCCGCTGCTCAATATCCTGTTGCTTTGCACTTCTCCTGACTGTTGTCGAAAAATAGCTGTGTAAAAGCGGAGGTAGAAGTAAAAAAGCACCAAGCAGCGAATACCCGATACCAAGGAGTGATGTTATACCAATGGATCGGAGCAAACTATGTTCGGCAAAACAGAGCACACCAAAACCTATCAGGGTAGAAGTCCCTGCCATAAATACTGCCATACGTACAAGACCAAATGACGGATTTTGCGGACTGCGATAACGCTGATGGGCACGCACAAAAAAGATTGAATAATCGATTCCCATCCCCAAAATCACAATGGAAAGCATAAGACCGGGAATATCCAGAGGGTGGCCGATAAGCTTCATGGTTCCCAAAGTGCAAATATACGAAAAAACTGGAGGCAGCAGGGTAATAAGGGTCAGCTGCCAACTTGCGTAGAAGAAGAGTAAAAAGATAACAATACTTACGGCAATGATGCCAAGCATTGTGGAAAAACTCTTAAAAAGAATAGCTGCCAGCTGGACGGAGAAGTTGGGGCTGTCAAATATTTTTCCTTCGCTGTGATACCTGCTAAAGAAATTGTCACTGTTATAGTTTTTTCCAGGACTGATATTTATAAATTCATGCAGTTGCCCATCGCTCTCTTGAATTCCCAGTAAAGGATAAAATTTGGCGGGTAGCGTTTTTGCTTGTACAAAATAGTCTGGTGCCAGCGTTTTCAGAAAAGTAGAAAAGGCCTGATCGCTAAAGCCAAGAGCTGTACTCTTTGCCAGCAACTGTTCTTGAAACACGTTCACCTTTTCAGGAGTCCAGAACTCTTTCCAGGATGACAAATTCTCCTGTGCCCGTTTTTCTCCAGGGAAAAGCATGGAGGCGACAAAAACCTTTTCCAGAGTTTCTGCTGCGACATCTTTGGCCACTTTTTGTAACAACTCATCATTTTGCAGCTGTAAATCTTCTACGGATTCGGCCGACAGCATCAGCACCACACGGTTGCTGATATTTCCCCAAACCGATGTAAAGAGCGAATCAGCCTCCATGGTTTCCTGACTCACGGTATTCATACTCTCAAGATTTACCTGAAACTCAGGCCTTGCATAGAATACCAAAACCAATGCCAACAATGCAGCCCCAAAAAAGCCAACACGCCCAGTGCTATAAAAGCCATCGACAAAAGTCTGCAAAGGAAGCCTTCGTTTGCCGGAAGCTTTCAAAGCGGGAGTCAGGTAGGGGAAGACAAAATGCACAAAAAGGAAGGAAAACAATACGCCCATGGCCGTAAATTGTCCCAACTGAACAAAGACAGGAAAACCGCTAAAACTGAGGGTCAAAAAAGCACCACAGGTGGTAAGCACTGCAAGAAGCCCAATGGAGCGCACCTCATGGGAGGCTTCTTTGCCTCTGGTGTCTTGCCTTCGATCGAGGAAGAGCAGATAAGCAATTCCATGATCAACGGTGATGGAGATAATCGCCCCGCCAAAACCAAGTACCATGATCGATATGGAGGGATGTAACAGTGAAAAGACAAGTAAAGAAAGTGCCGTTCCAAAAAGTGCAGGTAACAGTGACAGCAGACCAATCAACGGCCTTGGGAAGGCAATAAACAATAAAAATCCGATGCCAAGCATTGACAGGAGGAGGGCGAAATTCACATCATGGCGAATAATCTGCTCGTTATCAAGGGCTGCCCGGTAAGCTCCAACGGGGGTAAGCGTCACCCCTATTCCCGCCGCTGTAAATTGCTCGTTGAGCATTTTTTCCACTGCTTGAATCAGGTTTGCAAGCTGTTTGGCTGAAGCAGTGTCGGTACCTGACACATTTGGGCGTGCTGTGACGAGCAGATGTTTGCGATCTGGAGAGAGAAGGAATCCATTATGAATCTGGGCATCAGCAAGGGGTGCCAGCATGGCCATTTTGGCCATTACCGGTTCCATAAACCCCAGAGGATCGCTGGCGATAAACTGCCCCTGCCCTATTCCCTCAAGGCTGCTCAGTTTTTGTACAGATTCCTGCAAACGTGTTGTTATAAAATCCGCTTGCAGTCTGGGAGTTATCTCAGCCTCAAGCTCTGCTTCGCTTAGCAAAAGCGGCAAGCTTTCCATCACATGCAAAGCGAGTTCCGGGATCAGCGTTGCAATCTTGGCGTTTCCCACCTCACGAAAGAGACCACTTGCGATGAATTCTTTTTCTATGAACTGGCCACATGCAACAAGACTATCCAGATCATCAATCGTTAAAGCCACATCCACTGCGATCTGGTCATGGATGGGATGATTGGCAAAAATTTCAAGTGCGTCACTGACCACAACCGAATTTGCAGGTAGGGAGCGAACAATATCCGTATCCATATCAAGACGCAGCACTGCAGTAACACTGCTGGCGATGATAAACAGAAGGACAACTAGAAAGAGGCGAATGTTAAAGGACTTCATCGTTGTATAATTAACAGAAACGCTGCCATCAAGACAAGCAAATGGGCAATAATAATGGGAAGTTTATAGCGCTGTAGCAGTTCATTGTTGCGCTGAAGAAATTGGAGACCACCAAAAAATCGCCGAATCTTATCCAGAAAAATCGTTTTATTGTCACTGATAGACATACTCTGAAAAGCGATCATGGGAACGGGGGCAAAAGAATTGATGCAGCGCTTTTTTAAAAAACCATCATAGGCCACCCCCTGCCACTGCTCCTCTATTATTTTTTTGGCGAAGGGTCGATTCAAAGCATACCCATGCGTTAGACAACGATAGTCTATTTTGGTCAGATACTTTGAAACTGTTTTTCTACTGCGGCTACTAATGGCACCAAGGAAAAATGCATCCCAGCTTTGCAGTTGCTGTAACTGCTTTATTGCCTCTGTACTTCGCTCTTCCTTAAAGTGTGCCACGGTAATATCATCTTCAAAGATCAATATATGCTTACCGCCCTCTTCCACGCCACGGGTTAAACAGTACAGATGTGAATCAAAGATCCCTTCTTCTGGATTGCTGGGATGTTTTTGCACAAGAACAAATTCCACCCGTTGCAGAATCCCAAGTTCGTCAAATACCCGTTTTGCGCTTTCTTGCCTGTCTAAACGGCTATCCACCGATATACAAAACATTTTATCAAAGAACTGTTGCGGATCAAAGATGGCATTCATAGAAATTCTAAGGTAAAGAATATGGTATGAAAGATATGTACCGAAAAGCTCTGATGAAAATTGCCAACACTGCTTTTGTCCAGTCAGCAATTAAGGAACAGGCGGATCTATCAGCGTTTAAAGCGAAACCGTCCTTTGCTGTGATCACGGGTGTTGTGTTAATCATCATTTCCTCTCTTCTTGGCTGGCCAGCCGTTGCTGCACTTGGTGTTACTGCCATACAACTTGAAGAACCCCTTATTGCTGTTATCGGCGGCCCGCTGGTGTATGGCTTTTCCCATCTTGTTTTTCTTCTTGGCATGTACTTTTCAGGCGCCGAATATTCTTTAATTTTTGCCCGCTGGCTGGTTCGTGCCGTTATGGAAAAGCTATTATTCTGGGCAGATCTGCCGCAGGTTTAATCAAGCCTCCAGTCACATCCCGCATCCGTAAGCCTTTTACTGTTTCGCAAGGTTCTCCACTCATTTCAAAAATAGAGAGATCAAAAAGAAGCTCCTTTTCTGTTTGCGACACAAGCTGTACATTGCTTGAATATTCTGTCCCTGCAACCGTTGGTTTGTGGATATAACGCTTAGCAATAGCCACAGGAAAAGGAACAAAATCTGCCACACACTGCCCCAAAACGCAGGCTGCATGCATGGCACCATCAAGTGGAAATGGAGAACCGACGACTGCTTCCATTTTCTGTTTCTGTGCCATCCGGGGTGCCTGCAATCTTACAATAGCTGTTGCATTCCTCATATGTAACATCCCAATTATACTCCTATAACTTGGGCCAAAAGGAACAAGCTCACGGTAAATCCTTGCCGCATCTAACTGCAGATCGCCATCTTCAAATTTAAGAAATGGCAGCGGAGACACATCTTGCTCTTCAAGCTTAAAATGTAACGCAGCGTGTTCTTTTATCCTGCTAATTTTTTTAAACTGAATCTTGCTGAGCAGTTTGCAGAAAAAACCATCATCTGTTTCTTCATACTCCACCAGTGCTGAAATCTCAGCTGCACCTTCCGGGATTTCCAAAAGTTTAGAGAAACTGGCTTGCGCCATATACTGCACAGACAGAGCAGGTACTATTCTGGTTGCAGTTTCAGCCAGTAGCAACATGGTTTCAACAGCTGGAAAGATGGTCTTCCCGTTAAAACTGTGATCAACAAACCAGGGAAGAACAGGGATTGAGACAGGGATACGGTTTGCCATTATGACGCCGGAAACTGTTCCCAGAGTTTAACGGTCCTGGCATCGACTTCAACGGGAATCCCCTTCTCGTTTACGGCGCAGTGTCTGGTAAAACCGGTACAGATAATCTCATTATCTTCTGCCCGCGTAATCACATAATCAAACTGCAGCTTCACAAGCTCCAGGGTGGAGGGTCTGGTGTGGACATGCATCAGATCGTCATAAAAAAGCGGAGTATAATAGTTCAGTTCTATTTTAATAATGGGATAGACGTAACCACTTGCCTCAATCTGCTTGTAAGGGTACTTGTAATCCCGCATAAGCTCTGCCCGGCCAAACTCAAAGTAGCGCAGATAATTTGCGTGATACACCACTTGCGAACGATCGGTATCCACATAGAGGGTTCGCATCTGTGAACGATGCCAGGTAAGCCCGCTATTGAGATCTTTTACATGTGAAGGATGATCTGCTAAAATTTCAGGAATAAATGGTTTTGGTCGCATATTTTGTTAGTTGCATCCTCTGAAAACTATACAGCAATTTGTGCCGCCAAAGCCAAAGGAATTGGATAGTACATGTTCATAACTATGTTTACGGCTGGTATTTGGCACCACATCAATATCTGCAAAAGCGGGGTCGGGGATATGGTTCACAGTGGGTAAAACAACTCCCTGTGACATCGCTTCTATGGAAAGAGCCGCTTCAATTGCAGCTGAAGCACCAAGACTGTGGCCAACCTGCGATTTGTTGGCAGATACCGGAATATTGCTGATATGTTCAGCAAACACTTCCCGTAGACATTCCACCTCTGTGGCATCCCCTGTTGGAGTTGATGTTCCATGGGCATTAATGGAACCGATATCCTGAGCGCTAATTTCCGCATCTGTTAAAGAGTCGCGAATGGCACGGACAATGGTATCTTTATTGGGACGGGTAAAGTGTTTGGCATCTGATGTCATGCCAATGCCTACAACTTCAGCTTTTCTTGTCAGCCCGCACTGTTTTATTTTCTCTTCAGCAGCAAGAAGCAACACCCCCGCACCTTCCGCCAGAACAAACCCTTTGCGATCAAGACTGAACGGTCGTGATGCCTGTGTGGGATCAACATATGCCCGGTCTTTCTCACCAACCTTGATTGTGGCCAGCATATTGGAAAAACCCTGGATTATTTCAGGTACCAGACAGCTCTCCACCCCACCAACCAGTGCAAAGTCGCAATCTCCATCACGTATCATTCTTGCGCCCATGGCGATTGCGTGATTAGCGGAAGCACATGCACCCTGTGGGGAAAAAACAGGGCCGGTAAAACCCAGTTCCATGCCGGCCTTACCGGCTGGCAGATTGGCACAAACATTGGGCAAGAGATAGGGGCTCACTTTGAAGGGACCACGATTTACATAATTATCCATGGCAATGCGGTAAGAATCGACGCCATTCAAAGCAGAGCCAATCAGACAGGCAGTTTTGGGGCCAGTTTCCTTATCCATGGTAAGCCCGGCATCGGCCAAAGCCTGACGACACATCTCCATGGTCAAAAAGACATAATCTGCATTCCAGATTGACGCTTCTTTAGGAGTCACATAGGGAAACTGGGAAGGGTCCCAGTTTGGGATTTCGCCCACCACATTACTGCGGCTCTCGGTTTCACATTTTGTTACCCGGCTAAACCCTGCTTTGCCCTGTAGTGCTGCCTGCCAAGTGTTTGCAAAACTATTGCCAAGCGCTGTGGCTGTGGCGTATCCGCTGACAAAAACTTTTCTATTAAGTGGAGCTTTCATTTTCTTGTCTAATGTACCTTTTTAAAGACAGCACAGCTATTGCATCCGCCAAAACCAAAAGAGTTTTTCAAAACATACTCCTGATCCAGTTTGCGTTTTGTATTTGCGACACAATCGATCTCTATTTCCGGATCAGGCTGATAGTTAATTGTGGGAGCTAAAATCCCGTCACGCATGCCTTGAAAAGAAAAAATTGATTCAATCACAGATGAGGCGCCCATTGCATGACCAATCAAAGATTTATTAGCTGAAACCGGGGGTAGTTTACTGCCAAAAACGACCTGCAAAGCATCAAATTCAACTTTATCCCCCACTTTTGTCGACGCCGCATGGGCATTTACAGCTGCGATATCTGCTGGAGTGACGTTTGCATCAACCATGGCATCGACCATACAACGTTTTATGGTCTCAAAATAGGGGGCTACAAAATGGTGGGCATCAGAAGTCATTCCCCAACCAGCAAGTTCTGTGTCGTAAGAGAGGCCATGACTTCTGGCGAACTCGGGAGTTGCCAGAATCACTGCGCCCGCACCCTCTGAGATGACAAAACCACGTCTGTTCTTTGAGAATGGTCTGCTGGCAAGTTGCGGAGCTTCTTCCAGGCCCTCTTTGGGATTATAGACAGCGTTCATTGTGTGAAAGCCAGCAACAATTGGCTCTACCAATGCAAAATCGACAGCGCCGCAAATTGCGACATCAGCACGTCCTTGAGCCAGAAACATGGCACCCATAATCATAGATGTAAGACCCGTTGCACAAGCCGTGATGGGAGCAACAATGGGCCCCTGCGCTCCTGTCTGGATGGCAATCTTACCACCAACCATGTTGATACAGGAGTTAGGATTTGCATAGGGGAGAGGGAGCTTATTCTCGGTCTGCATCCGTCTGTCTGAGGACAAAACCGCATCTAGTCCGCCTATGGCTGAGCTATAGGTTACAGCAACTCTTGGGGCAAGTTCTTTTGTGATCTCGACGCCACTGCGTTCAAGAGCTCTGGCCACAGTAAGCATACTGTATCTAAAAACAGGAGATGTCCAGCTGGCCAGGTGTCTGGCTGTCAGGAAGGGATAGTCGAGATCGTCAATATTGGGTGTTTGGCCAGCGATTCGAACAGGAAAATCATCATCAATGGGGAAACGTGTCAGGGGAGCAATACCGCTCTTCCCGGCAAGCGCTTGTTGCCACCCTGCTTCCATATCACTGCCGAGGGCCGTAACGGCATCATAGCCCAGGATTACTGGATTGGAAGCGGATTTCACTTTCTGTTACCAGGGTATAAACTGATACAGTTTTGCGAACATCTCATACACTTCAATCCAGTTCCGTAACGATTCTGGAGTGTCAATATGAGCACGTTTATTCACCATAACCCAGCTCATATGAGCGGCGCCATCTTTACACGTTGAACAGTCACGAGTCTCAGAGGTGCAGCAACGATGCACAGTCTCCAAATCTGACGCCCAGCGGACGAAATTAGTCAGTCGTTTTGGCTGCGGTTCGCGGTTATCCCGCATAATCGTAACCGATGGACATTCATTCCAGCCAAATCGTCGACCCAACATCACCCCGGTGGTAATAATTTCATGGTAATATTTTGAAGAGACAACGGTATCTGGATAGCGATCAAGCATAGCATCCATCTCTGCCCGAATGGCGATCAACTCCTCAGGCATCCAGGAAAAACCGCTCACATCCTCGTCATTGGAAAGCAACTGCATATGCACCTTTAATCCAATATCTCTGATTTTGCGGATAATTTTTTCTGTCTTTCCCAGTTGTTTCGGAGTTATGGTGTAGAGGTAATAGGCGTGAGGATCCCCTTCATAATTAGCACTCGTTATCTTAAACGTATCCTGGCCACGAAGAGCAATTTCGTCTTCTGCATCGCCCCACAGAGACAAGCCAACCATCATATCCGGAAAACGATCTCGAGGAATTTTAATAAGACCATTGGTGGCACAGAAAGTGGGCAGACGCTTATAAAAGGCCTCAATGCGATCCATACAGAGCGTTGGTTCACCACCTATCAAGATGGCGAGATTCACACCACGATCCATCTCTTTTTCCACAAAACCATGCCATTTCTCCACATCCTTTTCTTCAGCAGCACGTTCATGCTCACCGGATGAGAAGAAAAAACACCCTTTGCAACGCAGGTTGCAGCGATCTGTTACATCATAGATCGAACTACGGATATTGAGTCTGGAGATTTTTTTATATCGCTCGTACCATTCATTGTCGAGCAAGGAACTTACTGTTTTCATAGACGTATATTTTTTTTGCGTTTTTAGCACTGCTCTGGTGGTTCCACCATTTCACTGCAAAGATTTTTGCCCTTCTCGTACCCTTTCACCCACACTGCAAGATACGTATCCACATAGTCCAGCCATGCGGAAAAATGCCGGGGAGTAGTTGCGTGACGATACATTCTGGCTGTAACCACCGCACTTCCGGCAGCATAATGGCGGCAATCATCACAATCAGTATCCGGCACACAACATGCCGCCGCTCTATCCCACTGCAAATCAGTCCGGTATTGGCGAAAAGATCTACCGAGACCAATGTCAGTGGATGGATTCATACGCGGATAAGAACAGGAGAAAAGATCATGCAAACCCTGCTCATGAGTATGAGCCATGATATTATAGGGAGAGTAAATAACAGTCTCCGGATAATCTTGCAAAAGTTCTGTCATTACGAGACGGGTACGAGCCAATGTTTCAGGAGTATGCTTCAGATGCCCATCATAGCCAACAGGGGCGGAGAACATATTAAAGGTGATCTGCTGATTATTGGCAGCCAGTTTTTTAGTCACTTCCCTGGCCTCGTCAATATTTACCGGAGTAAAGGTATAGACCCAGATTGCACGTGTGTCGCCATGGTAATTCTCCATCTGGCGCTTTAGCATACCCTTTGCCTTTCTGATTTCCAGACTGGTTTCATCATTTCCCCATACGGAAAGATGGATGCGATAATCAATTTCTCTGGGCAGTACTTTTATGCCGTTACTGGCAATACAGCCAAGAGGAATTTCGTCGTAGCAGGTTTTACACAAATCGGGGACAAAGGATGGTTCGGCACCGGCAAGCACAACGAAGGTGATGCCACGCTCCTTTTCTGCACGCATATGCTGCTGCCAGTCGGAAACATTTAAATTTTCTTCGAAAAGATGTTTATCGCCCTGAAAATAATAGCAGCCCTCACAACGAATATTACAACGATTGGACATGTCATAGGTGGACTCACGCAGAAAGAAGTACTTACGTACCTTTTCGAAACGTTCACGGATGGCAGGAACAGCAATAATATCGGAGAACTTGTACTCTTGTTCACTCATTGGAAAGTGTTCCGTTACTCTTTTTCGGCAAGTTTAGTATCAATATAAGCTGCAATAATGGCCACAGTGGTGAGCTTGGGATAATCGTCTTCATCAATACGGACTCCGTACTCATCACGTATCACCAGGGCTATGGTGGCAAGATCCATGGAATCGATACCGACCTCATCAACAAGATCAAGATCACCATCAAAGGTTTCCGGGGTAACATCTTCCAGCTTTAGTTCATTTATGATGATTCCAGCAATACGGGTGACTGTTTCGCTATTAGCACTTGCCATGTATCTCTACTGCTCCTTTCTGGGGGCCAGAACAAGCCTGCCTGAACAGACCTGCTGATCGTTATGTTGTATGGAAAAAATATAATTACTTTCTTGCTTACCAGCGGCGGCATGAATATCAAGGACATCCCCCGGCCGGATTAACTTTTTGAATTTCACTCGTGCCAGAGTCTGTAAGACCAATTTTTGTTGTACAACCTGTTCCACACACTCTGTTACCATGTGTAGTTGTGCTATACCAGGCAGTATGGGATCTCCAGGAAAATGACCATCAAACCATGGCGACAACGCATCGGTGCTGACTTTTGCAACCACTGCACCTTCGCTGTCACGCTTTGCTGTTATGATTGTATACCACATCGCTCAACTCTAACTAAATAACCGATTTGTTGTAACAGGTAACACAAAAAAATTCAAACATTCTGCACTCATTTGTCATCTGATTAAAAATTCCCACAGAGGGCCGGTAAACCCACGACCATGCATTCTGCTCACGATATTTGCGGCAGTCTCTCCACCAGAACCTACAACCCAATTAATTCGGTCTGTGGCGCGCTCCTTGACCAGACGTTCAATATTGCCTGGACTAATGGCATCGCTTTCGTAGTAAAAAGGCTCCAGCAAGTTTGTATCTTCGCTTATTTTCCCTTCCTCTATTGCAATATCATAAAGTTTAGTATGGGGATATATGCGCATACCCGTGAAAAAGAAGTGTACTGTCTGCTGCAGTTCTTCCACTCTTTTAAGGGTCTCACCTAGAGTTTCTTCCGACTCTCCCGGTCCACCAAGCAGAAAATAATGCGCCACGTGAATATCTGCCGCCACGGCCAGCTGATGGGCTGCAAAAACATCTTTCACTCTGAATGGCTTCTGATAATTTTTCAGTATTGTATCAGACAGTGATTCTGTACCAAACTCGATATGGCTGAGCCCACAGGCCTTAAGAATGGTGAAATATTCATCCGGCAACTTCACGGGAGCGAAAAATCCGCCCCAGGGAATTGTCACCCCCTGATCCCGGAATGCTTCTGCCACTTGCAAACTGTGGGCAATATCTGAATTAAAGGCCGAGTCCGTTATAAAAAAGTATTTTGCACCACGCTCCTGCAAATCAAAAGCTGTCCTGGCGACAACCTGAGGGTCCACCTTTCTATGTTTATTCCCTTCAATGTAAGGATACGGGCAATAAATACAACGAAAAGAGCAACCTCGTTTAGATTGCAGGTTAAGCATACCACCATGATCAACATAAAACTGTGTATGATCGTTTGCGGCAAGACTTCTGGTCTGCTCTCCTGTCCAAGGGACAGGTGCTTCACTGCCATCAGAGGTGATCACTCCGGGGATCTCCTCAACGGACAGATCATTCTCAAGAGCATGCACAAGCTGGGCGAAACGTTCTCCTTCCCCGACAATCCCATAATCCGGCTGGATTTTATCAAATATTTCTCGGGCAAGAATGGTAAAACCAGCGCCACCACAAACGATAATCGCCTGGCTGAGACTCCGTAACCATGCCACCAGTTCTTTTTGTTTTTCGATAAAAAACAGCGGGTTGCCGATTTCTGTATTGTCGACATTGCGAAGAGAGAGCCCGATAATATCTGGAGAAAACTTCATTATACGCTGCTTGAGTGCATCACGTTCAAGAATATTCAGATCTGCAATTTTCACCTGATGCTGTTTACCTAAAGCTCCAGCAACATAGTCCAGCCCGATGGGATACACGGGATAGGGCGTTGTGTGGGTATTGGGGGATATCAGCAGGATTTTCATTGCATGACCAGTTGCATTGCTGTCAACGTTTTTCCAAAACCAAGAACCAGGATCTGTTTTCCGGGTGGAATTTCACCCGATTCAAGGAGTTGAGTCGCCATTACTGCAGCCACTGCAGATGCAGATGCAAATTCACCGGTAAATTTTCGATAGTGAATCACAGGCACATCAATCTCTGTTGTCTGCATAAAAACGTCCAGCTGCTGTTCTCCTTCTGCCTCCTGCGCTGCCGGAATCCCGGCCAGAATCATGGCGCATTTCTCCTGAATCTGTTCCTTGCCTCCCAGGCGTGACAACATCTGTTCGCCCCCGGCTTCACAGGATTTTCCATAAAAAGAGAGTTTGATGGCAACCTTTCCGGGTATTGCCTTACGACAAAGATAGAGACTGCCACCACCATCTGCAGCAAATTCTGCTTTTTGTGCGGAAGCATCCAGTAGTTTTATAAATTGCGGATGAGCCTCATCGGCTGCCAGCAAAAATGCAGTATTATAACGCGTTTTTGTTTCCAGAAATGTTTCTGCCGCAAACAGTGCCTGCTCAAAAGAATAATCACCACCACTACTGGTAATATTGGAACCCGTTGCCCCATGACTGATGGCAATCTGCCCTGCAGCACTGTTATGCACCGAACCCACAAAATCAATTGGACTTGGAAACTGTTCCCGAGTGGACTGTAATTTGTCCAGGAAATCCCAGGTTTCAGAAAGGGCCCCCCAGCCACTGCCCATAAAAACAGCATGGGGCGACTGCTCAATTCCAGAATCCTCTTTTGCTGCAGCAGCCAGCGCCAGCGCCATCTGCGAAAAACGTTTCATGCGCCGGATGGCTCTTGCAGGCAACTGTTCCGCAATGGTTTTAATATCCAGCGTACCGGCCATGGATTCCAACGTGAAAAAACGTCCCAGACTGTCCATTGTGTGTCCGGCACCAGTGATACAAGCCTTGCCAATAATGGATAAGGGGACAGATTCACTTTGGGGGGGCGCTACTGTCTTCTCTGTGTCAGAAATAACAAGGCAGGCGTTATTCCCTCCAAAACCAAAAGAATTAGAGAGCACCGTGCTTACTACTTGTTCTACAGGAGTGCTCAATGGCTGCAAACCACATTCGGGATCAACTTTTTCACAACCGCAATTGGCTGGCAGGAAATCATTTTTCAGACAAATCGCAGAAACAACCGCTTCAATGGCACCCGATGCAGCAAGGCCATGACCACTCAACCCTTTAATGGAAGAGAGAGGCGGTAAAAGCTTAAACAGTCTGCGTACAGCCTTTGATTCGGCGAGATCATTCTCGGAGGTTCCGGTTCCGTGCAAATTGATATAATCAATGGTATCTGCACTTACAGCTGCATCGTCCATGGCTTTTTGCATGGCTGACTGGGCTCCGTTTCCTTCTGGATGTGGAGCAGCACCATGATAGGCATCGCAACTAAGGCCACTTCCAAGAAGTACACCATGGGGATGGCTTGGCTTCTGGTTTGTCAAGAGCAAGAAAGCAGCTCCTTCAGCCACCGACATACCTTCGCGGGTCACATCAAAAGGTCTGCTGCCCTTTTTGTCTACGAGTTGCAGAGAATGGAATCCATAATAGGTCAGTAGACAGAGAGAATCCGCGCCGCCTGCCAACACCCATGTTGCCTCACCCGACTCAAGCATTTTACAGGCCATGCTGATAGCAACAGTCCCGGAAGAGCAAGCAGTTGAAACTGTAAGCAACTCACCTGTGCAGTGGAGTTCTTCGCCAATCGCCTCAGCAACTGTAGTCAGGCCGTGATATTGGTACAAACCTGCATCTTCATGTTTTTCAGCTAACAATTCTTCGGTCTGGGATATACCTCCGGTTGTGGAGCCGACAATAACAGCATCAAGGCGACAATCACTTCCTTCCATAGCCTGTTTGGCGGCATTCAATGCCAGACGATGCGCTCGTGGCAGATGAGGATATCCTCTAAGATCTTCCACCTGCCCTACAGGGAGAGGAGGCTGCTGCTGAACGGGGAAAACCCGTAACGGAGCAACGGCAGAATTGTTTGCCTGCAAAGCTGTAAAGGTTGACTCTTCGCCAATGCCCAGAGGACTTATTATACCAAGGCCAGCGATGTATACAGGGGGGGTTGTAGTACTCAAAATGCTCTCACAAAAAAGTCAAATTACGATGGCTAAGTATTTACACCCTTTCTTAGGGTGAAAAGCTGCATATTCGATGCGCAATTATTTTCTATCATTTTGTCAGACTAAGGTACGTCGTGATGATAGAAAATGTGCAGCAACGAAGGAGATGAAGAGTTTTTTACGACGCCATCAGTTTGGGAGAGTTCTCTCGGATATACTCCACAAGGTTTTTCAGGGTTGAAAAGACCTTCTCACCAATTTCTTTGTTGTTGATAACGACCTCATAGTCTTTCTCAACCATGACTACCATTTCCAACACATCTATTGAGTCAATCCCAAGTTCTCCACCCACCAGTTGTGCATTTTCATCGATGTCATCAGGGGTCACATCACTCAGGTTCAAAATCTCAATCAGTTTCTCTTTTATATTTGCTGTTAATTCGTCCATAATTCTCTTTGCAATTGAAATTGTGTATATGGCTACTTTTAAAAAAAAAGCTTCCTAGAACTTGTGAATACTACAAAAGAGGAGCGTATTTTACCACCATAAAAACCTACTATCCTGCCGATAAGAAAGTTTTTTTACGATTGTCACATATTACTCTGCCTACAGAGTGGATGAACCTGTATTATTCAATTCAGAACATGGCTCCTGGGTAAAGGAGCATAAATACGACGCCATCCTATTTGACTTACCTCTCTTATTCAGTATACTTACAATGTAGTGGTAACCACTTTTTTGTTCATGTCTTCGGTATCCCAACAACAGCGCTCTAAACGTAATTTGTCAAAAGGAGCTTGTCACATGAAACCATATTCTCACGCTCTGCTTTTCTTAGTATCTCCTCTTGTTTTTTTGTTTCTACTTGTCTCCTGCAATCAACAGCAACCACCGATAAAAATAGGCTTATCGATTAATCTTAGTGGCCGGGGAGGTGACGCCGGAGAACATATCCGGGACGGTGCTCTTCTTGCCGTAGAGAATGTCAACAACACTGGCGGGATCAATGGTCGCCTGATCGAACTGCTTATTCGCGATGACCGGAACAGTGATGAAGGTATTAAAATAGCTGACGAATCGCTTATAGACGAAGGTGTGGTGGCAATTATCGGTCACAGTTTTTCATCCAACACCATCAAAGCGTACCCTTTTGTGACTTCCCATAACACTTTACTTATCACCGCTTTTACTGCGTCCACACAATTAAGCGGTCAGGACGATCTTTTTTTCAGAACGGCTGTTGACTGCTCCCTTTTTGGTGAAAAAATGGCCTCCCTGCTTGAACAAAGACAGCTGCAATCCGTGGCATTTCTTATGGACATGACCAACCCCGCATTTGTTCTCGATTACGCAAACCGTGTGCAGGAACATTTTTCCGGCTCAATCACCAAAGTGAAGTTTGGCTCTCGTGAGCAGGCAGACTGGAACCGAATAATTAATGAGCTACTTGAGCCACAACCGGATGCAATTATTCTTTTGACTGAAGCGAGTATGGCTGGAATAGCTTTGCAAAAAATCGCAGCTGTAGATTATACCGGAAGCCGCCTGGCCACACTCTGGACGCAGACCCCTGGACTGATACGGCACGCGGGAGACAGTGCTGAAGGGTTAAGCATAATCACCTATATAGATCCAGACAACAACCGTCCGAGCTACCTCAGTTTTGCGCAGGAAATTGAAGAAAAGTTCCATAAAAAAGCCACAGCCAGATCGACAAGAGCTTATGAAATAGTTACGATTCTTGCTGATGCTCTCAAACGCTGTTCCATGATAAATAGTGGTGAGTTAAAAAAAGCATTGCTGGCTGGAGAGTATGATACCCTTATGGGCCACGTAAAATTTGACCCATATGGTGATGTAGTGCGGCCAGTCTATGAAGTTATCGTGCGTGAGAAACAGTTCCGCAACAACGGAGAAATCTAAGTGGCACCGCAACCCCTGCAAAAAAAAATTAACCTGATCCTCTTGACTCTGGCGATTGCTGTGTTTTTTGTTGTTTTCTTGGCAACCGGAATCTTTGAGTATCGGGAAACTCGAGCAGAATATTCTGCAGCCATGCAGGCCAGGATCAATGTCGCTCGAACGCTCACCAGAGATATTCTGTTTCATACAGATGCCATGGTGCAAACAGTTCTGCAATCTCAACCGGGTAACCTTGAAACGTTATTGTCCCAACTTGCCTCATCTCGCTACTTTGAATTCCATGGCGACAGTTTTTACATCCTTGACCCGCAGGGCAAAGTTCTTTTGATCTCCGATCCATATAAGGAATATACAGGACTTGATTTCAGTGCCATGATTTCAGCAGAAGCAATTTCAAAGAGGCAGGTGCTACACCATTACCAATCGATCCTAACAAACCGTTCCGTGGTAACCATCCAATACCCCCTCAACAATCGATATTTGCTGATAGTGGAACGTAGCCTGGCAAACATCACTCCTGTTATAGCCAGTTTCGAAGATGGAGAAATGTACTCTGGCGAACTTTTCTTTGTCCTGTCGACAAAAGGTCAAACGATTTACCACCCAAACCATTCCTTTATGGAAACCCGCCATAACCTTGGCTTTGATCTCAAAGAGGTCTCCACGCCAAATGATAGCGGACTCTTTTCTTTTATCTATCAAGGCCAAAAGTTCATCGCTTTGAGTGAGCAGTTCACAGAACCCGACAACTGGATTATATATTACTGTATCCCCTACACAGTAATGACGGAAGAGATCCAGAAAACCCTGGTGAGTCAGCTCCTGTTCCTGCTCTGTTTCTTTATTCTACTCTTTCTTGTTCTTCGAATTGTTTTCAACAAGTTCTTCTCACATCCGGTAAACAGTATTGTTGCTGCCCTGGAACATTCCAAACGAGGCAACACACTCGCTCTGTCTTCTGAAATGTCAGGAGGAATCGAGGAGTTCAAGACCATAATAGGTGCCATCAATTCAAGAGACAAAGAGATATCCAATACCGCCGAACGCTTCCAAACCTTGCTCGACAGCCTGGATGCAATTGTTTACGTGGCTGACATGGAGACCTACGAACTCATTTTTCTAAATAGCTATGGCCAAAAGATTTGTGGTAACGCTATCGGCAAGAAATGCTACATGGCGCTACAACAGGGACAGGTAGCTCCATGTGATTTCTGTACGAATCACATGCTGGTAGATTCTAAGGGCGAAACAACAGGCGTCCATGTCTATGAACGACAGGACACCATAACAAAGCAGTGGTTTGAGTGTCGGGACCAGGCAATTCGCTGGACTAATGGCAGACTCGTGCGCATGGAAATCGCCACCGACATCAGTAACAGAAAGAATGCAGAGAGCGCACTTCAGGAGGAAAAAGAGCGTTTGAGCGTGACACTGCGTTCCATTGGAGATGGTGTCATTACCACAGACATCGAAGGAAAAATTGTCTTTTTAAATAAGGTAGCAGAAAATCTCAGTGGCTGGAGCAATGACGAGGCACAGGGGCTACCATCTTCAAAGGTTTTTAACATTATTAATGAAAAGACCGGACAGAAATGTGTCAGTCCGGTACAGCGAGTAATAGAACTTGGCAGAATCATCGGCCTTGCAAACCATACAGCTCTCATTGCAAAAGATGGTACCGTATACTCCATTGCAGACAGCGGTGCTCCAATCAGAGATAAGGAAAGTAATATTATTGGAGTTGTCCTTGTCTTCCGTGATATTACTCACGAGAAAAAGATAGAGGAGGAACTGCTCAAAACCAAAAAACTGGAATCTATTGGGGTACTTGCTGGTGGCATTGCCCATGATTTCAACAGCATTCTTTCAGCCATCCTTGGCAACATTGAGCTGGCGGGCTACCGGATCGCAAAAGAAGACAGCAGAACAGCATCTCTGCTTTCCGATGCTGAGAAGGCAACGAAGAGGGCCGCAAAGCTTACAGACCAGTTACTCACTTTCTCCAAAGGTGGTGAGCCAGTCCGAGAAGTGACGTCACTTCCGAAGGTTATTACAGAATCTGCAAACTTTGTTCTCCATGGCAGCCAGATCGCCTGTACCTACGACTTTCCAGCAGACCTTTGGAAAGTTGATGCGGACAGTGGACAGATAGGCCAAGTCATTCAAAATATAACTATAAATGCGAAACACGCCATGCCCGAAGGTGGCACCATAACAATCGAATGCACTAACGTTGAGGATGTCACCACGGAGGCACTCTTGAGTGTGGATAAAGGTGATTATGTCTGCATTACTATTCAGGACACAGGCATCGGCATTCCCAAAGAAGTCATAGACAAAATATTTGACCCCTATTTCACAACAAAACAGCAAGGCAGCGGGCTTGGCCTGGCAATTTGTCATTCAATCATCAACAAACACGATGGATACCTTACTGTTCATTCCATCACCGGAAAGGGAACGACATTTACCCTGTACCTCCCTGCTGTCCGTTCTACCGCCAGAGGAGGTGATATTACGGAACAAATAAAGAGTACGACCGCAATTAAAGCAGCCAGGATTATGATCATGGATGATGAAGAAATGCTGCGGGATGTGTGTGTCTCACAACTTGCCGTCCTTGGCCATGAAGCAATTTCGGTAATTGATGGAGCTCAGGCGATTAACAAATATCAGGAACTACAGGATGATGGTACTCCTGTAGATCTTGTAATTCTGGATTTAACTATTCCAGGTGGCATGGGTGGCCAGGAAACAGGAGAAAAATTGTTGCAGATTGATCCCGATGCAAAAATAATTGTGGCAAGCGGTTATTCTAATGATCCTGTAATGGCCAACTACAAAAAGTATGGATTTCTTGCAGCTCTTGCTAAACCATTTGATCTGAAACAATTGCGGAATGCCATAGGTTCAATTCTCGATTAACATCATTGGGACATTGGGCAGATATGCAAGCTCGATTGAATGACGAATGGGTACAAAATTACCCATCACTTGTCCACAAAAGTAGACGACGCCTATTTTTGTAGCCTTTACCTTGTCAGGACTCCCTACCAGAAACCCTACTTTACCAAGCCATATCAACGCCTTCTACTACCACACTCCCCTGCCATATTTTGGCACGTATCCTGCTTAGCATAAAAACAGACCAAGTTTTTGAGTACGCTTAATGTTTCGGCGGAGGGGCTGCTCACCAACCTAAGGCTTCAGAAACCACAGACACCAGGAGAAGGCGATTAGGAAATTTGAAGTTGAAAACTCTTGGAATAGCAGACAATTTATGATATCAGATATTTGTTGGAGATGGACAGGTGGAAAAATTCATACGGTATATCATCAGGAACAAGCCCAATTAGTACGAGATAGCAAGCAGTTAAGATCAGAATCGGACATCTTACTAACAAAGCTTTTCAAATTTAAGTTTGAAAATATTCCTTTTTGTATTAAATGAATAGGGTTCATTTTTTATGTATTGAAATCGAAGGTGTAAAAAAATTTATCGGGAGAGTTTGATGAAGAAAATTTGTAAGTTATTCGTGCTAGTTACCCTGGTTTTTTCATTATCATCAGTTGCTTATGCTGAAAAAATATTACGTATCAGTCTGCAACTACCAATGAAGCATCATCTTGGACAGAATCTGCTCGATTTTCAGCAGGAAGTAGAGAAAGAGAGTAATGGTTCGTTAAAAATTGAAATTTATCCATCAGCTCAGCTGTATAAAGACAAAGAGGTTCCCCAGGCAGTCGCTTCCGGAGCTATTGAGATGGGTGTTGCATCTCTTGCTCGTTTTGCAGGAACTATCCCTGCAGTGGATTTATTTTATGTCCCTTTTATGTTTGACAGCCCTGAGAAAGTAGTCAAAGCGACAACTCCAGGAAGTGCCATACGTACTTCTCTTGATGAAGCCATACTTGGAACCGGAACACGTGTGCTCTGGTGGCAGGCATATGGAAGCTCCATCCTTTTAACTAAAAAAGAAATGATCAAGACCCCAGCCGATATGAAAGGAAAAAAGGTAAGAGTCTTTGGCAAAACATTGGGCGATACAGTTCTTGCTTTAGGGGGCGCTCCCACCATGATGTCTGGCTCTAAACAGTTTCTGGCATATCAGCGAGGTACTGTTGATGCAGGTATGACTGGCATCACAGCAGTAAAATCAAGAAAGCTTTATGAGGTTATGGATCACATGACTCTGACCTATAATGCTGATATTGAATTTATTGTAATTATCAATGAAAAAGTATGGCAGGGTCTGACTGATAGTGAGCGCAGTGTTATCACCAAGGCTGGACTTCGGGTTGAAAAAGAGCTTCGCGAAAAAATGGGAGCTATTGAGAAGGAAACATTGGAGTGGGCACAGGATAAGATCAAAGTGGTTGATTTAACCGATGCCGAGCGCAGTGAATGGCGCGAGGCAACAAAACCAGTGGTCAATAAGTATGTGGAACGATCTGGTGATCTTGGAAAACAACTCGTTATGGAAGCTGCGAAACTGTAACAGGTGAACAACTAAATGAATCTGATATTCTATGTGGAATGTCAGATTCATACTGTGGTAAATAAGTGATCAAGATAATAGATAAAATAACAGAGTCGGTTGCATACCTTGCTGCCTGGATGTTTTTCTCCATTGGTGCCATGATTACCTATGAGGTTGTCATGCGAAAGGTCTTTAATTCACCAACGATCTGGGTTGATGAGGTAACAAGGTTTGTCCAGGTCTGGGCCGTCTATCTAGCAAGTGCACACCTTTTGAAGGTGCGGGGGCTGATTACGGTTGAATTATTCACATCTTCATTAAGTAAGGGCAAGTTCAAGGTGCTGGAGATGATTTCACTCCTTGTCATTGCATTCTTTTCTTTCGTTGCGGTTTTTTATGGCGCAGGGGTTGTGCTTGAATCCATTGAAATGGGGAGAAAGACCTCAACCATGCTGGGAGTCCCTAAATGGATGACTGAAAGTGCTATCCCTATTGGTTTTTCTCTGCTCTTTATTCAGGCAATTGTCGAGTTAGTGAAGTTACTCCGTGGAGATAGCATTACTGCCGTAGAAGGTCATCAAGTTTAAAATAAACGTATCTCCATGACAACAATTCTAATTCTTTTCTCCCTCATTTTCCTCCTGCTTCTAAGGGTTCCAGTTGCTTTTTCCCTTGGTGGTCTTGGTCTTTTTCTTTTAATATTAAAGGGCTTTACCCTCACCATGGTTCCGCTGGCTCTTTTTAGTGCCATGGACAGTTTTTTACTTTTAGCAGTGCCCCTATTTCTATTGATGTCAAATATTCTTCTCAAGGGTGATATTGGTAGAGATTTATTCAGGGCAGTTCAGAGTTGGGTTGGGCATTGGCCTGGTGGATTGGGTGTGGCAACCATCATTAGCTGTGCAATTTTCGCCGCAATCTCAGGGTCATCTGTGGCAACTGCTGCAACAATTGGAACAGTTGCAATTTCGGAAATGACAGACCGAGGCTATCATCGTCCTTTTGTTCTCGGTCTTATGGCCGCTGGTGGAACACTGGGAATACTGATTCCACCCTCAATCCCCATGATTGTTTATGGCGTTATAACAGAAGAGTCCATAATTAATCTTTTTCTGGCAGGTATTGGGCCTGGCCTCTTTCTTGCTGCTCTATTTATCGGTTTCTGTTTTATCTATGCAAGGTTTGGGAAAGGATATGAAGCCACGGCAAAAGCAACATGGACTGAACGCAAGGATGCAACACTACTTGCTACTCCTACCGCACTGCTCGCAGCAATTGTTATCGGCGGAATTTATGCCGGTTGGTTTACTCCCACAGAATCCGCAGGAATAGGATTTGCCGTCTCTCTGATTATTGTTTACGGAATGCGTCGCATGACATGGCTTAAATTGAAAGAAGCCGTCCAGGATTCCATGAAGACAACGGTTACGATTTTCCTGATCATTGCAGGTGCTAAGTTATTTGGCAAGGCGATTACACTCTATCGTATTCCTTTTGAAATCTCAGAGGCAATAACCGCAAATATTTCACAGCCAGGATTCTTTATTGTTATTATCTGTGTGGTTTTGCTTATCATGGGGTTCTTTCTTGAATCTCTTTCCATGCTGCTGATTATGATGCCAGTACTCTATCCGTCACTGGCCGTTCTCGGAATCGATCCCATATGGTTTGGTGTACTTTTTGTCGTCATGATTGAATGCGCATTGATAACACCACCTGTCGGGCTCAACCTGTTTGTTATTCAGGCCGTGGCTCAGGCTCCCATTTCAGAGGTGATACGTGGAGTCTGGCCTTTTATTATCATCATGTTGGGTACTGTTCTACTTCTCTGGTTTTGGCCCGATTTGGCCTTGTATATCCCCTATAAATTATAGAGTGGAAGTGGTTTATACATTCTTCCTATACTACTGAAAAAAATATTTGTACTTATAACTCCATTACGAGAATGAAATATGACAAGTTCTGCTGATAAGTTAAGAGATCTATTACAACAACCTGGTTTGTTAACTATGCCAGGTTGCCATGACGCCATGTCTGCTAAACTGATCGAACAAGCCGGTTTTAAGTTTGGGTTCATGAGTGGATTTGCTGTTTCTGCTTCACAATTAGGCGTGGCTGATACCGGATTGGTTTCTTACGGTGAAATGGTTACTCAGGGAAGAGCCATCTGTAGTAGTGTCAGTATTCCGATGTTTGGAGATGGTGACACTGGCTTTGGCAATGCTGTGAATGTAAAACGTACCGTTCAAGGGTATGCTAATGCTGGGTTTGGTTGCATTATGCTGGAAGACCAGGTCATGCCTAAACGCTGTGGGCATACCAAAGGAAAAGTCACCGTCTCTCGAGAAGAGGCTTTTTCACGTATACAGGCAGCAATTGATGCGCGTAATGAAGGTTTGGATATTTTGATTATGGCCAGGACGGATTCACGTGCGACCCATGATCTGGACGAAGCGATTTACAGGGCCAATGAATTTGCCAGACTTGGGGCTGATATCACATTTCTTGAAGCACCTGAATCAGAACAGGAAATGCGTGAATATTGTAATTCTGTTCCAGGTCCTAAAATGGCTAATATGATTGAACATGGTAAGACTCCTGTTCTTCCCCCCGAACAACTTGAAGATATTGGTTACAAGATCGCAGTATACCCATTGACCTTACTCAATGCTTCAATTCTAGCCATGCGGAAATCACTGGCAATGATACAAGATGGTAAAATGCCAACGAACGTGCTTGATTTTGAGGAGTTGAAATCTGCAGTTGGTTTTTCAGAATATTATGATGAATTTGATCGTTACAACTAACCCGCATTGTTCTGATAACAAAGAATTGAATGCGATTGTTTACCACTACTCTGACATTCAGAGAATGAATGAAGAGTAGTATGTCGTGCATAAAGGGATTAGTTTTATTTCTCAAAGGTGCTTTTGGTAAATATTGCCTGAATTAGCCTTCAAGCTGGCCATACCCTACTGACCTCACATCAGGACATAAGAAAATAGATACCAAACACTGCAGTAATCGCTCCCACAAAGGCACGTAGGGAAACGTGTTCTTTATGGAGGTCGATTGAGAAAGGAACAATACAGATCGGCATCAGGGAGAAAAAAAGGTATTTCATTAATGTAACCAAACCGTAGCCAAGTAGCGACTTTTCAACCACTAATCTTTGATAGAGACCAACTCCTTTTCAAGCAACTTTTTATTTGTCACTCTTCTCCTTTTGCAATAGTCATGACGCAGTGCCATGGTAAAAAGGTCTGAGCGACTTAAAATGACATGTAAATCATTCCTACCCTCCCCTAAAGGGCTCCCACACTCGCTTACCGACCATACTATCCCAAGGCCAACTGAAGATGTCACACCTTCACTCCAGAGCATGACAGGCATGTTTCCTTCTGATCCTATGATCAGCAAAAAAACAGACCTTCACATCTTGATTTGACCGCCACAACAGTGGTATAATGCAATGCCACTTACGTATAACAAGCAAGGAAATCTTTCACGTTAACCGGGCATGGTGAATTATATCCAGTGGGAGGAGTGCTAATGATTGCGAAACTATCTTACCGAGAGCTTGAAAAACGAGCGCAAACACTTGAAAAGGAATTGGCCCGTCATAATACCCGTAATGCTTTAGTAAAATTAAGTTCCCAATACCTGGAAGCGATCCTCAACAATACAAACATACCTATCTACCTGAAGGATGCTGAATTCAAATATATCTTTATAAACCGCCAGATGGCAAGCCTAGCGCACATTTGCTGCAATCAAGTCCTGGGGATGGATGATTTTGCGATCTTTACTGAAGAAGTAGCACAGCTTTTTCGTTCCCAGGATGAAGAGGTCATCAAGAGACGGACATTAGTCGAATTCGAGGAAACTATTCGTTTGCACGACGGAGTGAAAACTTTTATAACGGCAAAGTTCCCATTGTTTGATGATGAAGGGAAGGTATCTGCAGTCGGTGGTGTTTGTACAGATATTACTGCCCGCATAAAAACGGAAGCAGAATTAAGGGAAGCTGAAGAAAAATACCGGAGTATTTTTGAACATTCACCATTGGGTATCTTACATATAGATAAAGAAGGTATTATCACAGCAAGTAATGAAAAATTAGCGAAAATTCTAGGTTCCAGTGTAGAGAAACTTGTGGGCTTTGATTTGCTGCATTCTGCAAAAGATGAGGAAGTAAGAACTGCTACTATCTCTGTACTTTCCGGGAAAAAAGCTCGTTACGAGGGCAATTACCAGTCTGTTACCGGTGATGGGGAAGTATACCTGAGTGGCTTGTTTGCTCCAATTTCAGCCGGTGATGGATCAATAGTTGCCGCAATTGGCATCATTGAAGATATAACAAAACGAAAAGCCACTGAAGAAGCACTACAGCGAGCCCACAAGGATTTAGAGCAGCGAGTGGCTGACCGCACTGCCCAGCTTGATCGGAAGAGAGAAAGACTGATGGAAACAAACATTGCTCTCAAAATTTTATTGGGAAAACGGGAGGAAGACAAAAAAGAACTTGAAGAAGAAGTGATGTTTAACATCGAAAAATTCATCTATCCGTACCTTGGAAAATTACGAGGAAGATGTAACGAAAATTGCCAAAAAGATTTTGTGAAAATCATACAGTCAAATCTTGATGAAATTACCTCTTCTTTTGCACGCACCCATAAAAACCATCTTTCAAATCTTACTCCTGCCCAGCTTCAAATAGCTAATTTGATCAAGCATGGACAGACAACAAAAGAAATTGCCTCCCTCTTAAATCTATCCCCCTCAACCATTGCCAGCCATAGGCAGGAGATCAGAAAGAAACTCGATTTAACCAACAAAAAAATAAATCTTCAAACGGCACTCACAAACAACTCATAGCAACTTATAACAACTAGAGCTCCTAGTTATTATATAGGCGTTTTTCACCTATTGCCAATGGCAACAAAATAGCATTAAATGATTGAGAACAAGGGGGTATTCCACATAGTTCACTAAAGACAGGGGAGGTATTAAAAATGTTACATTCTGCAGACCTTATTGTGTATCTTTGGCTGATTCCTATTTTCACTTTTATCTTTCTTCCTCTGGCGATAACAACTGCCGCTTTAGTGAAGACCCTGGGCCAACGCCTTTTCGTTGCAGAAGAAATAACCAGTCATGAAAAAAGGAATCATCCACGTTTCTCTTCCGGTAAGGATACCTTTGCTGAAGTTACTGTCGGCGACAAAACCTGTACAGGGCTTGTCTGCAATATTTCAAAAACTGGTGTCAGTTTAAAACACCTTCCCGAGATGATTTCCCACGAAATCGATAAACTCTCCGTTGTCATCCATCACTACGGTGTTGACTATTCCATGTTGTTTAAAACAAAATGGACAGAGCTAACGGAATCTGGCAGACGACTGGGTGCAGAGATTGACCCCACCTCCACAGATTGGAGTAAACTTATCTTACAGACAAAAAAGTAACTTCAACAGGGACAAGAGGGGGCTTTTGCCCCCTGATCTGTAGTTGATACACTTGTATTTTATTGGAAGAAGAATTTTACAATGACCGAATCATTGCGTACTTTCGGTTTCATTTTTATTCTGTATAGTCAGATAAACATCTGATATTGTGGACTTCCCTTGAATGACTATTCTTGCCATTGGTATCTTCTCTTCTATTTTCCAGTAGTTCCATTAAAAACTCAGCAAAACTGATTTGCGTCATTTTTTTACTTTTAGAACTAAAAAAAAACTTTCTGTAATTCCAGTGAGCAACAGCCTTTAATAGGTAAATATACCTATACAAATGTAGCACACTAACCCTCCATATAGTTACAATACCTATTGAAATACAAAAACAAAACGGGTAATCTCCACATGGGAATAGTTACCCATTCCAAGTTGTAAGGGTTTTCAAAATAGTAACTAGCTAAAAAAAAGTTATGGAGTCACCAGTTAAAACCAATCACGTACTCCCTTTCGTCTATACATATTTATGAATATTACACTTAAACAAAAAAATGCTGTTGCCTTACAAGGTGATCTTTCCATTCTGACAATTGAGAATCTCATGCAACTCATGGGACATGCTGGTTTATACGGTGAGTTACAAATTCAAACACCCACCAATTCGGCGCTACTCTTTGTTGAGGAAGGAATTCTCATATATAGTTATATAAAAAATACCCCAATGAGAATTGGACAACGATTGATACAGGGAAACTATGTAACCAGTGAACAGTTACAGGATTGCCTCTCTTTGTCTCGAGCCAACACCCCTCGACCTCGAATTGGAAAGATACTGGTTGCGAAAAAGTACCTTCGGCAAGAAGACCTGGAAAAAGTATATAAAGAACAGGCCAAAGACAATTTTTTTGAGATTCTCTCATGGAAAACTGGCTCCTTTACTTTCATTGTCAAAAGGCTCTCCAGAAACGAAAACATTTCCCTCCATGAAAGAATTGATCATTTGACCCTTGAAGGAGTTTGTCATGCTGACGAACTTACTGACTCAAGTAAAACGTCAAGTCTAGCATCAATATCGTCTAGCGTGGAAGCAGCAGCAGCAAGCTATTCACAATAATCAGACCTGTGGAACCCGTTGCGAGAGGTTGAAACGACTATAACAAAACCGCAATCTGCTCTCGTACCAGACTGATTGCAATGGACCACATAATCACACCAATCATAAAATCCAACACCTTCCAGGACAGAGGTTTTTTAAATATGGGGGTCAGCATCCTCGCTCCGTAACCCAGGGCAAAGAAAAACACAAATGAGGCCAAGGTTGCGCCAAGGGTAAAGGAAAGTTTTTGGCCGGGGAACTGTGCAGATACAGCGCCCAGCAAGACTACTGTATCCAGATAGACATGTGGATTCAGCCACGTAAAGGCAAGACAGGTTGTTATGGCAACAGCCAGAGAAGCATTACCATTTTCAGCAGGTGTTAATGACTCACTTGTATTTATAGCAGCCCAAAAACTCCTGGCACCATAAGTGGCTAAAAAAATTGCACCACCATACCTTGCAAAAGATTCTACCCATGGAGCTTTGGCAATGATTACAGAAAACCCGGAAACACCCAGGGTAATTAATAAAGCGTCCGACACAGCGCAGAGCAGACATATTACAAAAACGTGCTCTCGCTTTAAGCCCTGCTTAAGGACAAAGGCATTCTGTGAGCCTATTGCTATAATCAGGCTAAAACCTAAAGAGAGACCAGCAAAAAAACCTGTCATTTCCGGTCATCCATTATTGCAGCTCAGCCATAACCTTGCCGAGACGTTGAATACCAGTCTTAATGGTATCATTGTCGACGGAAGAGAAATTCAGGCGAAGTGTATTAAGTCCTTTTTTGTTCACATAAAAAGGATCGCCTGGGACAAAAGCGACTTTTTCTTTCACTGCACGGGGGAACAGTTCCATGGCGGACATCCCCTTGGGTAATGTTACCCATAGAAACATGCCACCCTCAGGTTTTATATATTCCACACTGCTGGGAAAATAAGCATCGATACTGTCCATCATGCATTGACACTGCTCGCGATAGGTCTTTATCACCTTTGCAACGTGCTCCGCAATGCTGTTTTTCTGCAAATACTGATAGAGAATATACTGCGTGAAATGACAGGTGTGGAGATCTGAAGCCTGTTTGGCGATTAGTAGTTTCTCATAAATTTCAGGAGGAGCAACTATCCATCCAATACGAAACCCGGGAACCACGATCTTAGAAAAAGAACCCAGCAGTATCGTTTGTTCGGGTAAGTATTTCCGGAACGATGGTTTCGCTATGCCTGCAAATCGTAATTCACCGTAAGGATCATCCTCAACAATAAACACTTTTTTTTCTCTGATGAGATCGGCCACGCCTTCACGGTTGTTTGATGAGTAGGTGATACCTGACGGATTCTGAAAATTGGGAACCGCATAGAGCAGTTTATGTTCTCGTTCTGAAAGGACCGATTGCAACTTCTCAAGATCCAGCCCTTCTTCAGAAACCGGCACTGGAGAAAAATGTGGTCTGTACAGCGAAAAGGCCTGAATGGCACCCAGATATCCAGGCTCCTCAATGATTACTCCATCACCATCATTGAGCAAAACTTTACCTAATAAGTCGAGACCTTGTTGAGAACCATTGGTTATAAGGATGTTCTCTGCGGATACCTGAAGCCCTTTTGCCAGATAATTATTGGCGATAGACTCCCTCAGCGCAAGATAGCCTTCAGAATTGCTATACTGAAAGATATCACGACCATATACTTTAAAAACCTCATCTGTTGCGGCTATAATCTCTTGAACCGGGAAAAGATCCCTTTTGGGCAACCCTCCTGCTAAAGAGATAATGGTGGAATCTGACGTGATTTTGAGCATTTCACGAATAAATGACTTGGGAACATCAATTATCCGATCTGCAAATAGAGTATTCATAAAGGCATTATATGTTATAATTTTGATGGCGTCGTAAAAACTCTCCATCTCCTTCGTTGCTGCACATTTCCTATCATTACGACGTACCTTAGTACGCCGAAATGATAGAAAATATTTGCGCCTCGGATATGACGTTTTTTACTTAACCATCTAAGTTCTGGATTTTTACGAGTTTATCAATTTTATCTACATTATTGACGACAAACCTGATCTACAGAAGCGTTCGATGTGGACCATCGTTCGTCAATTATTATTTTTTCACTATACCTGAAGTGCCAAACAAGAACAGATACAAAATAAAAAAAAATAACCGGAACAGATTCGACAACGAAAAGGAAATAATAATTCGGCTACTTGTAAGATTATGGTGCCTCTGCTATGACAATAGTACGGTCACTCAAAATCAATTGCTATCAATCTACGCTGCTTGCAACACAATCATAACCAGATAGATGAACCATAGGGGATTGCATCATGATAAACAAAGTAACGCCCCCCAGTGCTCTCAATCCCCAGGTGTCAGTTGTTACGCCAAAGCCATCACCTCAGGTTTTTGCATCCCTTCAGACCGGGCAGCTTTTACAGGCGGTGGTAACTGAATACCTTGCCACCAGCCGCCAAGCAGTTCTGGAAACGACACTTGGTCAAATGGCGGTACGAACAGAGGCGCCCCTTGTAAAAGGACAGGTCATCCAGTTTGAAGTACTGAATACCTCTCCCCAAATTGAGCTGGGATTAAAACAAGATCCGCTGCAGACACAACTCCGCAACCTGGCTTCTTTTATCGGGCGTGCCATGAATCTTGCGCCTCTTCTGCAACAGGCACAAGAGAGCAGTACACCTCAGGCTCAAGCACAAACCAGCAACCTGACCCCGCCCAACATCCAATCATCACTCTCAGTCACCCCTATAAACAATGGCAGCATCATTGCCCTACTTAATGGCAAGCCAGCACCGGCCAACTCTCCCCAACTCCCCACACTGACCCAACCGGTAATACTCAAAGCCACCATCGTGGAACAGCCTGCAACCGGTAGAACTGTGCTGGAAATAGGTGGGGCCCGTTTCCAAACCTCTGGTGCGTTAGCTGGAAAAGCTGGCCAAGATGTTTTGCTGCGAGTTGAACCGAGGAAAAGTGAGCTGACATTTACTCCTCTAGCACCTGCAAATAGCCCGGGAAAAACAGCCAACAGCTCTGCTGGCCTACCGGTGATTCTTGCAAACCCTCAAAATAGTGATTTATCCCCTCTGCTCAAAGCTATACAACAACTCTTACCGCAAGGAATAATACAACTGACTGCAACACAACAGAGTACTGTTCAGGCCCTTGCAGGCTTCCATCCTGAAAACCTTATGGGTCAGGAAGCAGGCAAAGACTTACAGGGCAATGTCCAGCGAATCGGTATGAATATGGAGGCTCTTCTTGCCAGAAATGACAAAGGGACAGCCAAGGCAAGTTTGAAAGCTGCCCTTCTTGAAATAACCTCTACTGCACAGAAAAATGAAGCGCTAGCGATCAGTGCTAAGAATATCCTTTCCACTATTGAGATGTACCAGGTCGCCCAGTTAAAACTGGAGGGAGACTTCCTTCTCTTCCCACTCCCCTTCTCCTTTTTGGAAAATGGTTTTCTTCTTGTGGACAGTCCACCTGAAAGTGAAAATACAACTGATAAAAAGCAACAAAACACGCAGTTCAGCCTCCACTTAACAATGACAGAACTGGGGGATATGGAGGTACGTTATTACCAGAGCAAAGAAGGGGCCAGAATCAGGTTTCTTTTTGACAGCAAGGAGAAAGCGGCTTTTGCTGCAACATTTCAGGACGAATTGAAAGAAATGCTTTCTGAGGTACAACTTCTCGGAATCAGTTTTACCGACGGTGCACAAAGCCCTGAACGCGAACTTCTGGGGAGAATGGAAAAGGGAGAGCGACCAATATTTGAAGCCATGGGCTAAGAAAAGCAGAATCACCGAAGCGAAACTACCTGAAAATATTACTTAGGAAGAAAGAAGCGGTCAATACGTCTCATAATTTTACAGGGCATCTCAAAAAGATTTGTTAAGACATCTCCACGTACACTTCTTTTGACACTACCCAACTTAAAATCAGAGTGAAACTTGTTTCCACATGAAGGACAAGCCATAAGCATCCCTCCAATATTCGTAGGAAATCGTAACTGTTGGCCACATTTTGGACACTCCTCTTCAGTATAATCAGTCATGGTGTTTTTTTATAAGCTTGGTGCGGCTGTTAATAGTGGGGCGGCTTTTCGTTTGCTGGTGCGTCGCTTCCCGGGTCAGACTCCGCGAGTTCTTTACTCTGTCTCTCCAAGGCGGCACAGAGGGTAGCCAACCTTTCGAGCTCCTGCTGCTGTTTGTAAATTACATCACTCAGGTCTTTGATGGTCTGATCCTGAAATGTGATTTGAGTTTCAAGCTCCACCAGACGTTCTTCAATCATTTTTATATTTCTCCTCTCCGGTGTCATTCCGTTATTTGATCAAATACCCAGACTGAAAATGTACGTCCTTTAATCTTTCCGTTTTTCAGATAAGAATAAGCCTTCTCAATCATACTACTATCAATCGCAATATAACTTTGACGATCATAAATATCAATCTTCCCAACATATTTACTTTCAATACCTGCTGCACCAGTTAGTGCGCCGAGAATATCACCGGGACGAACTTTGTCCTTTTTTCCACCTTCTAAAACAATGGTAACATTTGGTGGCGTCAGTGTGAACTCTTCGACCTCATTTAAAGTGTCAATATCATCAAACCTGCGAATTTCATTGCGATAGTATCTCATTTCAGGTGTTTGACTTTTGGTAAAGAGGGTAACTGCCAAGCCTTCTTTACCCGCACGTCCTGTTCTGCCAATACGGTGTGTATACGTCGCTTCATCTTGTGGTATGTCGTAATTAACCACCATTCCAAGCTCTTTTATATCAAGTCCTCTCGCTGCCACATCTGTTGCAACAAGTACAGAACAACTTTTGTTAGCAAATCGAACAAGAACATCGGTTCGTTGATATTGCTCCAGGTCGCCGTGAATAGCGAGGGTATCAATCCCGGCATGAGATAAATCAGCAGCAACATCTTGTGTTTGTATTTTTGTATTGCAAAAAACAAGGATGTTTTGAGGTTTGTGATGACCAATTACTTTAATAAGCATAGCAAGCTTATTATTGTGGGCCACTTCGTAGAAGTATTCCCTTATCTTATTAGGGCTTTCTCCAGATGTGGTTTGAATATTAAGTGCGTTCACTTGAATGGAAGAACTTAAATCCATGATCTTTTCTGGATAGGTAGCTGAAAAAAGCAACGTTTGACGATTTTTAGGCGCATGGGCGATAATTCTATCAATTTCGTTAATAAATCCCATATCGAGCATACGATCAGCTTCGTCTAGTACCAGTGTGTCTAAATTTTTTAAAGAAAGATATTTTTTATCCAGATGTTGTAACACTCGCCCGGGAGTTCCGACAATTATATGTGCCCCATGCAGTAATGATCCATATTGAGGTCCAAAAGGAGCTCCACCACAAAGAATCAGTATTTTAACATTATGGGTAGCTCGTGCTAAACGACGTAATTCTTTGGCTACTTGATCTGCTAGTTCCCGGGTTGGACACAGAATGAGAGATTGAACTCTGAATTTTTTCACATCAAGTTTGTTTAGCACCCCAATTCCAAATGCTGCTGTTTTCCCACTACCTGTTTTGGCCTGTGCAATAACATCACGATTTTTTAAAATATGCGGAAGACTCTCGACCTGAACAGGAGTCATTACTTTAAACCCAAGCTCATTTAGGGTATGGAGCATCGCCTTGGAAAGAGGAAGGCATGAAAAATTAGAGTCATTCATTGTTTGTTTTCTTTAAATTATTGAAATTGAAAGTTCATTTGAGTGGGAATATCCCACTTCATTATATCTTAGCCCAAATTGGGCGGTGTGTTAACTTCGATTTTCCGATGTACAGTAGTAGTGTTAAGTTCTGGAAGATCTAAAATTGGTCAAGATTCGATTTTCCAATCCTAATCGTGTACTCTGAGTCGGAGTCAAGGGTTAGTGTCTATATACGTAGCAGATCCTGTTTTTTCTTTTAAGTTACAGTGTTACCTTGATCTATTTTTGGTCGTTTAAGAACTTTTGTCAAGTTTTTCCTCCGATGGTAGCTCCGTCAAGGGCCAATTCTGAGAATGGGCC
>JAFLJS010000003.1 GCA_022712895.1 Desulfocapsa sp.
AATTCCTCTGAGAACACTTGACCGATAGATGGTGATCACGGAGGGATGCCTCCGGCGGGGTTCCTACATTGGGATTATTAACCAACGATATTTATGTCGGAATTTCTAAAAGTGTTTGGCACTAAAAGAGGGGTATTGACAACTCTTATTCAGGAAAAACTTTCTTAACATTTTTTATATCACTTCTTAACATAGAAAATTCTAAGCCATGAACATCCTTTATAGTGTAATGCGTACCGTCTTGAATTGCACTTTTTGCTTTTATTACAGAGCCACTTGTTAATTCAACACGGTAATAAGGTAATTCAGAAGTTTTTTGAACGGAACTGTTGGTGGTGGTGGAGCGTTGACGTAATGCTTTATTAATAGCCCTGTCTAATTCTTTTTTGGTTACAGGCCTATCCTTTGGTTTGCTAGAATATGTTTGTTGTTGACGTTTCGGTTTCGTTTGCTGTTTGTATGTAGGTGAAGAATAATTTTTGTGAGTATTTCTGGAGTCTTTAATTGAAGCAGACTTTGAGGCCAATGCTTTAGCTGAAACGTTAGGAGAAACGAAAAATCTAGTATAAGCATAATAAGAACCGTACCCACCAATAAACAATGCCAACGCTACCAATGGATATAGAAAAAAAGCTACCACATTAGGTTGACTTGGCTTAGGTTTAGAAATAGTTTCGTCAGAGAATTCACTTTTCCAAAACTTACTATCCTGTTTTCTGCCACCATGGATTTTATTGATTAAGACTTTTGTGACTTTCGAAGGTTCACCCATTAAACATCCTTTAACTCATAGGGATAAAAAACATTTAAAACTTCTTCTAGTTTAAACACTTCAAATAGTAATTTTTAACATACCATCTGTTTTTAGCAGACTTAGAATGGAAGGAATTATTCCTAGGTAAATAAGGCTGATCTTGTCCGCTGTAATTGTTTCTGCTGGTGGGCCGATAATTATTAATAGTGGTATCAATATGCGCAGAACTACCTGACTCAGAATTCTTGAAATAAATGGATAAATTCATTTGCACACAAGTTGACTTACCACCAGTAATCTTCCCCCATGCTTTCAATTTCTTACCTTTCTGTTTCCATAGAATTTCAATTTCGTGACCGTCTTTATGAAATCGCTTGGCATAAGCAATGCTGACACAAGCAGAAAATATGAACATGAATAAAGAAATGAAAAATATTGTATGTTTCATATTTTAATTTTTTTGATAGAGTCAATTTCTGAACTGGAAATTTTCATAATCAAACCGCTATTGTTTTCAAGATGTACTATTCCTTGATATTTTTTGATTGAGTTAGCATCAATTCTTTTCCCATTGTTAAGTACAACAATGTAGGAATATTTTATTGGAGGAGATTCCATCGTTTGATTATCTGCACTTGGTAAGTAAACTTTTTTTGCTATGACTTTTTCATGTTTTGGGGAATTACTGAAATAACTAGAGACAGTTGCCATTAACCCAGGAGGCAAGAATACAGTGGTTCCCCCTGCAATTAGAGAAACGATTAAGATGGTTCCACATATCCATTTTAATGTGCTGTTGCTCTGCGGTGCACCCATTACTTAGGCCACCTTATTCTGAATTGAAGTACCATTCCCTTCTTCCTGCCCTTGGCTTTTCTTCCATTCTGCAAAAAGAGGAAACGCATCCAAGAATGGTTCTTTTTCAATTTGTCCAGTCAACCACTTATCAATTTCGTGGAGTAATTCGTTGTGGAATTCAGGTTCAGATTCACTTGATTTCATAGAACCCTTCCCTGTCATTATCCAATCAGTATTAAGGCCGTATTTTTGAGCAACCTCAAAAGCCCAAGCAACTGAAAACTCATCTTTATTTTTCATTCTGAAAATATATTGAGGAGTTGTGCCGACTAATACGGCAGAATCAGAGTTTTTTTCTAAATCAGTTGTAAATAATATTCGATGCCAAATATCAGCAAAAGAAGTCATTTGTCTAAAATGATGCTTATGTCAAAGAAGTGTAGCACACTTCTAATAACACAAAACCCTATTAAATTGTATAAAAAACAAAGGGATGACAAGTAAAAGATTAAAAATTCATCAGGAAAATGATTGGGGCGTTTATTACTCAATTCAAAAAAGGATGCTTTCTGGATGATGCTTAAAAACAAAGTGAAATGGTTGAAGAGCTAGAAATGACGGTGGTTCTTGTAAGTGTTAGTCAGCTTTCAAAGCTGCAACACTTCAGCATTCAAATGAACTGGCGGGTCAACCTTGAACTCTGATCAACAGCCCTGCCTGCTGCACCAAAAAAAGTTAAAGTTTTGTAATATCCACAGACAAAGGCAGAAAATTAGTCATGTCCCTTAAACCAGAAAAAAAGGGCAGAACCAAATGAGCAACTCTACCCTTAAGGAAAAGCACAGCTTTTCAGGAGTGAATTATTTTTTTTTGAAGTCTGGAGCCTACAAGGCCAACTAAGCCAGCTCCGAATAGAAGTATTGTTGCTTGTTCAGGGACAGGGGATGCGTCAGCAACACCTAATCCAATCAATTGTTTCTTCATGTTCTCTCTCCCTATCTAAAATTGAAAAAAGTCGATCCACCGTATCAATTAGGCAACTCGGCTATCTCTAAAGACCCGTAGTTTTCCATGCCAGTTTCTTAACAGGTTTGGCATTTTCTATTAATGAAGACTGTACCCTTAACACATGTAAAATATGCATATATCGGTACAAATATCCATTTTGGTGAGGTTGTTTGGGACAGCTGACTTCAATAAAAAAGACGAATTGATGAATCTGAGAAGCTAAACCTTATCAAGCGAACGAGGGAATCAGGTAAATTTTTGAGTGCCTTTGTCGGGTCTGTTACACTTGTCCAGGAAGGTCTGCAATTCAGAATCAGTATTTTCCTATAGTTGGTGGAAACGAGCTTGTAAGGATTTGGGAATTGAAGGAGTAGATCTATACGGTGGTACCCGTCACAGTTCAGCAGTTGACTTAAGAAATTATGCAACACCGGAACAAATAAAACGTGCAACAATGCATACAACAAATAAAGCTTTCGAAAGATATTTTCAGGTTTCTAAGGAAGAACTGCAAGAAATGTATGAACATACAAAGTGTGATACGCCTGTGATACCAAAAAAGAAAAGGCACACCAGCTAACTAGCTGATATGCCTTATCTAACCTGGTACACTAGGCAGGATTCGAACCTGCGACCCCCTGATTCGTAGTCAGGTACTCTATCCAGCTGAGCTACTAATGCATGCGAACAGAGTATATACCCCAGTTCAACTTTTTACTCAAGTCTGTTTTTCACCTTTATTTGTTTTTTCCTCTTTATGAAAAGTAATGTCATGATCTGCCGGTTTGAGTACAGGATCAGGTATAATTACTATGGAAATATTATTACGCGCTTCCATGTCGCTTATCTCATGACGTTTATTATTCAACAGATACTGTGCCACGTCCAATGGGAACCGACATTCGACCTCGGATACATTTTTACGGCTGGCACCGGTTTGCACCTGGCGGAGGTAGAACAGAGCTAGAGTCTCAACGGAGCGTACCACTCCGCGTCCCTTACAGTGTTCGCAGACTCTGTAGTTGCTTGTTTCAATAGGTGCGCCAAGTTTTTGTCTGGAAATCTGCATCAGGCCAAACTTTGAGATACGACTGGTATCAACTTTGGCCCGATCTCGCTTCATTGCTGTTTTTACCTGTCTCTCCACCTCGCGAATATTTTTATTGATCCGCATATCGATAAAATCAACAACAATCAAACCACCAAGATCACGGAGTCTGAGTTGTCTTGCTAGCTCCGTGGCTGCCTCCATATTGGCCTTAAAAATCGACTCTTCAAAGTTACGTCCTTTGCCAGTTGATCCAGAGTTAACATCGATTGCCACCAGTGCTTCTGTGGGATCAATTACAATAGAGCCGCCAGATGGAAGAGGGACATGCGGCTGATAAATAGACTCGATCTGGTCTTCAACGTTGAACTGATTAAATATTGGCCGTGAACCTTTGTGCAGTCGTGCCTTGGCGCCCCGCTGTCTTGCCGGTAACATCTCTAGAAAATCTTTGACCTTCTCAAAAGCAGCGAGATCATCAACAAGGATTTCTTTTATTTCAGGTGTAAAATGTTCACGCAGGAAACGCAGGACACAGTCATGATCCTGATAGACCATGCCAACACCATCAAGAGCTTGCCCCTTCTTCCTAATCTCTGTCCAGAGTTTGGTCAGATATCGAACATCTTTGGTGAGTGCCGTTTTTGTAATATCAAGACTTGCCGTACGTACAATCCAGCCAACACCTTCTGGCACATTGAGATTCTGCATAATGTCACGAAGCTGGGAACGCCGTTCTTCACCACTGATCTTCCTTGAAATTCCATGGGAATCAGAACCTGGCATCAAAACTACACAACGACCGGGAATAGAGAGATAGGTGGTCATATTGGCCCCCTTGTTACCCACTTCCTCCTTCACTACCTGCACCAGAACTTCTGTTCCACGCTCAAGCACATCATGAATGCGGATTTTTTTCCACTGACGTTGTTCTATGAGTTTTTTATTCTGTTGACTAATTTCCTGCTTGTAATATTCGGGATGGATCTCGTTGAAGGGGAGAAACCCATTCTTTTCTGTTCCGTAATCAACAAAAGCGGCCTGCAGGCTGCTTTCGATGGCAACAATCCTTGCCTTATAAATATTGTTTTTGGTTTGTTTGGAAGAGGCAGTTGAAACATGAATAGAGTCGAGATGCCCATCGGCCAACAACGCCAACCGGCACTCTTCCGGTTCTTCAGCATTAATCAGCAGCTTTAAAAGTGGCAATTTTTCATGACTTACCGGCTCCTCTTTAGTCTTGACAGGGGCCTTTCCCTGCTTTGCGTTTGCTTTAGCGGGAGATTTCCTATTTTGCGGCTTTTTTTCCTTCGCAGCTTCCGGTTTTTCCTTGGGCTGAGAACTCTTTTTCGTTTCTTTTTCTGGAGAAGACGTTTCAACCGTAGTAGAAAGAGTCAGTTTCTCCGCCTCTTTCTTTTTAGGTGCCGTCTTTTTAGCTGAAACCTTTTTCGTTGCAGCCTTTTTGGATGCTACTTTTTTGGGTGCTGCCTTTTTGGGTGCCGCCTTTTTAGGCGTAGTTTTTTTAGGAGATGCTTTTCTAGCGGGCTTCGAGACTTTTTCAGGAGTCTTCTTTTCTTCTTCTTTGGGACTCGTCTTCCACCATGCACCGGTCGACGCTTTAGTGGGCTTCTTTGGCACAGCCTCTTTTTTCTTAGGCTCTGCTTTCTTATTAACCATAATGTTCCTTCACCGATGTAACACTTCTCACCATCGGTTTCTTTTATTGTACTCTACCGAATATTTCTCAGAGAATACGATTGTTTCGTTGTGACAGAATCTGTTTTCAGATCTGCCCTGAATTTCAGACTGCAATCCGTATTTCCGGCTCTACAGCAAAAAATTCTTCAATTTTTATTGCATACGCAGTTCTAGATTCTTCCCATGCTTACTGCCATTTTTTTCGATAAAAAAACAATCTTATCACTGGCCTCAGAAGCCTCTTTCTGTGAATAATCAAGGAGTAAAGATCACTGCAGAAAGGCAGCTAGGAAAGAAAAGAAGCACTTATTCACTTTTCTTATTGGGAATAACATGCAACTGAAACGGAAAATAAAACAATTTCCCTTTATTATCAAGGCAAATCTACGATTTTACACTTGACACTCCCCTTCCATCCTCGTACATTTCAAGAAATATTCAATTTGTTCTCCACTTATTGGTCTACGTATAAAAAGTGTGATACCATACAAGTGCATACCTGAACATCTGAATTCGAAACCGACAACAAGCAAAACAACACATGTACGGGTGATGACAATCTCAATTATCCGTGTCTTTGTGGTTTTATATGTAAATTTTAGGAGTTTGCTGTGACAAAACTTTCCTTTGGTCTTGCTTCATTTCTGATCCTTTCTGCCTACCCTTGTCTGCTCATGGCCGACACCATCAAAACAGAAGAATGGCAAATTGAAGCCGACAAGGTTCTTCGTTTTGACAATCCCAACAGTGTGATTGCAGAAGGTAAGGTAGTACTCACCAAAATTCGTAAACTACCCGCAATTCAACAGAAAAAAACACAATCTGGTACAAAATGGTCTTCTCTTCTTGAGGAAGATGTAAAAGTAAAGAAAACGGAAGAAATGACACAAGAAGTTGTCACTGAAGCCGAGCCACGATTTGAGACAGCAGTCACCATAACAGCTGACTGGATTGCTTATGATGTTGAAAACAACACCATCAAAGCCCGTGGTAATGTTTCCATTGCCGACGGTACCGACAGGCTCATGGCCGAATCCGGTACCTTTGATCTCGACAAAGAGACAGGAACTTTCAGCAAAGCAACCATTCTACGCGACAAACTCGACCTGCACCTTGAAGGGGACAGCATCACCAAAACTGGAGTCAACACCTACAGCATCACTGATGGCTGGGTCGTTACCTGTAAAGTGGAAGATGGAGTAACTCCACCATGGAGTTTTGCAGCTGCAGAAGCAAACGTCACCCAAGGGGAATATGCAACACTGAAACATGCCACATTCCGCATTAAAGACATACCCGTTTTTTACTCTCCTTGGCTGATGATACCAGTTGGTAATACACGACAAACAGGTATTCTCTTTCCGGAAATATCCACTTCCAACTATGGCGGTTTTGCATTCAACCTCCCACTTTTTGTCAATATTTCTGATTCTTCAGACATTACACTGTATTCAGAATATTATAGTGATCGTGGATTTATGCCCGGTGTTGAATTTCGTTACGCCCTTGCCCCCCAGCAGAAAGGTGGATTTATGGCAAGTTACCTCAAAGACGACCTTTCAAATCCTTCAGAAACAGCATATTACCAGGACACTGGATATACGCACACCAACGACGACAGATATTGGGTTCGGGGTAAACTTGACCACGACTTTGACAATGGCATTGTGACCCGTACCGACCTTGATATCGTTTCTGATCGTGACTACCTGACAGAATTCAATTCCGGCGCCACTGGCTTTGAAAACTCACAAGATCGTTTCCTTGAGTCTTTTGGTCGTGGTTTCCAGAATAAAACCAATGATCAGCGAAAAAGTACGTTTAAGATCCTCAAAAGTTGGGATGGTATGGCCATTGAGGGTGTCTTCTTAGGGATCAACGATGTTAGGGCAGACAAGAACAGTCCGACACCTCTCTGGAAACTGCCAAGTATCGATTTTACCGGAAGCAGACTCCTGGGCTTTAGTGACATCAGTCTCGACTGGGATACTGATTACGTTAACTATTACCGTGAAAACGGGGTTGGTGGGCACAGAGTTGATATTTATCCTCGCCTTTCAATGCCCCTACCACTGGGTCCCTACCTTGAATCCCGTGCGGAAGCCGGTATTCGTGAGACACTCTACAGTGTTCAGACCTATGGAGACGGCATCTGGGACAAAAGCAGTTCACCCAACCGTTTGCTTGGTGAATTCCACACGGAAATTGGAACTACATTGCTGAGAGATTTCGCTGCACAGATCGGCGGTATGGATGGTATCACCCACAATTTCAGGCCTTATGTTCAGTATGATTTCCTTTCCGATGTCGATCAGGATGATCTGCCATATTTCGACTCTGTCGACAGAAGAAGTGATACTAACCTCGTCACTTACGGTATCGATAACTTTTTTGACCTTTTCGGCACCAGTAACGGTAAGGACACGAATAGGGAATATGGATATCTAAAGATCAAACAGAGCTATGATATACGCAGCGTCGCGTCTGACGAGCCATTATCACCTGTCCACATAAAACTGCGCATGAATCCCTTTAAACAGCTCGACAAGGCATTCTTAATTTACAAAACTGACATCGGCGTCTATGGAAATGGCAGTTCTCATACCGTTGAAGCACTTTATAAAAACAGTCGCGGCGATTTCGTGGAACTCGATTATCGCTACGATGATTTAAACGATGCCGATACTCAGCAGATCAACTTTGCCATCAAAGCTCAGCTCTGGGATACTATTTTTGCGGCATACGAT
>JAFLJS010000004.1 GCA_022712895.1 Desulfocapsa sp.
TGATCTTGCCACATAAAAGTGGAGTCACGGTTAAGCCGCTTTTCTATTATCCCACCACTCCGACTCATATTGAGCAGGTGACTTATACCCATTCGTTGAATGCTTTCTCCGACGATTGTAGTAGACTTCAATATAGTTGAAGATGGCTTGCTCTGCCTCCGCAACATTCTGGAACTTACAATGATGAATCATTTGAGTTTTGATTGTATGAAAAAATGACTCTGCTACTGCGTTGTCCCAATAGTTACCTTTCCTGCTCATGCTTTGAATGAAACCATGTTTTTGCAATGCTGCTCTAAAATCGCTACTGGCATACTGAACTCCACGGTCACTGTGTATCATCAGTCCTGAACCTGGCCTACGTCTCATAATCGCTTTATTAAGAGCACGGATGGATGAATGCCGTTCAAGGGATTCACTGAGATCCCAGCCAACAACAAGCCGAGAAAACAGATCAATAAATACTGTAAGGTAATGCCACTTTCTACCAACCTTTAAGTATGTAATGTCCGTTACGTAAACTATGTCAGGTGCAGGCACAGTGAATTAACGATCAAGTAAATTGGGAGCAACAGGCTCATTATGCTTTGAGTCGGTAGTGGCCACAAACTTTTTCACAGTCCTACATTTTAATCCCATTCCTTTCATATGGCGGGCTACGCGAGTTCTGCTAACACCTGAGAATTCAGATTCTTCTCGGAGATCAGCTGTGAGCATTGGGCTACCAATCATACCATTATGCTGTGAGTACAGATCCTTAATTCGCTCTTTGAGTTTCTTATTTTTAACTTTTTGCTTTGAAATTGGAGTCTTTCTCCAACGATAATATCCGCTCGGGGAAACCCTTAATACTTGGCACATTTTCTTCACCGGGAATGATGAACGGTTGTTCTCTATGAACTTGAATTTCGTTTCGATGTTCTGCTGAAAATGGCCATGGCTTTTTTTAATATGTCGCGCTCCATCGTAGTATCTTTGAGCTTTTTCTCAAGTTCGCGAATCTTTTGTTGTTGAGAGGTCAATGCTTCTCGACCATTACCGGGAAAGGCAAGCCCATGTCTAGTTCGAGACTCTCGCCGCCACCTATAAATCAGATCTTGCCCTATTCCTAGATTTTCCGCTACAGCGGCGACTGTCCGGCCTGGCTCTTCTGTCAGTTGAACAGCATTTCGTTTAAAATCTGGATCATATTTCCTACGCTCTTGAACACTCATAATTTCCTCTTGCCAATAGTATTACTAATGGCTTAACAGAGTGTCCACTTCTCTATAGCAGGATCATCATCTTCATGATCACCTTGTTGGACTCGTACAGGTCAGAGGCAGGCAACACCTCTAATTTACGAACAACACGATCAATCTCGTCAGGGGTGATGCTGTCGCTGGCATATTGGGTGGCCAGGAAGCTTCTGAGGTCGTCCTTGATCAGTACATCACCAGGCTCACGGCTGATTGTCTCCCCCAGTACATGAGGGTAGCCCTCTTTACCAGGCAGGTCGATGATGGCCTGTTCCAGTTTTGCTTCAGTGAACTTCATTCTACAATTTTCCCCCCTACTTTGCTTTGCAATGAAATAAGAACATGTCGAGTTATCAGAATGTTGCAGGCGCGCTTGCCAGCATGGCCGGTTTGAAATGAAATAAACATCAGGCTCATGCCAAGAAGCAGCTTGTTACTGGTCAGTACATGGTTTTTCCGGTGAACTTCAGTTTTCACCACCGTTCACATCAATATTCCATTCAATTTCCAGCAATCTCTCTTTGATCCCTGTGAGCGATTCAAAAATCCGCTGCTCGTCTGGTAACTCCCCATATACCAGCCCACTGAAATCATTGGTGTATGTTGCTTTTAAACTCTCCCAGCAGGCTGCAACATCCCGGAATAATAACGCCTCTGCCGGATGATGCACCAGCCATTCATTGTTGTTCTTGAAGCTCTGCACATCATCCTGAGCAACTCTGCAGATAAGCTCGTCAAATGCATCCGAGTTGAAAAAACTATTCAACTTTTGATCCTCCAGCATTTTATGAAGGTCATAGATGTGGCGAATTTTCATCCTCAAATCGCGGAGGGGGTCGTCACTGTAGGAAAAACGAACCAAGCTCATAATCTTCTCACACAGGGTGCGGGTAGGCTGCAGCACATTGAGCTGAAACGGCTGCAGACAAAATTTTTCCATCAACTCCTGCTGTCCCAGATTCCGCATCATCTCCGAGATGTATGATGTCAAAGGGTGGGAAACGTTTGGCTCATAGTAGCCAAACCATGTTGCCTCAAGCACAATCACGTTGCGGACCTGCCCGAAGGATCCATGAAAAACCTGTGGGTAATTATGTGCGGTTTTCCGGTTCATGCCCATCTTTCTGGTCAATCCTTCAATTTCAACTTCCGGGAGCATGGAACCGACGGCCTGGCCAACTTGCTTTATCTTGCGTTTCAGCTGGTTATCAGTTTCCCCTTCATGATGCTTGACCACAAGATCAATGTCCTCAGAAAATCTGTCAATCAGGCCAAAGCATTTGGAAAGTGCGGTTCCACCCTTAAAGATAGTTTCCTCGCCTATCGGGTCATGAAAAATCGCGTTCAGGGCAAAGGTGACCCAGTAATCTTTTTCAATAAATATTTCAGGGATATTCAACTGTGCGGCAGTGGCAGCTATTGCCTGGCGAAATACTTTCTCATCTTCATGCAGTTTCATTTGATTTTCCATCTGGCCGCCATCGGAAGCACTTCGGAAATCCCCGGGAGACCATATGAGGTCAAGGGATTCAGAGACTTTTTCAGCTTTGTCGTCATCTCCTCTTTACCAAGATCACTGAGCATGGCCCCCAGTAAGGCCCGGGTGGCTGGCTGGTATTTCAGGGCAAGTCGGACGATACGAGTCTGCTCCTGTTCAGATAACGCAGCGATACAATCCTGCAAAATTTTAGAGGATTTTGTAATGGAGGAATCGGAGATCTTTTTTATAAAACGCAGTCCATCCAGAAGTTGGAGAAGAGGAATATTTTCTCTGGTGATACTGTTTTTCTGTTTCACAAAAGAGACAATGTATCTTCCCCGCTGAAAAGACGAACGGATCTCATTGCGTCCGATCTGGATGGTGCTGCCAATCTGGCTGGTGAGTCCAAGACTGTTATAGATACTGACCCCGGTAAGATAGCCAGTAAGCTTGCCGCTACTTCCCAGCAGATCCTTCACGACCTGGAACTGGTCAGGAGGCAGCTCTCCAAAGGGTGATTGCTCGGGCTTGTAAAATTTACCCTTGGCAAGCTTGACTATCCTACCGGAAGCAGCAAGCCGATTAAGGGTTTTGACCAAGGCTTCCTTCCCTTCCACCTTTTCTGAAAAATCATCACAGGTGAAAACATAGCCCATGGGGAAACGGTCAATAATATGTTTTATATTTTCAGCAGCTTTCATAGCTGAACAGTTACTGGCATTAAGTTAATATGTCCAGTTTTTTCATGAAAAAACTGGACAAACAGTGGGGCAGGAACCCCAGCTGGTGGCTGCTCGAAATCTCCAGCCCCCCATGTCCTCACTGAGTTTGTTTTACTGACTGTTCTATTATTCCAGCTCCGCCATCATCTTTTCGGCATCGGGGATGCGCAGTTCACCAGAGAGGAGTTTTGGGAGAAGGGTGTCTCGGAGGTTGGTCAAAGTTCCTTCTTGATCTTCATGTTTCCCAATTTGCTCAACCCATGGATACACATAAGAGTCGAATGATTCTATAAGGTCAGTAGTGGGAAATATAGATTTAAAGTTTGCTACAACTTTTGGCCGAATGGCGGGGTAGGCAGCTCCATCTGCAAGATGAGCAAAATTGTCTATGACTTTATCCTGTGTTAAACCCAGATAGATAAATGATCGATAACTTTTTTCATTGGGTGTCATCACAGCAAAACCTGTGCTTCCAGTTAAGCCTTCCTTATGAATATATGCAAAAGATCTATTTCCTGGTCGTGCAGTGCCAATAATGGTGTCATGTTTGTTCAGCACCCTCCTTGCACGACTCGGGGCATCAGTGAATGCATATGGAACTATTAGGTTGATTTTTCCGTTTTTAGTATTGGGTAAATCAACATACGTCAGATTTTTAGGAGAATTTTTCTTAGTCCAAGATGCTTGGTTAAGGGTAGCGTATTTTGAATAGCTGGCAACCTCCCACCCCTCAGGAAGCCAACCCAACTCATCACTGTAAACGAACTCATCGGGAAAGAGGTTGCGGATCTCTGCGGGCCTGGGCCTTTTCCCTGAGTTCCTCGGGGATCTCCTTGCCGTTGGCCAGGGCAGATC
>JAFLJS010000021.1 GCA_022712895.1 Desulfocapsa sp.
TCGTAAAAACTCTTCATCTGCTTCGTTACTGAAATATTTCTATCATTACGACGTACCTTAGTACGCCGAAATGATAGAAATATTTCGTGCCTCGCATATGAAGTTTTTTACAACCCCATCCTGTTTCTGGGGTTTTTACGAGTTTACCATCCTTGATGGCGTCGTAAAACTCTCCATCTCCTTCGTTGCTACACATTTCCTATCATTGCGACGTGCCTTAGTGCTGCGAAATAATAGGAGATATTTGCGTCTTGGATATAAAGTTTTTCACCCGAACAAAGGGCATAAATACTTAACCATCTAAATTCTGGGTTTTTACGAGTTTATCAGCCTTCCTTTTGTATCATGCGAGATTTGTGTGCATGAAAGTACATTGACATTTGCGGGTGTGGTGAGGTATGTTTCTTAAAGTACATGGACATTGGGAGGGGTGTATGAATTTGACAGAAAAGCAGCAGACATTTTTTACATATCTGCAGAAAAAACTAACAGAAAATGGCTGTGCGCCGAGTTTGCGAGAGGCTGCCGATGATCTTGGAGTGAGTCGCAACGCGGTGGCTCAGCTAATTGGGCAGCTTGAACGTAAAAAGGTAATTGAACGGGAAGGGCGTTATAGTCGTTCTATTCGAATTTTACCTGAACGTCCTCTTGGCAAGCGAGATCGGGTGCGTGAATTACCGGTGGTGGGGCAGATTACGGCCGGGTTGCCCATGTATGCGCAGCAGGAATGGGACGGATCGGTGCTGGTGGATGGCACAATGTTTTCTGGGAATAATCTCTTTTGTCTGCGCATTCGTGGGAATTCCATGCAGGACTCAGGTATTTTAAATGGTGATCTGGTGATATGTGAACCACGGCAATATGCGGAAAATGGAGAAATTGTGGCTGTTCTTATTGGCGAGGAAGAGGCCACGGTAAAACGTTTTTTTCTGGGAGATAATTATATAGAATTACGTCCGGAAAACAAAACATTTGAGCCTGTTCGTTATCCTTTTTCAGAGATTATGGTGCAGGGAAAAGTCGTTGGTGTGATTAGGGATTGTTCTAGTTATGACAGCTGATAATCTTATGAAAAATCAAAGTTTGCGATGGATTTGTAAAAAACTTCATATTCGAGGCACGCATAATTTAAATCATTTCGGCGTACTAAGGTACGTCGTAATGATTTAAATTATGCAGTAATGAAGAAGATGAAGAATTTTTACGAATCCAGCACGGTTGATACTCTTTGTCCGGTACTTGTGGGTACCAGTGGCTACTCCTACACTGAATGGGTGGATGGTGGTTTCTATCCTCAAGGCACACGAACGCCCGAAATGCTTGCCCTCTATGCAAAGTCTTTTCCGGTGGTGGAGTTGAATTATACCTGGTATCAGATGATTCAGGCAGAAGCTATCAGCCGCATGATTGCAAGAGCACCGAAAGACTTTCGCTTTGCCGCAAAGCTCACCAGAACACTGACCCATGAACGGGATCGTGACTGGAAGCAGGAACTACAGCATTACCGGGAAGGTATTAAGCCCCTGCAAGAACAACTGGCAGCAATCTTGATTCAGTTGCCGCCTGATTTTACCTGGAGTGTGAAAAACCGTTATTACCTCGCATGGCTTCTGGACAGCTTGCACGATTTTCCGGTGGCCGTGGAGTTTCGCCATGTTTCCTGGGCCAGAGATTCTGTTTTTGCAGAACTGGAACAGCGGCAGGTAACCCTGGTCACGGTGGATGCACCTAACATACCCAAATTGTTCCCCTATGTTGACCTTGTTACCAACCCATCTCTTTTCTTCGTTCGTTTTCATGGCCGTAATCTGCAAGGCTGGCAGTCTGGAAATATGCAACAGAAGTTTGATTACTCTTACTCTAAAGATGAGTTGCAGCAATGGAATGACACCCATTTGCACAGTTTGCGAACACGTGCAGAAAAGGGAATTATCTTTTTTAATAACCATGTCCGTGCCCAGGCTCCTGCAAATGCACATTGCTTACAGGCACTCATTGCGTGAGCATGCGGGATAGATCCATCATTCATTTGAATGTCACTGATTTTGCTGTGGCTGTTGAACGGGTCTGTGATCATTCTCTGGCGAACGTTCCTTTGATTGTTGCGCCCAGTCACGCTGCCCGCGGAGTTGTTTATGATATGAGTGAAGAAGCTTATCAGGATGGGGTTAAGAAAGGGATGCCGCTTTCTCTTGCTCGTCGTTATTGTCCAGCAGCTCATATTCTTGATCCTCGGATTTCATTGTATAGAAAGGCTATGACAGCTCTTGTTAAGGAGGTCGCGAGCTACACACCTCTAGTTGAACAGGGAGAAGAAGATGGCCATCTTTTTATGGATGTTACCGGAACCCATCGTCTGCACGGGCCACCGCCGGATATCGCCTGGCGGCTCCGTAAACGTGTTGTAAAAAGTCTGAGTCTTGACCCAGTCTGGAGTCTTGGCAGCAATAAGTTGGTAGCAAAAGTAGCTTCTCGAGTGGTTAGGCCATTTGGCGAAATGATTGTTGGTCTCGGGGATGAGCATGCTTTCCTGGAGCCGTTATCCCTTGATTTATTACCGGGTCTGTACGCAGCTGAGAGGAAACTTATGGTTGATTTTAATCTTGTAACCATTGGTGATCTTGCCCGTTTGAGCAGAAAGCAATTGCTGGTGCCTTTTCAAAAACGTGGTAGCTATCTGTATGACGCCAGCCGTGGACGAGATGTTACACCGGTTTTAGCTGGAGTTGATCGCAGTCTTAAGATTACCCGGGAACATGTTTTTGCAGAAGATACACAGAAGGTTCAGGAACTGAAAGTTGTGCTCACCGGATTTGTCCATGAACTGGGCCGCCGTTTACGACAAAAGAAGATACTGGCTCGGCGTGTTGTCGTGTCACTTAGCTATAGTGATGGTTGCAGTGTCAGTCGTCAGGCGACAGATCATAACGGGACCGATAATGATTTTGCACTGCGAAATCTTGCTTTAACCGCCCTTACCAGATCCTGGAAACGTCGTATTCGTATTCGTGGTTGTACGCTCAGTTGTGATCGTTTTTTACCACGATCGCCACAACAGTCTCTCTTTGTCATGCGACCAGTGCAGGAAGTGCAGCAGGAAAAATTGCTGTCGGCAATGGATGCTGTTTGTGATCGATTTGGTCATAACAGTTTGCGCCTTGGTTCCTGTTTTTGAATATGTTTCTCCTCTCCGTTTATTCTTATTATTCCCTGATGCGTGGCTGCAGCTCTCCTGACAGAATTTGTGCCCGTGCGCGTGACCTCGGGTTCTCAGGGATTGCTCTTACAGACCATAATTCCTTAACCGGGATATGGGAATTTTTGGCAGCGTGTAAAAAATATTCCCTGCATCCGATTATTGGTGCAGAACTAAGAGCCAAGGACTCGGGTTTTTCAGTAGTTTGCCTGGTACGAAACCATGAAGGGTATGCTAATTTATGCAATTGGATAAGTCTTCTGAAAAAAAGAAATGATTTTAGTCTGTTGAATCTTGGGGAGATGGACAGTGATGGTTTGTTTGTCCTTTCTTCTTCGCTAACTCTTTTGCAAACACTTCAAGCCAGTTCAGTGGCTATCGTTGCCGATCTGGGCAGTAAACCAACAGAGCAGGGAGGGGTACTTCGCAAGTGGGCCAGCGAAAATAACATACCAGCAGTGGCAACCGCTTCAGCAGTGATGGCTAGCAAGGAGGAGCAGGGCCTTTTTGCTTTAATGCAGGCTATTCGGAACAACCATCATTTTGAGCCCTACGCAACAGGAGATGAGCGACCTCTTTTTCTGGAGACACCGGAAACATATAAGGATCGTTTTTCTGTGTGGCCGGAAGTGTTGCCTGCGACAGAACTATTGGCAGAACAGTGTCATTTTCGAGGGCCTGAATTTGGGTTGGTTATGCCGCCCTGGCAGGAAGGAAAGGATTGTGTTGCCGCCCTCCGAGAGAAAGCATATGCCGGGGCGTGTATTCGTTACGGTGAGGACCTGTCCGAGGCTGTGGTAGAACGTCTGGAGCATGAACTCAAAGTTATTGATTCCATGGGCTTCTCCTCATATTTTCTGGTGGTTCGGGATATTGTTCATGATTACTTTGCAAACAGCGCCAGGTCAGTTCCTCGTATCTGTGGGCGGGGCTCGGGAGCTGCGTCGTTGGTTGCCTACTGTTTGGAGATTACAAATGTCTGTCCTTTGAAGCATAATCTTTATTTTGAGCGATTTCTCAATCCCGGACGATCTGACGCACCGGATATCGATATAGATTTTGCCTGGGATGAAAGAGATTCCATTCTTACCCATGTGCTGCAAAAATACAAAGACCATGCAGCAATGGTCGCAACCATCATTCGCTTTCAGCCCCGTATGGCGATTCGGGAAACGGCCAAAACTTTTGGTCTGGCGGCAGGTGAAATATCTTCTCATATCAAAATGTTAGGTCGTAAGGTGCCTGGTAAAACGGCACTGACAGATCCCTGGCCGCAGATTATGCAGCTTGCCGCACAACTGGTAAATATTCCACGCCATATTTCTGTTCATCCCGGTGGCGTGGTGATTACTCCCAAGCCGTTGCATCATTATGTGCCCGTAGAGTTGGCAGCTAAAGGAGTACCCATTATTCAATGGGATAAGGATGGTGCAGAGGAGGCGGGGCTTGTTAAAATTGATCTGCTTGGTAACAGGAGCCTTGCTGTTATACGTGATTGCATTAATTCTATTTCTAGCAGTGAACGAAGTTTTGATGAAGAATACTGGCAGCCGGAAGAGGATGATGCCACCAAAAAAAACATCGCTGCTGGTAAAACAATGGGTTGCTTTTATATCGAGAGTCCGGCCATGCGTCTGTTACAGAAAAAGGCAGGTAGTGGTGACTTTGAACAGCTCGTTCTGCAGTCTTCCATCATTCGCCCAGCTGCCAATGAATTCGTGAGGGAGTATGTGCGTCGTCTGCATGGTGGCGTCTGGCAGCATCTGCATCCAAGTTTACGCAATGTGCTTGATGAGACCTATGGACTTATGGTGTATCAGGAAGATGTGTCACGGGTTGCCGTGGCAGTTGCAGGATTCACCCATGTGCAGGCAGATGGGTTACGTAAGGTGATGTCTAAAAAAGATAAGGTTTTACGTTTGCAAGATTACCATGCTCGTTTTGATGCGGGCTGTAAAGCCAATGGGCTTGCCTCTGATATACGAAAAAGCCTATGGCAGATGATGATGAGTTTTGATGGCTACTCTTTTTGCAAAGCCCATTCTGCCTCTTATGCCCGGGTCTCTTATCAGGCAGCATACCTAAAAACCCATTATCCGGCAGAATTTATGGCCGCAGTAATTTCCAATCAAGGTGGGTATTATCCGACTTTTGCGTATGTCTCCGAGGCAAAGCGATTGGGGATAAGGATCTTATCTCCTTGTGTGAATGCAAGTGGTGTGCATTGGCTAGGGCAGCAAAAAGAGATACGAGTTGGTCTGCTTTCCATTCGTGATTTATCACAAAAAAGTATACTGAATATTATTCGGAATAGGAAAAGTGGGGTCTATCGTTCAAGTATTGATTTCTGGCAGAGAGTACCATTGCATCAGGATGAAAGTAGAGCACTTATACAGGCGGGGGCATTGGACGGTTTTGCAGAGAACAGGAACAGAAGCATACTTTTCTGGGAACTTTCCCAGTTTCATTGCGTGGGGAAAATGCAAAAGTCGAACTCTCTCTTTGATCTTAAATTTCCTCCGGCTCCTGACTTATCTGACGTTTCACGTCTTGATCGATTACGGCAGGAATATCAAGTGCTGGGTTTTCTTTGTGATGAACACCCTCTCTTGCTCCATGGTGATGTCCTGAATGGGAGGACAAAAGGTCGAGATATACCAGCCCAGAGCGGCAAACAGGTTGCATTTGCAGGGTGGCTGATCAGTGGTAAACTCGTTTCAACAAAGACTGGTGAGGCCATGGAATTTCTGACTTTTGAAGATGAAACTGCACTGGTGGAGACAGTCTTCTTTCCGAAAGTGTACCGACGTTATGCCACACGACTATCTACAGGTAGAGCATATATATTGTGGGGAATAGTGGAGGAGGAGTTTGGGGCAGCAACACTTACTGTGGATAAAGTGAGAGCGTTATGATGTTCTATCGGTTGATGGAATGAAAAACAAAAGTAGTAAAAAATGCAATGGTGACATATAATTGGCTTCAAAAGTGTTCTCTCACAGTCACCGTCGGTTATTGCGATCATACAATACAAGATGGCGTCGTATTTATGCCCGTAGTTAGGGTGAACACTCTCCATCGCCTTCGTCGCTGCACAGTTTCTATCATTGCGACGTGCCTTAGTACGCTGAAATGATAGAAAATATTTTCTTCTCGGATATGAAGTTTTTTACGTAACCATCTAAATTCTGGGTTTTGCGAGTTTATCATACAAGAGAAATGGAATTGAGAAAGAAAAGTGTTTATACAACTGCTCTTCGAGTTGGTGTCAGTGTGACACTTCTTACCTGGCTTTTTTCCAAAACTGACTTGGCAACTATAGTGGAAATATTTGCTAACTTGCCATTTTCGATATGGTTAATGACAGTCTTCTCTTTTTTCTCTCTCTGCACCATGGCAGCAACTCGCTGGTTTTTTTTGTCTGGAATCCTTGGGTTGTCAGGTAAATGGCTTACCTTCGTCGTCTACTATTTCATAGGACTGTTTTTTAATTTGTTTCTGCCCACCAGTATCGGCGGTGATTTCTTTAAGATTCTATTTGTTTCAAAGGGAAACAAAAGCATGCTGGTGGGTACCTGTAGTGTTGTTACTGATAGATTGATCGGGCTGCTGACCATGTTTTTAACGGGAACAGGTGCGGTATTACTGTATCCACAAGTGGTGTTCTCCGGGAAAACGGAATGGCTTTTTTATATTAGTACTTTTGGAGCTGTGGGGCTGTTTGTAGGTCTTCCTCTGTTGTACCGCTTACTTCGCACCTTGCGACCTGCCTTTGGTGAAGAACTTGTTGTTTTGATGAGAATATGGCGATATCCTAGTGTATTACTGAAGATTTCTGCTCTTTCAGTTGGCTTGAATGTTATTCTTGTTGTGATTATAATTGTATTGGCAAAAAATATAGGGATTGATTTGCATCCGAGTTACTATTTCGCGATCTTTCCATTAACAGCAATCATCACAGTTCTGCCTGTCAGTTTTAATGGTATCGGATTGAGAGAAGGTGCTTTTGTTTACTTGTTGTCCCTGCAAAATGTACCCTTTGAGAAAGCGTTTACATTGAGTCTCTGCCTTTTTACTGTACAGTGTAGTGCCAGTCTTGTGGGTGGTATTGGCTATGCAATGGGGATTCATAAAAAAGCAAATGATTGAATCGGTTTGCGACAGGTCCTCTTCTGACAACTATTCATTCAACTGAGTTTATCATGTCTCTTCATTTTAAAGTTTCCAAATATCTGCTCCCGTATCGCATTCTTCAGTTTAAACGAAAATGGGAAGCACTACAGTACAGTGCTCCTGAGTCTGTTGCGCAGTATCAGCTTGAAAGAATAAAGAAGGTAATTAAACACTGTCGACAACATGTTCCCTATTATAGGGATCTCTTTCAAGAAAACGATATCCATCCACAAGATATTCATTCCCTCCGTGATCTCCAAAAAATTCCCGAGTTGTCAAAAGATATATTACGGGAACAGCAGGAGCGAATGGTTTCAGAAAAGGGCTGGCATTTTTTACGAGAACAACTCCTCACCAGTGGAACCACTGGGGATAAGATCAGTATATGGGTGAACCCCGTTGCTCGGGCTCAGGAGTTTGTTCGTTACTGGCTTTTTTTTCAGCGGGGAGGCTATGGTATAGGCAAATCCTTTGCTGAGTTTTCCAGCGACTTTTTTATCGATCAGGAAAACCCCCTGCAAGTGCTCTCTCAAAAGAATCCGATTACGAATCAACTGCTGCTGAACACGTCCTATATCTGTCAAGAAAATGCTCGTCAATATCTGGATTTGATGAGGAAAAACAAAGTATTATTTGTTAAATCCCGCCCCTCTTCTCTCTATATCTTTTCTCAGTATATTCAAGAGCAGGGTGCAATAGATCTGGGGATACAATGTGTCTTCACTATTGGTGAGCCTCTGCATATTCATCAAAGGCAAGTCATAGAGAAAACATTCGGCTGTCAGGTTTTAGATTTTTACGGTCACATGGAACGGGTAGTAGCTCTTTCTGAATGTACCCATGGAAGGATGCATGTTGATGAAGGCTATGGCTTGGTTGAATTTCAGGATGTGTCAAATCATTCCGAAGAGGATGGCAGCAGGAAATCACGTCTTCTGGGAACAACTATGCACAATCTGTTAATGCCATTTATTCGCTATGATACAGGTGATCTGGTTGAGCCCGATAATACAGGACAACCATGTCCATGTGGAAACACATCCCGAGTTGTCAAACGCATTTATGGCCGGACGGAAGATGTGATCATCAGTCAGGATGGAGCGACTTATCCCGCACTCTTTCTCATTTTTAATATGATCAGTGGAATTAAGATGGGGCAGATTATCCAGGATGATCTGCTCTTTTTCCGAGTGAATATCTATCCTGACAATGAACTGTATAATAAAACTCAGGAAGAGGAGCTTTTGTTTTATTTGAAAAAATATCTTGGTCAAAATGCCAGCATAGATATCCATATTGTTGATGTAAAGGGTTTTGATTACGGCAGTTCAGGGAAGTTTCGCTCTGTTATTTCTTCGGTAGGCAGTTCCTGGCAATAAGGACGTATATGATTCTTGTATGCTTTGGATATATGTTGTAAGATTGTATAATTACTGTCTAAAGTTGGTTGGCTGTCGGTCGTTTCTCTAAAATTTTGTTAAAGCGAGGGGTTTATGAGAGTTTTACTGGTACAACATGCAAGCAATAATGGTCTTACGTCGTTTCCAATTGGTCTTGGCTGTGTTGCCGCTGTTTTGCTGGAAGCAGGGCATCAGGTCGATTTTATAGATTTGGGACTGGAAGATAAACCTGTACAAGCTCTTGATAAACGCATTAGTGAGTTTCGTGCGGAAGCTCTGGGATTCACCCATTGGACAACCAATTATAGCGAGTATGTAAACCTTATCAAGGATTGCCCAGCAGCCGGGAAGCTGCCAAAAGTTGCCGGTGGCCCACATGCCTGTGCCGTTGCTGAGCAGATTCTAAGAGAAGGTTATGTGGATGTCGTTGTTCTCTGTGAAGGAGAGTTGATTGCCGATCATCTTTTCTCAACCCTTGAGAGCAAAGGGGATCTGAACACTGTAAAGGGTATTGCCTATCTAGATGAAGACCAATTTGTGCAAACCGAGGATGCCGGTGTCGTTGATGACTTGGGTAAGTATCCATCACCTCCCTATGACTTAATGAATGTGAAAAACTATTTTGGCCGATTGAAAGGACGTCCTTCGGTTGAATTGATGGTCTCAAGGGGCTGTCCTTTTAATTGTGCATTCTGCTATCGAGGCCCAAGCAGTGGGACGCACATGCGCCGCATGACAACTGACCGGGTCATGGAAGAGTTGGCAGTACTAAGGGAACAATACGGCTTTCAGTCCTTTTTCTTCGTTGATGATACTTTTACTCTGGACAGGGAGTGGGCGATTGATTTTTGCCGGAAAGTCATTGCCTCAGGAAAAAAGATAGCCTGGGCCTGCCAAACAAGGGTGGATCGGGTGGACCGTGAACTGTTAACCTTGATGAAAAAAGCAGGGTGTGTCTGTATTCACTTCGGTGTGGAGTCGGGGAATCAGGAGATTATGAACCATCTCTTAAAAAAGATTACAAAGGATCAGGTGCGAACGGCACACGCTGAGTGCCAAAAGCTCCGCCTCTCCACAATAACCTATTTTATGATCGGTACCCCGTGGGAGACTGAGCAGACTGTTCGGGAGACGATTGCTTTTGCCAAAGAACTCAAAGCAACCATTTCTCTTTTCTTTGCAGCAACGCCTTATCCTGGTTGCCCCATGCGCGATGTCTATATTGAGAAAGGCATGCCAGTCCCAGAAAGTTGCGATGAATACGGGCGGTTCTGGGTTGAAGATGCTCCAAAGGAAAGTGAGAAACAGGTTACACGAGCGGGCAATTTGGATAGTTATCAGCTCTGTCTTGATGCCACCAAAGAAATCGTCAAAACGCAAGTGCGTGATGTCGGATCCTATCCACGCTTAATCTCAGAGTTCATTGACCAGTATGGTTTTGTTGATTTTGCTAAAAATGCTGCGGCCCGATTACGACTGTAATCTCAAAAGATAGTTTTCACGAGTAGTAGGAAGGTAAGTTTGCTTAAAGGAACGTGGAGTTTTTCGGAATACTTATCGCATATAACAGGGGTGGGAACAATTGAAATTCAGAGTCGTTGCTTCTGCTGCTGTGTTGTTGCTCTCTGTTTAAGAATCTCTTCACTAATACGTTGAGCAATAACTTTATTCCCCATGGCAGAGTAGTGGCCTCCTTTCATGTACAAATCGAAGATTGATTTTTCTTTTGTCTGCGTGGCTAGTGTGCCAATAGTTGTAACAACGTTATGTCTTGATTTTATAGTGGAAAGTAATTTGGAGTAAACAGTCTCTATAGAGAATCGTTTCTTGATTATATCGATTATGATCGGGATATGAACAATAATGAACTGACTCCCATTCTGCTCTATCTCAGATTCAAAAGTATCAAGAATCTTGAGCGCTAGTTGTGCTGGTTTTGCGCTCAGATCATAGAAGAATGGGTCTTCTTCAGTTGGAAAGAGTATCTCAGATATTAAAGCGATTAATTTACTTTTATACCAAATTTTTCTTTCATAAAATCCCTGTTTGAGAAACTGTTCGTATTGGGCAAGACCCCAGTCGTTCATTGATATTTTTAGGAGATGTGTGATTTTCTCAGGAGGAAGAGTTGGGCTATTGATAAGTTTAAGTGTGTTATTCTGTAAAATGTATCTTGGTTTTGAAAATGGAAGCCCGCTGTGAGGTAAATAGAGTGATCGGATAATGTTAACATTTCTTTGTATATTTTCAAATTGCAATCCAAGGATAACGATATCTGCCGACAGATGACGGCCGGAATATTGCCAACGTAAAAATGCCTGATCTACTCCGTACCCACCAACTGCAAGATTGATGACTTCAGTGGGGATACCAGTATCGTTTAAGATTTGTTCGAGATAGTATCCAAATGTGTCATGGTAGGCCACTTCATCGCCATGGCTATAGGAATCACCAAGTATTAGAATACGCAGAATATTGCGCTGTGATGCAGTCTTGTGTTCTGTTGTTAATTTACAGTCAACTCGAGATGAAATGCGGTCGTAGCAGTATCGGCCATTGGCGGGGGTGTACGAGGGCCTGGGAGTCCAGCCAAGGTCTTTATTGTAAATGAATCTGGTCTGTGATGATTTCTCATATTTTTGAGCATGATGGGCAAAATGGTTTTTTGGCATATGGTAGGGTTTCAATACTCTGCCAAAGATAACAAAATTATTGTCTGAATTGTATTTCCCGGAAACGCGAATAGTAATTTCAAGTATTAAAAGACAAAATATCAATGCTCCCAAAAACAAAATACCTTTCATCAGATATGTTTGTGTTTTGTTATACTCCTGTTTAGAATTCTTTTGAATTATCGGTGTGTTTTCCTGAAATGGCATTATCTTTTACTTTGGTAAAGTAAGCGTGTTTTGTTTAGTTGCTGAGCCTGATCGTTATTCTAGAATATTATTCTTAGTCCTCTACTACATAACTGGAAAATTCATCACAGAAAGCATCCCATTTTGCCGCATTCCATTGTCCTGTTTCAGCAAAGCACTGGACTGCTCTGTCTGCCATCATCATTGTATGATGAATATTGTCATGGGTGAAAAATCCCTGCCGTCCCAGGCTGATCAGTCCCCGCATTTGTGCGAGATAGTGTTCAATAATTTTTAGTTTTGATGGATATCCTATGGTGTACACAGGGTAGACGTTTGCCTGGCGTTTACTGAATACCCGCACAAAATTTCGAGCGGGTATCGCTGCCTTTTCCATATCTTCAAGGACTATATGTTTGAGTTGCTCATCATCTGCCACCCATATTTTGTCACCACTTTGGCAGGGGATTTCACAACATATGATGGTTTTATCCTTTGGTGTTGAGGCACCGTTATAGTTTTTTCCTTCTGATATTCGAGAAAAAACATATTCCTCTTCAGGGAAATAATGGGCATCAATGGGCTGCCACTGTTCACAGTCCATTACTATGTACACAAAAACCATATTCCTGTATGTCAATGAGCTGGCAGCTGTTTGTACGGGACTATTCTCTCCTGGAGAGAGGAGAGTAACGGTTCGTGTTACAGGAATGGTCGAGAATACAAAGTCAGCACTGAGTTTGTCGTGTTCCTCTCCTTGTTTTATAACAGAGACGGAGGTAATTACTCCCTCTTTAATCGTAATCCCCGAGGCTTCTGTATCATAGAATATCTGGCCGCCCTGTTGTTGTACTCTTTCAGCAAGTTCTTTGGAGATCTGGCCAATGCCTTCTTCGGGATAGTAAAAAACACCACTATTCTGCGTTTTCATACCGGGAAGGAAGGCAGACATCTTTTTCAGTATTTTCAGTATAGTACCTGCAGAAACCCTTTTTCTGGCTTGTTCCACATCTATCTGCTCAGGTGAGTACCCCCATAATTTTTGGGCATAAGGAAAATAAAACGTATTGCAAACCGTAGGCCCAAGACCCTGAAGGAGTTGATCCGCAAAGCTTGCAGCCGGTTTAGTGGATCTGAATGGTTTTCTGAGAAGATCAAAGAAGATTCCAAAAATAAATGACATCGGTAAGTGTCGTAAACAATCGATTGGTTTGAGTGGAAATTTAAGGTATCGCTCCTGCAATCGAATCCTGCCATTTCTAACTCTTTTGAGCAGGGATGGGCCGAGAACGTTTCTTATATCATGAAGGATATGTTCGGGAGTTGATGGATGCAGACGATGGCTCCCGTAGTCCAACCATATTCCTTCCTCCTTGAAAGAGGCTGCAATCCCTCCCGGAGAGTGTTGTTTCTCAATGATTGTTAGTACAAGATTGAGATCCTTACGCTGTAAGAGCTTGAATGCAAGCATCAATCCTGCTGGACCTGCTCCCAAGATAACGATTGTTGTTTTTTTTGAGGCCATGATAGAAATTATGGTTCTCCAATGAAAGGATCTTCTTCAAAACGCTTGTTGGCCTCTCCCCATGCTTGTTGTTCGATTTTTCTGGAAAGTCCATCGGACATCATGCCTATGAGTAATATTTGAATTCCTGTCAGAAACAGAAGGAGACTTGAAATAGAGAGAGTGGCATGGACAAAAACTGAATACTCCTGCCATCCGATGCGTTGTATGGCAAAGAAAACATCAAAGAAAAATTTAACACCGCTGAAAAGAAAGAAAGTAAAGGCAACAGGGATAAAAACCTTGAGAGGGTTAAAGAGCATAGACAGGCGAAGGATCAGAGAAATAAAATTAATAAAATCCCAAGCAACTATTTTTGATTTACCCTTTCGAGGCAGATAATCGATGGTGAAGTTAGTAATTTTGTAATTATTGCAGAGCATGGCCAGTGTCTGAGTAGTCGTAAAGGAGAATTGGTCTGACAGTATCTTAAAAAAAGGCATAATCGACTTCTTCGTAAAGACACGAAGCCCAGAATTGACATCTGCAATTGGCTGGCCAGCAATATATTGTGCCAGTCGGGATACCACCCATTTTGCCGGTTTTCGAATCATAGGGATGTGGGCTTTATCGCCGTTTCTTGTACCAATCACCAGGTCAGCCTGTTGCTGATGAAGTATCTTCACCATTTTGGGGAGAGCTTCGCAAGGGTACGTTCCATCAGCATCAATGATGGCGATGGTGTTATAATTACTTGCCAGGATCCCACTCTTGAGAGAAGAGCCATACCCTCTGTTTCTGTTGTGTTTGATTACCTTGGCTTGAGTCATTTTCGCAAGCTTCAGGGTATTGTCTGTGGAGCCATCATCAACGACAATAATTTCAAATTGAAACTCTGTCTCTTCTAAGCTCTGGAAGAGATCTTGTACTATATCGGCAATGCACAACTCTTCATTGTAAGCAGGGATAATGACTGATACTGTATTATTTTGTACAGGCATGGATGTCTGATCCTAGTTTTGAGGGATGCATTTTTCCGAACAATACGTTGGCAATGCCAGCGTATATTCGGTGCAATAATTAAACGAATAGGAAAGAATATAGCTATTTATGTCACTATGAAGGAAAAAAGCAATTTGTTTTTTAGAAAATGAAGAATCTCGGTGGTTGTTTTTCTGTTGTAAAAGATACAATTGAGCAATGAAATATGAACTTGATTACACGAATCTCAGCTTCATTATATTGTAACTTTCTGGAGCGGCTGTACCCCTTGCTGCCAGCTAAGTCCGAAGAAGAGTGTTCGTTGGTAGCTGAGCTTCGGTGGCAATCAAGAATACGAATGTATTAGTAAAGGAATGATCTTTTTCAAAGGGTGCCTGCGTAGTATTGAGTGACTTGATCGAGTATTAGAATACAGTTCGCCTTTAAAGTACGATCTGTGTATATTGCCCATGAAAATAAACACATGGGAGTGAGTACCGATTGTTATCCCCTGAGATCAGAAACTCGCCCAGCCTAGGGTAAAGAAAAATGTAAAGCTCCAATGGAAGGCAAGGGAAATAAGTTAATCAGAGAGTTTGTGGTTTTGGATTGTATTGGTGGGTGAGTATGGAAAATCGTGTTGAACATGTGGATATTGCAAAAGGGATATCGATCATACTAGTGGCTCTGTTTCATAGTAGAATCTATTCTTTAGCACCAGATATCATGAACGCTATGGGCCTATTTAGAATGCCCCTCTTCTTTTTCCTGTCAGGAGTGTTTTTCAGTGCATCAGCAGATACTCGCACTTTCTTATGGAAGAAATCAGACGCATTACTTAAACCTTATTTTGCCACATTGTTAACTGTTTTTCTTTTTACTGTTTTGTTTGGAGAGGAAGATTTGCTCCGGCAGTTAATAGGTATTTTTTATGGAAATGGAGTAACCATACAATCAAGATGGATTCCATTGTGGTTTTTAACCCATCTATTTTTAACATATGCTTTTGCATACTTCATTTTTAGAATTACAAATATACAGAATAAAAAAGTTTTTTTTAAATATGCTCTTGTTGTAACATTAATGGTGTTTGGTGCTCAATGGATAGATGTTTTCTGGTATTTAAAATTCACATTACTGGGTAAAGAGATTGTAATGCCAGGTTTACCTTTTGGCCTTGATATTGTTTTTATAAGCACTTCATTTTTTATTTCAGGGGCATTCCTGAGGCAGAAGGTTATCCACTTTCATCCTAACGTCTTTGTGTTGGTTCTTTCGATCCTTGCTTTTTTGTTGGTAATAATTCTTACCGATGCTCGTATGGATCTGAATAAGAGAGTTTATGCTAGTCTATTTTTCACAACAGCTGGTTCGGTCTGTGGTATTTATGCTGTGATGTGTTTGGCTTTTTATCTGAAGAAGACTGCAATACCTCGCACTGTTTTTCTGACTTTTGGACAGGCGAGTTTGTTTGTTTTGATATTTCATATTGCTATTGGGAGTAATGTGTATGGATATTTGAGAGGTTTTGAGATGCCCAGGCTTGAGGTATACTTTGCTGTTTTTGCTTTTTTAATTAGTATCTCTATTCCGTTACTGATTAAATATTTTGTGTTAAAGAGTAGGGTGTTGTCGTTTTTCTATTTTCCTGTACAGGTTAAAAAGGTACCTCAAGACTAACGCTTTTTCGTAAAACGAAACCAGAAATGGATTTAAGGCTCAAGCTGGCTTATATTCCATGAAAACCACTCATTGGTTAGACCCTTTTAAGAATATTTACGTTATTAAAAACTTATGTCTGGTGTGAGGCTAGAAAAACAACTTCTTAATGTTATGCGTCCCAGGCAATGGGTCAAAAATGTGCTCATTTTTGTACCTCTTTTCTTTAATGGAAATATTTTTAATGCTGATCTGTTTTTGTATGCACTCTATGCCGCAATAATTTTTTCCCTTGCAAGTAGCGCAGCATATATTTTAAACGATATTCTAGACCGTCATACAGATGGCTATCATTCAAAAAAATGTAACCGGCCTATAGCCGCTGGTATGTTAAATATTCGTACAGCAGCTATTTTTTGTGTGTTCCTAGTTGTTCTTTCCCTGTTTCTGTCCTTTTTCTTAAACACTGCATTTTTTCTTTTAATACTTGCCTATTTTCTCTTGAATGGGGCGTATTCCCTATTCTTAAAAAGAATACCTATTATTGACGTATTTGCATTGGTACTTTTTTTTCTGTCACGACTGCTGGCAGGCTCTCTTGTCACTGATATTGTACTGTCTGAATGGCTTGTTTTGGTCGCAAGTTTGTTGGCTCTTTTTCTCGGTTTTTGTAAGCGTCGACAAGACCTGTTGCTATGCAATATGCCCAAACAGGAAGAATCATCTCGAAAGCTATATTCACTAGAGGTATTAAATAAAATTATTTTTACAGTCGCACCAGCTATCATGGTTAGTTACCTGTTTTATGCTATGTATAGTGCAACCATCATTAATAAGGGTGCGTATGGGCTGATGGCATCAATTCCATTTGTTTGGTACGGGATCGTCAGGTACCTACAGGTAATATATCGAGAAATGCCAGAAAGTGATGTGTTGCTTGTGGTATATCGTGACAGGCACATGCAAATCAATCTTGTTTTATATGTTTCTGTATGCTTTGGTGTGTTGTATTTACAGTACTAACCACCTTTCATTAAAAACAAAATCATGTGAGCCCATACCGTAACGTCCATGTACCGATCAATAGACAATGTGAAGCACAATAAATACATCGATGCTCTCATTGCATTTCTTTTCTTCCTGTCTTTCTTTTTTCTCTATGCGTCCTCCTTGGATTTTGATGCTCCAGGGATGTTGAACCACAATGTCATTTTTGATATTGACCCCGATAGAGTGGTCAACGATATGGCCGGTAGTGAAAAGATAATTGAGGTGCATAAACACCCATTATATGGTTTGTTTTTTCGTGCGATAATGCCTCCAATTGTTGAGCTGTGTGAAGATGTGGGGACGATATTAAAGAATCACGATACATATTCTTTTGAAATAGTAGAAAAGCTTGTCCAACATCCACCAGAGACAGTGGCCGTAACTTTTCTTGTCAGTTTTGCTGGCGCATGCAGTGTGGGCATTTCCTTTTTAATTTTTACTCGATTTCTTAATAATCGTTCTACAGCAATACTGTTCACATTGTTGGTTGGAGTGTCACCGCCTGTATGGGTATTGTCTTCAGTACCCGAGACATTTTCTCTTAATTTTCTCTGCCTCGTATTGGCCTTCTATTTTCAAGCAGTGCTACCCTGCAAAACTTTTTTGCAGAGAAATGTAGGGCATGCTCTCTTTTTCATTTTAGGGTTTGTTGCAACTGGTATCACCTTGCCCAATGTGATATATGTTGCAATCTGTTATTTTTTCTATCTGAAAAAACATCACTTGGCGGCACGTCAGTTTGTTGGGATAGCTCTTTTGTATTCTTTCGGTTTGTATGGTGCAATAGCCGTTGCTTCTCTTATTCAGTCCAATATATATCCTGTCTCTTTCAGTCATATCTTCCCACAAGATTATATCTCGATTTTTATTAGAGAAAATCAATGGAATCACAATATTCATTTTGAAAAAGCGTTTTGGACGAGTTGTATACAACTGGGACGTAGTTTTTTTATAGAAACCATTATCGCACCCAAGGTTGTTTTTCATTTATACCACTACCCTGAATCGTCATGGCGTATTCTCACCTTTTCGTATGAGGGATCAGCAATTTTTGTCTTGGTGGGCATTGGGTATTGTGTCGCGTTGGCTTTTTGCGTGCTGGCGATAATCAGGAAAAGAATGTTGTCCAGTGAAGTTATCATAGCGATTGCTATCATATTGTTTAATTGTCTGTTTCACACAGTTATGCATGGGCTTGGGATTCCATTTATTTACTCAATACATGTCGTATTACCTCTGGTATATTGCTTAGCTGTCGCTTACAAATCTATGGATTTTCAGCATAAAAAAGTATTTCTTATTGTGTTTGTTTGTCTCGTCATTATAAACAACGGTCTTTTTCTGAATAGAATTAACGTGATTATACAAAATGACGATTCTGCCATGCTGGGAAGAGTTGAGGAAAGTCTCCTTATGGAGAAGTAGGGTTAAAGCGGTGGTTGGCAGTTGTTTGGTAAACCTAAAGCCATCCAGCTTTACGGTGGACATATGTGGCGTGTTGTCCATCAGTATATGGTTGTTTGGTAAACCTAAAGCCATCCAGCTTTACGGTACCAGGCAATTGTTTTTTTGATACCCTTCTCCAGCGTCCATCGAGGGCGGAATCCGAGTTCGTCCTGTATACGAGAAGAATTGCAGAGCCATCCTTTTTGTTTGATTTCAAGCCATTTGTCGGGATTTAAGTCTTGCGGTTTTTTGAAAATCCGTCCCAGTTGGCTACCCATTTGGCAGGCTATCCATATGATAGGTAGTGGTAGCGTTAACGTGATTGCTCGTGGATTCGTATGGGTGGCAATTGTGTTTATTAGCGTATCCCAGGTATAGGAATTACCGTCTGTCACATAGAATGTTTTGCCATTGGCTTTTTTCGACTTTGCGGCTAGAAGAATTGCTTCGATTAAATCATCTACATAGAGAAGACTGACTGGGAAATCCCTAAATCCGTTCTTAATCATAATTCCATAGGAAGTCGTTTTGAAAAGTGGTTTCATTCCATGATCTTGAGGGCCAAAAACGATGGAAGGTCTCAGTATAACGATAGGATTTTTCTCAGCGATGGAGAGCACCACCTGCTCAGCATCATGTTTGGATTGTCCATATGCAGATACTGGTAGAGAATCTTGGGTCGATTCGGTTACTCCTGGTTCTTGTGCGCACGGGCCGCCCGCTGCCTGGCTTGAAATATAGATGAGTTTTTGATGGCTTGGCGCATGCTGACTGATGGTGTGCACAAGTTGACGAGTGGTTTCCAGGTTACCGTTAAAGTAATCTGTCTTTTGTGTCGCTCTGACTACTCCTGCAACATGGAAGACTATATCTGTTTTTTTAATTTGTTCTCTGTAAGCGTCAGGATCGTTCAGATCGCCTGTTATCAATTCAATATCTTTGTTTTGTAAATGAATGGCCTTTGTGTGTGAGCGGACAAGGCAGCTTATCGAATAGTTACGCCCAACAAGTTCATTGACCAGATTGCTGCCAATAAATCCGGTGGCACCGGTGACAAAAGCATGCATTTGCTGTTTTTCCTTTGTGCTCATAAGGATTTCTCTCTAACAATCTTTGTTACTTTACCATTTTTACCAACGTGGTACTGAATGTTTGCCCAGTTTATAACATTGGAGAACCATGTTTGCATGTGGCAGTAAGCGGCCATGGTAAGGGCAGTGAGAGATGCCGGAAACCAGAAGAAAAGTGAGCCGGGGGATGGATGTTTGAGATACAGGAAACTGGTGAAGATGGAAAACAGTAGAACGGTTGCAGCACTGCATTGCAGAAGGAGCAAGGGAACGGGAAAGGCTAAGTTCATTACGCAGATGAAAAAACCTGTCAGAACTGATACTGCACAAACAAGGGACAGGAAACCTGTGGCAAACCAGAGTTCAGGGAAAATGAATTTAAGGTATGCCCACTGTCTTGTCAGCCATATAGTCCAACTTTGCAGACTTTCGTCCACAAGGTAAGTTTGCAGATCGGAGTGGTCTGGTATTGTCACTGAAATGTTTTTTGTCTGTAAGAGTTTGGCAAGACTGACGTCATCGACAATGTTGTTTTTCCACATTTCGGCGACAAAAAGGTCTTCGAAAGTTTCCCTTCGTATTGCTGTGGCACCTCCCCATGGCTGGCCAAGGAATGGGAGCTTACGAATAAGGCTGAGTGTGAGAACACAAATTGCTCTCCCTTGTGAGTAGATACAATGTTTTTTGGGATGAATTTGATGATATCCGGAGGTGATCACGCAGGACTCGTGCAAGAGAAACGGCTGTATAAGGCAATGGAGCCAATCGGAGGGTGCAACATGTCCGGAGTCGCAACACACTAACAACTCAGGATTATTCCCTGCTTTTTGTATCCCAGCCAGAAGGTTGTGGTTCTTCTGGCTGCAGCTTGTGGCTTTGCCGGAGTAAAGTAGTGTCGTTTGTTTGTGTGTTTTACAAATTTCAACGATAAAATCTGTCGCAGAATCGTTTTTATCCTGAAGAACAAAGATAATGTCAAAGGCTTGATAGGTTTGGTTGATCAGGCTTTTTATGTTGCCTGTAAGGGCCGCTGAGGCTCCTGTTACAGGTATTATGAGTGTTACAAAAGGGAATGTGGGGCTGCCCCGGTTGGTCATTGCACGTCGAGTCATCTTTTTAGATCAGATCCTTTCTATATATCCTGTAACGTTTATCCGGCTTGAGGCCGGCATCTTCATAAAGACGATTCATTGCGTCGTTATCTTCCAGAGACCACCCCAATTCCGCATACTGGTATTGGGGCATGGTTACAAATAAATCATTCAGGTACTTGAAGGCCAGTAGAGGTAAACCCATTTGTCGGTATTGCTCTTTTATGCCGAATAGAAGTGCACGAAACCCTGTGATTTCAGATTCATAAGCAAATTTTTTGAATAGCGCCGTGATCCCTAGCTTGCCATTGAACCGTTTAAGCAAAGGATTGAAATCAGGCAAAAAGAGACAGATTCCGGCAAGTTCATTTTTGTGGTAAATAAAGAAGGCAAACTCCGGTTCCAAAATAGGGATAAGGTTATTGGCAAGTTCGATCTCTTCCTCTTTGGTGGTAGGGACGAAACCCCAATTGTCTTTCCAGCATTCATGATAAACAGAGCAGAGGAGATGGATATCATCTTTAGTCCATTTGTCTGGATAGCGAATTTCCACGTCTCCCTGTTGGAAGAGTTTGTCAGAGATTGAAAACATCCAATCTGGCAGTTTACTGCTACTTGTGAAACGGTATGAAAAGAGATCTTTTTCTTTTTTGAAACCCGCCGCATGGATTAATTCCAGGTAGTAGGGTGGGTTGTATGACATCATGAGAGCCGGTGGTTTGTCAAAGCCTTGAATGAGCAGGCCGGTTTCATAGTTTGTTGAAGGATTTAAAGGGCCGCGGAGAAAAGTCATACCTTCTTTGCTTGCCCATTCTTCCACCGCTTGAAAAAGTGCCAAAGCAGCTTCAGGATCGTTTTCACATTCGAAGAACCCCCACCCCCCCACATGTTCATTATGGTAACGGTTATAGTTGTTGTCGATTAAAGCAACTATGCGACCAATAATCTCTTTTCCCCGTCGGGCTAGAAAAAATTCTCCCTTGGAAAACTTCCAAAAGGGGTGCTTTTTTCGATCCAGTAAGGCTGCCACTGAGGATTTCAGTGGTGGTACCCATAAAGGGAAGTCGGTGTAAATTTTCCATGGCAATTCAATAAATGCCGTCATGTCCTTCCGGCTTTGTACTGTGGAGATGGTAACCACATCACTGTTTTCGATTGTATGAGATTTCCACATGGTTTCTATCTGATGTTGTTGAAAATAAGAAGTTAGTCGTGACCCGGTTAATATGAAAAAATTATTTACTCAACCCATTTCATTTGTAACCCATTGACTTTCATGATAATGAGTCCGTCGTTGTCGACGCCGCACATATCCCAGGTGGTTCCGGTTTTATCTTCTCTTGTTAGCTTTCCGTCAAGAGTAAGCTTTTCACCAGCACGGCAATTTCTCGAAAAGGAGATGTTGTCCATTGCAACAGGTACCGTTGTTCGAGGAGTACCATTATTTTTAAAATTTGTGAAAAATAAGCTTATCTGCATTAGAGCTTCAAGGAGGTAATGGGGATAGTGGAAAATGAATGTGAGGTCTTCTGAGAAATCATCCACTTCTGGATAAATCATCGTGCCTTGGATTGTATCCTGACCACATGTAGTGATTGTATTCAGTACCTGATATCGGTTTGTCAAGTTGGAGTATTGTCCATACTGTTCCTTAATTTCCTGCTGATTTACCAGAACTGTTTGAGGGACATTCGTCAACTCCTGTCGGCCAAGGTGAGGGCGAGAGGTATTGGCCAGGACCTGGGCCAAAAAATAGGTGTCCAAGGATGCTTCTGCTGTTTTTGGAGGAAATCTCCTGTCTCGTTTCATTTCAACAGTACACATTTGCTGACTTGTATTGGTGGGTTGGCCTTGGCAGAAAAGGTGTATTAGCGTGTCTTTTTCCGGGGGACATTCAATCATGTTGAGTAACTTAACGTTCCTTAGCCCTGTCACCTGTAGATGTGGAAAAAGGATCAGGCTGGTCTCCAGGAAGGCTTCCATGGCCATTATGGCGGACATAATTGGGTGTCTCAGCAATTTTGATGGTTTGTGGTCGGCGAGCCATAAGTCGCGACGTGAAGAGAGTGTTCGGGTGGCGTAGAGGGTTTTCTTTCGTAAATCAAGGTGCTTGATAGTGTCAAGCATTGGCATCTTTTCCAGATTGAACCAATGTTCATTAGGTTTAATAGGATCTGTCAGAATAGTCTTTGTTTGCGGCATATCTCTTAGGGGAATAATCAAGCAGTCGTCACTTGGGCCACAGAGGAGTTCTCTCAGGATGATTTCAGCAGCCTCATGCACTTCAAGAAAAATGTTATCTCCCATGTTTTGTTGCAAAATATCTTTTATCTCTTGATTTTCAACCATGCCGGCGCCCTCGATGGGAGGAAGCCAGAATACCTTTGTCCTAATTGATTTATTGTTTTTCTTGAATGTATGCCAATAGGCTGACATGGCTCGATTGGCTATACAATAATTTCCCTGACCGACATTTCCCCCAATGGCAGCAACTGAAGATAAGGCTAATGCAAAACGTAATCCCTTCTTCTCCACGGATTGTAAAAGATGTATTGCTCCAAGAAGTTTAACATCCATTACCTCTTTAAACATGCCGGGTTTAATAAGAGTGATAAAGCTATCGTTGATAATTCCTGCTCCATGAATTATTCCGGTTATTGTACCATGTTGGCGTGTGATGGTGTTGATCGCTTCTGAGACTTGGACCCGTTGAGTGACATCACAGGAGATGTATTGGACTGTTGCCCCAAGCTGTTCAATTTTAGCGAGGTTTTTTTGTATTTCGAGGCTGGTCAGGACCTCCTGTCGTTTTACGTTTAGTTCACGAGGAGACAGGTTTTCGTAGTTTCGTTTTAGATAACTGGTAATGAACTGCTGTTTTTTGTCGAAGTCAGTGGGCACATCGTCAAGAGTGATTAAGTCGTGCAATGATGAGCGGCCAAGGAGAATGAGTGTACAGCCGAATGGTGCAAATGAACGAGCCAGATAGGATGTAACTCCCTGTGCACCACCAGATATAATAATGACATCGTTATTGGAAAGCGTCATTGATGGGAACTCCGGAATAGTAAGAGCTTGCCTGGTCATTTTACAGGCATATATGTGTTGGTCTTTGATGAAGAGTTCAATGAATGGATTGGTCAGATCGAAAGAGAACGGTATAACAGAATGCATACTACTGTTATCACCTATAGTCAGACTACGTAGATAGAGTGTCTTATATTCCTTGGCAGCTGTGAGATGAAGTCCAAGGATGGATTCACTGAACAGTGATTCGCCGTGGGAGCCGTTGTTGTTACTGTGAATGTGAATACAAAATTTTCTGCTAGCTGATTTGAGAAACTGTTGGAAAAGGATAAAAAATCCAGTTACCAGTGAGTTGATTTCAAGGGGGGAATAGTGGTGTTCAGTGTGTTTGTCACTGATTAGGATAATGCCAGTCAGTGGGCCATCTTTTGCTAGCTTGTCCATGGCCCGTATTACGTCATCAGGGTCGAATAGGTTGATAAAGCCATCCTGTTGTTGCTTATCTACCTGTAAAGAGATCACTTCGGAATCATAGGTCGTAGTGAATGAATCCTTGAACTTACGGGAATGATTGGTGCTGGTAAAAGAAAGAAGTAGGATACGGCTGCCTGGATCTATCTGCAGTTTCTTTTCTTCTGTTTGTGTGACTTCTTCGAGCTGATATCGAAGACGATTAATACCATTCTCTGGTGACGAAATCGTGGAATGGACGTGGTCGGTTGCAGACGCAACGACTGGGGCAATTGGCACACTATTCATGGAAACGTGAAATTCATTGCTTTCCATAAACGCGGTTATACGATTGGCCAGATCCCGGACAGTTCGCACCGTCAAAAAGTCTTCCAGAGTAGTTGTGATATTAAATGTTCTTTCGGCGGCATCCACAATGATTGGGATGCGGCTGGATTTGATAGCCAGGTCATCTCGAATATCCATTTCGGCTTCAATTTCATCACGTTCATAACCTGTGGCATCCATGATGATCTGGATAACCTGTTCAAGTATGAGGTTGTCTCTAGCGATGGTTTTAGAACCATTGGGCTCTGTCGTGGTCGTACTTGGATCAGGGAGGCGGGATGCCGTACCTGGAGGAGGTGAATCTTCAATTGCCATAAGTTCAACGATGCGATCTGCCAGATCCCGAACTGTCCGTACAGTTAAAAAATCCTCAAGAGTTGTCGTGATATTAAATCTTTTTTCAGCCTCATCGACGATGATTGGGATGCGACTGGATTTGATGGCCAGATCATTTCTAAGATCCATTTCTGCCTGGATTTCATCCCGGTCATAGCCAGTGGCATTCATAATGATCTGGATAACCTGCTCAAGTATGTTGGTATCCTGGGCAATCGGTACCGATATTGTACTGGTGGCAATAGTGTCTGTACAAGTGCTGGGGATAAAGTCTGTCGGCATATAAGCCGCCAGCATTTTTTTATCAAAATTAGGATCAATCTGTTGTCGAATAGCCCGGATGATTGCAGGTTTAAGGTGTCTTTCGGTACCGTGAAGGGCGTAAGAATATATTTCTTGCTGAATTATATTCCAAATAGCTTCTTTGGAAATGGCGTGTTTGCTAACTTTGGCATTCTGCAATAAAGAAATGTTGTGCACATCGTCCGGGCTTATGCACTGTTTGACATATAAGGATGAAATGGATTTTTTGAGTGTCAGGACTTCATCTTCAGCTGAGCAGCTATTGAAACAATGGACTTTTGGTGCACAGTCCCGGATAAGTGTACAGAGAGTGTCTTGTGGACCGATTTCAAGAAATTGACCGCAACCAAAATCATTCACAAGACTCAACACATTGTCTTGCCAATGAACAGGTGATTCTAGATGTGAAAGTATTGTCTTTTTAATCCCGGTTGCATCATTTGGGTATGGTTGGCAGGTTGTGTTGGAGAGAACTGGTACCTGGGGAGGGCGAACATCCATATGAGAAAGGTACTCCCCCAGTTCTTCACGGATAATTTTCATTGTGGGTGAGTGAAATGCCATGGAAACAGGCAATTGGGTGTTCCAGTGGCGATCTTGGTCAAGGGTCTTTTTGAAGCGCTCTATTTCTTTATTGCTACCACCAATAACTGTTTGGCTGGGTGAGTTGAAGTTGGTGATAAACAGATGTGCATTGTCACCGAGTTTCTCATTAAGATATGCCTCTGGTGCACTTACAGCAAGCATGGTGCCTGGGTCGTCTACCATTCTTGAGGCTTTTGCCATGCATTGAGCACGTTTATGGATGAAATTGAACCCATCCTCATAGCTGAAGCAGCCAGCAACACAGAGAGCTGTTAGCTCACCCATGGAATGACCGGCCATGGCAGTGGGTTGTAAGCCAAAGGCGTTTAATTGCTTGTATATGGCATATTCAAGAAGAAAAAGGCTTGGCTGCTGGTACTCTGTTTGCTGAAGTTTGCCGTCATCTTTTTGGAAAAGGAGTTGCAGAATATCAAATTCTGCGAGTTTGGCTAATGTGTCCATCCATTGGCGGATAACTGGGAATGTGTGGTAGAGTTTTTTACCCATTTGGGGATAGTGGGTACCCTGTCCGGAGAAAATAAGTGCCAGTGCGGTAGGATTTTTTACTTCTCGGCTCACAGTTACGCCGAGTTTTGCCAGTTCTTTTTTTTGCTTGAATGCGAGGTCGGTAAAGTCTTGCAGGTAAGGTGATATTACGTTCTTAAGATTGAAGGGCTGATTGGGTTGCGTTATAGATGCAATTCTGAAAGGTTGGTTGTTGAGTTGAGTTTTGAAAAAAGAAACACCACAGGTTGGTGCATCGGCAGTTGTCTGCGTCGTAGTAGATAGGGGCATTGGAGTTTCGATATTCCCCTCAGTCTTTTGCTTATGCCATTGTTCATCTTCAATCTGAACCACATAGTTGGCTCCACCAAAGCCAAAGGCGTTGACCTCAAAACGTTTAGGTCTGTCAGGGTGGTTCGGCCATTGTTCTGGTTCCCTACAGACTCGGAATCCAGCCTCTTCCAGGCCGATACTCGGATCCGGATTTTTGTAATTCAATGTGGGTGGGAAGATGCCGGCATGCATCGCACAAATACCACGAATAAGGCTGTTGATTCCGGATGCGCCCAGAGTGTGACCAATTTGAGATTTGAAGGACGAGAGTACAACGTCACTGTCAGGGGGGAAGATATCTTTCAAAGCATTTACTTCTTCTCGATCTCCCATGTGGGTGGCTGTTGCATGACATTCAACCATATCTATCTGGTCAGGCTCGTATCCTGCCTCTTGGAAGGAGGTCTTGATGGCAATCTTCTGTGTCCCTGCAACAGATTCCACCATTCCCTGATGATTGTTACTGGCACCGACTCCGGTGATATGGGCAAGAATCGGAGCCTTTCTTTGTCGGGCAATAGATTCTCGTTCAATGACAATTAAGCCCCCGCCCTCACCGAGAACCATTCCACTACGCTCAGCATCAAAAGGACGGGAAAAAGCGGCTGGATCCTGGTTGTCATACCCTTTTCCTGCCAGTGCTCCCAGTGCTGAGAATTCGATGAAAGATGCTTGGATAAGAAGCTCTTCACCACCACCAATGATAGCTGCATCTAAAACACCATTTTGTATCAACTGAATACCGTTATACAGAGCTGTGAGACTGGATGCGCAAGCTGTAGTTACAGAATAGCTCGGTCCAGTGAAGCCGTATTTGTTGCAGATGAAACCTGCCGCAGCACAGTTGAGACGGCCAAGAAGTGTGGTGTCGTCGATGGCCAGGTGATTCGATCTGATAACTTCTTCTAAGGATTCACTCTGTTCTGAGGTGAGATTGCATTCTTTACGAATTGAGTCAGCAATGGATTTGGCTCTGGCGAAGATACTCAGATCAGCAGTTGTGGATCCCATTTCGCCAGCATTTTGTGAGACTATAACTCCGATACGATGGCGAGGTGTTGCTGAGTCCAAAAGGGTTGAGTTGTGGATGGCCTTGTGGGCGAGCCATAAGGTGAGCTTGGTTGATGCAGTCATGGTGCGAAAATCATGGGGAGGAATACCCAGTTCTTTACGTGCAATATCAAGGGATAGAAAGGCACCTACTTTGCAGTATGTTTTGCCTTCGGTGATTGAGTCAGCGTTGAATATTTCCTCATGGTTCCATTTGTCTTCAGGTATTTCGCTGATGCCGCTTTTCATTGCCAGACAGGCCTGCCAGATTTCTTCCGGGCTGTTTCCAAGCGAGTTGACCATGGCCATTCCGGTGATACTAATTCGCTTTCTAAATTCTTTTCTTTTGCTGCTTTTGGGCATAGAAATTTTCTGCTTAGAAGAAGTTTGCAGAGGCGCTTTGGATTCATTTTCTACTAATAGCTGATGTATTTCGGCAACAGATAAAATTTTATGCAGATCTCCAGCAATGGCACCACTCATAAACTGTCCTTCCTTGTAACAGGTGTCTTCAGGAAGTGGTTCGCCACTATTTGGATGTACGTTTCGTGCTGCAATCAGCAGACTGCCAATGCTTGTCTCTTCAAGTTGATGCCTGATAGCTGGTTCATTGTTTGTCTGGTGCTGGAGTTCTTTTTCCAGTAAACGGATTTTTGCGGTTTTGGGAGAAGCAATGGCACGGACACGTAATCCAATGGACTCTCCGGTAAGTGTGGTGTCACCAAATGAAGATTTGAGAAGTGTCTGTTGATAGAGGGTGCTTAAAGCGCCTGAAGAAACAATTTCACGGGAGGAGAGATAGAGCGTGCCCATCTGTACCCCATCTGCACCCAGAAGAGCTGCTCTGGCAAGTGAATTGGTGTTGGAGATGCCACCAGCTAGAATAAGGTATCGTTTTGGCTCCTGACCTGTGTATTGTTGCCTTAACTCCATTATGGATTGTGCAAGTGTCAGGGTGGAGTGAACACCGACATGGCCTCCGGCTTCCTGACCTTCACAGATCACAATATTGATATTGTGATTCCATGCCATTTGCAACAGCTCTATGTCGGATGTGACATAAATAACTGTAATACCAAGTTGTTGTAGTTTTTCTGCGTGGGTCGGGGCGCCGGCAGAAATGACAACAAAAGGGGGCTTGTTTTTCTCAAGCCAGGCTAACTGCTCGCTGCGATACGGATTCTCTGGAAGGGTGATAACATTTATGGCATATGGATGCCCTTGCAATACATTGTCTAAAGCAGTCAGGTCCTGCTCAAGGTCTTTGATAGATTTAATACCCATGGCAAAGGTTGGTAGACCACCGGCCTGGGCAATTGATTGGGAAAATTCCGGGACATCACTGATACAGGCCATGGCTCCCTGAATAAAAGGGTACTGAATACCAAGCACTTCTGTAATTTCTCCTTTCAGCATTTTAGGAATGGCGTTATGAGCCTCAGCATAAAGACGAGCAGTTTCTTCGGCAAAACGGAGAAGAGCTGTAAAGGTTTCCCGACCAAAACGCTTAATAAAGGAACTTGCAAAAGCAGCTTCCGGACCTATTGGAATGAGCTGTTTGCCATCAAAGTCAGCCTGTAGAGGAGAGATGATTTTTGAAGTAATGGAGGTTGCTAGTTTCTCTACCGTGTTGAAAGGGGTGGCAGCAGAAGTATTCACCAACTGCCTGATTGCTTTTACTGCTGGGGAATTGCCTTTATCAAAGAGCCTAAGCTGCAAGTTTGGTGCAAGTTCTACCGTAGAGGTATGGTCTATTCTGATATTTGAGATTTTCTTTGCAAGACTACTTTGTGAACCGAGCATTGTATCAGTGAGCCAGTGGAGACTTTCAAAAACAATCCGTGATATTCCACTAGTCAGGCAGGCGCTGGCCCCTTCCGGGGTCGCGATTCCTCCCCAGATATGAACCGCAGGTTGCAAAGGATCTTTTCTTACAACTTGTTCCAGGTGTGAAAGAAGGGTCAAGATTGTTTCTGAACAGATAACGCCAGACGATTCTGAACCTTTAATGGCCAAGCCGGATATTGGAGAAGGCTGTGTCAGGCATGTATGAATAAAGGGCAGATCGCCTGTGATTACATTGCAATTAAGAGAGTCGTGATTCGAGACTTGCTGAAAAAATGTCTCAGAGGTGTGGAGTGATAATTGTTGGAAGTACTCCACCCAGATGGTTTTCGTTTTATTGTCTTTGAGTAACGCTGTGACTACTGGAGAGAAGAATTGATTTAGAGAGAGCTTTAATTCAACACCAGTAAAGTCTTGAATATCCTGCGTGAGTTGGTCGGTGGAGAGTTGAGAAACATCTAAAATGATTTGTAGATTGTTTTTTTGTATGAGCTCTGCAACAGAGTGTGTAAAATGTTGGGGTTGCCACACATATACAAGTGATCGTATGGCCAGTTTGTTTGACATTATGAGTAAACTCCAAAGGTACGCTATTTGGTTTCAAGGTGGACGGTGTCTATTTTTCTGTTGTGATTCGATACTTGCTGGAAGTTTTAAGTTGATAGCTGAATTTTTCTAACTATGTAAAAAGAATAAAAATAATTTAACATGAAGAGAGAGCTGTTTTCAAGTAATAGATAGTGTAGAGTCAAGGGTTGAGTAAAAAAAAATGAGGTGTTTTGGGCTCGAGATTCGATTTGTTTGTGTTTTGAAGCAACCTGAATGTGACGCATCCTATTGTTTTTATAGGATAAGTTTTAGAAAGGTCTTTTTGAGGTAGGTGTTTGTCTGTTTTTTTATGAGATACCGGGATGTTATCCTTATGGACAATTAGATGACAAATATTCTATATGGAGTTCACGGAATTGGCCATGGGCATGCCGTCAGGGCGCTTACTGTTGCCCGTTCTTTTCCGCAGCATAATTTTCTGTTTATCAGTGATAGTGACGGGTATGAAATGTTACACCCGGAGTATAAGGTGTGCAAGTTGGCGACTAATGGAAGCCCAGCTTTTGGGCATGTGATGCCTTATTCTGGAGCGATTATTTCTTATTGTAAGAACCTTCTTGCCGGTAAGGAGGAGATGGGAAAAGTCATGCAAGCTATCGAACGGTTTCAGCCTGACCTGGCTGTCACCGACTATGAACCAAATCTTGCCAAAATTTGTCGTAAAACGGGTCTGCCTTGTCTGTCTCTTGATCATCAACATGTTGCCAGTTTTGGTTCTTTGCAACTCCCCGTTAGCAAAATTTTTGATCTTGCTCTCCTTCGTATTGCCATCTGGATGCAATTTCGTGATATACAGAATCATATGATTATTTCATTTTTTAATCCTGTGATAAGGGCTAAAGGCCAGGTGAAAGTGTTTCCTCCGATCCTTCGTGCAAAAGTAATTGAGAGAGTTGCAACAGAAGGGGATCATGTCCTTGCATATCACGGATACTCTACGACATCTGAATTCCACAAATTTCTCTTATCACTTCCCTATCCTGTTCGTTGTTATGGGATGAATGAGGACAAAGTGATTGCTAATGTGACATATAGGGAAAATTCTACGGATCATTTTCTGGATGATCTTGCTTCTTGTCGGTATGTAATGAGTACCGCCGGGCACACCCTGCTTTCTGAGGCGCTTTATTTTGGGAAACCTGTGATGGCATTTCCCATTCGTAATGCTTGTGAACAGTTTATTAACGGCTACTATCTGGAAAAAAATGGCTATGGGCTTATGAATGATGCCTTTCATCCATCATTTGATATTCTCAATATTTTTGAAAGAAACAGGGCAGCGTATAAAAAGAATATTCAAGAGAATTCTTTTTGTGGAAACGAGACAGTAATGACTGTTCTGAATCGTTATTTTAATAGCAAGGAATATAGTGCCTAAAAATAGTTACATGATACCATCAGACTGTTTCTTTTCCTAAGGTGCGGATATGAGTTTTTGGCAGAAAATTTTCCACACCCTGGGAAATGTTGTTTTCGCTTATGGTCGGGAGAGCAAAACAATATTGGAAGCCTCTTTGTTTGATGTTGAGTATTATCGTGAACAAAATCCAGAACTGCGTAAGTCAGACCTCAATCTGTTACGTCACTATCTTATAAGGGGTTTTTGGGGAGCCAGTGACCCTCATCCTCTGTTTAGTACATCGTTTTATCTGGAGAGTAATCCTGATGTGGCTGCATTGGGGTGTAATCCATTCATTCATTATTTCAAACATGGTTATAAAAAGAGGCGATCTCCCCATCCTTTATTTGATATTGACTACTATCTTACTAACAACTCTGATATCGAACAGGCAGCTGTCGAACCTCTCGGGCATTATGTCAAGTATGGTTATAAAGAGAGGCGATCTCCCCATCCTTTATTTGATATTGACTATTATCTTACTAACAACCCTGATATTGAACAGGCAGCTGTTGAACCTCTCGGGCATTATGTTAAGTATGGTTATAAAGAAAGGAGATCTCCTCATCTCCTGTTTGATGTTTCCTATTATCTTGCCAATAACCCGGATGTGAAGAAAAAGGGAATCGATCCTCTCGGTCATTATCTCAAGTACGGTTATAAGGAAAAAAAGTCTCCCCATCTTCTGTTTGATGTTTCCTATTATCTTGCCAATAATCCGGATGTAGAGAAGACGGGAATCGATCCTCTCAGCCATTATCTCAAGTACGGTTATAAAGAGAGAAGATCTCCGCACCTCCTGTTCGATATATCGTATTATTTTGCCAATAATCCGGATGTTGACCATACTGAGATTGATCCCCTTACCCACTATCTTGAACATGGCTACAAAGAAAAAAGAGATCCTCATCCGCTGTTTAATACTTTTTTTTATTGCTACAGATATAAAGATAGAATTGGTGAAAAGTGGAATCCACTTCTGCATTTCTGCCGCTATGGACTACGGGAAAGAACCGATCCAAATCCACTTTTCAATACCACATACTATCTACAGCAGAACTCTGAAGTCATCAGATCTGGGGTAAATCCTCTGGTTCATTTTCTTGAAAATGGATACAGACATGGAGAAGACCGTTACACCTATAAAAAACGTCAGGAAAGAAAAATAAAAACCATATGTATTGTCGGGCACTGGTTGCCTCGTTTTGATCATGATTCAGGCTCATTACGACTCTATCGGATGATCCAGGTGCTGGTGATGTCTGGGTATACTGTTGTTTTATGGGCTCGATCCCGGCCTGATGATGAACGGTATGTTAGAGCTTTTACAGAACTTAATGTAGCACTCCCGTACCAGAAAGATGGATTTACGAATTTTCTGGAGGAAAAAGGTTCCACCATTGATCTTGTCATTCTTTGTAGACTGAACGTGGCGAACCAATTGCTTGATACTGTTTTGGCCATGACAGATGCCAGAATTGTTTTTGATACTGTGGATCTTGCCTATTTGAGAAAAGAGCGAATGGCAAAGATTCTGGGAGAACCGGTTGACACAAGCGCCAAATCACAGGAATTACATATTTGTCGTTGTGTCGACGAGGTTATGGTTGTCAGTCCCGTCGAGAAAAAGATGCTTGAAGGGGAAGGATTGGAGGGGAGCGTATCCATTGTCACCAATATTCACTCTTTAAAACCTTCCTGTAAATCCTTTACGGATAGAATCGGATTGATGTTTATTGGAGGTTTTGACCATCAGCCTAATGTTGATGGTATTCTCTGGTTTGTGGAGACGATATTACCGATTATACGAAATCAGTTAGTGGGTATTCACCTGGATATTGTTGGTAGCTCTCCTCCAGATTCTATTCTGGCATTGGCCTCTTCACATATTAATGTCACCGGCTACGTAATGGATGTAACATCCTATTTTGAAAAAGCCAGGATATTCGTCAGTCCTTTACGGTACGGTGCTGGAGTTAAAGGGAAAATCGGGCAAAGTATGGCTTTTGGGCTGCCAGTGGTGACAACATCCATAGGTGCGGAAGGGATGTATCTTGAAGATGGCGTCAGTGCAATGATTGGCGATGACGAAAAACTCTTTGCTGACAAAGTTATAACTCTTTATGAGAATGAACGTCTGTGGAAAGCACTCTCTAAAAATGCGAGGGGAGTAATTGAGCGCTACTTTACTCCAGAGGTAGTGAAAAATGCCTTGCTTGACGTGATTGAAAATGAGAAAGGGAAGCAGAACAAACGGCAAAAAGAAGAAAAGGAAATTGACGCATTATTGCAGGCATTACATTTTTTTACTACTGAGTCTCCCCTTGTCTCTATCATTATTCCAACCTTTGGTCAGCCCCTTTATACACTGAAATGTTTGTACTCAATAATGCAAAGTCTACCAGAAGTGAAGGTGGAAATCATAGTCATTGACGATGCGTCAGAAGATAGTCGAATGGGGAAGTTGGCCAATATACCTGGACTTCAACTGCTCAGACAGGAGAATAATTTAGGGTTTATTGGCTCAGTTAATGGTGGCGCTCGGCAGGCTCGTGGAGAATTTCTGCACTTTTTGAATAATGACACAGAGGTGAGGAAGGGATGGCTTGACAGCATGGTGAAGCTGTTTGAGGCCCATGCTGATTGTGCGATGGTCGGGTCAAAGCTTGTGTATCCAGATGGACGTTTGCAAGAGGCTGGGGGCATTATTTGGCGGGATGGTTCGGCATGGAATTATGGACATTCAGATGATCCTGAAAAATACCTGTATAATTATGTTAAAGAAGTAGATTATGTCTCCGGGGCTTCGTTACTAATAAAGAAACAACTGTTCAATGCGTTGGGAGGAATGAACGAGTTATACGCGCCTGCATATTATGAAGATGTTGATCTCGCATTCTCCGTTCGAGCAGCTGGAGGGAAAGTATATTATCAGCCAGCATCTGTGGTGGTGCATTATGAGGGTGTATCCCACGGAACGAATTGCAGTGCTGGGATCAAGGGCTTTCAGGTCGTAAATAAGGATAAATTTTATAAGCGTTGGCAGAAGGAACTTGAAGCGGAACATTTTGTGCGTGGTGAACATGTGTTTCATGCTAGAGATCGGACAAATAATCGTCGAATAGTGTTACTTGTAGAACCGTTACCTGTAACTCAAAAAACTGTAATATGGACAAGCGCCATCGTAAATAATATACAATCACTGGTAGATTTGAATGCAAAGTATTTTTCTAGGAGTCTGCATACAAAACCATTGGAGTTTTCTCTGGTGCAGAGTCGTGGGATGGAAGTTGTTTTTGCCATGGAAGGTGACGAGTGCATAATCCACGACCAGAATATCTGGGAAAAGGTTGATCTGGTGGTCTGCTCGTCTGATTTGGAAAAGAAAGAAATACACGTATCTTATCCTGAATTGGATGTGAGAATCCTTCCTCTACATGTGTTGGTTGAGTGTGCTGGGGGCAAAAAAGACAATATCGTGAATATCTTAAGTGAGTATCTGAGCTGATAAAATTCGCTGATTTGTCTGGAATCCTATGCTATTGTTTCTTCAAGACTGACATAAAATAAGCTAAAAGAGCCATTTTCCTTATCGTTTCTCGGAGCTGTAAAGTATACATATGAATCCTCACGCTCAACATCCTTCTTCTCTGGCCGCAATGTGGCGTTCTATTTATTGCAACCGAAGTCTGATCTGGCAGTTGATGCAACGAGAGATTGCAGGGCGCTATAGGGGATCGATTCTTGGAATTAGCTGGTCGTTTTTCCAACCTCTGTTGATGTTGGCTGTTTATACTTTTGTTTTCTCCGTGGTGCTGAAAACGACATGGAGAGGAGAGGTGAGTGACGGAAAGGTGAATTTTGCAATCATTCTTTTTTCGGGACTGATAGTGCATGGGCTTTTTTCCGAATGCATTAACCGGGCGCCAAACCTGATTCTGACCAGTATTAACCTGGTAAAGCGAGTTGTTTTTCCACTGGAAATTCTTGCGGTGGTCATGATTGGTGTGACTGTCTTTCATCTCATTGTCGGGTTGTTGATTCTCTTTGCGGCGATGCTGCTTTTTGGTTTGGATTTTCATGGAACCATTTTTTACCTGCCTCTGGTGTTGTCTCCTCTGATTCTCATGACATTGGGATTAACCTGGTTTCTGGCAGCGGCAGGGGTGTATTTGCGTGATCTAGGGCATATCGTGGTAGTTGTGTCAACAGTTCTTCTTTTTCTCTCTCCAGTTTTTTATCCGATATCAGCGGTACCTGGACAGATCCGCATATTGATATATTTGAATCCTCTGACTTTTATTATTGAGCAGGTTCGAGCTGTTCTTATCTGGGGGGAAGCACCTGCCTGGTCTGGGTTGGTTGTCTATGGGGTATGCAGTTTATTTGTCGTCTGGTTTGGATTTTATGTGTTTCAATGGACAAGAAAGGGGTTCTCAGATGTCCTCTAATCCATTGGCTCTGGTGATTGAGCAGATAAGCAAGTGTTACCATATGTATGAACAGCCTGTTGATCGTATGAAACAGTTGCTGGTTAACAGGTGCTTCAAAAAACATCCCAAACAGTACTTCACAGAATTTCAAGCTCTCAGCGATATTTCATTTGAAGTATCTCAAGGTGAGACCATTGGCATTATAGGAGCCAATGGTGCCGGCAAATCGACCTTGCTGCAAATAATTTCAGGAACATTAGTACCAACCTCTGGAAAGGTTGAGGTAACTGGTCGGGTTGCGGCTCTTCTGGAACTTGGCTCAAGTTTTGATCCGGAGTTTACCGGTATCGAAAATGTGTATCTCTATGGTGCTATACTGGGGCTTGACAAAAAGGAGATGTCTAAACGTCTGGATGCTATTTGTGATTACGCAGATATTGGAGATTATGTGTATCAGCCAATCAAGACCTATTCCAGTGGTATGGTGGTTCGATTGGCTTTTGCAGTGATTGTTCACGTTGATGCAGATATTCTGATCATTGATGAGGCACTGACGGTGGGAGACGCATTCTTCGTGCAGAAGTGCATGCGATTCTTACGTGAATTTAGAAAAAAAGGAACAGTGTTGTTTGTCAGCCATGATGCTGCCACAGTTGTCAATCTCTGCTCACATGTCATCTGGTTAGAAGATGGGAAAATAAAAATGCAGGGTAGTCCGAAACGAGTATCTGAGGCATACCTGGAAATGCAGGTGATGAAGTCTCAAAACATTTCTGAAGAACAGATGAACCGTCAGCCGTCTGCGGGGGATGCAAACCGAGAACGTTCCGAACGGCAAAGGCAGACAAGAGACATGCGCCAGGATTTTATAAACAGGACAAATCTGAGAAATGATATGGAATTATTTCAATTTCAGCCTGATTCTCTATCGTTTGGTCAACGAACGGCCAGTATTGTTAATATTACCATGACCGATGAAACGGATTGCGTCCTCAGTTGGGTTGTGGGAGGGGAAAAGGTGAGCCTTTGTATTGCTTGTGAGGCCCACACCACGCTTGACAATCCAATTATTGGATTTTATGTAAAAGATCGTTTAGGGCAATATCTGTTTGGAGACAACACCTTTTTGACTTATGAAAATGATACAGTGGAAATAATGGAAGGGCAATCTTTCCAGGCTCGGTTTAGTTTTCGTATGCCAGTGCTTCCCGTAGGCGAGTACAGTATTTCACCTGCAATTGCTGTGGGAACACAAGATGTGCATCTAACGCAACATTGGCTCCATGATGCCCTTATCTTTAAATCTCATGCAAGCTCGGTAATTAATAGTCTGGTCGGTATTCCCATGACTGTTATTGAGATCATTGTGTAATGATATTTTTTTCCCATATCTCATTGCCATTTATGTTCACCTTAGGATGATAATTTTGTGAAACATAATCAAAGAGAAGTGGTAAACGCTCTTTATTGCTAATGCCATCTATATCGTTTGCCCAGTGTTTATTTTTATAGAGGATAAAACGTATGTTCTGCTGTTTGATGCTTTTGATGAATGCATACTGGTTCGTATGTGACAGAGCAAACCAGACCAGTGGAAATCGTGTAGGGCTGGCCTGATCAATAAAATAATACCATGAAGCTTCATTGGTAAGTGTGAGAAACTTTTCGTTTTCTCCAAGATTTGTTGTGAGGAACGAGATGACTTCCTTGTATTCTGTCGAGATGAATGTACTGTCCTCAGCATGAATAGGGAAATTGTCTGTTAGACATTTTTTGGAAAAAGCGTTGTTTAACATACTTATCGAGTATACAGAGATCGCCCCAACAAGAAGAAATGTAATGCATTTGTAGGCTAATGTGTTGGTGTGTTTATCAATGTAATAGAGAATCGCTATATACAGGAAAGCAAGAATTGGAAAAAGAGAACTGTATGCAAGGTGTTCATCATCTGATCGGCCAAGACCGTTTCTGAAACAGAATATTGCCATGAGGAAAAGAGCTATTACATTGAAATTCTTTTTACAAAAAATAAGAAAATGTAATAGGTACTGTCTTTTTACTGAGAGTATACTGAGGCAGCGGACTGTCAACCAGTAGCCGATACCACTGATCAGGAGGAGCATCGTAAGATATCGGGGCATAAATACCGGAAAAGGGAGACCATCGGCAAATTCTTTTGTTTTCGGAATATGAATAAAAACAAATTGTGCAAAATCAGTTACAGCCCCTTGGAGCAATATGGTCAGTGTGATTGTTCCGGATACAATTCCCAAGAGTGAAAATCGAATAAAGAGAGCCCTCAACGGGGCTTTTCTGAAGAAAACAAGGAAAAGGATGGGGAAAAGCAGCATGTAGAGTGCTGTTATGTAAAAGGCCCGGTCGATTGTAATACCAAACGCTACGACTGGAATAAATGCCAGCAGAAAACTTAAGAGAGAGACCCTGGTTGGTGAATATTGTTGCTTCGATAAGCCTGGGACAAGGGTAAGAAGGATCAGGTAGGAAAAGCTTATGATATCCCTTGGTAAGATGATGAATGTTTCTTCAGGGATAAGAAGAAAAAGGATAAAAAAGCTTAGTAGCGCCCATGTCTCTTTGTGCTCAAAAAGACGAAGAATGAGTAAAGCAAAACATACAAAAGAAAGTACTTTAAGGAAAGAAGTAATAGCTCTGGTTGCACCGATTGATTTCCCAAAAAGTTTCATGGCAATAATGGAACGAAGTGGATCATGGAACACACCATGGGAAAATACGACATCCCTATAAGGAACTTTTCCCTCCATAAGAGACATGGCCGAACCAAGTGTTTCGCCTTCGTGAAATGAATCAAATGGTCCACTTGCATGGTACGTTGGAGTGCCAAGGGAGAGAAGCAGACTTGCAAAGATAATGAGCCAGGAAATGCCTTTGATTCTTTGTCGTTTTCTCTGGTTGTATGTTGTCCTAACGGACATCTTTTTGCTGCTCAGAAGCCAGCTTAGGCATATTGCTCCAGATGGGACGGTAACAAAAAGAACAAAACGTACTATGTCATTATTGGGGTTTAAGCCTGCTAGACTGAGCGGACCAATGATATTGTCTGGGTTATGGAACGGAAGAAGGATTTTGTTCCACATGTAAAGTCCAAACCCAGTGCTCAGAACAAAAATAATAAGGCAGTATATGTAGTTAAGGAAGTTGTTTTTTTGGTTTCGCATCATTTAGAGAGAAGTTTTTGTCGGTTTGTAGGTGTTGTTTTTACTAATACTAAACGGATTTTTTTGTAGATACCAGTATGAAACGTATTCTTTTTATTTCATCCAATATTCATACGCCATGGGGTGGTAGTGAACTCCTTTGGTACAAGACCGCTGTTTTTCTAAAAACAAAGATAGTAGATGTTGATGTTGCCGTGATCGCAAGAAAATGGCCGCGTATTCCAAGGCATATTCAAGAGATTGCCACTGCGGGTGCCCAGATTCATGATTTACCCATGCCCGCCACCACCCCTGCTACGTATGTGCGAGCTAAATTTTGTAGAACGGTCGAAAAACAGAAGAAAAGATTAATACAAAAAATTGCTCCAGATCTCATATTACATTCCATGGGTAAGAGTTTTGAGGGAAACGACTGGATGCAGATTGCTTATGAGTTGGGTCTCCCCTATATTAATCTTATTCATTTGGCTTCTGAGTTGCAATGGCCAGGTAATGGTGAGGTCGATCTGTATCGGGCCGGGTATAAACATGCATGTGCAAATTTCTTCGTTTCAAACGGGAACAGAGATATGGTTTGTAGGCAGCTAGGGATGGATATTGAAAATTCCGCCATTGTTAGAAACCCGATTTCTGTCTCAAGAACCATCCTCCCCTATCCCGAAATCAATGAAGGATATCATCTTGCATTACCGGCTTTATTGGTACCAATCCATAAAGGGCACGATATCCTGTTTGAGGTATTGGCACAGGAAAAATGGAAGCAACGTCCTTTACATCTCAATCTTTACGGATCGGGTGACCACAGTAAATCCCTGCAATATTATAGTCAATATATGGGCTTGAAGAATGTTCATTTCAAAGGGTATTCAACCAATATTGAAGAGCTATGGTCGAGAAATCATCTGTTGGTTATGAGTTCTCGAATGGAAGGTTTACCGTTAACATTGATTGAGGCCATGTCTTGTGGTCGTTCCGCCGTTGTAACGGGAGTTGCAGGGATGAAGGAATGTCTGCAAGACGGTGAAACCGGTTTTGTTGCAAAAGCTGCCCATCCAGAGTTTTTGGATGATGCTTTAGAGAGGGCCTGGCAAGAAAGAGGCCGGTGGAAAAGCATGGGAGAGCTCGCGGCAGAGCGGGTTCAGGATCTTATTCCCTTTGAACCTGTCGAGGAGTTTGCGCATATCTTGTTACGACAGTTACCGGGGTGACGTTAGGGCGCTCTTATCTTTCTTTATGCTGCCCCTCCAGTAGACGATTAACATCGTATCGAATTGTTTTACTAATCAGCAAGTATGATTCTCCACTGATACAATGAATAAGATATTTTTTTAGACGGCTTGGGTTTTTTTTCCACATACCATACAATTGTTTCCAGAATTGAACTCTGTGTGGAGCGACTATACCGTGCCCCCATACATGATGAAGGAAGGCAAGAAAGTCATAAAAACTTTTTCTGAATGGTGGTCCCGCAGTTTCAGCAAGTTTTTCAGAAGGCTGAGTGTCGTTGTCAGTAGCCATTGCTTTTCGTGTCGGACGTACGGCGAGACAGAATTTATAAGTCCTTTCCAGGAATCGGGCAGGGTGATAGAGGTACTCCCACATGGTAATATATTCCTCTATTATTTCTTCTAATGGTCGGCTTGGAGTAAAGTTGGGCAAACTAAAGGTTGTCTCACCAGAATGTAGCTTAATGACCCTATCAAATAAACGACCCTCCTCTTTAAGCCGTTTGCTGAGCTGTGTGCCTGGAGGTGCTGTGAGTATATTAAGCATGACGGTCGGGATATGAGTCTGATCAATAAAGTCGCAAATTCGTTGTCCGGCACCCTGCTTCTCGTTGTCGAATCCGATGATAAAACTACCGATAATTGAGAGTCCATTATTTCTTATATTTTCGATGGATTCAAATAGAGGGTTGGAGACGTTGTGATGTTTTTGATGTGCCGTCAGTATGTCTTCGTCTGGAGATTCAATGCCAATAAATATTTCTCCAAAATTTGCTGCGGTCATTAAGTCTATCATTTCCAGATCCTGTCCTAGATTCACTGAGGCCTGGGTCATAAAACCGAAAGGTTGCTGACGTTTTTTGTTCCACACGATCAGTTCACGGCAAATGGCCTTTGCATTCGTTTTCTTGGCGATAAAGTTGTCGTCTGCAAACAAAATAGTTCCTCGGGCACCAAGTTGATACAGGTGTTCAATTTCTGCTATGACCTGAGATGGCTTTTTGACACGGGGTACCTTGCCGTACAGGCCAGCAATGTCACAGAATTCACAACTGAAAGGACAGCCACGTGTGGTTTGCACCAAAAAGAAGAGATAGTGGTTTAAGTTGATAAGGTCGTAGCGAGGAATTGGTGTACAACTTAGATCTGGCTTTTCGGTACTTGTGATGATTTGTCCAGATTTGCCGGAATGGAGAGCAGTAAGAAGCGATTGAATTGCATTTTCAGCTTCTCCACAGATTACGTAATCACAGCCTGCCTCTATGAGTTCGTCAGGCATGAGTGTTGGGTACGGGCCTCCTGCAATAGTGAGTTTAGATCTTTTTTTTGCCTCCTTGATGAGTGTGTGGAAACCTTCTTTTTGGACAATCATGCCTGATATCATGAGAGCATCAAGCCAATGCCAGTCTTTTTCGGTTAATTCGCTGATATTATAGTCAATAAATTTTATATTCCAGTCTGTTGGCAGAAGGGCAGCCAGGGTGATTGGCCCAAGGGGAGCAAATAAGGCTGTTGCTGCATTGAATCGAATTGTCTCGGGAGCACTCCAAAACGAAAAGGGTAATTTGGGATAAACGAGCAGAACATTCATGGGGCAACTCCTGAAAGGATCAATCGGGGTTGATTGCGGTTGGATTCTATAAGTAATTTGAGTCTTTACAGATTTCCTACATACTATATACTATACCATACGATTTTTTTAGAAAGAAAATTGTTGATTTAGGAATTGTTTCACCCTTTGTGGGCTGCTTAGAGGCGAGAAGTTGATACTGTAAGCTGTAACGTGTCACCCATTTGCTGGAGATTTGTTTTTGTCTGATAATAAGTTGCTTAACACTGCCTATATTCTACTCTGGTTTCCAAAGCCCTCAGAGACTTTTGTTTTCAGTGAGGTAAAGAATCTGCTGGGGCTTGGGTTGCCGATATCTGTCTACACTTTGTATGGAAGATTAGAAAAGAACCTGTCCAGTGATATGCAGGCATATGAAGGGTCTATCTTCCGGTTGGGGTGGAGAAGTTTTTTCTTTTTGCCACTGTTTGTTATTTATTGGTTTTTGAGATCGCCCGGTAAGACAACAAAACTTATTGCTCGGATAGTGTTCAGGAGATGGAAAGGGGTTGAGAAAACGGCAGAGAATGCGTGGGCTTGTTTCTGTTCTTTCTACCTGGCATATCGGTTTGAAAAAGATCAGATTCAACATATTCATGCTCCTTGGGCCTGTGGTTGTGCAACTGCAGCCTGGCTCGCCTCTCAGTTGACGAATATTCCTTTTAGCTTCACCATGCGTGCCTGGGATATTTATCCTCCCGACAGTCTTATTCATGAAAAAACAAAAGACGCCTTATTTATTAGAAGTGAAACGCAATACAATATCAATTATTTACAAAATCTAACCGCTTGTTCTATTGATAAATTCGAGCTTACTTACAATGGTGTTCCAATGAGCTCGATAAATACCAGATCTGTCTCCATGGAGCGGCCATATAAATTGCTTGCTGTTGGGCGGCTGGTTGGGAAAAAAGGCTACGAATTTCTTTTACAGGCTTGCGGGGTATTGCAAACTAAGAAGATTGATTTCCACTTGAGTATAGTTGGTGACGGGCCATATCTCAAACAATTGAAACGGCTCTGCAAGTCTCTGCAACTTGAATCGATTGTTACGTTTCATGGTTTTCAACCATATGAAAAAATGCCGATTTTTTTTCGGGAAGCTGAAATCTTCATTATGCCATGTATTGTTCATTCTTCTGGAGACCGAGATGGTATCCCAACTGTTTTGCTGGAAGCATTGACCCATCATGTCCCAGTTATCAGTACTCCTGTTTCCGGTATTCTTGAACTCATTGAAAATGGTGTCTCAGGGATTCTGGTTCCGGAAAAAGATCCTTCAGCCATTGCTGATGCAGTAACCCTGCTTATCACTGAAAAACAAAAAGCGTGGGATATGGCTGAGATGGGGAATCAGAAAGTGTCAGAATTATTTAATGCAGAGAAAAATCATAAAAGGGTGCTTGCTCTCTATAATACTTATCTGTCGAATTGATGGATTATTGAGGATGGTTTTATTTGCTCCATGAGTAACATCTCTCCCCCATATAAACTTGTAATTGTTTTGCAAGATTTAGAGTTTGGCGGTACTCAGCGCTATGCCGTAAACCTCCTGAAACATATGGACAGGAGTTTGTTCGATCCGGAACTCTGGGTACTTCGAGGAGGAATGGATATGGCTCCGCTGGTTGAACAGACAGGAACTCCGGTAAGGTGGTTCTCAAGAAACAGTTGGGTTACACCATTTGCCCTGTATCGCTTCTTCTGTGCTCTTCTGCGAAATAAACCTACCTTCCTCTATCCTTTGACTGTCGTCCCCAATATCTGGGCAAGAATTTTTGGAGCACTTTTGAGAGTGCCGGTGATAATTTCCAGTTATCGGAATTTATTTGCAAACCAGTATGAACGATTACTCTGGCCCTTATCCACTCATATTATTTGTAATGCTGAAGCAATACGAGAAAAGCTTGTGAAGAAACACGGAGTACAAGAGAATCGAATTTCGGTGGTTGCCAATGGTGTGGACACCGGCTTTTTCACCCCTGATTCCACACAAGTCTTCACTTCACCAACAATTCTGTATGCAGGACGGCTTGTAAAACAGAAAGATCCGATGATGCTGCTTGAAGCGTTTTATCTGATTCATCAGGTTATGCCGGATGCGAGATTGTTGATAGTAGGAAACGGAGCTTTACGTGTTCAGCTGGATCAATTTATCAAACGTCATTCTTTTGAGAAGCATGTTTCCCTGATCAGTGGAACAGTGGATATCAAAAAGTATATGCAGCAAGCCAGTATTTTTCTACTTCCTTCCCTTTACGAAGGGTCGCCTAATATACTGATTGAAGCCATGGCCTGTGGATTGCCTGTAGTTGCCACTCGTACAAGTGGTATTCCTGAATTGATTGAACATGGGGTGAATGGGTATCTGGTGCCAACCGGTGACTCTAAGGCCATGGCTGAGTTATCTATTCGTTTACTCCGTGACAATAACTTAAGGGACGATATGGCAATACAAGCCAGAAACAGGGTGGTAAAACACCATAAATTAGAACAATGTGTTCAGTTGACGGAAACAATTTTGTTAAAGAATGCTCCCGACGGAACTCAGTAATGAAAAGAAGAACTATGGGTTACCAGCGGAGTTTAACTTTCGTCTGTGCTGTTTTTGGTCATGCCAAATCATAACAAAGTAAAATGAAAAAGCCAGGCAACTCGATAAATAATAATTGATCTGTAAGAGTAAAATAAAAAGAGTTGTTGCTGCAACCCAGTACAATATAACGTTTTTGTATTCTGCTACTTTTAAAAGCTGAATCTTCTTTTGCAGGATAGTTATAATAATCATCGACAGGGTGACCCTGCAAAGCAAGAGAGAAATAACAGCTCCTGTCGGCCCGACGCTGCTGATAAGGAGTGGCCCTGACAAGACACTGATGGTTATTGGGGCTAACAGACAGAGGGCTAACAGTTTCTCCTGCCGCATTGAGAGCATAACATATATACTGAAATTGTTTATAAAAGAGAAGAACGCAGCGATACCAAAGAGTGGGGCTAAAGATTCTGCTTCCAGGTATTGGTTTCCATATACAAGCAGTAGAAGCTTGCCTCCAAAAACAGCTAGGACGGCTGCTATTCCACTCCCGATAGTAACGATTTTTCTAAAATATGATCGAACCATGTCCTGGAATTTATTTTTATCCTTGTGGGTAAAAGTACTGGTAAGTAATGGGAAAAGAATGGCACCTATGATGAGTTGAGCAACAGCACCACAGACAAATGTCGTAACGTCATAGGCGACCCTGTAGACCGCAACATCAATAAATGAATGATATTGTTTAAGCCAGAATATTTGGATTTCGTTGTAGAATATGCCAAAAAAACTGATCGTGGCAACGAGGGCCAACGAGGTGAGGTCTCCTTTGCCGAAGGAGAAAGGGGTGTTGTCCTGAAGGGGACAATCACATAATCTGGTGGCTCCAAATATCGCTGTGCCGAGCTTTAACGTGCCGCTGAGAAGGAACAGAAGTGAAAAAAAGAGAATATCTAAATGAAAATAAAGACATCCGGCACCATAAGCAGATGCGATAAGGTTGGGCCCGGTTCTACAGAGACTTTCGTTAATGCTTTGTCCTTCTGCCCGGAAAAGGTTGAAGAACGTGTCCGCTAATCCCTCAAAACACTGGCCTGAAAGTAGGATGAGAATGATGGCGGTTTGATGGAAGGGCCATTTTGCAAAAAAGAAAGAAAAAATGAGAAAAATGAAAATCGCTCCTCCGGCAATGAGGGCTTTAATTTTAATCATCTGCCGCAATAAAGATCCGGTATTAGATTGAGATGAAGAAAACTCCCGTAGAGTGTATTGATCCAGGCCCATACTTTGCAAAGCCCTGAGCAGCATAGCAACACTTGATCCTAGAACAATCAATCCGTAGTCCGCCTGATTGCTGCGGGCAAGCCAGATAAGGAGTAGGGAAAGTAGTCCGTCCTGAACTGTTTTGCTACCCACAAGTGCTGCTGAGCGGAGAGCGACTGTTTGCAGGGAATTGTTCAAGTTGGTTGTTGCCATTTTGGAGGGTAGAATGTCTTTCAGGAGTGTGGTTAATCTTGATTGCTGATGCCTAACTTTACCTTTTCAGTGTAGCGACGTTGGCAACATCTGACACAACCTGGAAAGATCTTTTTGGCGACAAGGGAGCGAAATTTACAGTAAGCGGCTCCATTCCATATCTCTTTCACTGTCTTATTGCGAATATTACCAGCCATAAATCCAAGGCATGGTGAAACCGTTCCATCAGGATGGATTCGTATACTTTTCCATAGAAAGTCGCAAATGTTGGGAAAGGGGTAAGACATGTCCAGGTAATATGGTTTAAGCAGGCTGCTTTTCATACTGAAGGGTGCAAAAGCCACGCGAAGAGGAGACTTTTTTTCCATGGCGTTAAGAGTATTGATTGACTGCACCAGATTCGGTAAATCGTCCTTTCGTATCTCGCTCTTATAGTAACCACCTTCTGGGATTGACGGTAAGATAATTTGCAGATTCTCTCGTTCTGCCAATTCTTTATTGAGTATACGGTTGTGAGAAGTGACGGTCTCCTGTGACTGAAAAGTGGTATTGTTGAAGACTATGCTGTCAACTCCGAGTTCCTCAGCAATGGGAATCATTTGTTCCTGTACTGCCAGATTTGCCTGGGAGATTGTACAGGTTAAGCTGATGATAGGGGTTAGGCTATTTCTCTGTTCTCGTTCCTCTCTCAGGGCTTGAATTCCCTTCTCTACTCTTTTGAAAAGTCCCTGCATACCTCGGATGCTATCATGATGTTTTTCAGGCCCATCAATGGAGATAGTGACAGCGTCTACTGCCTGGTCAATTAGAAAAGAAACATTTTTTTCAAGAGTCGTACCATTAGTTAGAAGGTTGATAAAAAATTTGTGTTTTCGGGCATGGTTGATGAATTCCTTGAAGTGGGGATATATCGTTGGCTCACCACCTGATATGTCGAGCCATGGCCGGTATCCTGTGCTACTCCAAGAAGCCATCTGATCCAGAAAATTCTTCCAGACATCAATGGGCAGTTCATTGTCTGGATTACACCATGGAATGTGTTGGTCAGTGTCTTTTGAATGTCGGTGTTGATTGCACATTGTGCAGCTTAAGTTGCATCGCCTGGTCAGGTGGATTTTCACCTCACATGGCATGCTACTTTTACCATTTCTTCTCCAACGGTCAAAGCCGGCACCGATCTTTTGCCGATAAGCCAAGCGTAATAGTGTTTGTATGATTCGCGGGCGTTGAATTGCCAGGCGAATCATTTTTTTATGTAAGGGCTTCATTTTGTTATTCCTGTGGGTTGTGTTCTATTCGCCCCTTAAACCCAGGCCTTAGTGAAAAATTGTCATTTGCAACCGTCATCTCGACCTGATAGTAGGAGGGTAGGTCTGGGGCGGGAGTTGCTGGTATCCAGTTAATTGATGTAATTGTGGCTGGAAAGCTTCTTTCAGGAAGAGAATCCGGGAAAAAGGTTACTGTGTCACCGGGGTTTAGGTGAACCACATCTCTTTCATAAATAAGAGATTGTATCAGCAAGGTATTCACAGTGCCAATTGTGGTAATGACTGTTCCTTCAGAGAGGAGACTGTTTTTCCTGAGCTGAGGGTGCAGTGAGAGGATTACACCAGGTATGGGAGCCGTCAGTCTAGCTGTGGCGGGGATTTGCCCTGAGATAAGGGAGCTGTCTCCAATAAGTTCTCTGATGCGGTTGAGTGTTCTTTGGGAAAAAATTCTTGAAGAGGCGGCTCTTTTATCAAGGATTGATAAATATTCTCTGGTCAATCTCAGCTTCGTCTGCACTCTGTCTAACAGGTATTCTGGTGCCAATTCTTCTGCCGTTAATCCCAAAAGTTCAGCCTCTTTTCTCTCAAGTTCGATAATTGTCTGTTTTTCTGTCTCTTGGGAACGTCTCAGATCGTCAAGTTCACCAAAAAGAATCTCTCTTCCAAGTTGAATAGCTGTATTCTCATCCAAGTCATATTGTGCAACTATTGTGCCTTTTTTAACGAACTGTCCTGGAGTTATGTTGATATCTGTGAAAATGCCGGTAAAGGGCATAAGGATAGGTCTGCTGAGTGGACAGGAAAGTTTGCCTTCAAAAATTATAACAGAATTGTTTTCCTCAAGTTCCAACTTCTCAGTAGCTTCCGCAAATGGAGGGGGGAAAAAGAATAAAGAAATAATGAGAGAACAGGTAAGAGCTATCGAGTTATTCATAAGGGGTTTCTGCTAAAGAAATGTTAAACGTATCTTTTAGAAGTTGACCTGAGAGATGCCGAAGTTTCAGTTTGGCCGTATTGAAAGCAAAATCCTTTTGGATTGTGTGTAGCTCATCTCTGTGTAGTGCAATTTGGTAGTTGAGAAGTGCAGGGAGTTTGATAGTTCCATTGGCGTAGTCAAATTTCAGTTTTTTCATGCGTATACGGTTGAGTTTTTCAGTTGATTGAGCCACCGTGTAGTCGGATTTGGCGAAAGCGTATTGTTGGGTGGCCTGTAACCATTCTAAAGAATTGTTGTTTTCGATTTCTCTATTTTCAAAATGCATTTGTCGAAGAAGCATTTTTTGTCGTGTAATATCTCGAGAACGTCTTTTCCCGTCCCACAAAGTCAGGCTCATACCGGTATAAAAGAAGTACTCTTTGTCTGAATCCACGCTCACATTTAACACGTCAGGACTTCGAAAACCCAATGAGAAATCGGGTAAGAATTTGGAGTAGGCAAGGGTGATTTTCTTTTTTTGTAAGTTTTCTTTAATTCGTATGATTTGGAGATTTATTGAATCTTCTGTTTTAAAAAGTTTTTGAAGTTTGGATATGTCTGAGGAGCCAATGATTTGCTTGAGCGTTTGCGAGTTATTTAAGGAAAATATTTTTGGGTCTGGTAAATCCATGGTGATACACAGAGTATTTAGTAGTGCTTCTTGCTTGATATTATTCCCTTCATATTCGGCAGTATGAAGAGCAAGTTTTTGCTCTTCAAATTCCAGCTTAAGGGCTGTTGTTGTTCCGCGTTCTTTCAGTTGGCTGGCATATCGAGTCTGTTTTTTGGCAAGATCTACTATCTGTTTGTAATGCTCCTCATTTTGTACAGTTACAAGAAGTTGCAGGAATATATCAGCTAGTTTGTGCAAGGATTGTGCAGTTGCCTGAAGATGCTTGAGCATTACGATACGGGTGATTAGCCTCCTGGCCTGTAGTGTGTAGTAAGGTTCCCATGGCCTGTAATTAGCAGCCTGGAAAGAAAGGGTTGTCTCGTTTTCTGAAAAATAATAATAGCTGGAGAACGTCAGGTCGGGGGCAAAGGACCAACGACTGTCATCTTCATCAAGATGTCGGATCTCTATTTCCATTTTACTTCTTTGCAGTTGTGGTGTTCTTTGCAGGCTTGTTAACGCACATGTCTTGAAATCGGTAATTCTCTCGGGGATAGAATTGTCATGTTCTATTATTATAGCTTCTGCTTGGCCGATGGTTGGGTGCAGGAGTAAGTAAGGACAGAGGATAAGGAGCAGAATGTATGATAAATGTTGACGAATCATCTGATTAAAAAAATATATAGTTATCCTGGAAAGGTGTTGTTTAGCTACTTTTCTGACAGTAGTTGTCCATTTTCTATGTGTAAGGCCTGATCACATTCTTTAGCAATATTTTGATCATGAGTGACTATGATCATGGCAGTGTCGGTCGTCGATGCAATGGATCTGAAATATTTCATGATTTGTTGTGAGTTATCAAGATCAAGTTGTCCGGTTGGCTCATCGGCTAAAATCACTGCGGGTTGATTGACCATTGCTCTGGCTATCGCAACTCTCTGTCTTTCTCCACCCGATAGTTTGTTGGACGAGTGGTGCATGCGGTGGGTGAGCTTGACCTGTTCAAGTACCTGATGAATTCTTTGTGCTCGTGATGACGGTTTGCTTTTAGCATAGATAAGAGGATATTCAATGTTTTCATATACCGTTGAATGCTCAAACATATCAGCTCCTTGAAAAATAAATCCAATGCGTTTTCTACGAAACTCTGCTTGTCGGCTACGAGTGAGCTTGAGGACATTCTCACCGTTAATAATGTATTCTCCTGCGCTGGGAGAGAGGAATAATCCGAGAATGAACAGAAGCGTTGACTTCCCCGATCCAGAAGGCCCCATAATGGCAACCATCTCATTTGTTGACACAGACAGGTCAATTTTTTGAAGGACAGACACGTGTTCTTCAGTTGTCTGATAAGACTTGCTTATTCCTTTAAGTCTGAGCAAAGGCTCTGTTTCATTTGGTCTACTCATATCTGAGAGCTGTTACCACTTCCATTTTGCTTGCTTTAATGGCAGGAGCAAGGCCAGCTACAATGCCGAGCATAAGAGAAAAAGAAAATCCAATAGCCGTGCTGAGCCAGAAGAGATCTTTTGGTGGTTGGTTCTGGAGGATTGAAGCAGTAAATGTGACTCCCATCCAGCCTAAAAGAAATCCTATTAACGTTGCACTAATACTCAACATAAGAGATTCTGTAAGAAACTGAAAGAGAATGTCATAGTCTTCGGCTCCAATTGCTTTTTTTAAGCCGATTTCACGTGTCCTTGAACGAACTGCCATCATCATGATATTCCATATACCTATTCCACCAAGCACAAAGGTGGCAATAAGAGCAAGTTTGACAACCATTTTGACACCAAAAGAAATAGCTTTAACTCTCGCTAAAATTTCTTCAGGGAGAAACATTTCTATGGCATCGTCTGGTTGATACGTTTTTACCACGGCAGGTATCTCAGCCATGACATGTTCGACATCATCCCATGAGTGACAACGGATATAGAGTTTGTTAACTGGCGTTACAGAGTTGATTCTGTCCCGGGCAGTAGTTGCCGGCAGGAATATATAGCGGGCTTTATCCGGCATGCTTATGGTGTCAAGGACTCCTGCAACTTGAAAAAGAGTGTTGTCGATGGTGATAAACTTGCCTGTTGGGTCAAGATTGTTGAAGATCTCCTGGGCCGCTCTTTGGCCGAGTACACATACTGTTCGATGTTGTTGCAGGTCTTTTGTGGAAAGTAAGGTTCCCCATTGTGCAGATGACCCATGTACCTTCCAGAATGACTCGTCAACACCCAGCATTTGAAAGTGACTTATATTGTTTTTATAAGTGAGTTTGACATACCCATTTTTTACGACAGTACCACTGACTTGATCGACTCCCCGGATGGCTTTTATCCCATCAATGGTTTTTAATTTGAATTCTCGTTTGTCAATAGGGTGACGAGTTGTTGAAATATGTTTGAAAATGATTCTGAGACGGGTTGCATTTCCTATAATTTCAAGGTCATTACTGATGTTCTCTTCGATTGACTTGCCCATGGTCAGCATAATAATTAAGCCGGCTGTTCCCATGATTATAGTTATTATCACACCGATATTTTTGCGATATTGGCGTAATACCTGTCTGCTGCTGATTCGGAGGAGGTCGGTGGGTCTCATTATTTGTGGAGCGAGATAATTAAAATATTATGTCATTAGATTCAAGTATCATAACGCTCTTCTCGTGGTAATGCTTGTCTTAAGTAGAAAAAATCAAAATGATATGCTGTTGTTAGAGTAACATGAGATGGCCATATCTTCGTCAAACCTGAGTTTGTTTACCTGCCTTTGTAAATTGTGATGGGCTTAGATTGTGATGACACGTCGATGACTGGTGTACGGAATGGTGTTGTGAACATAAGTAGTGACAGTAATTATTTGTCAGCGATTGCTCGGTTGTAAAAAAATTGACTTTTATCTTGCAGTTTTGTAGTTATTATTGGGACTTGCAATTCTGTGGGGTTTTGTCGGAAGCCCAAAAAAAAGTAGCAGGTGGTTTAATCTGTGGAATGATCATCTGTCTCCATCTCTTTTGTGCATTTAGGACAGCTAATTACATGTGAACATATTTCTGAACATGAACCCGAACTCTCGGTTGTTATCCCTGCTTACAATGAGTGTACTAATATTAATCAGTTGTACGTGGAACTTAACGATGTACTCTCTAATCTGGGAATGTCATGGGAAGTAATCTTTGTTGATGATGGAAGCACTGATGCTGGCTGGCAGGAGATATTGGCTCTCCATGAAAAGGATAGTCATGTCAAAGGGATTCGGCTGTCTCGCAATTTTGGTCATCAATACGCACTCTTTGCTGGATTATCCCACGCAAAGGGTAAGGCTGTCATCTCAATGGATGCAGATTTACAACATCCTCCTCAACTGATCTCAGAATTCGTCAAACTGTGGCAAGAGGGAAACAAGATTGTTCACACAGTTCGTTCAGATCCCGATGATTTCTCAACGTTTAAGAAAATAACTTCCAGACTGTTTTACAGGTTTTTTTCTTTTTGCAGTGGTGTGCAGATTGAACCTGGAATGGCTGATTTTCGTTTGTTGGATCGTGAAGTTTTAGATCGAATATTACAATTTCGAGAAGCGGGTTTGTTTTTACGTGGGATTGTTCAATGGGTGGGGTATCCAAGTGCAACAGTCGAATTTCAATCAGCAAACCGATTCAGTGGGGTTAGCCACTATTCATTTATCAAAATGCTGCGCTTTGGATGGGATGGTATAAGTTCTTTCTCAATCATTCCGCTACGGGTTGCAACATTGCTTGGCCTTTTGACGAGTGGTGTCGCTTTTTCTGGTATTGTATATGCTTTTTATGCCAAATTCGTGTCAGGATCGGCCATTCCCGGATGGGCTTCTTCGGTTGCCATACTCTCTTTCCTGTTGGGAGTTTTATTTATACTTGTTGGCTTAATCGGAGAATATATTGGGCGCATCTTGATTGAAGTAATGCAGAGGCCCCGGTATCTCATCTGGGAAAAAACCGGAATGGAAACTGATTCCACTCCAAGATCGCCTTACCCAGAACAGTTTGGATTTGAGAGAAAACAATGACACTATTTCTACCATGGGCTGACTGATTATTCATGCTGATGATTTTGGATTATCTGAGAAAGTTAACGCAGGAATTCTGAAAGCGTATCTGGAAGGAAGTCTGACATCGACGTCAATTCTTGCGACAGGTGCAGCGTTTGGGGAGGCTGTTAATATTTGCCAGGCTGTGCCGGCATTGGATATTGGTATTCACTTAACCCTTGTTGGGGAAAGATCGGTTCTTCATCGAGATGCAATAACAAGTTTAGTCAATGAAGAAGGAACCTTTCATACTGGTGCCAGACAGTTTGTTCAAAAATATTCCAGTGGGCAAATTTCACTGGCAGAAGTGTACTGCGAGCTCGATGCGCAAATCCAAAAAGTTCTAAAGACCGGGATACTGATCAGTCATCTGGACAGTCACCAGCATTTGCACATGTTGCCTGGAATCCGACGTATAACTGTTCGGTTGGCGGAAAAGTATAACATTGCTGCTGTACGATATCCTTGTGAAAGGTTTCGTTTTTCTATGTTGAAAGAATTGCGATTATTACCACGGGTTATACAGCTGTTGCTCCTTGACATCCTCTGTTATTTCGGACGGAATATGGAACTGTTACGAACTGACCGGTTTTTTGGTTTTTTACATAGTGGTAATTTGCATAAACAGAACTTGTTGCGCATTCTTAAAAGTTTACCGCAAAATGGGACGTGGGAGCTTATGTGCCATCCTGGACTGAAAGATCCTGAAACTTCTTATAACCATTGGCGTTACCATTGGCAGGATGAACTGGATGCATTACTGGATGAAGATGTTGCAGCTGTTTTACATCAAAAGAGCATCTCCTTAATCTCTTACCGCGAACTTGCTGTGAATAACAGTTGATTGGATGGAGAAATGCAAAAAGTTACCTTAAAATATGTCAATGGTATTTGGTTTGAGATCTTTTTTACTGTATTGATTTGTATAGCTTTATTGATTTTCACATTTGATTTCATAAACAGAGAAAACTTCATTTATTTTTGGGATTATTCAGGGTATTGGGTCAGATATCAGGGACTAATGGATTCATTTTCAAAATTCTCTTTGGATGCAATCGGAAGGGTTTTATCTTCCGTAAGATATAAGGAATACAATCTACTTCCAGTGAGTTTATTATTGCCTTCAGGAATGGTACTGGGTGAGTCTAGAATGGCTTACGTCATAGGGAACACCATAGTATTTACTTTCCCTTTCGTTATCTTGTTTGCTTACTTCTTCGAAAGAAGAATAAATGCAGAAAGTAAATTCAATAATAGCAGAATTGCATTTACCATAGCACTACTCTGTTTGGCGTTCTCTCCCCAGTTGTGGGTACCTGTTCTTTGTGGCTATCTGGGTGCTGGTGGGCTGATCCTGGCTGTTGTCGTTTTGTTGAATTATTTCTGCAAACCATTCAACGAGCAAAGCTATTCCTCTATTCTGTTTATGGCTCTTCTGCTCTGTGTGATGGTGATTTTTAGACGTTGGTATGCCTATTGGGTTGTAGGTTTCCTGCTCAGTATCACAATCGTTCAGGTAATAACTCTGGCACGGGCGCATCGCACAACGTACAGGAATTATCTGCCAACTCTTGTCAAACTGTTCATGCTTGGCACTGCTTCTTTTGTTTTCTTTGTGCTGCTTGCTACCCCGCAAGCCATAAAAATGTTAACAACTAATTTTGCTGATATCTATTCAGGATATAAACGTACTACATCGTTTCTGGATGTCCTCGGATATTTGATTAGTTATTTTGGTCCTTTGACTATAGTGAGCGCAAGTTTTGGATTCTTTTTTTCGCTCAGGGACAGCAAGTATAGCAACGTTGCCTTTGTGTTATTTTTGCAGTTTTGGCTCAGTTTGATTTTGTTTACCAATACTCAAAGTATGGGTTACCATCATCACTATATCTTACTGCCCTCAATGTTCTTTTTTGTGTCTTATTTTTGGATCGTTTTTGTTGCATCTTTCAAAAAAAGGATGCTAACATTACTGGCTTTTTCCACCATGTTGGCTTTTCTGGCTCTCAATTTTTTCATAGTCGTCAGTCCCTCGATTGCAGCTGCTTTGGAGAAAGTTGATTTTGCATTCTCAGAGTTGAGGCACTTTCCAATGAACCGTGAAGATATTGGTGAAATTGAAAATGTGATAAAATATATTGATGAGAGGAGTACGAGTGATACTGAAGGAATATATGTTCTTGCCAGTAGTTATATTCTTAATGATGATATCCTTAGGAATGGATGTAGAGCATCAGTTGAACAGTATTCGATTTGCAACTCTTTTGAAGTTACAGCCCATGTAGACAAGAGAGATGGGTTGCCTTTTCGTTTTTTTCAGTCAAAATATATTATTACAACTGAGCCGGCTCAGTTTCATTTACATGAAAAAGACCAGCAGGTAATTGGGCTGCTGAGGGATGAGCTCATGAGTGGGAAAGGGGTTGGGGCAAACTATATGAAATTGGACGTTGAATTTACTTTGGATCAAAATGTCCGGGTTCTGGTGTATCAGAGGAGCGGTGAGGTTTTTTATCGAGATGATTTGGATGGTGTCTCGGGTGCGTTTGTGAAAATGTATCCCAACCATAAGAAAAAGTTTTTGTTCCCAACAGATTTGTTGGAAAGTATAACAGAATGATGGGTATTTGCATTTCCAACTGTCCTAATAGATGTAGGCAAAAGAGTGTATACTATACTGGGTTGTATTTTTAGGACTGGAAAAAATGAAGAACTGTATCTCAATAATTATCCCAACTAAAAATGGGGGCGAGTTGTTTCGGGAGTCCCTTGAAATGATTTATTCTCAGAATATTGCCTTGCAGCTGGAAGTTATCGTAATTGATTCAGGATCGACAGATCAAACATTACAGGTATGCGCTGATTATCCGGTTAAACTTATTCGCATAGCAGCCTCTTCGTTTAATCATAGTGCTACCCGTAATCTCGCTATTTCTGCTGCGCAGGGCGAACTCTGTGTGCTGACAGTGCAGGATGCTGTAGCTGTGGACAGGAAATGGCTGGGAAAACTTGTGGCGCCATTACAGAATAATAAGAGAGTTGCTGGAGTTTTTGGGCAGCAGGTTTCAAGGGCGGAGGCGTCTCCACTTAGTCGTTGCTGCAAACAGCTTTGGTATCAAGAGTGGAAGAATGATTGGGATCAGGAATCCGAACAGTTACCTGTGGCTTCAGATGGCTGGAAGGAACTGTCTGGTGAGCAAAAGAGGCGGTACGCAAGGTTTGATAACGTAAACAGTTGTATTCGTAAATCTGTCTGGAAAGATATTCCATTTCCTGATGTTTCTTATGCGGAGGATACCGCCTGGGCCATGGGGGTGTTGTCAGCTGGGTTTTCGGTTTACTGGCAGCCGAATGCCAAAGTGTTTCATTCCCACGAACGTTCTCTTGCCTATGAATTTAAACGATCCTATGTTGATACGAAAACTCTGTCAGCTACTTTTGGTGAATCTTTTCAGTTGATAAGTCATCACAGGGCGCGGTTGGTTATAACGTGGTTTGCTCAAGAAGCAGAACGGTTTCAGGAAAGCTCCACCCGGGAATTGGCTAAAAAAGAACGAAGTGTTTGGGCTATTGCAGAGGCAGATGATCTATGGCAGCAGATGAATCTTGCTCATGACGAGTCAATAGAGGAAGAAAAAGATGTGGAATGGTTTCGTTCCTGTTTTTATCGTTGCTTGTTAGGGCCTACCTGGTTTAGGAAAGTGTGTCGAACTATCCTTAATAAAGGAATCTTTTTTCAGAGAGCCCCTAATGTGAACAGTTCAGGTAAATCGTTATTTGTTTTGGAGTTGCAAGGGCGGCATCGTTTCTTTCTAAATCAACTCCTGCGTATATATTTTGCCCATAATAATCAGAACGCGAACAGTGTTCGACTCATCCGTTTTGGGGCGGCTGCAATGGTCGGAGGTTCTTTATTGGGCCAATATATGAGTTCAGTGGATTTCCCGGCCAAGATCGATGGGGGAAGTAGTCACCTAGAAGATATTCAAGGGAGATCCATGTCGGCTACTGAAGGTAAAGGGTTTTGGCAGGCGGTGGATGAGTGGTCTCGTCAGCAATATAATCAAGAAAGTGACGCTCTTTTGTACTTGGATCAATTATTGACAGATGGCGTGTGAGCCATCTTTTTGCTACCATTCTGCTGCTCAAGGAGCTTATGGTAGAGTTGCTCCATTTCCACACCGTTTTCCTGTATTGATTTGATGGTCGGTATTTGCTGCCGCAATTGATTGAGCAAAGTTTTGGATTCAATGAGCTCCTGCATTGCACCTGCCAGGCTGTCAGAATTATTCACCTTAAATAGCAGGCCATTTTTTCGGTCTGTTACAAGGTCTGCCATACCGCCCAGGTCAGATGTGATAACCGGAACTCCCGCCATAAATGCTTCATGAATTGTGAGGGGTGAGTTTTCAAACCAGATGGAAGGTACAACGAGAATATCGATATTCCTCAAGATACTTGCCACTGAATTGTTGGGTATGGCACCTTTGAAGAAAATAGCTGAAGACGTCGCTGTTTTTTGTAGCTTAGTACTATATTCTGGGAACCAGTTCAAATCGCCGTAAATATAAAGCGCTGCTTTTTTATCTGAAATGGTATTGAAGGCTTCAACCAGAACATGGACTCCTTTATGTTCGCTTATTGTACCAATAAAACCAAAGCGAATGCTTTTGCTATTTTTTTGTTTTTCTTCAGGTGCGTAAGCACTTTTGTCAAAGCCATAATCTGAAAAGAGGATTTTGTCTTCCGGTATCCCGAACTTGATAAATTCTTTCAGTAAAAAAGGGGAAGGGGCAATAAAGTGATCGATTTCATTTGAAAGAGTAATCGCCTGATCCCTTCGCCTGGTTAAAGAGTCAAGCCTTATGGCCGGATCGCTTGATCTGGCAAGGTGACATCGCAGGAATTGATAGATAGAGGATGGGCTGAAGATGTTTACTTTTGATGGTTTTTCATAGAGACATCCTGAGCATTCTTGCAGGTCAATAGTGTGGCAGATACTCATGTCTCCTTTGATTCGTTGTCCCCAGCGTGGGCAAGTGAGCCAGTAATCGTGTAAGGTGAAGAGCATTGGAATCTTCAATTGCCTGGCAATGGCTGGGTAACGGAGTGAATGATAGAGAAGGTGTTGAAAATGAATGATATCAGGCTTGTAGTCGGTCAGGATGTCCGTGAAGATATCTTCCATCTTTTTATCGTTATAGGAGCTTCCAGCCGGATCAGTTACAGGGGGCCTGAACACCTCAATACATTGAAGATCGTCTACTGTGCGTTTTGTTACAGTATATGATTTACAGAAAGGGGTTATTTCGGTAAAAAAAATACAGACCTCATGTTCCTTAGACAATTCCTTTGCCAGAAGATAGGTATAGATCTCTGCGCCGGCCTGATGGTTAGGAAGGAAGTCATGTATGATGTATAAAATTTTCATCGAGCACTGGATGGTGGGGAACGGATATTGGTATGACTCGTATGGAACAACATATTTAAAAATATGATAATTTACAAGGAATTGTTCGCTGTTGACTCATCTGAAAACTGATATTAATACAAGTTTCATTTTGCCTAATGGCTTTGATCTGGGTGGGGTTACAACCTGGTCTGTAGAATTGGCAGAACGACTGGCTTTGGCAGGACGACAGACGACACTGGTTCGACATGTCGATAGATATGTGAGTAGTGATATCTCCCCACCAGATGTACGTCTTTTAGAATGTTCACACCCAATTCATCCCAATTACTGGCGTCTCTTTAAAAAGGACATTGATGCATATGTTCAATCCTATGCTCAGGCTTTGCCGTCCATAATCATACCCAATTATTCATTTGGCTCATACGCTGCCTGTGCGTGCCTGGCTCGAACATCAGCAGATGTCATACGAGTTATTGGTATGGCCCATACAGACCATAGTGATTATTACGGATGGCTTGTTCGATTTGAATCTATTATTCACAAGTTTATTGCGGTAAGCCAGGAGATAGCCGCTCACTTAGCTGTGCTTCTTCCTCATCGTCAGGGGGACATTGTCGTTCGGCCTTGTGGTGTAGCTGTGGGTGGCAAGTTGTCTCGCCCATATTCGTTGTCTTCCCAACCACTAAAGCTTATCTATGCCGGACGTCTGTCAGAGAGACAGAAACGTGTCTCGGATCTGGTGAAACTTTCCGTTATGCTTAGTAAAAGTGGAGTCGATTTTGAGTTACAGATATATGGAAGTGGGCGTGATCAAAGTTATCTGGCAGATTTGATACGATCACTAAAGAAGAATGTTCGACAAAGAATACGACTTATGGGCCAGGTGGCTCCGAGGGAAATGACATCCTTCTACCGTTCTTCAGATATTTTTGTACTGGTATCTGAGTATGAGGGAACGTCTGTTTCTATGCTGGAATCTATGGCTCAAGGATGTGTGCCGGTTGTGAGTGATGTTAGTGGTACCGCCGCCGTAATTGCTCAAGGAAAAAATGGTTTTACCTTCCCGGTAGGCGACATTCGTGGGATGGAGGAAAAAATTGTGTGCCTGGATCAACAGCGTATTCGATTGGAACAGTTAGGACGTAACGCCAATCAAACAATACGGAACTTCTATTCATATGAGGATTATGTGCCCTGGTTTTCAGATATTCTGGATGAGGTGTGGCAGCAAAGACCTCGGCCATGGCAAGAACAACAATTCTCTTTTTATTTTCCTGTGCGGCAATTCATGACAGAAACTGCTTATACCTTGGCTTCAAAGCCGGGGCTGAGATGGTTACATAGGCTGGTGGCACCAATAAAGGAAATAATCCGTTAATGTCTATTCGTTAGATCCGGCAGAGCCCACCGCTTTCACAAACCCGAGATGCCAGTGAATAATAATATGCAGGGATAGCAGGAAGAGAATGGCACTTGTTTTTGAGAACCCCTCTTTGAGCAAGAACAGGAAAAAGAGCAGGGGCAAAGAGAGGAAAGAAAGCATAGTTATTGATGGATAGAAGATAAGTCCCGTTAGTATCCCTAACAGGGCTGTGGCTGTTACGAAGGGTAGATATTGCAGCGGCCTGAAGAAACCATACCTTCTAAATAGCTTGTAAGCTGAACCACCATAACGTTGCATCATTTTCCCAAGTGCTGCAAGAGATTGTGGCCGATAGTGCTGGACAACTGCCTTGGGGCAGCGAATCAAGCTATGCTTGTGTCGGGTTATCCGGCAATCCAGGTCAACATCTTCACCGGGCCATAAGGATACATCAAAACCTCCAACATCAAGAAAGGTATCTTTTTTGTATGCGGAATTGCAGCTCGGATTATGGCTGGTTGGCATTGTGTGAGAGGGGGACTTCATGTAAGAGGTTGCAAAGCCCAGAATTGAGAAAGTAGCCTGGATATATTGGCCAAAAGAACTTTCATCATCGGGACTGACCTGATTTCCACCAACTCCTGCAATTTCTTTTGATAGAAAACCTTTCTCTAGCTCTTGTAACCAATTTTTCTGCACAATGCAGTCACCATCAGTGAAGGCAAGAATTTCCCCCGTGGCATTTTTTACTCCTATATTCCTTGCTCTGGAAGGGCCTCCATTTGAGATGCTGATGAGAGTGACCTTCTGGTATGACCGGCAAATTTTGGCAGTACTGTCAGTTGACCCATCATCGACAATGATGATTTCGTATGAAGGGTAGTCGAGAGAAGACAATGCGTTGAGGCATTGCCTGATTGTCCGTTCACAATTGTAGACTGGTATAATAATGGAAAATTTTGGGAGTGAGTTCATTGCCAACATTTTATGAATGGGGTGGAGTGAATACTATAGGGAAACAGGAAATCTCTCTGAATATTTTATTTGATTACCACTGAATCTCAGCTTCATTATTTGGTAACTTTTTGGAACCGCAGTGTCCCGCTGTAACCCTTGCTGCCAGCTAAAGCAGAGGAAGAGTGTCCGTTGGTAGCTGAGCTTGAGTGGTAATCAAAATATTTTATGTGTCACCTATCCTATAGAGGGCAGATATTGGCTCTTTCATGTTGTAAATGTCAAAAAGGTGTTTGTGCATTTGGAATCCTGCCTCTCCCATTTTTATCTTCAACTCGGGGGATTGTCGTAGTGTTATGAGCCTTTTGACAAATTCTTTCTCATTGTTTACTAGGAAACTGTTTTTGCCATCAATGAGCAGATCACGATTTCCTGGAATGTCTGTGGCAATGACAGCTTTCTTAAAACAGACAGCTTCTAAAAGGATATAGGGCATGCCTTCCCAACGTGAAGTGCAGGCGATGACGTCTGAGATTTTGTACAGATCGGCTATGCAGTCCTGGTGACCAGTCAGTATAACATTTTTCTGAAGATTATGTGTGGCGATCTTTTTTTCAAGCTGTGCTCTCAATGGCCCTTCGCCAACCAGAACAAAAAGAATGTCAGGGAATTGTTCCTTCAATAATTGAGCTGATCGTATCAGGAAAAAGGGGTTTTTCTGTCTGTCAAGACGTCCTATCTGAGTAACTACAAATTTATCAGCGATAGTTTCAGGGAGAAGTGCCGGAAGTACGTTTTGATTATGAGAAGAGGAGCTTTTTAGCAATTCTTTTCTGGAAATGTGGTTGTTGATAACAGTAATTTTATTTTCATCAATTATCTTCCACTGCAACAGCCACTCTTTTTGATTTTGTGACAGGGCTACGAGAGACGATGTGAATGGGTTGAATATCCGCCACATTTTTCGAAAGAACCACTGGCCCCGGCCTGCACATTCTGTGTCAATGTGGGGAGTAAAAATAATGTTTTTGCACTTGGCCAAGAGCGCACCTCCGTATCCCCAGAGTATGGATTGAAGGTTGTGGATATGGATCAGGTCGATATCTTGCTGTAGAAGGATCTTCCTCGTTGTCAATAGCCCTTTGAGGGAGAAAAAACGATTTGAGGGAACCATGACCATGTTGTCAGTAGGGATAAGATATTGGAAAGAACGCAGTATTTTTTGGTCGTGGCCAGAGCAGAGTAGCCAAAATTCGAAAGAATCATCTTGTAAGACTTCCAGAAGGTAATGAATGTGTCTGCTGATACCACTCTTGTGCGGCTCGTAAAATACAAACAGAATTTTCTTTTTTTTCCGGTCAACTGTGAGCATTATTTTTCAGAGGCGAGGTGATAAGGCATTTATTAAAAGAGAATAGAACTAATCGACAAGTAGAGCAACACAGTATCAATGTATGAATTCCAATAGAACCGAAGATCCTTGGTCATGAATCACTGTAACTGCTTTGTTTTGTAATTCAGTAGGTAATAAATCGGATGGGTCAAAACTCAATTTGACACGACCCGTTTCTGTATCTTTTCCTTGTAAAATCATGGTGGCCTGATGGGGCCATGGCCAGAAATGTTCATTGTCAAAAGAGATACCGCCTATGGTGGCTTTTGAATCACCCTCGGGCAGGAGGAACCGATAGGTGTCTCCCTGGTTTACGTGTTTCAGTGGAAAGGTAATCCAGCCACTCCAGGCAGCATAAATTGTCTGTTTAATTGTTGACGATTTTGCTGACCGAGGGAGGTTGTCGTTCTGTTGAATGAGTTCCAGGAGGATTTCTTTTCCGGGATTAGTAACGAAAATTTTTATCTCTTTAATTGCATCATAGTGGTTAGGGAGAATTTCTATCCAGTGGAAATTTTTCATTGGGATGCTACCCTCCAGGCTGATTGGGTCTGACTTTCTTGCCTCGCTGAGGGGAGAGAATGATAACTCAGGCGAGGTGATGCATCTGTTCTTTTCATCCAGCCCAGCATAGCTGGGATGATAGACGGTTGGGTTGTACGCAACTGCAAATCGTAAGCTTTTTTGTTGTAATAATATGGATGTTGTTTCCGATTTAGCAAAGGCTGGGTGATAATAAATGGCCCCAAGCTGTAGACAATTGCGAGCAAAGTAAGAAGCCATAATCATTGTACTGGTATAAAGAATTTTGTCTTCAGGGTTAGCTTTGGATAGCAACAGCTGCACTTGGCTATCATGAAAAGACAAGGGCTGGCGTTTGATCATGTGTTCTCGCATTGACTGGATGTGTATCATGCCTGGCACAACTGTTTCCAGTACATACCCACTGAGTACTGCCAGTATCACAACAGACGAGAGAAGAGATTTTGGGAAATAGGGGGCAGTTGCTTGCCTATTGGTCTTGTTTTGGGCAAAGTTCAGTGCATTTGTCGCCACGATATATATAGAATATGGAAGCGCACCAAAGAGAATAACTGCAAATGGAATCAATAGTCTAAAAAAGAGTGAGGCGTTCGGCGTGAGAGCATGAGAGTGACAAAGAGAAGCAAGGAGAAAAAGAAACAAGATGGAAAGGGTAATAATCATATTCTTTTGTCGACTGTTTCTCAAATAGAAACAACCCAGCAGGGTTGCAGGGAAGAGAACAATCAGGGAACCAAAGAATGATGCTTTATATCGTGTGAATTGAATTGCTACTTCAAGTAGGTTTTTCACTATATTGCTGAATATAGTAGGCAAACTGGAAAAAAGAGGCATGGGATTAACTGTCAGGTAAGCCTGGAATTGATCAGCTAGAGACGTGAAAAATACGATAGGAGTGCCGATCGCAAATGAGAAAAGAAGCATGATATAGAGATGTTTCCGTTTCTTTTTCTTTGACAAAAACAAGGCAAGGAGAATTGTGATTAATGTCAGGATCATACCTATGGGATGCATGGCCAACATGAGAAGGGAACCCACTATCAGTGTAATGGGTGCCGAGCCGTTTTTAGAAAGTATTCTTGCCCAGATAAGCAGGGCGATCATTATGCTAAGGTTGGAAGGTGTCAGATAGTGGAGCCCGGGGCCCGGAAAGATCTTAAAGGCCATGAGGCCGAGAGTGAGTCCAGTAGCTGTTCTTCCCCATAAAGAGGTTAGCAAACAGGCGAATGCGATTCCCCAGAAAAGAGGAGACAGTAACCAGAGAATCCTGAAAGTGGAAAAGATGTCATGGGTAATCCGATTTATCGAAAGAAGTATTGTGGAGAATAGGGGATGATAGAGGGGAAAGGCAAAACCTGCGATCTCGCTTTGCCTTTGCATGTCAGGGCCTTGCGGCATTGCATTGAATTGAGTTCTCAGATCCAGCAATGCGTTGCAATCTAGCGAAGAACATTCTTCCATGACTTGGGTTCTTACGAGGTATGCAAGACTGTCATCGACTTCAGGAAGCTGATCTCTTTGCGAAAGAGGATCGTAAATTAAATAACTTTGGACAGTCACCCAAATGGCCAGGCCAAATAACAGGAAAAACCAGGATGAAACCTTTTTCACCTTTTTTTCCTATCGTATTGTGCCTCTTTGACAGTTGTATCAATAAGTCTTTCGAAGATGCCAAGGGCTGAGAGTTGCAGGCCAGCGAGTACCAGCAGCGCACCAGTGGAAACATATCCCCAATGGTAGCTTATGCTAAGGGTTGTCAGGTAGTCTTTAAGAGGCCCTAGGTTGAGTGTAATCCCCAGTGCAATCAGTATGGGCCCAGCGAAAATCATTTTTTTGAGAGAAAAGATACTCAGCATACATTTTTCAAGTTTTGTATGGTTTCGAATGTTGCCGTTGAGTGATGCGGCGATACGCTCTGCTACGATACCGATTGAGAGTAGGGTTAGTCCTGCAATGATAAGGGTGTTGATCGTTAGTAGGCGGTATATACTGCTGTCGGGAAGGATGTTGTGGGTAATCTTTGAATAGAGAGGGCCCATTCCATACAGTAAGGCGATAAAAACGAGAAAACTTCCAGCGCTCCCAAAAAATTTCAGAGGACGGTAGGTCAGAGCAATTTCTGTTATCGCAAGGAAGAACCGTAGCCCATCTTTAAAGATACACAATTTTGAAATCCCCTGGCGCTCATGATAAGGCATTTCTATTTCCTGAAAGGTAATATTGTCTTTGAGGAGGGCACGACAAGTCATGGCAGGAGTGAAATGGAGCCCATCAGGTAATGGAAGTAAATACTGTAGGGATTCTTTTCTGATGACACGCATTCCGCTTGCCGTGTCTTTAACTTTACAACCGGTGAGAAAGGACATGAGCTGCGCATAGAAAAAATTGCCAATACGGCGAATACGAGGCATTTTACTCTTTTTATGCATGCGGGAGCCGGTAACAATATCGGCGGGCGCTTTGGTAAGGCTATGACACAGTTGAGCAAAAAAGTTTGGATCACAGGTGCCGTCACCATCGAGAAAACCCAGGATATCACCAGTTCCTTTTTGGAAACCATGTTTGATTGCTGCTCCGTATCCCTGATTGTCCTCAAAATTAATTAGTGTGATTTCTGAGAATGATGCAGCGATTTCAGCCGTACGGTCTGTACTGCCGTCGTTTACAACAATTATTTCAACATGATCAAGATCTGCTTTTTGCTTAATAACTTCTCTGGCAGCAAGACATCGGCTAATTGTTGTTCCGATAGCACTTTCTTCATTTAACGCAGGAATAACTATTGATAGGCTTTTAACTTTTGCTGTGGAAGTCATTTTCTGAATAAATACCGATGCTCAATGTGAAAATAATTGGGAATGAAAAATGTAAGAATGATATATCAGTAAGTAATGATACACGTTTTTTCTTGTCCTCTCAAAGAAAAACTGTTGCGGAAGTAAAATCAATGTATAGTTTGTCGCAACTTCTGGACGAAGACCATGCTTTTTTGGTTCCCTCGTATGTGTTGCCATGGCTATGGTAGCCGGTACTGGTGTGTGTATTATGATTTTCCTAAAATTAATAGTGTGTGAATAATGACGAAGAGAAGACGTTCGGCAGTATCCCTGGATGCGATACTGAAAGGAGCGAGGATTCTGTTGCCGCATCCTCGTATTGGAATGAAGCTTGCGAGGATTCAGGTTGAGAAAACATTATTTCCTTTTCTCAACCCCAGGAAAAAAAGCGGATATGCAAGGAAAATTCACCAGCTTTCTATTCGTATAACAGATCTTTGCAATCTTCGTTGCCATACTTGTGGACAGTGGGGAGATAACGGTTTTCTTCACGGATGTAGGCCTGGAGAGCTTAAAGGCAGGGAAATTGGAGGAGAGAGATATCTTGAACTGTTTGATGATCTTGTCCGTCATGGGCATCGTCCCAATGTTTATATTTGGGGCGGAGAGCCCACCATGTACAGTTCACTTCTCGATGTACTTAACGGTGCTGCCAAGAGGAATATGCCCACCTCAATTGTTTCAAATGGTTATGATGTTGCCGGGCTGGCCGAAGAGTTGATCAAGAGTCGTTTATATCTCCTACAGTTGTCAATAGACGGTCATAACAGTGATATTCATAATGGACTTCGTCCAGCCATAGGAAAAGGGGATGCGTTCAATGATATTCTTAACGGTCTGCAAACCATTTATGAGTGTAAAAAAGGGCGCCCAGGGTTACCGATTGTTGCTTCACTCACTGTTATTTCTAAACAAAATATGCATCATCTTGTCGATATCTATCATCGTTTTAAAAAGTATGTGGATATTTTTGTTTTTTATCCTTCATGGTGGATCAATGCAAAACAGGCAGAACGTCATGAGGCCGATTTTATGGGCCGTTTCGGCTTTGAGCCTGAATTGCACCGAGGGTGGATAGGCAGCTGGAAACCTGATGAATACGAAACTTTAGCAGAACAAATTAAAGAGTTGAAGTCATTGTCCAGGTCTTTGTCAACTCCTTCTGTGACTTTTATTCCCGACATAACAGGCAGTGATGATTTGGAAAGGTATTACACTGACCATCAGGAGACCTTTGGGTTTAATGAGTGTGTTTCTATCTTTCAGGCAGTAGAGCTTGATTCAAATGGTGATATGTCACCGTGCCGAGATTATCACGATTATATTGTTGGGAACATTAAAGAGAAGACCATCACAGAGCTGTGGAATTCCGAGAAGTACCTGACGTTTCGAAAGAGTCTCCAGCGAGATGGACTGATGCCGGTATGCACTCGTTGTTGTGGCCTGATGGGTTATTAGTAGTTTATAAATTCTTTTCGTGTTTTTTTACCGATGTAGCAAGGGGGGCAAGGGGCAGATTCGGCAGGCGGCATACCGTTTCCAATGTGTCTGAAGTGCCAGGCATTGCAAAAAGGAGTATTCTCATTTTGTTCTCTTGTTGACAATAGTTGATACTAATTATATCCAGAAATATTAGGTAGTTCCATCTTTTCCACTTCTGTTAATATGGCACCAATGGTTTTGCCTGCCATAATGAGATCTTCTTTTTTGTGACTGGCAGTGATTGAGGCTCTTAGTATTGCTTTGCCAACCGGAACAACAGGCGGGAACACTGCATGAATATAGAGGTCATGTTCGTGGCATATTTTTGCAGCGACAGCCGCCTTCATAGGGTCACCGACAAGGATGGGTATGATAGATGTTACTGAATCGCCCAGCTGAATTCCTGACGAACGCAGTGTTTTCTTAAAAATCTCTGTATTGTCATTAAGTCGCTCCAGCAATGTTTGTCTTTCTGATTCAAATATTTCCAATCCTCTGAGAGCTGTGGCTGCCATAGCCGCTGACAAAGCAATGGAATAGATAAACCCCCTGGATTCGTGGCGCAGGTAATTGATCATCTTTTCTGAAGAGGCAATATAACCGCCAGCGGCAGGGATGGATTTCGAAAGTGTTGCCATCGTGATATCAATATCATCAGGCTTAATATTAAAATACTCGGCAATACCACCTCCGGTTTTACCCAGAACGAATATGGAGTGGCATTCGTCAACCATGAGGTAGGCATTATACTTTTTACAAAGTGCTATTATTTGAGGGATATCCGCTGCTTCACCGGACATGCTGAATATCGCATCGATAACAACCAGTTTTCGTGATGAATCGGGGATGCTTGCCAGTATTTTTTGGAGTCGAGTCAAATCATTGTGGGGATAGCGCATCAATTTGGCGTTGGAGTACCTTCCACCGTCAATCATTGATGCATGATTCGTCTTGTCACAGATGATAAAGTCATTTTTACGAAGGAGGCAGGCAATGGTCGAGACATTTGCCAAATAGCCACTGGTGTAGACAATGGCTCCTTCTTTATTGTGCAGTTCAGCGATTTTCTTTTCAAGTTGGGAGTGGAGTTCAGTGGTGCCCGCTAAAAAGCGTGAGCCACTCATGCCTGTGCCGAATGTTTGGATTGCACCTATGGCCGCCTGGTTGATTTCCGGGCGTTTATTGAGGCCAAGGTAAGAATAGCCTCCCAACATAAGCATCCTATTGTTATCGGATAGAACCCAGCCATTATCTAACTCTTCACTGATTTCTTTAAACCACGTGTAAATACCAGCTGCTTTGCCACCTGCAACATCCCAGACGGTATCAGGTGGGAAGGGGGGAGGAGGGGAACTTTTTATTTGATTCATTGAGTCAATAAGTATAGTTGCTATGGCGATTCGAATGTTTGCGGAGAAGTAAGATACTCTTTCTTTAAAGAAAATTCTAACATGAATCTAAAGAATTCTTTACCTATTTTTTCATTATTTTGATAATTAACAGGGCTTGGATGGGTTTTGTAAGAAGAGGAAAAGTGGATTCTAATTTGTAAAAGAAAGAATAATTTTAAATTTTCATGAATCTGGTTTAATGAAAAACGGAGTACACAATGTCAGATGTATCCATCTGAATATAATGGGGAAAGTCTGTTTTTTTTGCAGTAAGATTAACGCATTGAAAATTAATTTGAAAAAATGTAGAGTAACTATCAGTAATTGCAATATTATATGAAGAACTTGGCCTTTCAGGTACTATCGAATACCTTTACTACGAGTAAAGGGATCGATAGATAGTTGTATATAGCTCTATCCAGGCGGAATATGAATAATTATAACATACGAAAAAGAGTATTAGTTACGGGGGGAGCCGGCTTCCTTGGTTCTCATCTGTGTGAATCATTACTTGACCAAGGTGCTGAAGTCCTCTGTCTTGATAATTATTTCACCGGGACAAAAAAAAATATTAAAAGGCTGTTTGGTAATCCATTGTTTGAGTTGCTTCGTCACGATGTGACGTTTCCCCTCTATGTTGAAGTCGACGAGATTTATAATCTTGCCTGTCCGGCATCTCCCATTCATTACCAGCATGATCCTGTGCAAACCACAAAAACCTCTGTGCATGGTGCAATCAACATGCTTGGCCTGGCTAAGCGAGTTAAGGCGAAGATATTTCAAGCCTCTACAAGTGAAGTATATGGTGACCCCGAAGTACATCCACAGGTTGAGAGTTATTGGGGAAACGTAAATCCCATTGGTGTCAGGTCATGTTACGATGAAGGAAAGCGATGCGCTGAAACCCTGTTTTTTGATTATTACAGGCAGCATAATCTCAGGATTAAAATAGGAAGACTTTTTAACACTTACGGTCCTCGGATGCACCCCAATGATGGCCGAGTGGTTTCAAATTTTATTGTTCAGGCATTGCGAGGTATTCCCATTACTATTTATGGTGATGGCTCCCAAACGCGATCTTTTTGTTATGTCGATGACCTGATTCGCTTGATGATACTGTTTATGGAAAGCGATGATGCCTTGGTAGGCCCCGTGAATATGGGGAATCCTAATGAATTTACCATTCTTGAACTGGCTGAATTGGTTACAGAGATGGTAGGTTCTTCGTCAGAAATAGTTTTTAAGGATCTACCTGCCGATGATCCAAAGCAGCGATGTGCCGATATCTCAATAGTACGGGATAAACTGGGGTGGGAACCCACTACCCAACTTGAGGAAGGGCTTCGGTATACCGTGGACTATTTTGAAAACTTACTGTCTGAGGGGAAATAGGGGAGGTGCTAAAGGAGCAGAGGGCAATGTCAGAAATACTGGTTGTAGGTGGGGCGGGATATATAGGGTCGCACATGTGTAAGTATCTTTACGGAAAAGGTATGAAGCCAATTGTGTTAGATAATCTGAGCCTTGGGCATAGAGAATCAGTGAAATGGGGACCACTGTATAAAGGGGATCTTGATAATCCGAGGATGCTAGCCGAAATATTTTCTCAGCACGATATCAAAGCGGTAATGCACTTTGCTGCTTGTTGTTATGTCGGTGAGTCTGTGGTAGAGCCACTCAAGTATTATCAGAATAATGTTGCTGCAACAATAAGTTTTCTCGCTTTGTTGCAGGAGTATGGCATTGATAAAATGATATTTTCATCGTCCTGTGCAACATATGGCGAACCGAAAAGCCTTCCTATTAGCGAAGACCAACCACAGCAACCAATCAATCCATATGGACGCAGTAAGCTAATGGTGGAGAATATTCTGGATGACATGGATAGCATAAATTCTTTAAGGTCAGTATGCCTCAGGTATTTCAATGCTGCTGGTGCCGATCCTGAAGGGGAGCTTGGTGAAGATCATGACCCGGAAACACATCTTATTCCTCTCGTGCTAAACGTTGCACTAGATCGTTTGGAGAAACTCACAGTATTTGGCAGTGATTATCCCACAGAGGATGGAACCTGTGTCAGAGATTATATCCATGTGAATGATCTGGCCCAGGCACACTATCTTGCGTTACTCCACTTGCTGAATGGTGGAGAAAGTAAGAAATATAATCTTGGAAATGGAAGTGGGTATTCAATCGTTGATGTGATTAAAACTGCCAGCAGGATAAGCGGAAGGAATATTAACTATGCGTTTGCAGAGCGAAGAGCAGGAGATCCGGCAGTGTTGGTTGCTGCCGCGGAGAAGGCAGTTCATGAGCTGGGCTGGCGACCAGAGTTTAATAGTCTTGAAACTATTCTTCAAACTGCCTGGGAGTGGCATCGCAAGAATCCTGAAGGATATGGACGTAATAAAAAAACTGAATAGAAATAGACTGTTGGGATTCCTAGCACTTCTTTCGGATGGGATAGCCTTCCGCGTGATGTACTGATTTTATTCGAAAAGTTTTTGTGGTCTGTGGTTCAGTTGTTGGCAACAAAAAGGGGAGCTGTTGGTTTTTGTTACAGCTCAGCAATAATCTCAATCTCTGTGCTAAGATTGCGCATTGTCTCATTCACTGCAACTTTCTTTTTGAAACCATAGTCAACAAGATTTTTGATATCTGACCACATGGTTTCACTACCCATAATGGCCACAATGATTTCATCATTGCCACGTTTGAATTTACCCACATAGGTCTGGCGAGCAGCATTGGTGTAACCTGTTTTGCCACCGAGAGTTCCATCGACCTGCCACAGGGCTTTGTTATGATTACGCAGAAGCTTCCCTTCTGTGGTTCGGACTTTTATCCGTTTCATGCGTTTGGAAAAATCGGGATCCTGCATGGCGTATCGAAATATTGTGGCAAGATCTCTTGCTGTTGATTTCTGTCCCTTGGCGGTGAGACCGGTGGCTGTTTTACAAACCGTTCGCGTTGCTCCCCAGAGAGAGGCACGAAGGGTCATCATCTGAGCAAATTTTTTCTCACTGCCAGCAATCTTCTCAGCAATGGCAACACTCGCATCGTTGGCAGAGGCCAGTAGTACTGCATTGATCAGATCGTTTGCCTTGTACTTCTTCTTCTGATCGAGGTAAATTTTCGACCTGGGTTGTCTGGCGGCCTTTCTGCTGACAGGGATTTTCTCGGTACCGCTTAGTGACTTGAGTGCTATCATGCCTGTGATAACTTTTATAGTGGAAGCCGGCTGACGCTGGGTGTCCGGGTTTCTCGCGTAGAGAGTTTTGCCGCTCACGGCATCAACAATAATGGCACTGCGGGAGGATATCTTTCTGTTTAGTTGCTTAGTCGTTTTTGCAGTAACAAGGGGGCCGATCCGTTTTTTGATATTGCTAATATCATAAGCTTTTCCTAAAACAGGTCGTGTGCTGGCCACAGCCGTATAAACAGAGGAAAACGTAAATAAAAATCCTGTGCAGGATAGGAGCAAAATGAGCACATATGATCGGTGAGCAGAGTACATAAATTAGACAAGTTTATGGTTGAAAGCCAGTGTGAATACCGACTATACTGTTCTTTTGTATAAGCTGAATAGGGGTGTGTCAAGGCAAAACTCAGTATATAACAGCAAGATGGTATTTTTTAACGGCCTTGAGGTCTTCATTTTACGTACCTCACTCTGAGTAAATATTAACGTGTCTTTACCCGTGGATATATAGTCATAGTAACGTGTTAGGGTGTATCTGGAGAGAAGCAGTCCTTTGCCTTGCAGGGCCTTGAAAAGGGTGTTTTTCCGTAACGAGTAATCTTAATTGACCCGGAAACGACTTTTATGTAATATGCCACCTGCCTTAATTTTTTAAAATTCCTGATTAATTTGTTTACTATATGGAGTGCTTCATGTCGGAATCCAATGATGTACGGATGACTTTAAACTATACACTTGATACGAGCATTGAAAAATATGCGGATCTTCCTGCCATCTGTATGGCTACGGAAACCCCATTAACGTATCGTGAATTTGGTGATCGTATCTATGCCCTTGCTGCTAACCTGGCCTCGGAAGGGGTCAAGAAAGGGGACCATATCGCATTGTTGGGAGAAAATTCGCCTAACTGGGGGGTGGCGTATCTTGCCATTGTTCGTCTTGGTGCTATTGCTGTCCCTATTCTTCCTGATTTACCTGAAGCGGATGTGCATCATATCTTAAATGAGATGCACGTTCCCGTTCTCTTTGTCACCAACCGACAGATTGAGAAAATTTATGAATTGAATCAGAAAGAGTTGAAGCGAATAATAACTCTCGATGACAGTGCCGCAACCCAGGATGTCCTTGATGTAACCCATTTTTCCACATATCTTGAAGAGTCTTTTGTTGTGAAGGAGACGATGGCGAATGAAGGAGAGCTTTCGTTCGAAGAAGTAAAAGAAGATGACATTGCCTCTATTCTATATACTTCCGGTACCTCAGGATATTCCAAAGCTGTAATGCTCAGTCATAAAAATCTGACGGCAAATGCATATTCAGCAGCTACCATGCTTGATACTGTGCTGGAAGAGACCGTTTTCCTGTCTGTTTTACCTATGTCACATACCTATGAATTTACCCTTGGTTTTATTTGTCCGCTTATTAAGGGATGTAAAATTGCTTATGCTGGTAAAACCCCCACTCCTGCCATTTTGCAACGATTGTGTGCCTATGAAAAACCCGGTGTAATGTTTGCTGTGCCCTTGATCATGGAAAAGATCTACAAAAAACGGGTTTTGCCACAAATTGAGAAGAGCCGATTTCTTTCCCTGCTTTGTCAAACATCTTTTGGTCGCAAATTCGTCTATAAAAAGATCGGGGCAAAACTGGTGAACTTTTTTGGTGGTGAGTTAAAGCTGATGGGAATTGGTGGTGCTGCTTTAAATCCAGACGTTGAGAAATTTTTAAAAGAGGCTGAGTTTCCCTATATCATCGGCTATGGACTCACAGAGTCTGCACCTATTCTTGCCGGTGGCCCTCCGGGAGATCCCACCATTACAGTGGGATCTACAGGCAAGCCTTTTCCCGGAGTGCAGATCAAAATTGTAAATACTGATCCTGATACAGGTATCGGTGAAATTTATGGTTGTGGCCCAAATATCATGGCGGGCTATTATAAAGATGAAGAATCAACCGCAGAAGTGCTAGGTGAAGATGGCTGGTTGGCCACCGGAGATCTTGGCTATATAGACGATGCTGGTAATCTTCATATTCGTGGAAGATCAAAAAATGTAATCGTGATGTCTAATGGCGAGAATGTGTATCCTGAACCAATTGAGCATAAATTGAATGCCTACACATGGGTAGTTGAGTCTCTTGTTGTGGAAAACAACGGAAAGCTGGATGGTTGGGTCTATCCTGATTATGAGTTTATTGATGGGGAAACTGAGGGGCAATCACAAGCTGAGCGGCGGGAACATATAAATAAGTACAGAGAGAGTATGCGCAAAGAGGTGAATAAAAACCTTTCATCCGCATCCAGGCTGGCCAGAGTTGTTGAGCGGCGTGAACCGTTTATTAAGACAGCCACCCATAAGATTAAGCGTTATTTGTATAGCAGCATTGAATAGAGACCTCAGTGAGTAAAGGTCTGTGGCATAACGTGTCTGCGGGTCTGTTTTTTTGAGTTGAGGAAAATCTTACTAACGTAAGTGAGCATTTTAATAAAGAGAAGAGGAAGAAAAATGAAGAAGACAATTTCAATACTGGCCTTAAGTTCTGTTCTGATAGCCGGCTCCGCGCTGGCAGCAGGCTTTCGGATTCCTGAGCAGTCCGTTGATTCTACTGCTAAAGCCGGAGCGAATGTTTCGTCCGCTACAGGGGCCGATATGAGTTATTATAACCCTGCAAATATGTCTTGGGCAAAGGATACCTATCAGGTTGAAATGGATGTAAACTATATCCGTCTGAATTCCATTACTTATACCGATAATCGTAATTCGCAGTTAAATGGGTATTCCAAAGAGGAAAACTTCTTAATACCGACCTTTTTCCTGGTTTCACCTGATTATAATGACTTTCGTTTTGGTTTGGCTATGACTGCTCCTTATGGTTTGTCGAAGCGTTGGGAGCAGATTTTCCCAAGATCAACCGCTGAAGAATATACCCTGAATGTTTTAGAGATGAACCCAACAGTATCTTATAAAATTAATCATATGTTCTCTGTGGCGGGTGGTGTGCGTTTTATTTATGGCACTGGAAAAGTAAGCAGTCATGCCGCCGTACCCGATACCGGAACACTCTCTCGTGATGTTGATGTAGATTCTTTTGAATTTGGTTATAATCTGGCCATTTCGCATACCCCAAATGATGATATGAATATTTCTGTTACATATCGTTCACATGTCGACCTTGATCTTGAAGGTGATGTTGTGATGGCCACAACCATGGGTGGTGCATATGCTATGGAGACCGGAGGAGATGTTACAATTCCAGCACCTGCAGTGCTTAGCGTATCACTAGCGTATACTTTTGGTCCAGCGACTGTTGATCTCACCTGGGATAGAACATTCTGGTCAGAATATGACGCAATTGAGGTTAACTACGACAGTCCAGTTATGCATCCGGTGTTAAATCAATTTTTCACTTCTCCTATTATTAAAAACTGGGAGGACTCTAGTGCCTATCGTATCGGCCTTGATTACAGGTTGGATGGTGGTGTAACTCTGATGGCTGGTTTTGCTTATGATGAGACTCCTGTACCAACAGATACCCTTGGTTTTGAGTTACCCGATAGCAATGCCTGGTTGTATTCTCTTGGCTTTAAATACAATCTGACCGAGCAGCTTGAGGTTGGATTCGCTTATCTCTATGATTACAAAGAGAGCCGAACTGTTGTGAATGGCTCACCAACTTCTGGAATCAATGGTGAGTTTACTGACTCAGCAGCGCACTTGATGAGCATGGGACTTAAGTATGACTTTTAGTACCTTATAAATGAAGGTACTTTTACCGATACGGGTACTATACAGAGCCCCCCTCAAGGGGGTACTGAAAAGAGTGCCGGCTTAACGGTTACAACCGGTGTTAGTATCTTATAAATTCTTTTGTGTCTTTACCCCCCTCCTCCATAGTTATCTTATGGAGGAGGGTTTTTTGTTTGCAGGTAGTCTATAGAAGAATATTTCGGGCAAAAGCAATGATTGGCATAATCATCTTTGACAGAATCCCGGTAAAGGCAAGAACCATGATAATCGCAAAGCCATAGCGCTCAACAGAAGCGTAAGAGCGAGCCAGATCAGGTGGCAGCAAACCAGCCAGAATCTTACTCCCGTCAAGGGGAGGGATGGGTAGGAAATTGAAAATACAGAGTACCAGATTGATCCACACCGAGGCCATCAGTACTTCATTTAACGGCACCAGAATAGCTTCTGCCATAGCAGAATAGGGAATGTTGGTTGCTATAAACCAGACCACTTTGACACATAGGGCACTAATTATTGCCAGCACAAAATTGACAGCAGGTCCAGCAAGAGCCACCCATAGCATGTCTTTTCGTGGATTTTTGAAATATCCTGGGTTTACAGGTACTGGTTTGGCCCAACCGATTTTGATGACAAAAAAGGCAAGGGTTCCCAGTGGGTCAAGATGTTTGAGTGGATTCAGGGTTAGTCGCCCCTGGTCTCTCGCTGTGGGGTCACCAAAACGGTAGGCGACATAGCCGTGGGCGAATTCATGGACAGTGAGCGCCAAAAGGATCGGTGGCGCAAGGATTATCAGCTGTAAAATAAAATTTTGTATCATGTTGTTGGCTCGTCACTTTATAAAAAGGGGTCTGAGCCAACAACAATAATCATTGAATGGTTGGGCGCAAGGGGATCAGGAAACTCCTTTGCTTTGCAGGAAGGAGCTGTATTTTTTGTCTGTGCCCTTGATGTGTTTGATTAACCAGTCCTTTAAAAATTCCAAAAGTTCAATGGAGATATCCTTGTTACCGTTATCGAATTGTTTTTGAAAATCAACAATCTGGGCAACAAGCTTTCTGTGAATTTTCTTGTGGGTATCCTTTTCTGCATAGTTATGCTTGTCAAAAAGATCTTCTTCAAAGGAAAAGTGGGATCCAGTGTACTCGATAAGTTTACTAAGGGCAGAAGATACGGCCTGCTTTCCTTTCCCTGAGTTCATTTCACGAAAAAGTGAGTTTATCAGGTCTATGAGCACTTTATGCTGACTGTCAATAGACTCGAATCCTACGGAGAGTGAACTGCTCCAGCGCATAATTGGCCGGTTAGTATGTGAAGAGGCGCGGGCTGTTCTTTCAGGGGCCCCAAGTTCGAACCGACTGGTTTCTGCATTGATGGTAGCTGCAATCTGTTTCAGGTCTTCTGCGCTTTCCTGCAAACGTATGCTTCCCTGTTGGGCTTCTTTAGATACTTGGCTGACCTCGGAGATGTCCCTGGCAATTTCACCTGCGACCATGGAGGCTTGAGAAACGTTTTCATTCACTTCACCGATACCGCTTGCAGCATCAGTGACATTGCCGGAAATGTCTGTTGCAGTAACAGATTGCTCCTCAACGGCAGAAGCGATAGTCGAAACAATGTCATTAACACTTTCAATAACGGTATTAATTTTAGAAATATCAGCAACAGTGTCATCGGTGGAGGACTGGATAGATTCGATTTTAGTTTTTATCTCACTTGTTGCCTCTGAGGTTTGTTTGGCAAGTTCTTTAATCTCATTGGCAACCACAGCAAAACCTTTTCCAGCCTCCCCGGCTCGTGCTGCTTCGATGGTGGCGTTGAGTGCCAGTAGATTAGTTTGCTCCGAGATTTCAGTGATCACTTCAGTAACTTTACTGATTTCAAGGGCGGCCCTTCCAAGATGATTTACTTTTTCTGTTGAACTCTTGGCATAACCAACAGCTTCGGTGGTCATGTTGCTTGCTTCGGCAGTGTTGCTGGCGATTTCCTGAATAGCTGCTGACATCTCTTCCATGGCAGTGGCCATGATATTGACGTTTTGAGCTGCCTGCTCACTGGCTTCGGTAACCGTTGACATATTGACACTCATTTCTTCTGTGGCAGCAGCAACGGTGTCGGCTTTTTGTGCAGATTGTTCAGCCCCGCCAGTCATATCTTCAGCAGAAAGAGCAAGTTCTGTGGAGGTAGCGGATAAGGTACGTCCTTCTTCAACAATTTTACCAATTAAGGTCCGTAGATTGGTGGTCATTTCTTGCAGTGATGCTTGAAGACTGCCCTCTGGAGCATTTGTGTTGCCTCTGTCTTTTAAATCTCCTTGTGCAATGTCCTGAGCAAGTTTTACCATTTCGGCAGGTTCGCCACCCAGCAGTTTGAGGATGGACTTGGCATTCATAAGTAAAATGGAGAGGACAAGAAAAAAACCAACGACCGAACCAATAGAAAAAAGGTTACGGGTTTTGTTACTTAATGCTGTACTGCTTGCAGATATCTCGCTAATCGTACGATGACTGTTTGCAGCAATTTCTTTTTGGACAGTAGTTACAGCGTTTTGAAGATCAACACTGATGGCTTTTGCTTCCCTGTTAAGAATACTCTTGATCTGCTGGTCATTTTCCGCCACCAGTTCATTGAACTCATCCTTCATCTCGGCCGCCTGTTCACGAGCTTTGGTCATGTTAATTGCTACGCTGACACTTCCAACAAGTTGACCATCTGATGATATATCTTTGCTTAGTGTAAGAACGTTAGGGTCATTTATTCCGGCCTGGATAATTTTTTGAATATCCGGTTTACCTTTAGGCAGCAAAGTTTTCAGCTTTTCATTTTTGCGATTGAGAAATCTGGTAAGAGGCTTTTCATTTTTGTCACGGTAAAAAATAAACAATACGTCCGGGTTGCGATGGGCGCTTCTGACGTAGCTGTTTAATACTGCAAAATTCTTGGTAAGAACGGCATCCCGTGCAACCAGGGCCATAAGGTTGACCATATCCTGGCCACTCTGTCTGCGTATGGCGCGCATCTTTTCCTGCACCGAAGTGGCGATATCTTGCAAAGCTTCTTCGGAGGAGGTGGATAGGGAGTCAGACGTTTCTACCTGCATCTGTTTTAGCTTATTGTCCAGGTTAAGGGATAATTCGTGCATGTCTTTATTAACAGTGGAAAGAATAGTGTCGAATGACTGTTCCACCTGTTGGTTAAGACTGGTACTGCTTCTTTTTTGCATAATAACTGTAAAGATTATGGCACTGATAATCATAGCCAGGAGGGCCGTGGTGGTGGGGACAATAAGTTGGGCACGAAAACTTTTACGAAACAGTGATTGCAGCATGAGTTTTCCTAAAGGTTATTGTTTGTAGGGGTTGATTCGATAGACACTATCCATAATTTATCCTCTCAAAAATGCGATAGGATGTCAAGGTTCTGAGAAAGAAAATGTGCTATTTTGTAGTACAGGGCAGGAGGTTGTCGTTGATGTGAGAAGGTTGTGTTACGAGTCGCGAAAGGTAGAGATGCGGGTGAAGAGGAAAGCGGCAACACATGCCATGGACAGGCGACTGATGATAATAATCCAGAAATTGGCACCAAAGAGGACAAAAAGCAGTGGGTCTTCAATAAGGGAATGGCATATCATGAGGAAGGTGCCGATGAAAAAAATATCCTTTTTCTTTAAATTTCCTGAGTTGGCTTCTTTAAATAAAATGCCGGCACCATAGGTTATGCCGAGAAGTTGTCCGGTAAGCAGAGAAAAGGATGTTTGGACGCGCTGGCTACAACTCGATATAAATCGGGTTCGTTTCAGGCCGTCCATGAGAAAAATGATGAGGGTGATGAGGGTTATAATTTTTATGGAGAGCAGGGCGGCGTTCATAATCGAGTGAAAAAAAAGGTCGGTGACTGAGTCGTAGTGTGCTATCTGTACATCTTCGCCGCTCCCTTTGCCTGAATACCACGATGCTGGTAGAAAGAAGAGTGGGAAAGTAGTAAGGAATGCCATGAACACTCGTAGAAATGTTGAGTAGAGTAGACCTATCCCCAGCTTTTTCATGATTGCATTTTCAACAGGCAGGGAATGGCAGACGCCAAGAAAAACACCGAGGATAGTCCACTCGTAAGAGCTGAGCCCAAGGGGGGCTGCAAAGGCTACAGCGGCGTAAAGATTGAGAAAGATCCCAGCAGTAATTGCCATTGCGGTTTCCGCTGGCAGTTGCAGGATTGAGGTCACTGGTAAAAAAAGGAGACTGACGGGCCGCAACAGGTCAAAGTAGAGGAGAATATCTGCCAGGATATAGAAAGGAATAACCAGTTTTAGAATAAGAATTCCACTACTAAGTGATGATTGCAGACTTTGGAGTAGTTGTTTTTTCATGTGGTATAAGATACAGGTTCTGGTTGCAATTGGAATGAAATTTCAAACCTCAATTCCCTGCATCGCCTATACGGTTCGTTTGCGTGATACCGTCAAGAGTGGAACTTGATTGTTTTACTATTTTTCAGGAAGAGGTCTTTGCTTGAGGAGGGAAGCGACCTATTGTAAATCCGATGGCTTCCTGCCGATTTTTGACCACCTCATCCAACTGTGCATCCCGCAACGTTGAGAGCATTATTTTGAATTTTTTCCCTGGCGTGTAGCCCAGTTCCTTTAAGTCGTCACCGTTCAATAATGGTTGTACTGCCCGCATCGTTGTGACATACAGAGAGACGGACTTGTTGATATCGTTTTTTTTGGCAATTGCCATTAAATGAAGAAGTGCATCGTTGGAAAAAGTGAAGAGTGCTTTGTCGATATCACTGCTCTGCAGTGGTAAGTTGTGATGCCAAGTATTTGCAAGCTCCTCCACCTGTAACTTTTCTCGAATCAACTCGGCACAAACCTTTTGCTGGATCTTAAAGCGTTCGCAGAATGATTCCAGTTGCGCTGGCTTTGATCTGTTCATTATGCCCAGGAGATAGATTCGCCACGGGGTGATGATGTTGTTTTTTTCAAGGTATAACAATCGAAACCAGGAGATGGCCCTGCGGGTTTGCGTTAAAATATGTCTAAAATAGCGATCTATTTTAAGGTTGGGTTTGAGATCCGGCCAGAGGAACTGGAAGAGGTGGAAGTCTTCCAGTCGCTGAATGGCGGGAATGGGTGTTTCTTCTGAAAAGATCTGTTGTAACTCGAAAAAAAGACGAGGGGTGCTGCCCTTGGAAAAAAGATCAATTTTAACAGCATTCCGGATTAAACGGTCTGTGTGGCGGTCAATTTTGAAATCGAGTCGTTTTTCAAAACGGATAGCTCGCAGTACTCGGCTGGGGTCTTCCACAAAACTTAAGTTGTGCAGTACCTTTATCAGTTTGTTTTTCAGATCATTCTGGCAGTTGAAAAAATCGATTATTGTGCCAAAGCGAGCAGGGTTGAGCTCCAGTGCCATAGCGTTAATGGAAAAGTCGCGGCGATAGAGATCCAGTTTTATGGAGGAAAGCTCAACCGTGGGTAGTGCTGCAGGGTAATCGTAGTATTCCAGTCGGGCGGTGGCTATGTCAATCTTAAGGCCATTTTCCAGGCAGACGTTAGCTGTTATAAAACGGTCATGGGTTCTCACTCTGCCGCCTAAGGTCTTGGCCAATTTTTTGGCAAAGATAATTCCATCCCCTTCAACAACGATATCAAGATCCATATTTTTCTGTTTCAGGAGCAGGTCCCGGACAAAACCTCCAACACTGTACGCCTTAAAACCGGAATCTTCAGCCACTTCACCGATGGACTGCAGGAGCATGATAAGGTCTTTATCCAGCACTTCACTCATCAGCTGTAGGAAGTTACGGCTTTTCTTACGCGAAGGGTAATCTGTGTCGTGTATGAGATCCTGAGGGGTGTGTCCCGGGTCGCCAGTCAGCCTGGAGAGCAGGTCTGTTCGGGTGATCACTCCCACGAGTTCCTTTTCATGGATAATGGGGATCAGTCGCTGTCTGCGTTCGATAATAAGTTCTTCAATTTCGGCAAGGGTTGCACTGAGAGGTAGAACTTCCAGGTCGCTGGTCATGTAGTCGCTCACCGGTGCATTGCCAAGATTGTGATGAATGGCTTTTTCGGTGATTCTGCGGGCAATGGTTCCCGCTACCTGAATCGGGTGGTCAGACGGCTTGCTTGCATCGGCAAGTACCGGCAGAACGGTAATGTTGTATCGTGTTAAGAGGGTGTTGGCTTCCTGAATACTGGTATGTGCGGGAATGGAAATTACTGGGCTGGAAAGCATTTCCTTGGCAATGGCCTGGGGTGAAATGTGTCTATGCAGACTACGGATTAGTTTTTCCTGGGCCTCAATGAGGCTCATGTCACGTATGGTGGCTGATGCTGCACTTGCGTGTCCGCCTCCACCAAAGTCTCTGGCGATATTACCAGTATTTACTTCGGCTATACGAGATCTGGCGATGAGGTAAATACGCCCTTCCATTGCTACCAAGGTGAAAATACAGTTGAGATTTTCCAGTACCATGACACGGCGTACGATTATTGAAAAATCATCTTCATACTCCTGGAGGGCGAGGCTGGTGACAATGATCTTTGTACCCGATATCATATAGCTCTTTGCACTCTGGGTGAGTTCGTGGATCAGCTCAACCTGTCTTGAGGTGAGGTCAGAGGAGAGGAACTGGATGATGATGTTAAGCTTTGCCTTCTGGCTTACGAGCCAGGCGGCAGCCATAAGGTCTTCAGGCCTAGTGGTCAGGTAGGTGAGTGACCCGGTGTCTTCGTAGATTCCGAGGCCGAATATCGTGGCTTCCTCTGGGCTGATTGTCAGTTTTTTTTCCTGTAATATTTTACAGAAGATTGTGGTGGTGGCACCTACTGCTTCGATATGCTCTACCTCTCCACGTAGGCAGTTGGGTTGGTCTGGATGATGATCGTACAGGTGCAGAGAGATACCGGGATTGTTCAGGCACTTTGCAAAATCTCCAATTCGTTCTTTGCGTCTGGTATCCACGATGATGAGTGTCTCCACCGTTGCCAGATCAATGTCTTTTGCTTTAGCAAAGCTGTAGTGGTATTGCAGAGTCTCACTGATAAAACGCCTGACGTTTTTTTCTTGTGAGCCTGGGAATGCCATGACTGCGTCGGGGTAGAGCTTTTGGGCTGCTATCATGGATGCAAGGCTGTCAAAATCTGCATTTACGTGGCATGTGATGATTTTCATTTTTTTACTATCTACTATCAAAGTAAAAGTGTCAACTGTGATGGCGCCGTAAAAAAACTTCATCTGCTTCGTTGCTGTAAATTATTTATCATCTCGACGTACTCTAGTACGCCGAAATGATAAGTAATTTACGCGCCTCGCATATGAAGCTTTTTACGACGCCATCTAGTCTCGTTGCTTTTTAGGGTTGAGCTGGGAGGGGTCACCCTCTTGGGTGGAATTTCTGATGAATAGATTTTAATCGTCCCTTATCAACATGCGTATAAATCTGAGTGGTGGTGATGTCGGAATGGCCGAGCATCATCTGCACTGAGCGCAGATCTGCACCGTGGGTTAAGAGGTGCGTGGCGAAAGAATGACGTAGGCTGTGGGGAGAAATGTTTTTACGAATCCCGGCTGCCCTTGCGGCCTCTTTGATGATTTGCCAGAATCTGAGTCGGGTCATGCCTTTGCCACGGTTACTGACAAACAGAGTATTGCTGCGTCTTCCTTTCATTATCAGGGGACGACTTGAGTCGAGATAGCTGCTCAGTGCATCCCGGGCCGGAATGCCAAAAGGGACCAGTCGTTCTTTGTCGCCCTTTCCGGTAACCCGAATAAAGCAGGACGAGAGGTTGATGCCGGTGAGAGGCAGTGTCACCAACTCTGAAACACGCATTCCTGTGGAGTAGAGCAGTTGCAGCATGGTGTAGTTGCGTTGGATAAGGGGGCTACTCATGCCTGGAGGAGAAAGAAGTCTGTCTATCTGCTCTATGGATAAGCCTTTGGGAAGGCTGAGGCCACTTTTCGGGCTGCTGATTCCGCTGACAGGATTATTGGTAATCAGATTTTGAGTATGCAGATAAGAAAAAAAGCGTTTCAGGGCAGAGATCCTTCGTGCATTGCTGCGGTGGGAAAGCTGCCTGTTGCGGCATTGTTTGAGGAATTTGTGGACGGTTTTGTCGTTGATCTGGGTGAGGCTTTGTATCCGCCGCATGTGCTGCAAGAGGAAGGAGAAGAAGAGGTCGATATCTCCGTTGTAAGCCTTGACGGTATTTTCTGCAAATCTTTTCTCGGTAATCAGGTAGTGGAGGAAAAGTTCCTTTACCTGAAGAAATTCCTGGGGAAGGGGTTTGCGGATAATGGCAATATCCTCCTTATGAGAAAAGAAAAACGCCCGGTGCAACAATAAAATGCACCGGGCGTTTGAATTTTTTACTGCTTACTACGTCTTGTCGTATCAGCCACGTCTGATGCGGTTGAACTTGCGGAGCTTACGACGAGCCTCTGCTTGCTTGCGACGTTTTTTTACACTGGGCTTTTCGTAACATTCTCGACGTTTCAGCTCTCGCTTGATACCATCAATCTGCAGTTTCTTTTTCAGCTGCCTGATGGCATACTCAAGGTCTCCACGAACTTCAACTTCAATCATTTGGGGCTCCGTTGTAAAAAATATATAAAAATAAAATATTTACGATAATTCGGTATGAAAGAGGAACCAAATCATCATTATTATTTGCACAAGTCAAAATAGTAATCTTGCTTATATAAGAAATTGTTCAACCGCTGTCAATGGATTTTTCCTGTTCAGGCTTGCATGGCATGTTTTTTGTCGTCGTCAGGCTGTAATTTTCACTTTTCCTGCTTTAAGCAGGCTGTGTGAGTGGGCTGTTAAAGGTGGCTTTGGGAAGGGTGTTTTTGTGTGGCCCTCTTTTTATTTATGGAGAATCAGGTGGAAAAATTTTACCGGGGTTGAGGATGTTTTTAGGATCAAAAAGCATTTTTAGCTGTTGCATGACCCGAATACTCACAGCATCCAGTTCCATGTGGATAAAGTCAGATTTGGTGAGCCCTATCCCGTGTTCTCCAGAGAGGGTGCCGTTCATGGATAAAACTTTTTTGAAGAGTTCTGTTTTAGCGGACATTGCTTTTTGCTGTTCTCTGGGTGAGTCGTCATGGCTCATCATGTTAACGTGAATGTTGCCATCTCCAGCGTGGCCAAAGGTGAGGATTGTTAAGTCCAGTTTTTTGGATAATGCTTCACAGAAGGAAACAAGTTCCGGGATTCTACTCCTTGGTACCACCACATCTTCACTCGTCTTGGAAGCGCTCAGCTGAAAACAGGCAGGAGAAATAGAGCGCCTTGCCAGCCAGATTTTTTCGATCTCTTCATCGTTTGTGGCCCGTTGTAATACGCAGTGTGGTAGTGTCTCTACAAGTTTCTGTAACTGGTCACATTGCGCAGCAACCTGTTTTGTGTTGCCATCTATTTCTATGATGAGCATCGCCTGGACTGTCTCTGGAATTTTCTCGGGTAAGAGGCCAGAAACGAGTTCTGTAGCCGTTTTATCCATATATTCCAATGTGCAGGGTTGAATGTTCTGTTGGAGGATGGTGGCTACCAGTGCGGTGGTTTTGTGCAGAGAGTCTGATTGTAACAGAAAAGTTTCTTTACATTCTGGTAGTGGTTGCAGGCGGGTAATGATCTTCGTGATTATACCAAGGGTTCCTTCTGAGCCTATGAATAAACGGGTGAGATCGTACCCGACCACGCCTTTTTCGGTTCGCGTTCCTGTGTTGAGGATGTCGCCATTGGCAAGAACCACTTCTAAACCAAGGATAGAATCTTTGGTGACGCCATATTTTACAGCAGAAGGCCCACCAGCGCATTCGGCAACATTGCCTCCCATTGTGCAGAATTTGAGACTTGCTGGATCGGGCGGGTACATCAGTCTGTGTTGTTTGAGCTGCTGCTGAAACTCTCCAGTGATGACACCAGGCTCAACAATTCCGATCAGGTTTTCGTTGTCAATTTCAAGAATCTTATTCATCCTCGATGTGGAAACTACGATTCCACCTCTCACGGGCAAAGCGCCACCTGTGGTTCCGCTTCCGGCTCCTCTTGCCACAACCGGAATGCTGTGTTTGTTTGCAAGTTGCAGGATGGCAATCATTTGTTTTGTCGAATCCGGCAGTACTACAACGTCGGGGAGGTAGGTCTGTTTGCTGCTATCGTAAGAATAACAGTGTAGTGTCTCCAGCGAGTTACTGCAATTTTTTTTGCCGACAATGGTGCAGAGTTGCTTAAGTAATTGTGCGTTCATGTCTGTATGATACTCCGTGCAATGAAAAAAAACAGCAGGAACTGGAAGTTGGGTTGGGGGTGTAGTAGGTTGTAGTAAAAGAAAATTAGACTCAGGATACAGGAATGGCAGAAAATAAAAAAATACGAGTGGCGTTGCTGGCGGGAGGTCGCTCCGGTGAGCGTGAAGTGTCTCTGGCGGGTGCGGCGGGGTTTGAGGCGGCAATTGACCGGGAGAAATATGCGATCACCCGGTATGATCCAAAGACTGATCTTATTCGTATTGCAGAAGACGCAGATTGTATTGATGTGGCATTTATTCTTCTCCATGGCACATATGGGGAGGATGGTACCATGCAAGGGTATCTGGATTTGTTGGATATCCCCTACCAGGGTGCCGGTGTTCTTGGTAGTAGTCTTGCTATGGATAAGAATATGGCCAAAATTCTGTATCGACAATGCGATATACCTGTGGCCAACTGGCGAATGGCTAAGCCAGACGATAAGGAAGACCCGGCACGCCTTCTTGAAATTCTTTCCCTGCCCTTGGTGGTTAAGCCTGTTCGTGAAGGCTCCAGTCTTGGTATGTCGGTTGTAAAAACTGTAGAAGAGCTTCAGGGAGGGATTCGTCTTGCCTATGAGCATGACTCGGAAGTTATGGTGGAAGAGTTTGTTCAGGGGCGTGAAATTACAGTGGGAGTCCTTGGCAATGATGAATTGTTAGCGTTGCCATTGATTGAAATTATTCCAGGCGATGAGTTTGTTTTCTTTGATTATCAGGCCAAGTATGAGAAAGGTGCAACGCAGGAGATTTGCCCTGCCGACGTCTCTCCTGAAGTTGTCAAAACCGCGCAACAATACGCGCTGGCAGCGCACAGAGGATTGCAGTTGCGAGGGTATTCAAGGACGGATATGATGCTTGCGGAAGACGGGGAGTTGTATGTTCTCGAGACCAATACTATCCCCGGGATGACCCCTACCAGTCTTTTGCCGCAGGCGGCGGAAGAGGCGGGCCTTAACTTTTCAGAATTGATAGATAAGCTTTTGACTCTTGCTCTGGAGTAAGGCAGTAATAAAAGAAATATGTTTGCTGCTTGTTTCTTCTAACTTTCCAAAAAACAACGCATATGGTCGCTTCGGGCAGGGTGCCGCAGACGTTGCAGGGCTTCCTGTTCAATCTGGCGAATGCGCTCCCTTGAAACATTGAAGCGTTTTCCCACTTCTTCGAGGGTACATTCGTTTATCCCGCCAATTCCAAAACGCATACGTAACACTTGAGCTTCCCTCGGATTCAGACTGTTTAGGATGTCTTCGATTTGTTTGCGCAGGTCGGTGGTTATGGCCACATCGTCAGGGCGGTTAATGTTTCTGTCTTCAATGATCTGCATCAGATTTTGGCTGTTTTCTCCGATGGGTTCATCAAGGGACATGGGTTCCATGCTGGTTTCGATGATAGAGAGCATCTTGTTGTAAGGCATGTACGTGTCTTTGGCCAGCTCGGTCATGGTTGGCTTGCGGCCCAGTTGTTTTCGTAATCCGCTGAATGTTTTATTGAAGTGGTTGCGTGAAACGAGGAAATGGGCCGGGAGTTTGATGGTACGTGTTTTCTCAGGGATGGCACGGGTGATGGCCTGTCTGATCCACCAGGATGCGTAGGTGGAAAATCGTCTTCCGGTGTTATGGTCAAAACGAAAGACTGCTCGCATAAGTCCGATGCACCCTTCCTGGACAAGATCTGCCAGGCTGAGTCCCCTGTCTGTGTATCGTTTAGCTATGGAACAGACGAGGCGAAGGTTTGCAGTGATGAGGACGTCTTTTGATGCTTCGATCTCTATTGCCAGTACGGTGAATTTTTCACAAAGAAGACGGGTATTGTTGTCGTGTGGGGCGGTTTTGCACACTGAATTTAATGTGGCTAGGATATGGTCGAGGCGGCGTTTTCCGGGTTTTAATGGGGCGTCTTTTTTCTCCCAGGTCGAAACTGTTGCCTGGAGTCGGGTTATAGTCGTTGAGTTTGACTCGATCTTCTGAACACTTTTGACAATTACGTAAAAATTGTCACGAATGATTTTGGCGTGTCGCAGTTCTTCTTTAAAGGTAAGGAGGCGGGCGCTTTGCAGTTGTTGCTCTACCAGGGATGGTGGTTGTTTGTCAGGTTCGTGTGCGACTAAGTGCTGGGAGTGGTGTGAGGCGTCTCTGTGCGGGCTGTCTTCATGTAAGTGTGGCATCGTTGAGTCCTTTTTTTGTACATAATAACAAAGAGTAAAAAACGTCGAAGATATCTATGCAAAAATCGAGCCCGTTCCTTTCTTTTTGTGCAGTTGGTCAGTTGTTTCAGTTGGTTGAGAAGTTTCGGCCTCGGGATTTGTTTTGGGAGAGTTGAGGTGTGTCAGGAATATGACAAGTTCGTTTCCGCTTCTGCTTTTTTTGTGTATGGGGTGTTTTCGTTGAATTACATTTGTTTCTCGTTAATTAGTTTCTTTTGTGGGCTTTTCGTAAGTGGAATATTAGTTGTCTATCGTAAATTTAATTTCCGCTTTGGTATTTTTGGAAATCCTGTAGTATGTTTTATACTACAATATGATATCTGCTTTAAAACAGACTGTGGTATTTGGTGAGAACATTATAGGTCTTACTGTTAGTAACTTGTTCCCGGGAATGAAAAATGGATTTGCAAAATCATGTAAAAACACTGCGAAGACGGCTTGTTCATGTCAGTCGTCGCTGGACAGTTGAGGAGTATAACTCTCTGGTAATGTTCTATATAAAGCTGCTACCAAAGTTAATGCAGGTGGAGCGTTGTACCATCTTTCTCAACGAGGTAGGCAGTGATTCCCTGGTGTCCATGTATGGAACTGGCCTGGAGAAAAATATGATTGAGGCCCCGCTGGAAGGCAGTATGGTCGGATGTGTCATGGGTAATGGTAAATCTGTCATTGAAAATGATCTCCATGAAAAAAACGGTTTTCATATCCTTGCCGACGAGCAAACCGGTTTTGTCAGTCGCAATGCACTGTGTGTTCCCATCAATAGTGTCACCGATAAACGTATTCTCGGTGTGGTTCAGTTGCTGAATAGCCAGCGGAGTACAGGGTTTAGTCGAGTGAACTGTGAAGAGCTCGAAGAGATTGCCAAATATCTGTCCATATCAATCGAGTCTATTTTGCTCAATGAGCAGATTGTCAATATTACCGATGCTTTTGACAAAGAGGTATCCCAGCTTGAGCTTGCTGCTGTTCGTGAGGGCCGCTTTATTGCTGAAAGCCCGGCCATGCGAGAGGTGCTGGATCTAGTTGCAGTGCTGCGTGATACTCCTGTGAATGTTCTGATTCAGGGGGAGAATGGGACGGGGAAGGAGCTTGTTGCCAAGATGATTTATGAGGGTACGGGAGGTGATGACGCTCCGTTTGTGCCCGTTAATTGCGCCTGTCTGCCGGAATCATTAGTTGAAAGTGAATTTTTTGGCCATGAAAGAGGCGCCTTCACAGGAGCTGACAAGACTCGTCGAGGACGTTTTGAAGAGGCCAAGGGAGGAATTTTATTCTTAGACGAAATAGGAGAGATGCCCCTTGTCGTGCAGCCTAAATTCTTGCGTGCTGTACAGGAGCAGGAAGGTTGCAGGTTGGGGAGCAGCGAGATTATTTCCTATGATGTCCGTCTTATTTCCGCGACTAACAGAAATCTGGCAGATGAGGTACGGAAAGGGAATTTTCGTGAAGACCTCTTTTTTAGGCTGTTTTCTGTGGAGATTGAGATTCCTCCTTTGCGTGAAAGGGTGGAAGATATCTTGCCTATGGCACTCTCATTTCTTGAGGAGGTTAATGTTAAATTTGATAAAAAGGTTACGGGTTTTAGTCCCAGCCTGATGACTCTTCTTGAAGAATATTCCTGGCCTGGGAATGTTCGGCAACTGTTGAAGGAGGTGGAGCGTCTGGTTGCACTTACCCGGAATGACCTCCTGATGCAGGTGGAAACCTGTTCGCGTGAACTGCGTGCTTTTGCAAAGGACCATTATGTTGAAGATTCGCAGCAGACCACCAATAGCTACAGTTTACCGATGCAGGTGATGTCCCTTGAGAAGCGTTTGATTCGTAAAACGATGAAGACAGCAAATGGGAATAAGACACAGGCTGCCAAACTTCTTGATATCACGAGGCAGGGACTTTCTAAAAAAATCAAACGTTACAAGCTAGATCTGTAAGGATTTGATGGGAAACGATTATTCAGTAAAAAAGCACAGTGAAATTATTTCGTAATAGTGGAATATGTTTTTTAGGTCTTAAAAACGTTTCTCAAAGTAAGGTTTGAGGACTTCGGGAATTGTAATGCTACCATCTTCCTGCTGATAATTTTCAAGAACTGCAAGTAATGTCCTGCCAACGGCTAGGCCAGATCCGTTCAGGGTGTGCAAAAGTTTGCTTTTTTTCTGTCCGTTTGGTCGATAACGGATTCCCCCTCGTCTCGCCTGAAAATCAAGAAAATTTGAGCAGGAGGATATCTCACGATAGGTTTTTTGTCCCGGTAGCCAAACCTCGATATCATAGGTTTTCGAGGATGAAAAGCCGAGATCTCCGCTACACAAAGTAACCACACGGTAATGGAGGCCAAGTAGTTGTAAAACCTCTTCAGCATCCGCCAGCAGATATTCAAGCTCCTGAGCAGATGTTTCTGGTGTGGTGAATTTCACGAGCTCTACCTTGTTAAACTGATGTTGGCGGATCAACCCTTTGGTGTCCCGGCCATACGATCCTGCTTCTGAACGAAAACAGGGAGTATAGGCGGTATATTTCACAGGCAACTGATCTTCATCCAGGGTCTCGTCTCTGAAAATGTTGGTAACCGGAACTTCGGCCGTGGGGATAAGGTAAAGATCCCAGTCCTTGATGGCAAAAAGGTCTTCGGCAAATTTAGGTAACTGACCCGTTGCGGTCATGGACGCAGAGTTTACCAGAAAAGGAGGCAGCACTTCTTCGTAACCATGTCTTTCAGTGTGCAGATCCAGCATAAAATTGGTGAGTGCCCGTTCAAGTTTTGAGGCAAACCCTTTCAGGATGGAGAAGCGAGCGCCGGAGAGTTTGGCGGCTCTTTCAAAATCGATAATATCCAGGTCTTCACCTATTTCCCAGTGTGTTTTGGGGGGAAAGGCAAACTCGGGTTTTTCACCCCAGGTTTTAAATTCAACATTATCTTCATCGCTTGTTCCCTTAGGAACGTCATCGCTGCAGATATTTGGAATGGAAAGTACCAGAACCTGTAGTTGTTTCTGGATTTTACCAAGCACTTTATCGAGCTCTTTGATGTGCTCGGAGGTCTTGCGCATTTCAGGAATCAGGGTGTCAGCTTTCTGCTTGTCTTCGTTACTTCCCTGCTTTAGCTGTGCAATCTCTTTTGATGCGGTATTACGCTGGTTCTTCAGGCTTTCTACTTCCTGGAGCAGTTCGAGACGTTTGGCGTCAACCACCACAAATTCGTCAACCTTGTCGGTGGCAAGGCCGCGGTGGGCAGTTTTTTCGCGAACAAGGTTTATGTTTTCTCTTATGAATCGAAGCTCAAGCATGGCAGTTTTGTCTCTTTTAAATTTTATTTTGATTCGTTTTTATACACCCTTTTGGGGGTAACGTCAGGTCGTAGTGGTGGACGTCACTCCTGATCAGGACTGGAAATAACAGCGCAGGTAACTGCAAATACTCTTTGACCCACCGTCTAATTACTATGGCTGAATTTTGAAAGCAAGCTCTATCAAATTGCTTTTCAAAAAGGCATCTGCTATCCTAGGTCGATTATGAACGAAGACTTTATTTATAAACCGCTGGCTACCGATAAACCTCTGGAGAAATTTGAGAAGCATAATGCTCTGATAATTTTTGTGACCGAACTCCGAAAAACTGTCAGGGCGTTAGGTATTGCTCTACTACTCGCTTCAATTGGAATATTTTTTCTTAGTCCGGAACTGTTGCGCATTGTACAGGGGCACCTGGCAGATCAGCTCTATTTCTTCTCTGTGGCAGGGCCCTTTCTGGCCCATGTGAAGCTGGCACTTTTTGCAGCAATTTATGTACTTATGCCGTGGCTTATGACTGTTTTGTGGCGAGCGATGGGGAAACCATTCGGTGTGGAAGGGGGCCCGCTGTTTTTATTTATACTGTTTACCTGCCTGTTATTTTACGCTGGTACTTTGTTTTGCTATTTTGTAACGCTTCCTTTTGGTATAAAATTCTTACTGGGTTTTAGCTCGGCAGAATTGCAGGCAGTTATTTCCATTGGTCGTTTTGTGAATTTTACAACTCTGTTTATCCTGGCTTTTGGTGTGATCTTCGAGTTGCCCATTTTTATGGTATTCGTGGCAAAAGTGGGGCTGCTTTCAAGAGGATTTTATGAGCGAAACAGGCGATACGCTGTGCTGCTTATTGCTATCCTTGCCGCTCTGCTTACCCCTACTCCTGATGTTGTCAATATGTTGCTTATGGGCGGACCGTTGTATCTTCTCTATGAAGCTGGGATTGTGATTTTACGCATTATGCGGATTAAATAGGATAAACTTGTAAAAACCCAGGATTTAGATGGTTAAGTATTTATGCCCTTTGTTCGGGTGAAAAACTTCATATCCGAGGCGCAAATATTTTCTTTCATTTCGGCGTACTAAGGTACGTCGTAATGATAGAAAATGTGCAGCAACGAAGGAGATGAAGAGTTTTTACGACGCCATCAAATAAGATAAACTCGTAAAAACACCGAAAACAGGATGGGGTTGTTCAAAACTCAAGCAGTGTAAAGCCATGCTTGCTTAGCAGGGCAGCAGTCACACCAATGCAGCCGTGTACAGCACATGACGGGCTCTTTGATTTTAAGCAGATAGCAGTGACAGTTTGTGATTGGGCAATCTGTAAAACCTGTTTTGCACCCTGCATAAAAAGACTGGTGACGTTGCTTCCATCTTTAGTGCAAACGGATGCCTCTCCCTGGAGGACTGCAAAACCATCGTCGTTGGTGATGTCGGCTGCAGGGCGTGGAGTTGGTAGACCGCCAAGTTGTTCCGGACAGATGGGGATATAAGTATGGCCTTTCAGGAAATCAAGGCATGTTGCGTTTGCTTTGATGGTGCTGTCGTAACGGGTACAAAGCCCTACGAGGCAGGCACTGACCAGATAAAGTGACTTTGATTGTGAATTATCCATGAAACAGAAACCTAAAACATCCCTCTCCGTCTTGCAACGAAAACGGTTGTTTCGTATTAGTCTCGGTGTCATGATCGTTGCGTTGCTGTGGCTGTTTTTTGCGCCCGGACGCGGGATATTTCATTTGCATCAACGCAGTAAATATTTGGCAGAGATTAAAGCCCAGAACCAGGGCCTGGTGCAGCAAAACAGTGATATTGACCGTGATATAGAACGCTTACAAAGTGATGAAGAATATCTCGAGCAGGTGGCAAGGGAAGAACATGGAATGCTGAAAGACAACGAAATGGTTTTTGATTTTAATAAGAAGGAAAAGTGAATCAGCAGCTGGTCTAGCTGCCGGGCAGATGGCTGACAGGGCCTTTCCCTGACAGCCTGAAGGCCTGTTGAACAACCACCACACGGGTGGTTTGTTACTATGCTCATGAAAATCCGGAGCTGGAAGAACAGCCGGAGAGTGCGCCGGCTGGAATACTGCTTTTGGCAGGAGAGCTATTGGTTGCAGAGATCATTTTTTTGATGTTTGAGCTGTCGCAGTGTTTGCAAGTCACATTGTCCATAGCAGATGCTATCATCACCAGACTTTCAAAGTTCTTGTCACAGTTTTCACAGTGAAATTCATAAATTGGCATTGTGTCCTCTTGTTGTGAGTAGTATATTGTGAAAGGGTTTGATTAAATTACTCTATACAATTTGTCTTTTGTTCTTTTTTGTCAAGACAGAGTTTGTTACCTAAGCTACTTATAAGCTGAATTCATGGGAAGAGAAAAACAGATAACGCAGTTGTTACACGATATTCGTGGGATTTTGTCCTACCAGAAGACTTGCTCTGTTGGCGAGTATCCTGGAGATGCTGGTCTGGATTCTTTTCTGACCAAGTGTAACTGGAAGGTATCTACTCCTCTATTGCCGGCAAACGTGGCACAAGTTGAAAGAGTTTTAGACAAGAATTCTGCCATTTCGCATCCTGCCCCTATAACAAAGAGTGATCAAAATACGCTTTCGGAAATAGCAGCAGAGGTTGAAATATGTTCCGGTTGTGCTCTGTCAGAACAGCGTCCTTGCGTTGTCCCGGGAGCAGGGAGTGGTGATAACATTCGTTTACTGATTGTTGGCCACTGGTTGTCAGCAACAGGTAAATCCACAGCCGTTTTTGGTGCAGAAGAAGATCATATGCTGCAACGCATGCTGAAAGCCATCAATCTCCCCATGGAGAGTGTATTTATCACAAATGTGATCAAGTGTGCTGTCACTCCTGATGTGCAGCCCCAGGCAAACCATATTGAGGCCTGCTCTTCATATCTTGTACGACAGATTGCAGCCATTGCTCCAGAGTTGATTTGTTCAATGGGAATGGTAGCCACCAAAAGTCTACTTCGTCTTCCCCAGTCGCTTTCCCAGTTGCGGGGACGGTTTCATACCTATCAGGGCGTGGATGGTTGTGAGATTCCATTGCTTCCCACATATCATCCTGGATATTTGTTACAGAATTCTGAAATGAAGAAAGCAACCTGGCAAGATCTGCAGGTTCTTGAAAAACGGATGGTTAGTACCTTGTAATTGTTGTTTTTTTCTTTTGAAAAGACTTTGGTGGAAGTGTTTTTGCCAATACCGAGCACTCCTCAAGGGGTACTGTATTGAGAACTGGCTTACCAAAGATCATCGGCGCTAGTACAGGCCAATAAAACCACGTTGGCCAAGGGTCTTAATAAAACTGGTAACTGCGGTTTCTGCCTCCATGTTACTCACTTTGTACTCTTTGGCAAAGGTCGTGATAATCTGACCAACGCTCTTTTCTCCATCGATCAATTTCCAGACAAAGCTTCCCATGGCATCCAGATGCAGTCTTTTTGTCGGTGTTTCCAGGCTGTTCTTCGTGAATTTTCGGTGTAGTGCCTGAAAAAAACGACTCAAGGGGATGGCGTAAGTGAAAAGGATATCCCCGTTCTCAAGCTCTACCCAGCTGGTGGTGTCGTTCTGTTTCGGAATGCAGGCCAGAGCTTCTGTTCTATTAAGTGTTCTTTCTTTTTCAGATGGGGAAGATTTCATAACTGTCCAGAATCTCCTCAGTACTGTTGCTTGGGATGGGTTTTTTGTCCAGCAAAAAAAGACCTGTCAGCCGATCACATTCCTGGTGGTGGCGCAAAACCATTTCATGAAAGGGTAGTTTTCGTTTAAATCGATCAAGAATTTGTTTGTAAATGGCAGGATGCTTGGAGTGGGACGCCATGTTTTCCGTCTGGGTAATATCTTCTTGTTTAATCTCAACATCACCGAGTATCATCAGTAAGCGGGCAAGATCGGTGTCTTGTAAACGTTGGGACGCGGGGGCCAGCCTGCAGAGGTGGAGAATAAGACTTCCATGTGTAAATGATATGCGAGTGAGCCCGGCACCGAAGTTGTAGGTGTCGAGTTTGTATTTTTCGGGTAATAAAAAACGAAAATCTTGTATCGCCCATATCGTTTTACTCTTTTCTTCTTGGTGACAACAGATGGAGGTGAAGAGAGTTGCAATATCTTTGTGTGTAGGCGGGAGTGCATCGAAAAAATAAAACAGAAGCGATGTCCCACATTTTTTACAGCTTAAGAGAGCTGCACGAGAATCCTTTTCTTTCCCAGCAAGGAGCAGGTGGATACTGTACTTTTCAGTTAGTTGTTGCCAGGATGGGGGGAGTGATTTTGCCGGAAACAAGCCGCTGTCTTTTTGCAGGTTACGCAGAATAGTTTTGGAGGAGCTGGCAATGTTTCCCCGGTTGGCATGCCAGCGTAGTTCAAGTACCGGTTTGAAGTTATCTTCAAAGAGCAGATGGTGACGCCCCGAGACGATGACATCCCAACTTTGTGGGCATTGCAAACGAAGACCATTCCAGCCTGTTTCTTTCCAGGGTGAAGAGTGGGGTGATGTCACTTGTTTGGCTGGGGAATGAGTAATTTCCAGTCTAACTCTGGTGTTTTTTTATTCTTCGTATCTTGATTGAGTCCGCTGGTGCACTGTTTGGTAAAACATCTTTGTTCTTTAACGATCTGATCAGGGCAGTACAGCTTCACCATATTCCCGGTGTTTTCGTTAGGGTTTTTTGTGTTATGCTGCAGTATAAGGTAGATTTTTTCTCCCTTTTCATTGATAAATTTCCACTTCCAGATATGGAGAATCCCGAACGAATCTCCTTTCCATTCATCCGGTTTGCCATATTTATGCTTATATTTCTTGAGAAGTGTTTTAAAGAAACGCTTACTGGAATCTTTGTATTTGAGCTTAATTTTTACAATCTCGCCAGGTGAGTCACAGATGCCGTAGGAAATTATTCCTTTGGCAAAACCGTTCCAGTTGTAGACGACAACTTCTTTGAGAAAGTTTGAATACTCGATGTCTGGGTAATCAGTTACATCGCTGCCAAGGATAAATCCACCCACCTGTGTTGGCATGTCTCGTGCCATCGTCATTCCATTAATAGGGAACAGGAGGCTGAGAGTTAAGGTGAGTATAGAAAGTACATTTATTTTCACAAAAAAAACTCCTGAGGTTCAGTGGTAAGTTACAATATTGAAACGCATTAAAAGTATACCCTGCGATGGCTTAGTAAAAAACTTCATATTTGTCCTCCAAGGACACGTGCCCTGAGCTCGTCAGGAAGAAGGTGGTGACGCCATCAATGCTTCATTTCTTTGTAGCATGTCCGGTTAGAGGACGCCAGAGGAAAAGTTCCTGCTATCTCGCCTGAACCCTGTGATAATTTTGGTGGATAATGTATACTCATTGAAATCCCAATTGCTTATCAACAATAACTCTCGGAAGACATGGCCAAGATAGTTGCTACCAGCGTCCGTATAACTGACAGATCCCTTTTCTACTGGATTCTTAGGGGCCACCATTCTTCACAGTTATTTCTACTCCTTATCGTTGTTGTCAGTTTGTTCTTTAAAGTTTATCCCCTTGAGATGCAAAAACGCATTATCAATGAGGCAATTTATTTAAAAGAAATAGAGCTACTGTATCTATACTGTGGCCTGTATATCGGTGCTGTTGTTGTCGCAGGGCTGCTGAAGTACGTCATCAATGTTTTGCAGGTCTATGTAGGGCAAAAAATCCTCGTAGAGATGCGGCAGGAACTTTACAACCATGTGTTGCAGCTGCCCCTCCAATTTTACCGAAAGATGCAGCCTGGGACTGTAATCTCAGCAATGACTGCCGAGTTAAATGCCATCGGTTTTTTTCTTGGTGGCGCCATTGCCATTCCCATTACCAGCGTTTTGACTTTTTTCGTTTTCCTTGGCTTTATGGTGAATCTGAACCCTTTGCTGGCATTCCTCAGTATGGTGATTTACCCCTTTGAGCTTGTTGTTATTCCGTACCTGCAGAAAAAGTATAACAAACTTAATAAAAAGCGGGTGCGAACCACGCGAAAAATGGCCAATGTTGTGAATGAGTCCATCTCAGGTATTCATGAGATTCATGGTAATACCAGCTATGGATTGGAGGAGAAAAAACTCTTCGCCTTTATTCATCAGCTGCATAAATTGATGAAGAAGCTCTTTCTCGTCAAGTATGGAATTAAATTTGCCAATAACTTTTTCCAGTCATTGGGACCCTTTATTCTGTTTCTCGTGGGTGGTTATATGGCCATTCATGGGCAGTTTACCCTGGGTGCGCTGGTGGCTTTTCTCTCCGCGTATGAAAAGGTATATGATCCCTGGAAGGAGCTGATAGAGTATTACCAGAGTTATCAGGATGCTCAGATCCGTTACTCTCAGATAATGAAAATTTTTGATCTGGATCCTCCTCATCTTTTATTACCAGCACCAGACAGGAAAATACATTCGCTTGCTGGTAATATACAGCTCAGCAATGTGTCTTATATTGTGGGGGATGGTGTACGGCTTCTTGAAGATATAACGCTTGAGATAAAGAAAAATGAACAGATTGCTCTTGTGGGATATTCCGGGTCAGGAAAGTCTACTCTGGCACTGCTTATTGCACAATTATACGATTCGAGTCAGGGAAGTATCAGTATTGATGGCTTTGACATTAATGATCTATGCAAGCGTGATATTGGCAGCAATGTGGCCATGATTGCTCAGCAACCCTTTATCTTTTCAGGAACAATTTATGATAATTTGCTCTACGGCGTTCGAGCTGTGTCTGATGAATCCACGGATGTGAGCAGGCAACAGATTCATGCAGTTATTCGTGATGTTGGACTTGAAGATGATATTCTCCGTTTTGGGTTACAAGCGGTGTTGAGCCCTGACGAATGTGCACCCTTTCGTGATAAGTTTTTACGCATGCGACAGATTATTCAGACCAGTTTTCAGGATGAATTTGAGAAAGCCATTGAATTTTATGATGTTGAAAAATATCTCTACTACTCAAGCATACGGGATAATATAATCTTTGGTGATAGCATGGAGCGGAAGTATACCGTCTCACGCTTGCCGGATAATCCACAGTTTATGCAATTACTTGCTCAGGAGAAACTTGAGAAACCATTGATAACCCTGGGCTTTGCGATCGCCCAGCAAACCATCAGTCTGCTTGTTGATTTTCAAGACGATGAGTTCTTCTTTCGAGACAACCCTATGGCGATGAGCGAGTTCACAAAATACCGTGAATTACTTGAACGCTTGAAAGGACCACAGCCGAAAGATAAAGAAGATCGTAAGCTCCTGTTGATGCTAGCTCTACGCTATATTCCGGGAAAGCATTCCATTGTTCCCCTACCGTCTGCGCTTGAGAAAAAAGTACTCGCTGCCAGGTTCAATTTTCAGAAAAATATTGTGCATGTTGATATTGAGCAATGTAAAATGAAAAATATTGGATCGTCCATAGTTCCTATTTTTAATGAGGTCGGGAGCTTTATCCCTTTTTGTCCCACTGAGTACCTATACACACGAACATTGCGTGAAAATATTCTCTTTGGTGCTGTAAAATCGGAGAGGATCCTCAGTGAAAATCTGGGTGAGTTTGCCAGTCGGGCTTTTTCCGATGAAAAGCTTCTGGATGAAGTACTGGATATTGGCCTCGATTTTGAGGTTGGTTCAAAAGGTGATCGCCTTTCCGGTGGTCAAAAACAAAAACTTGCCATTGCCAGAGCTTTCCTGAAAGATGCGCCGATCCTCATTATGGATGAAGCAACGGCCAGTCTAGATAATACTTCCCAGGCACGAATCCAGGAGTTGTTAGAAACTGATTTTAAGGGCAATAAAACAGTGGTGGCTGTTATCCATCGCCTGGATCTTACCCCGGCTTATGATCGTATTGTTGTCTTAAAAGCCGGCCGTATTACTGAGCAGGGAACGTATGATGAACTCATGGAGAAAAAAGGAGATTTCTATGGACTCGCCAAAGCAGAATCCTGAGTCGGATCAAGTTGAAGAGTTAGTTGATGTTCAGGAATTTCTGAAAAGGTGGTATGTCTTTTCTGGTGCTCCTGGAGGTGTTTCAAAACTGTTCGCCTATTTGGCCAAGCGGGAAACGTACACCAAGGGGCAAGTAATTCTTGAGGAAGGGAATCTTTGTGACCGGTGTTTTATTATTGTGTCCGGGGAGGTAGATATTCATCGACACTATAAGGGGCGCCGTTCTCACCTGCAATTGCTGAGAAATGATTCACTAAATTATTTTGGTGAATTGGCATTGTTGGCCGAGTTTAACTGGTTTTTCTCCGCACGTGCCTGGACAGATGTGACACTGCTTTCAATCAGTCGTGAAGCTTTTGGCAAGGTGATGGAGCGGCATCCGGAATCCTACCAGAATATGGTGAAAAAAATCATAGACCTGCACATTCGACGTTTTGCTGATCAGTCGGAATATCTGCTGGCAAACATTTCCCCTGATGCGTGGAGGGAAGATCCGCCAGAGAAGTAACGGCTAACGATGTACCTCGGATTATACGTTTTGTTTTGTTGAAGCCGGGTGACTCTCATATGGGATAATGTTTTAGGGAATGTTTCATAGTATTCGCAGAAAGTCAGAAATGATAAACTCGTAAAAACCCAGAATTTAGATGGTTAAGTATTTATGCCCTTTGTTCGGGTGAAAAACTTTATATCCGAGGCGCAAATAATATTATCATTTCGGCGTACTAAGGTACGTCGTAATCATAGAAAATGTGCTGCAACGAAGGAGATGGAGAGTTTTACGACGCCATCATAAATGAATAGAGGAGGAAGTTATATGCAGGGAATGGAATTTATGATTAAACGAGCGGAATACCGCAAAGAGAAAGAAGCTCCTCTCTTCGAACAGGTCATACAGTGGGCCCGTGCCGCTGATGATGAGATGGTTGTGGAGATCGTTGAGCGAGCCTTGGCGGATGATAACGCGGAAAATTGGCTGACTATTCATCCAACCAGTTCCTATAGTGGGCTTGTTAGCCATTATACCGAGATTGTGACAACTGAAAAAGAGTTGACTTTCAACGAATGTCGTCTGCTTGGTAAGCGGATGGATGCTTACGCTAAACGTCTGTTGCCCTGAGTATTAGGGGACAGTATTTCTCATTGTGTACTGGCTTGCTGTTCCTCTGTACAATCTTTGCCTCCCTATCGGGGGAGGAAACCTTCCATTTGTTTTGTTTCTTAATTTAGCCATTCCACAGGGATCTTTTCCAGCAAAGTGTTTTAGTGGTTCGTTGTTCTTACACCAGTAATTATCGGTAATTCGGTATTGAGTGTAGTTCTCTTTAGAAGGTGCTAATAAGCAAGGTGCCCAAGGGATTTCATAATAAGTGCCAGTCCCATGGCAAACATCCCCGTAAGGCCCATTCCACAGGAAAATCCGGCAAGTAATACCGGAGCATATTGTCTCCACATGGGACCGTATCTTTTCAGGAAGTAATAACGTCCTAAAAATGCACCCAGTACTTCCAGAATCAGGCCATGCGGTGTCGATTGTCCAAGACCGCGGACAACTCCATAGATAAGCAAAATAGGCAGACCAAAGAGGCTGAGGATAAAATACATCACCAGCCCGAACCCAAGGCCCGAAAACACTGTGGTGCCACTCAGCGCCTGGTAGAACATGGAGTTCCCTTCTAGGGTGGATGTCTGCATCAATAGAGTATTGAGGGCCTGTAGATGCCATAATTCTTGCGCAAAAGGATAATGGCTGGAGGGAATGGGGGCAAGTCGCCAGATAAATTGTGAAAAGAGCAGGCTCGCCACCATAACAATGGGGAATACCACAATTTCCGCTTTGATTATTCCTCGGATGGATGTTCCGGTGAGTTCAATCTGTCTGAATTGTACTGTCGCCTCGCCGTAATTGTGGATGGGGATGGGTGCATACCAGATCTCTATTCCCTGATAGCCAAAAAATTTGGCACCAGCTATAAAGCTAGCTTCCCGCACCAGAGGTAGGCTGACAAACTGTCCAGCTATCCCTTCCATTCTCGCTGAAATGTACGAAATAATAGGTGTGTAGATAAATCCGTAACCGAGAAAGAATATCCAAGGAAAATTGGGAACCAGCACGACGCAAAGTGCCACATAGGCGAGTGTCGAAAATACATAGATTGCAATGGAAATCCAGAAGTTAAAATCGCCCCTTCCTTCCGGTGGATGAAAAAGATCATGCAGCGTTCCCATATTTGTTTTTGTGCTGCGGTAGGATCTTACCACAGACCATATACCGATGACTCCGATGGCAAGGCCCAGCCCGATACCAAAACTCATATAAAAATCAAAGTTGTTGGCAAAAACAGTATCCACCGTAGCCATTCCAGGATGCCATCGTTCGAGTATGCCATGGGCATAGAGGATGGGGTTAAGGATAATGGTAATAATGAGACCAATGAGGCCGCCAATGACTGCCCAGAAGGGAAGTACCATACCAATAAAAACAAGTCCAAGATCCAGCTGAATACCCATGGCCACAGCAGGGAGAATATCTTCTGTATGTTGGGTGAGTTCTATCCAGGGGATGGGGATAAGACGGATTGGTTCATTGAAGATAAGTCCTGAGGCGATTGGCAGAAGAACATAGAAAGCGCCAAAAACAAGGCCGATAACGCCACCTATGGAAAATACTCGCCATTTCCAGCTTTTCTTCTTCTCTTCGGTGGATTCGGCAGGGCCATGGTACCCAATGCTCCGACAGGAGCCATGGGGAATGGCAGCTTTTCTACATCCGAGGTTATACGGTAAAGGGCATAGCCCAAACCAAAGTGATCAATGCGCTGAATAATCTGGGAGCCAACCAGCAACAGGATGGGAATCAGCCAGTCTCTGTGGAAAAATGTACGTTCCACCATGGACAAGGAGTCGGCCCCTGGAGCCACCCAGGTGGGAATAAACTCTGCTAGTCCGAGCATTCGGGCGGCATCGGATTGCACCAGATACTGATTCCAGAGGAGGCCTGAAAAAGGTGATGCCAGAGCGGCTCCAGCCATATAGTAGAGTAGAAAAATCTCCTGCTGTTTGAGCTCTGAATGGGCTCGTTTTGCTACTTCTGCAAAGAGAATGATCGTTACCCAACGTGCGGCAGGCCCTATGCCTTGGCCAATAACCAGTTGCAGGTACATGGAACCTGGCATCATCAGAAAACCGATAAAGACTGCTCCGATTATAGTTTTCCAGTCGAAACCCTCTTCGAAATGATCGGGTGGCTTTAAGAGATCTCTGTATTCTTTTAGTTCTTTGTCGTCGTACATTATTTATTAATCAGGAAGAACCTGATACCCGGAATCAGTAAATAACCCCACAATGGCCCAACCGCCACCCATTAAAAAATCACCAATAATCAGTCCAATAAAAAAGAATTGAATTTTCTTGAACAGGGAAACTCCCCCGTAGCGTATACATAAAGCATTGCAGGCCCAGCCGATAAAAAAGCTTACCCATAAAATCCGCATGGCTGAACTGTATGCGGTGAGATAGCCAAGGGGGTGGATTGGCCACCAGTAAAAACGGTGATAACAGACAACCAGAATCAGCATGATTATGGCCCCTGCAATTGCAAAAAAGGTAATCCAGCCGCCCGGCTCTACAGGCGCAGTCATTAAACGATGCACATTTTCGAAAACTGTAATTGTTGTTCTACTGGCCCATTCGATTTGTAACTCTCGTGTTCCATAGCGGTAATAAAGTGTCATGATGGCCAGGATTGAGGCTACAAGGCTTGCAATGATCGTAAAAAAGAGTCCTGAAAAGATAAGTAATCCTGGGGTCTTTCCATGGCTCAGCCTTCTACCGTGGAGCAGGGAAGGCATCAGTGATTCGCGCAAGTCTACAAAGAGTACCTTTTGGGCCATGGCTGGTAGCAGACCATTTATACCGACAAAAAGTTTGGTCCCGCCCATGGACATTAAACCATCCATTGGAGCTGCAGTGAGTGTGAAGTACGCCAGTCCACCCTGACAGATAATTCTGGCTGCCACCAGCATAATCATAAATGCTGCACTGAAAAAGAGCAATGCGCTACTGAGAGTCATGCCCAGTGTTACTGACCAGTATATCAGCCCGGAAAAACAGAAGATAGAGCCCCAGAATGAGACACGAACATCAAACCACTCGGTTCGTGCTTTGCGTGCTTTTGATAAGAAGAAGGATTGTTTGGTGACCTCCAGAAGATGTGATCGTGCCAGCCAGAGGAGAAAAACAAAGAAAACACCATAGGCGCCTATCATCTGCGTTTCTTCAGGTTTGGCCAGTGTAGGGCCAAATGTAATGCCAAGTTCAGATGCTGGGATTGAGTAGCCGAGCATTCCCAGCAGTCCAAAGAGCAGTCCACCAAGGATAAAAAAGAACCAGAAGCTGAAGGAAATTTGTCGGGAAGTAAGAAAGGCAAAACCGATAAAGGCGGGATAAATATAGATCTTCAACTTATGAAAGCCTGAAAAAAGTCCGTAGTCAGGGAAATAAGGGCCTGCCAGAATAAGAGTAGGCAGCTGGGGGACTGACGGGTAGTAAAAGTTAAAACCATTGAGTAGATGCAGCGAAACAGGGATTAATAACCCAAGCAACAGAAAACGATTGGTGAAAAAGGAGCCGACTTTTCTGTCGTCAAGAGCTCCAGCCAGCATTTCAGGAACCTTTAACAGGGGAAAGTTGATTCGCTCATTATGTATCCACTGTCTGGAAAATACATTGATAATAAAGAGCATAAAGCCGTAAGCCAGCAGAATAAACGTTCCCCAGAGAAGTAAAGGACTCAGCCATGCCTGCCAGGGGATATTCTGTAAAACTTCCAGCCAACCCATCTCTCTACCACCAGGCAAACCGGTATAGAGCATCTCTATCGCCTCTTTACTGCTGGGCACAATGGATGATGGTAATACGCTGAGCAAGCTGTCCTGCCACTGGTTGGAAACCGTTGCGTAATGGATTGGAGTGGTGAGGTTTAAGAGCAGGGTTCTGGCAAGGCCTGTGTAGGCAATTCCGGAACCTATAACCATTTCAATCCATACAATGAGCAGCTCGCCACCAGTGAAGAGAAGGTTTTTCGAGCAGAATGTTTTGCTGGAAAGAGCCGTAATTATTACGAGCAAGATAAAGATAAAAAATGGAGCAAGAGGGAAATGCCCACCACCTAATGGTGTCGCCTGTTGATAAATATTGTTGAAGGGGCTGAGCAGGCAAATCCCAACGGCTAACAGCAAACCAGTGATAATGGCTCGCAGACGAATGACGTTAGTAGTATTGTTTTGCTCAGTCATGATAACTCGGCTCCCAAACTGTCTGTGGCCAGACTTTTGGCAGCTATCTTTTGAAATTCTTCCGAAAAATACTTATGACTTTCTTCGTCAATGGAGCGCCATACTAGCAGTTGCTTACGAAGGTCATGGAGAAAAGAAGTATTGATTCGTTGCCAGAGTTGTTCTTCACCTGAACGCCGTTCCATTGTGGCTTTGATCTCAAGGTATTGTGAATCTCCCTCAACAGGGCAGAAGCGGATATCCACCCACTGCATAATACCAAAGTCGAATGGGGCAAGCCACACTTTTGAACGAATATAGGTACAGTACATTTCGTGTGGTTTGTCATGGCTTTTTATCAACTGTTGCATTTCCTCAATATTGCAGCAACTGAAAACAAGATCCACAGGACCCGTGGAAAATAGCCCGTGGGACACATCCTGATGTGATTGGAAATAGTTGAAGATAAAACCGCCTAAAGAATCGTGCTCATCATATTTTACAAAAAAGGGCAGGGTAACGGTGATCTTATTGTCTTTGGCTTTCGGCAGATTGAAATTTGCGTTCACATCAGGGATAGCAATTTTTGCAGCAACCCGTGATGGGTAGATCACTGAGAGTAATACCACACCGATAACCAAAATCATGGCAGCGACACCAGCCAAGGAGGAGTAGTTGACAGTGAGTCCTGCCCATATGGCAGTATCAGCAAAGAGAGATGCGGAAACCTGAGCCAGTAGATAACCAAGAACCACGGAGATAATAGCCAGCGCCAAAGCTTCTGCAATAAAGAGAAAAGAGACATGAGAAGGGGCCAAGCCAACAGAAGTGTAGATTGCGATCTCATTTTTCCGTTCATAAACAGAGCTGATCATGGTGTTTAAGACGATAAAAATGGAAATGAGCAACGGGATGACAATATTGGGAACGCCACTGTACTGGATGGAATCACTCTGGTTATAGAGCCAGACCCCATCTGTTTCACCGGCAAATATTGCCATGGAGAAGCGGTCAACCAATGCTTCAGCAGTTTCGCTGATATTGCCCTCTGGTCGCACTGCCAGGTTTTTCAGTTTGCCACCCAGAGTGAGTAAGGTGGAGGCCGGGATGATAGCAATTTGTGATGCGGGAATATGGTGATATCTACTCTGAAAAGAGCGTATATCATCACCGGATTCCATGGCCTCCTGTTCTACTTCTGTGAGCTCAGATCCAGATTCCTGGGGAAAGGTCACTGGAGTTAGCGGTTCCCCATCAAGATCTAACGCGTTGTCGATTCTTTGCCCTGAAAAACTTCCTATTACTGTAAAATCATAGCCCCAGACGGTGATTGTTTCACTGCTGTCAGTTTTTACTGAAAGGGCTTTGGCCATATTTTCATCAAGGATTATAGCTAAACGATCATCGTCTGTAAACCAACGGCCACTGCTCAGAAGATGATTCAATCCGGTCACCTCTGCTTCCGCAGGGGAGAGCCCGATGAGGCCTTGGAGTGTTGCTTTATTTTTCTTGTGGCGTAGCGGGACATGGACAGCCTTGGAAGCATCACGGGCTTCAAGCCAGATTCGAGGGGCAATGCCCTCTGTATTTTCAAAGCCGTCAATCAGTGAGCCCACTGCCTCAACGGGCATGCTGCGCCAGTCCACCCGCTTTAAGAGTAATCCCTGATATGGAGCTTCTTCTTGAAAAAAGAGTCGGCTCTGTCGTTCACCAGATTTCACCGTGGTAAAACTCATAATAGTGAATGTGAGAATAATAAGGGTCAGGCAGGTAAGAACCGTACGAATTCTGCGACGTCTGAGATTGGAAACACCGAGGAAAAAAGCAGCAGTAAAAGCCTTCCAGTGGCTAATTTCGGATGGCCTTTTATGGCTGGCCCGTCGCTGGAGGAGTATCATCTCTTCCTCAAAACGGAAGAATATAATCAGGCTCACCATGAGAGACAGCCCCAGAATAAAAAAGGCAAGGATTACAACAGTGGGACTGTACGCCAGTTGGAAGGCGGGGTGTACCTGACGGATAATGGTGATCAGTATGAGCAGGATCACCATAAAGGCTACGATCCGTTTATAAATATTTGCGTAATTGAATAAAAACCGTTCCATGCAGAAGGCAAAAGGAACAAAGAGGGCAATGTAAAACAGGACTCCAAAGAGTACATCTTTTTGCGTTTTTTCAACCTGCATATAGACCCGGTTGGCAAGAGCCATGGCCTCAGATGCTGTTTTGCTGAATGTTGCGTAATCCCGTTCGCTGTAGGCGGTTGTCGCCTGTTGAAGGGCAGCTAGGCCGCGTTTCTCAAGGCTTGATAGCTTGTCGTCATAGATACCGTGTTTCTCAAGATTGGCGATACGTGGAGAGAGCAGTGTCCAGATATCTCTTGCCGCCTGGAAAGTTGTATTGTGAATTGCTGCATACTGATTAACGGGATAGCCTAATCCCATGGTATTGTCATCAGTCGCGTTGGTGAGGATCATCTTTCTGGTCAGGACATTGTCTGAAAGCGTTGCTTTAAGCCAGGTTCCGGGTTCAGTATAGATTGAGGCCATGGTGGAGTTACGGGTATCAATGCGGCTGTACCAGTAATGTTGTGGTGGTGCATCCCTCCGGCCATCTAGAAGATTGATCTTGGTCAGGTAGTTAAAGTTTCGTGGTTCCAGAAGGCCGAAGATGGTAGTTTCTTTGCAAGAGAAGAGGGTAATGTCGGTCTTAGTGTGGCGTTTACGAATTTTTACCCGGTAGTTTTTCTTCCCGGTCTGTTTTTTGTCGATGGCCCAGATAACCTTGCCGCTTTCCTTGTCAAAGCGGTAGCCCTCTATGATCAGTTTGTCCAGCACATGTTTTTTATCGGCTACTCCTTTAATCTGAAATCTGCCAATGGAATCCACAATTGCATAGTGTTTCTGCTGACCCTGGTAAGCAAGAAGTATGGTTCCTGCCGCAGGGTAATTGGCAAAAAGTTCTCCCTGTAGGAGTAAGTTGGCACGTCCGGTGACGGTGGCAAAACCATTACGCGGTAGTTTCCCGGAATGCAGTTTTTGCTTTCCTGCCATAGCCTGAATCATATCGGAAACAAGCAATGTCTGGTTTTCAATATTCTCCAGATTGATATTGCCAGGTGTATCCCATGGTGTTCCCCAAAGAGCCCTGGCGTCACCAGTACTTACAAGACTGATGCCTAAGAATCCGGCAAGAGAAGCAATTTCACCACCAAGGCCAGGCTTGTCAAGGAACCAGGAGTCCCAGGATCGCATACGGCTGGGACGTAGAGTGTTCCTGTAGGGGGTTTGAGATTTGCTTGTTTTGGCAACATTATCCAGAAGGTCGGCAAGGGTGGAAAATATTCCGGTACGGTTTACCCGGGCTTTGAGATTATACAAAAATCCCTGATGAAAGGCTCCTATGCCATTGCCGTGGCTGGAGAGATGCAGGGAGATTACAGCAGCTACCTCGTAGGAATCTTTTATGAAATTTCGAAAGGCAAAGGCCGTTTTTAATGTTTTGAGATGGCTTCTCAGCTCTTTTGCCTGCTGCTTATTGGTTTTGATGGCCTTGGGTAGCGATGCCAGAAAAAGGTCTTTTTCTGTGCCAGTAATATCATGAAAAGAGGAACGCCATCCCATTCGCCGATAGAGCAATCGACTTTGGGAGAGTTTTTTGATCGCAGCCTCTGTCTCGGGAGTTTTGTTTTCCCCATGAAGCAGGCGAAGTGAGATCAGTTGTCGTGAGACTTTATCCACAGAGAGCTTCAAGTGGTCGGCCAAGGCTTGACTAATAACGATGTCCCGTTCTTGGTCTTCTTCAAGTGGCCAGTTTATATTCCCCAAAACTTTCAGGTTGTTTAGGGTTTCGTTAAGGCTGCTTTTTAGTCGTTTTTTCTGTTCTTTTAAGAGTTTCTTTTTTGAACTGAGGCTCCAGAATAGATCCCGCATTCCGGCTAAACTCTGATTATATCCAGAATTGGCAATCAGCAACACGGACCTGGCTGGTGGGTTGTCATGCAGTGTTTTTGCGGTTTGTAAAAGTGTTGCGATGGAGGTCGCTTCATCAGCTCCCGGCGCGTTCCCTGCAACAAACCCGGAACCGTCATAAAAGGCCTCGATGATAAGCAGTTCTTTATTTAGTTCCGGATCAGTTCCGGGAATAAGGCCGTAAATGTTCTCAGTGACGACCTCCTGCCAATAGGCTACAGCTGTTAGGTCAGCATTCGCAGCGATAAGACCTGGCGTGTCGAAAAGCTTTTTTTCGAAAAATGTATAGAGGTGTTTTTCCTCCATCCAGAAACAGGGAAGTTGGATAGGGGTGAGTTCTTCTTTTTCTGTAAACAGAAATTTAGACCTCACAGTAGAATCGTTGAGGTAGATGATCGCTTTTGCGCCTAGAGAGGCAAGTCGCTGCCAGGTCTGGCCGGAGTCGATATCAAGGATGATGATTGCATTTTCAATGTCCATGCCCTTAATATCTGCCCAACTACCGGCTCCGACATAGTAGAGTGGACCACTTAATACGCCGTCAGTGGCTTCAGGGGTAATGGCATTATAACGAAGGATATCGAGACTGATTTTCTTATCTCCTATCAGTAGCGATGCACCTTTGTTTTTTCTTATGGGGATGGGATAGCGATAGCTTTGAGGCTCGATGCCCAGAGCTTCAAATTGAGAACGGATAAGTTCTGCTGCCTGCTTACAGCCTTTGCTTCCAGTGATACGTTCAGAAAAGGAAGAGAAGTGGCTGATCTGTTCCTGTAGGGAGAGGAACTGTCCTGCAATGGCCCCATGTGTGGAAACCATTAAGACGAAAAAAACAGCCAGTGAAAGTTTTTTGAGAAATGACATAGCGTTTAGCCCGTATTTCTCTCGAGTTGAGGTGACTGTTTGTAAGAGGAACGAGTCGACAGTTTATAGTAATCTATGCTGTTGACGTTAGCGACGTGGCAGATGTAGCCTTGTCCGCTCGACTTTGAAGTATATTTTGTGAAAAGGCAACTCTTTGGTATGTGCATAAATTGTTTTTTACTTAACCATCTAAAATCTGGGTTTTTACGAGTTTATCAAGTTTTGTACTACAATTGAACAAAATGTTTATGAGAAATACGGGTTAGCTGCTCATTCCTCCGGTATGAATTTCAAGTTCATCCCGCTCCTGGATCTTTTCCACTCGACCGTCTCTAATCCAGATTACCTGATCGGAAACGTTGAGCATTTTATAGTCGTGGGTAGCAGAAATAACGGTTACCTCCCGGTCTTCGCTCATATCTTTCAAAAGAGTGATGATTTCTTCACCAGTTTTCAGATCAAGGTTACCAGTGGGCTCATCAGCAAGAATAATAGACGGCGAATTTGCAAGGGCCCTTGCTACGGCAACACGTTGCTGCTGACCACCGGATAATTCGGATGGTTTGTGAGCGTGTCTGCCTTCAAGGCCAACTTTTTTCAGAAGTGCCATTCCCTTTTCCACTGCCGCTTCCGATGGTGTTCCGGCAAAGGTCATAGGTAATGTCACATTTTCAAGGGCGGTCATCACCGGGATAAGATTAAATGTCTGGAAAATATAGCCAATTTTTCGACATCGCAACCATGCGAGTTCATAAGCATCCAGTTGAGCAATATCCACCTCATCAATAAAGACTTTGCCAGCCGTTGGTTTATCAAGGCCACCAATCATGTTAAAGAGAGTGGATTTTCCAGATCCTGATGGTCCCATGATGGAGACATATTTTCCGGTTTCGATTTCGAGATCTATGCCTTTTAGAACCTTGACGACAATTTTTCCCAGATCGAAATCTTTGGTTACGTCTGTTACTCGGACTATGTTCTTTTTCGTCATATTTTCATTTGATGGTAGACGTTCAATCTTATAATTCCTAATGTTCTGCCCGCATGGCCTCAACAGGCTGCATACGAGCAGCCATAACAGCAGGATACAAGACACCAATCAGACTTAATGTAATGCCGGTAAGCATTGCAATTGCCAGAGATCCTCCCATGGTCTGCCAGGGAATATGTGTCATACTGTCTGTACCAAAACGAATCCATGCACCGAGTAGTGCGACAATTCCTCCAAGTATTGCCCCGGAAACGGCACCAGCAAATCCCTGCATGGCCGCCTCAATAACAAAAATACGCACAATAAATCGATCCAGTGCGCCGAGGCATTTCATGGTGCCTATTTCTCGAAAACGTTCAGTAACGGACATTAGCTGAGCATTGATAATACCAACCACACAGACAAGAAGAGAAAGAATAACTATCCAGCGCTGCTTTGGAGATGCTGCAAGACTTGTTGCTCCGGGATTTATGTCGTATCCACAACGTATGAGGGTCTGGCACATATCCGGACCGCCATTCGTCAGTAAACTGTCGGCGATATCAATGGTAATCTGGCTGAATGCAAGAAATGATACAGCAAGGATGAGAGTCAGAGTGGTCACAAGAGAACGAAAAAAACGTGCCCTGATAGATTTGTATGCAATCTCTATGGATTTGCTTAATGGTAATACGACCAGACGACTCATAATTTCCCGATGATGAAGTTATGTTTCTTTTTTAAAAAGAATATCTCTTCTGTCATTTTTTGCCAACGATTATTAGTACCTTGTAAATTCTTTTCATGTATTTTCACCCATCAAGGGGGTATTTCACTGGGTGAAAAGAATTTGGTGAAGGTGCTTATACAGGCTTACTGCTCTTCACCGAGGATAATAGCTTATTCAGTCATAGTCTGTAGAAGCTCTTGAAAAAGTATGGGCTGGAGTCTTGATTCTGTACGAATGGTGTATAGTAACAAATCAAGAAAATCAAAAGCAGTTTGGTTCATGCGCTGATGATGAATCATAATGCCGCCAGTTCCTTCAGCGATTCCTTGTGATATTTCTGAGAGTAAATTGTGTAGACATTTTTCCGGATCTGTCTCTTTTCTGGTATGCAGATCAATATTTACCTGAAAGTCGGACAGTCCGATGGGAGGAGCCGGTTTGGCATTTTTAGATCGTGAAACTGCGTGAAATTCGAGTTTTTGTAAGCCTTCAAGTGTGTCCTGGGAACAGCGATTCCACGGGGGGGTGAAAAAAGGGGAAAACTTTTCTCCAAGGATCTGTTTTAAGCGTTCTTTTCCCTTCTTGAGATCAGCAACTTGATTTTTTGCTGATCGTGTAGAGCCAAATTCCTGCTTTTTACCAAGTATTTCATAGTTACGATGCAGCCAACCATGTTGATGCCAACACCATTGAGAACTTGTCGGGCCTGTATCCTCAAGAAGTGTAATCAATCGATTTTCTGTAATCCAGGTGGGAACAACAGCCAGACAAAGAGGGATTTTGTGTTTGGTAAATAATTGAATCAGTTTTGAAAATTGTTGTCCCGGAATCCCGATATCGTCTGCCCTGAAAAAAATATGTGCACTGCCTGTTCCCTGGGCAAGTCCGTCTGCCACAGTTTTCTGTAACATCTGTTCCGTATTTTGCGGCAGGTTTTTATAGAGAGAGGATATCATGTTATTGTTGGTTCCAGAGTTTGATGTTGCTGATTAGTTCACAGCTTTTGACTGCACCATCCAGATCAACAGCATTCGATTTTTTTGAATGTGTCAGTTTCTCACAGATTAACTCCACAAGTTTTTCAGGGTTGAGGTCCGCTGTCTCAAGCAATGTGAAATCACAACAATCACTAAATGCTGCAACACGCATTCGTTGTTCGCGATTTTGAGTAAAAGGATGGAGCAATGCCGGAATGGATGCTTCAAGCAGGTTCATGCAGGTGTTGTATCCTGCCATGGAGATGGAGAGATCGGCAGCTTGTAACCAATCGGGGAAATTATCGCAAAAACTGTGGATGTGAATATGGTCAGACTCGTATGCTTTTAGTTTGTCCTGTAGGGTAGGGGCGGAGTAGGGGCCTGTAAAAAGATGGAAATGAATCTGTTTATTATTGTTGAGGAGCGTGGCTGCCGCAGCTGTAGCCTGCAGAAGCTCTGCTCCGACGTTACCGCCACCAATACTGGCAACAACTAGTTTGTCTTCTTTTGAGAGCTTTAGCTGTGGCCGGATACTGTTTTTTGTTTGTGTGTGCTTCGGAGTTACAAATCCCGTGTATTTTGTTGGGATCGTAATGGAATCTGTTGCTGAGAAGGTGTGATCAAGGGGGATATAATCAGGATCGGAATGGATGAGCAACCCGTCAAATGAGTTGTTTAAACTGTTCAATACTCGTGTTTCGTATTTTTCTTTGTCTTTTTTCTCCACCAGGATATCCCGTAGGCTACAGAGTCGCAGACAAGGTGAAAGCGTACCCATAGCAATGCCGGTAAAAATTGGAACCAGCTCAAAGCCAAAGGCCTTGCGTCCAAAGGGGAAGAGCTCTACCAGGAAGATATCGGGTTGAAAGTCTTTAAATAGATTGAGAAGTTGCTTTTTTCTTAGGATTTTGAGTTGTTCCAGATCCTGCTTTGCATCACACGGGATTAGTTTTGAGAAATTACTATCCATCATCAGACCTGGCAGCTGATGAAATGTTACATCTGTTTCAGGTAAATAAACATCCGGTCCGCCAAGGACCATAACAGTTTCGTGTTGAACCGCCAGAGCCTTACAGATTTCCAGGCTTCGGTGGAAGTGTCCTATTCCAAGGACGTGTTGGCAATAGCAGACGACTTTCATAAGCAATAAATACGAATATCGAACAGGGAGCCACGCCAGCCTTGTTTACCTGAACGAGGGACAGCAGCATTGTTTTTACTGTTGATTCGATCGTTGATGTTCATTTTTTTATCTTAAAAAATCGGGAAAAACGTTTATCGGGCCCAATGTCAGTTCTCTGTTTTTACTGTAAACAAGATGCATCTGTCGGTTCTGGATTATCTTTTTTTCGTCAGGCATAAACTTACGTCCAGCCAGGTGGTAAAGAATAGATTTAACAATCCCTTCATGACAGACCAGCAGGATCTGTTCTCCAGGAAAACGATCTAAAATATTTTCTACAACCGGCAAGGCACGTTGTAACACTTCCAACCTACTTTCACCTCCAGGTGGGCAAAAATCCCAACCGGCTGCCACTTGCTTTGCCAGCTCTTCACCTTCATGCAACTCCGGGAAGGTCTTTCCTTCCCATTCACCCCAGGACTGTTCCCGTAATGCAGAGTCGAATTCCAGTGGAACATCCTCAATATATTGCTGGATAATGGCAACTGTTTCCTTGACCCGACTAAGATCACTACTGATAATCCGATCAATGGAAACTGTAGCTAAGAATTTCCCCCATTGATGAACCTGTTTGGCACCATTTTCGGAAAGAGGAGAATCTTTATGTCCCTGAATGCGTTTGGCTTCATTCCAGACGGTTTTGCCATGACGGAGTAGGGCAATTACTGTTTGCTTTTTACTGGTATCTGTGTGCTTAAGCAGGGTTCGCATACTGTTTCAGGACTCTCTCAAATTGAAGATAGTTTTGGTGAAGATCGTGATTGCTGCGTACATGTTGTGCGGCGGCTTGTCCCATACTATTACGTTGTTCAGGAGAGTGCAGTAACTGTTTTACTGCTGTGCAAAATTCCTCTTCCGCAAAGGGACGTGTGAGAATTGCAGTTGTGTTTGGTTTAACGACTTCGGGGATACCACCATTATTAAAGGCAACAACGGGAAGGCCACAGGATTGTGCTTCTAAGAACACCATGCCAAGAGATTCTCTGATCCCTGGAAAGGCAAAGATATCTCCACCTGAATAGAAACTTTGCATCTTTTCCCGTTTGATTTTCCCTGCAAAAATGACTTGTCCCGGAAGGTATGTGTCTGCTATTTTTGTTAAATGGTCTCGTTCACTGCCATCTCCGGCGATGATAAGTTTAAATGCTATGGACTCAGCAGCAAGAGCTGCCAATGTTTGTATCAGCCAACTCAAGCCTTCTGTTTTGACATCGGGGCGAAACATGGCTGCGCTGAGAATGACCGGAGTGTTTCCAACCTGCCACTGCTTTCGCATCTTTGCTCTTGCCTGTTTGTTAAATAGAAATTGTTCTGGGAAAATTCCGGGTTTAATGTAACTGAGTTGCTTGGCAGGTATAATCCTTTGTAGGTTTTTATGATCGTTACCACGGTTGGTGAAAAGGTGGTCTGCTTTGCGCAATGCGTGACGGTTGAGGTAGAATCCGAGGGTGGTTTTAAGCTTGCGTCTTCGCTTGGTGGAGTAGATTCCCTGGAAAATTATGTAGGGGATCTTTTCGATTTTACAAATCACAGGACCAAGTAAATCAGGAGATTTATAGTAGCAGTGGTAACTTAGCCAGATGTCTGGTTTGAAATTCCGAATGCGTTTTCGGGTAGCAAAATATTCCAGGGTGATTTGGGGGAAAAGCCAGGGTTTCCAAAAAATCCAGCGACTACGAAATTCACTGGCAATCATGACTTTATGGCCGCGTTGGGCCAGGAACTCAACCAAACTGGTAGCAATGATAAGGTCGCCAGATGGATTTGGGTGGCCAATGGGTTTAAAGGGCGCGTAAAAGCAGATCTTCATTAGTGCCTTATTGCTTTACTGCTCGTGTTTTGTAGTTGCAAATTATCCGGTATAATTTCAATCGGTAGTGGATGTAATTACCAAGGTACTTATACCGTATCTCGGTGCTATGTTAAGTAGGGCGAGAAAATTTTTCCAAGCTGTGCCACAAGCGTACGGTTATTGAAGTTGTGACTGGTATGGTCGCGGCCCCCCTGGATAATTGATCTTCTGAGATCCGTATCTGTTAATACTTTTTCTATGGCCTCGGCCATGATTATGGCATTTCCAGGTTCTATTGTAATGCCGCTTTTAGTATTCAGCAGGATTTCTGGAACTGCTGAAACCGTTGTCGATAGTGCAGGGACTTCCATGGCCAGAGCTTCAACTAGTACGTTTGGAATACCATCCCGGTCCCCATTGGCGGCAATTTCACAGGCAAGCACGAAAAGGTCACTCTGTTCAAATTGCCTCAGCACTTCGGTATGGGTTCTGGTGCCGAGCCAGTGACAACAATCGGTAAGATCAAGGTTTTTGATAAGTTGCAGGATTTTGTCCCGGTCATCACCGTCACCAATTAGGGTATGGTTGAATGTAAAGTTTTTGTCCTTGAGTATCCGTAATGCTCTGTAGAGAGTGGGGAGTCCTTTCTTCTCGGTGATCCGGGCCACTGTCAATATTGTATATGGTGCTGAGCAGGTGTTGTGATCTGTTTTAGGAGAGAATAATTTGAGATCAATGCCATGATAAATACAGTGGATGGGAGTATCCAGCCCTTGTGCAATATCTTCAAGATAGCGCTTGTTATACTCGGTGCAGGTGATAACGAACTCGGCCAGTTTGATTTTCTCTCGTAGCTGCTTTGGGTTAGAAGTGTAAATATCTTTGGCATGAGCAGTAAAGCTGAACGGTTTTCCTGAAAGCAGGGAGGCAAACATGGTAACCGAAGTCGGTGAGTGGGCAAAATGACCATGAAGATGGGATATCTCTGTGTTACCCAGCAGGTGCTTGTTGGTTAAAAAACCGGCCTGTAGCAAATGCTTGAAGGTTGCAAGGTTACCGGTACGTTTATAACGTACATTTGCCAGTTGCAGGCCTTGCTGGAAAAGTTTCGGGCGTTTTACCGCGAGAAAGATATTTGGCAATAAGAGGCGTGGAAATTCCAGTAACAATTCGGTTGGCAGATAATCCACCTTCGCCTGAATCTGCTTTACAGAATCGTGACAAAAAGATTCCCTGGGATGACGCATGGGAAAGAGCTGCATGCGGAAGCCAAGTTTTTCCAGCAGCAGAATTTCATTTGAAATAAATGTTTCAGAGATACGGGGATAGCCTTTGAGGATATAGGCAAGTGTTGAAGATACGGTGCTCATGAATTCTCTCTGAAATGTTCAACTCTGCTACGCATGGTATCGAGGCCGGAAAGTTCAAAGTCTGCCATCTTTTGCTGATAGCTTTTGCTGTTGTCGAGAATAGTAACAATCTTGTCGCGTAAAAGTTGGGCTGTAACCTCAGTCCAGGGGATATAGTCTATCAGGCCTTGCTCAGTTAATTTTTCTGCTCGAATCAACTGTTCTTTGCGTGGTGTTTCCCGTGGAATAATCAGTGCCGGGGTCTGTTGGCTGAGTATCTCACAAATGGTATTGTATCCGCCCATGGAGATGACCAGGTCGGCAGCTCCGATTAACTGTTCCATCTCCGGCAGGAAGGGCATGGTTTTGATTCCACACTGCAATGCTCTTTTTCTGATTTTTGTGCGACTTGATTTTGGCATAAAAGGGCCAGTGATCATCAGTGTCTTGAAAGGGAGCGTGGTGGGAAAAAATTCGTGCATTGCCAGGTAGTGATCGAGAAGTTCGCAGCCGTCACCGCCACCACCAGCGGTGACAAGGATAAAGGTGTCATCATCTAGGATGCGATATCGTTTTCTGATTTTACGGCGTACTTTTGGTGGCCAGTATTTTCGGGGAATATAACCCGTGAAACGGATTTTTGGCTCCAGTGATCTGGGTATATTGTATTCAGTGATGGGGTCATAAATCTCCCTGTTGCCGTAGACCCAGATTTCGTCATAGAGTGTTTCCAGGTATCCATACACATTTTTGGATTCCCAGTCCCTGCGAACAACTGGCGATTCGTCAAGGATGTCACGTAAGCCAAGGACAGTTTTAGTGGTCGGTAAGAATTCTCTGAACCATTGCAGAGTGGGGAGCACTTCGCGTTTTAGGCCAAGAGGTTCTTTGTCTACAATAAAGAGGTCGGGGCGAAAGGCTTCGGCTGTGGCTGCGATAATGTTTTTTCTGATGTGCAGTGCCTGCTCAGGATCAAGGCGAATAGAGAGGGAATGGTATTCGTCGTTGGTCTTCTTGATCATTCCGGGGATACGGACAAAATCCACCTGTTCGGGCAGGGTGTATCTTCCGGCAATAGGGGAGCCGGTGATAATAAGAATATTAACTTCCTTTCCGGAAAGGTGGCTGGCAATGGCCATGGAACGCCTGATGTGGCCCAATCCGTAGGTGTCATGGGAATACATGAGAACATTATAGATTGGTTTGTCAGACATATCGTCGGGTTGGTGTGTAATTTGGCTGAAGGCTATTGATGTTAGCTACAACTCTGTGTCTTGCAGCGTTTCCATATGAAGATAGTCTTTTAAGCTAAAACCTTCACCTGTAAACAGGTTTTTTATTTCCAGTGGAGACATCTTTTTTCTATCTGCAATCTTTCGGGCCGGAACACCACCCCATACTTCATAGGCACCAGGATTTTTTGTTAATACCGATCCAGCTCCCAGCACAAAACCGTCAGGCAGAATAGAGGCTTGGTAGAGAACAATGGCATTCTCATGAATCCACACATCGCTGCCGATATATTTATCCTGAAAGAAGACGCCATGTCTCTCCTGCACGGAAAGTAGCGGTTCTTGTCCCTGGTGACAATGGTCGTGGGTATATATTCTTGCGCGGGCACCGATCATACACCATGGACCGATATGGATGGAGCCTGTGTTGTCAAGGATGGAAAAACGGCTGATAACCACATTGGTTTCACTGCCAATGGTGTTGAAAACTGCGGGGGAAAAAATTAATTTACCCTTATTGATGTTAGAGTGAGGCCTCCTTCGGCAAGCTTTCAGGGAGGTTTCCAGTTCTTCTCTGGTCTGTGAGGCGCTACGAAATCGCACGGCTTAACTCTGGTAGGGTAGTAGTAGGTGCATCTGTGTTACCAGCTGGAGGAGTTGTTTTGCCGGGAAGGTGTGGAGGAGAGCTCTAACAGCAGGGATGAATGGTAAGTCGGGACAGGTATCTTGGTGTTACCGTTTACCATTTGAGTTTGTTGGGGCTCCAGAAGATCTTGTTTTTGTATTACAGCTTTCAGGAAGTAAGGCACTAAAAACTCATTGTCAACTTGTTCGTGATAATAGTGATGTCTTCAATGTCTGCATACCTGTTACTTTCGGTGAACAACTGGCCGGTATCCATATATCCAAAATGAACTTCATAAGCAAAGTTCCCCAAAAACTTATAGGCCATTCCCAGATCCAGTTCCCAGCCAAGGCGATCAGAATAGTCAAGACGTTCGTCACTACTTGTGTCCGTTAGTCCAATGGAACTGTGGAAAGTAATTGCAGATGTTGGGGAGTAAGCAGCTTTTAGAGCAATACCTTGGTAGCGATTAGTATTTGTGCTCGCAGTATTCGCATTTAAAAAATCGCTATCTCTGTTGAAAGCTGTATCCATGGCACTGGAAAAAATGTACAGATTGTGAAAAGCAATGGTATCGTAAGAACTGTTTCTTTGAGAATCGGCAGAAGTACCATTGCTGAGTGTATACGCGTGTAGAGTATATCCTCCAGCTTGCAGTTCACCTCCGGCAGCTTGCGCATTTGCGGCAAGACAAAGAAGAAGAGCAGACAGGACTGTGAAGAAAAAGTTTTTCATGATCTGATTTCGTTTACACTCTCGTTATAAGTAGTACAAAAAATTTAACTTACCTTTTAAGATATGTTTTTTAAGGGGGGAAGTCAAGGGGAAAGCCATGAAAACCTCCTTTTACCACCATGTGCCAGCATGGATAGGATTATCCACAGAGTCTGACAATTGGAGATTGCGATGAGCAGGGAAGTGTAATAAGTTGAAAGTTCTATTATTATAGGAGCAACTCCTGGTGTGCTTTTATCAAAAAAATAAATATATTCTTACAAGAGGCTGCTGATGCAACGTTCTTTTAGAAAAACCGTACTGATTCTATTGTTTTGTATACTGTTACCTGGCGCTTCAGCATTCGCGGCAGAAGGAGACAAGGTTGCTTTTTATCCCACTGATGTTAGCGAAGCCGGGGAACTGGCATATCTTCGTGAAAGTGTGCGTATGATGCTTGCCAGTCGCCTGTCAGGTCTTGCAGGAATTCAGCCTCAATTTGAAGAGAAGGTCACTGCTGGATTTACTGGATACCGTGTGCAGAGTCGTATTGTCAGTGCTGAGAACGGTGTGACTGTTTCGGCGTCGGTTTTGACGCCTTCTGCTATTATCCCCGTATCTTTCAAGGTTACAGCTGGCGAGCACTCTCAGGTGATGAAGGCCCTGGAGGAGCTGGTGGATAAAATGGCTGAATCACTTTTTGATGTGAAGATCAAAGCTCTTTCGGCAGCTATTGCCTCTAAACCCGCTGCTGCAACAAGTTTTCATACTCCGCATCCTGACAGGCAGGTTAAGGAAAATAGCGGTTTTGGACTCTCAATTACTCAGGATGAATTTGTCGCACAAATGGCTGTTGAGGCTACAGCCACAGAACGTTACAAAAGCACACTACTCTCTTTTGTCAGCCGGGCCATGTCCGCAGGGGATCTGGATGGAGATTCTTTTGATGAAATATTGATTGCTACAAATACAACAATTCATATCTTGCAATTGCGTGATAAACGTATTCAGCCTCTGTCTACTGTTGCGCTCCCAGCGTTGTTGCAGGTCCACGCACTTAATGTCGCAGACCTTAATGAAAATGGTGTAATGGAAATTTACGTTTCAGCCACAAGAAAAGGAGATCCCAGGTCATTTGTGCTGGAATGGCACCCTGAAACAGGGGTCACATGGCTGCATAAAGAAGTTCCCAAATATATACGGCCATTACGGCTACCTGGAAAAGGGCTTGTCTTAGCAGGTCAGAGCGGAGGCCTGGAAGGAGGGGTGATGGCAGGAATTTATCAACTCTCTTTAGTGCCTGGCGGGCAGATTGTAACCGGCGAACTGCTTCCTGTTCCTGAGTCAGTGAATTTATTTGAATTTGTCTTTGCCGATCTGGAAGGAGACGGAGTCGCTGAAGTTGTAGCTATTACTAAAAAAGAAGAGCTGAAAGTTTTTGATTCGAATCTGGAGTTACTTTACACCTCTCCTCCCGGTTTTGGCGGACGGGATGCTGCGAAAGGGCTCAATCCACCAATTCGTTTGGTGGTTACCGATTTTGATGCAGACGGCAATGATGACATCCTTTTGGTCGATAATGAATTGGCTTCACCCAAAATGCTGAAAAAATCAAAATACTACAAGAATGGACAAGTTCGTGGGTTACTCTGGGACAAAGATCTATTCCTTGAGATATGGCGTACAAATATTTTCCAGGAAGCGATATCTGACTTCCATTTTTTACCACTGTCAGGAACCGAAGAGTCTAGTAACAGTGTGGGAGGACGATTGTTTGTGGTCGAGCCCGCAAAGGGAAGTTTACTGGAAGGATTATTGCTTGGTGGTGGTGCCACTCGACTGTCAGTTTTCGGGATGGAATTTGTGCCTAAAAGTAAGTAGGGCAAGACGCATAGCCTTTAGTATAAAAAATTTTACTTTTTATAAAAAAAACTTGACATGTAGTAGGGCTACAGATATTATTCCTTAGATTGCTTTTACTATGGTTGCTTTGCCGTCTGTGGCAAACAACTACGATAACGTCACATGTTTTATATGGGGCGAAAATTTAAGGAGATGAACAAGATGAAGAAATTAATTTGTGTTGCTGCTGCATTTGCTATGGTTGCAGGTATTGCTACTGTTGCGTCTGCAGAAGTAAATCTTAGTGGTGATGCTCGTGCCCGTTTGAGATATAATGACTCTGGGTTAATCGACAGTAACAGTGTAAGCAAGTGGGACTCTCGTATTCGTTTTAAGATTGAAGCAAAAACAGAGTCTGGAGCATACGTTAAAGTTCGTCTCCGTTTTCTTGATGGTACCTGGGGACTCGGAAATGACTACTCTGCTACCGCAAAAGGTGACAACAACGTATGGTCTGACTATGCATTTCTTGGTTTCAAAGTTGGTAACCTTGATATAGCCGCTGGTAAGATGCCTACTTCTTTCTCTGCTTGGTTCGTTGATGATGAGCGTGCTGATCGTTTTCGTGTACTGTACAGAACTGGTGGAACTGCAGTTGCGTTTACCTTTGACAAGAAAATTTATGAGTACAAAGATTTAACCACTTCTGTATCTGTACCTTATACCCTTGCTGATGGTAATGTTGGTAATACGCTTGTTCAAATCCCAGGTAACCCACTTGGTGGCGATAAGGATGTTTGGGGTGTTACTTTCCGTCAGAAGTTCAGCGATACCGCAAAAATGGGTGTACGTGCAGTTTATGTTGCAGACAGCACCAATGCTGACAAAGATGGTTTCAAAGGTTCCGTTAATGGTGAGATGAGTTTCGCTGGTAACAAGATCGAAGGTGAATTCTCTTTCAAAGATGGTGACACAGTAACCGTTGGTTCTGATGACCAGATCGGTGGTTACGTAGGATGGAGTGCAGCTTATGGTGCAATTACTCCTGATGTAAAAGTTGGTTTCACCAAGGATGGTTTTACTACTGATCAGACCTTTGGTTGGTTGATGATTGGTGGTGATGTACCTACCTCTAACATTACTCGTGTTGGTCTCGGCGGCGACACCGTATTCATCGGTGCCAGCTCAGGATTCCAGGCTTCTGAAGCTCTTTCTTTCCAAGGTAACCTCGTATATTTGGATCGTGATGCCACTACTCAGTTAGGATATGGTGACAATCCAATCGAAGTTTCCGGTCAGGCTAAATACATGGTAGGAAAAGGTATTGCTCTTATCGCTAGAGCTGGTTGGCTCGGTAGTGATGGTGATGCAGACGATGCCGTTTCAGCATACGGACAGATGGAAGTAAACTTCTAAGAAGTTAGTTACATCTGGCGTTATTGATAGAACGAGCCCTGATTATTCAGGGTTCGTTTTTTTTTGCTTTTTTTAGGCATATCTTTTCCTTTTATTTCCCTTGTCAACAAAACCAGCACAAAATCCCTGGCCTGTTTTTTTTATGGTCGCAACGGGAGTATTTCTCTCCACCATGGATAGCTCCATGACCAATGTGGCTCTGCCCAGTATTATGCGTAGTTTTGGCTCAAGTCTGCCGCAAACTGAATGGGTTGTGCTGACTTATCTCCTCACCATTACCGTGACACTATTATTTTGGGGACGTTTTGCTGATTGGTATGGAAAAAGCACAATATATTTGGTGGGGATGTTAGTATTTACTACCGGATCATTAGCCTGTTATCTTGCGACATCACTAGGCCTGTTATGCTTTTTTCGTTTTATTCAGGCAATGGGAGCTGCCATGATGATGGCAACTGGGCCTGCAATTATAAAAATGATTTTTCCAATTGAGAAGTTGGGGATGGCCCTGGGTTTTATTGGGATTGCGACGTCTACGGGGTTATTGCTGGGACCGGTGATTTCAGGTGTACTTATCCATAACTATTCGTGGAGAACAATATTTTTGGTTACGGTGCCCGTTAGTCTGACAGCATTTGTCTGGGGATGGTTACGTCTGCGTCCTAGTTTTCAACAGGTCGAAAAAACTGGAGCGGCTTATCCCATAGACTGGTTGGGAATGATCCTATGGGCAGCAATTATCAGTGGCGTGGTTCTACTCTCCACCCTCTGTTCCCAAGCAAGTCTGTCTGTTGTTCTCATCAGTAGCTTTATTATCGTTTTACTTGTTTTCCAGTTTTTTAAAGTTGAACGTCAGCACCAGAAACCTCTTTTTCCACTTATACTGTTTCAAAAACGCTTTTTCTCCATCGCTATATTCTGTGCAGCTCTTTCCTTTTCAGTGCTGTTTGTTGTACTTATCCTTATGCCATTTTATATGGATTATATTCTTGGTTTTTCCGCTCAGCAGATCGGATTTGTAATGATGTCGGTTCCAGTTTCCGTTTTTCTTGTCTCACCCATCTCCGGAATGCTGTCCGACCGTATTGGGTCACGCCTGCTCACCACATCGGGCCTGATCGTTGCAGCTTTCAGTCTCTTCAGTATTTGTCTGTTAACAGAGGATTCAACTTCTGTGGATATTGCCTGGCGTCTTGCGTTATTGGGATGTGGCCAGGCGCTGTTTCTTTCGCCAAACAGTGCCGAAGTTCTTGGTTCTGTGAGCCATGATCAGGTTGGGATAAGTTCAGGCTTGCTGGCAACTGCAAGAAATCTGGGAATGTTATTCGGAGTAACACTTGCAGGATTGCTCTTTGGCTTACTTTTTAGACACCTGACTGGAGGTTACGATTTGAAACATTTTCAGCCAGAGCAGGCAGGTAGTTTCATGACTGCCTTGACAGTGACTTTTGCCATAACTGCACTACTGTCACTCTTTGGCGCGATTTTGTCAGGGCTTCGCCACACAGGAGTCAAATAATCAGCCTGAAGGCAAGGTGATAGTAGCCATCGTGCCACCACTTTGACCATGCTTTAACGAGAAACTCCCTTCATGGTCCGTAATGATTTTTTCAACCAGTGTTAAGCCCATTCCGGTACCGTATGTTTTAGTGGTATAAAAAGGATCTGCTGCACGCTTTATGTTAGAGTCGGTAATACCGCTCCCAGAATCTTCTATACTGACTTTGATTTCCTGGCCGGTATCTTCACAAGAAACTGTAAGAAGTCCTCCGGAGTCCATAGCTTCAACACCATTTCGAATCAGATGTAGAAGCATCTGCTGGATACGTTTTGCATCGATAGAAAGTACTGGGTCAGGGGATGGCAGGTTCAATCGATAGAGGATTGATTGTTTTTTCATATCGCCATAAAAGAGCATGATACTTTTTCGAATCAGTGGGTACAGTGCTTGCATTTCCTTTTTCGGTTTTTCGTCACCAACAAAATTAAAGAGATTGTCAAGGATAGTTTCGATACGGCCAGATTCCAGTATCATCATATTCAAAAACTTTGATGTCTTTTCATCATCCGAGCGTTTTGCGAGCAGGCGGGCAATGCCCCCGATGGAAGTGATAGGATTACGAATGGAATGCGCAAGTTGTGCTGACATATGGCCCAGGACAGAGTAGCGTTCAGCATCAACTAGCAGGTTTTTATTCTTATCAAGTTCCGCGGTAACATCTTCCAGGGCTTGAATTTTATCCATCATATCCTGATAGAGGTGACTATGCTCGATGGCAAGACTTGCTTGACTGGCAAATATCTCAAGGTAATTTATATCATCGTCAGTAATGGACCTACAGGTAATAAAGTTGTCGGCAATAATTAAGCCGAGAGATTTGTTTGGAGAAAATAATGGGGTGATTATGAAGTTCTTTTCCTGGAGACTGTTTAACAAATCCTCGCAAACGGCCCCTTGACGGGCTCTGCCATTGATAACCATGATGGATTTTCGATCGTCACAGGCCTGGATGAGAACATGTGTTTTGTCTTCAGAGGAGATGTTGAGTCCTTGAACAATTCTGTTTAACTCTGAATCAGTATCTACACTAGATGTTTTGACATTTTGTAAAATGTCAGTTAGATGTAATCCTTTTTCTTTAATTTCATTCCAGACTCGCCCCGCATCAGCTTTGGACGGAGGGCCGATACCGATCTTGCCTTGGAGGTGCGTGTGCTGCTCATTGTAGAGAAGCAGAAATGCACGATTGAAGCCTAGTCCGTCTTCTGCTGTGATACCTGCCAGGATAGATCGCAATACGCTCTCAAGCTCGATGGAGTTGAGATAAGCATTGTTCATTTTGAGGTTGAGTTGGTGCAGGAAATTGGTACGGTAGTTGGTGAGTTCCAACTGCTTCTGGTAGTTACGATTGTCGATGATCAGGCGACGTTTTTGTAAGGTTTTGCGAACGGCAAGGCTGAATTCTTCAAGAGTTACCGGCTTTGCCAGATAGTCATCAGCACCGTCACGTAAACAGGCCATAGCCACCTTTAGATCGGTTGTTCCGGTGAGCATGATCACACCGAGATCCGGGTGATTTTGTACGATATCTGTTAAGATCTCTGTTCCGTCTTTATCGGGCAGGCCGATATCAAGGAGTACCAGGGCGATATTCTCACGTGCTAGAAGTTGATAAAATTCTTCAGCGGAAGTGGCGGTAAAAACAGTAAAACCTTCGCTTCTAAGAAGGTTTTCAAAGATAAGGATGATTTCTATTGAATCGTCTACTATTACAATAGATTCCTCTGGGAAAAGATACTCGCTGGAGGCAATAGCTGAGCTGTTTTCAGGTGATGCTGGCAAATCAACCATGGGATTGTTTTGGGCGATAGGTTGAAAGTGTATAGGTCTTAATGTGTCAATACCACGTATAGATTGTACAGGGCTGGTTGAAAAAGAAAAGGAAAAAAGTGGAAGATTTTTTTAAAGAAAATGGAAAACTTGCCACAGCGTTGGTTGGTTTCGAGCCACGAGCAGGACAGCAGCAAATGGCCGAAGCTGTTGCTGAAACACTGGCGGCCGGGAACGAGAGGAGTGATGGTAGAAGCTCAATCCTTCTGGTAGAGGCAGAAACCGGGATTGGTAAGACTCTTGCCTATCTGGTTCCTGCACTTCTTTCTGGTCAGCGGGTGATAATATCTACAGCCACTATTACCCTTCAGGATCAAATCTTAAAGAAGGAAATACCGCTGCTCAGCAAAATACTGGAAACTGAAATTCCCGCTCTGTGTATGAAGGGCAGGCAAAATTACCTTTGTCATTATCGTTGGTTTCAACATCGCTCCACCCCTCAGACTTCTTTTGTGTCTAATTCTGAAGAAGAAAAAATTGAGCAATGGCTTAACCAGACAGAAACTGGAGATAGGGCAGAACTTTCCTGGTTGCCAGACAGGGCACAATTGTGGCCGAAAATTTCAGCCCAATCCAATCAATGTCTAGGTGGAGAGTGTCCTGAGTTTTCACTCTGTTTCGTGAACCGACTTCGAAAGCGTGCCGGGTCAGCCAGGCTGCTCATCGTTAATCATCATCTGTTTTTCTCGGATTTAGCACTTCGGCAGGCTGGATTTGGAGAGATATTGCCGCGTTATCAGTCAGTTATATTTGATGAGGCCCACCATCTCGAAAGTATTGCCACCAATTTTTTCGGTAAACATTTCAGTCATTATCAATTTCTGGATCTGCTGGCAGATGTTGAGCGACAGGGCAAGACGGATCTATCATCAACCATGCTAGATGCTATAACAAGTTTCGGGCGCGGTTTGAAGCAGCGGCTTGAACACTTTGCAAGTATGTTTCCCGTGCAAAGAGGGCGTTATCCCTTATTGCCATTGCTTGAAAAAACAGATTCATGGCAGGAGAATATTGAGAGTCTTGGGCATGGCCTGGAGCAGCTATCCGAAAAATGTGCAGACTTGTCCGTTCATGGTGAGGTTTGGAACAGTTTTGCAGAACGTGCTGGTCTGTTACAACAAAACCTGAACCATATTGCAGGGATTGATCAGCCCGGAGCAGACTATTTTATTCACTGGTATGAAAGACGTGAGCGAACCGTCAGTTTATCTGCCACTCCGGTAAAAATAGCAGATGAGCTTGAGAAAAGCCTCTACGGTTCAGTAGATTCCATTATTATGACATCTGCCACCTTAACCACGGGTGGCGATTTTAAATATGTACGTGAGCGTCTGGGGGTGGATGACTCTGCGAAAACTCTCTGCCTGCATTCGCCCTTTGACTATAAGGGGAGGACTCTGTTATATGTACCGGAAACGGGTTTCCCGGAAACCAATGCAAAAGAGTACTCTTCCATGCTTTGTGAACGGATGTATTCGTTGTTGCAAATAAGTAGGGGAAGGGCACTGCTATTGTTTACAAGTTTTCGAGCCATGGATCTTGTTGCTGATTATCTCCACGATAAGTTACCCTATCCTGTTCTGGTTCAAGGGACAGCTTCACGACAGGCACTCCTTGAAACCTTTCGGGAACAGACGGATTCAGTGCTTCTTGCTGTCGCCAGTTTCTGGGAAGGAGTAGATATTTCAGGTGACTCTTTGAGTTGTGTGCTGATAGATAAACTCCCTTTCGAGGTTCCGAGTGATCCTGTGATTCAGGCGAGGATGAAAGCCATTGAAAATGATGGTGGAAAGCCTTTTTTCAGCTTTCAGGTACCACGGGCGATTCTTAGTCTCAGGCAGGGGGTCGGTCGGCTTATGCGTTCTACTCAAGATCGTGGAGTGATTGGAGTACTGGATATTCGATTATATTCTAAAGGCTACGGGCGTATATTTCGTTCAAGTCTGCCTCCTTCTCCGATTGTACGAAGTCTGGAAGAGGTTAAAAAATTTTTTGCTGATGAAGAAAGTAAGGGATGAACATGAGCAATATTAAAGAAGAGTTAATACAGGAAATAGCACCGGATGTAGCACGAATTGATCAGGCGATGCGTGACGATTTAGAGGTTACTACTCTCGGCTATGATCCCTTGTTAATGGAAGTATTGCATTACGGCATATTCAACGGTGGAAAAAGGCTGCGACCACTTCTGGTGTTACTGGCAGCACGACTTGCCGGTTCTGTAGAAAAAGGAAAAACCGAAGAAGAACTCCTACAACTGGCCATTGCTTTTGAGTATCTCCATGGGGCCACGCTTTACCACGATGATGTGATTGACCAGGCGGATTTGCGTCGTGGTAAGCCATCGGTTGTGAAGCAATTTGGTGAGATTGCAGCCATCCTTGGGGGCGATTTCCTCCATTCACGTTCCATGTATATTATCGGGTCAGTTGCTGGTAGTAAGGCGCTTGATATCTTTTGCAAGGCGACCAATGCCATGGTTGACGGTGAATTCTTACAATTGCGTAACGCCAGAAATTACAATTTGAGTGAATCAGATTATTTTGCTGCAGTTCGTGGGAAAACAGCACTTTTAATTGCAGCCACCTGTGAAATTGGAGCAATTGCCGGTGGTGCCTCAGATGCAGGCCGACAGGCGTTAACGGCTTACGGCCTTGCCTTGGGAACTGCTTTTCAGGTTGTTGATGATCTGCTCGATTACCAGGGAGATGCAGCCATCACAGGCAAGGCTGTGGGCAATGATTTCAAGGAAGGAAAAATGACTCTTCCTGTAATTCTTGCTTTGCATAATGCTGGAGAACAAGAGAGCGTGCGTTTGTTGTCTCTCTTGCGTGATACTGCTTCTGAGGGAGAAGGTTTCGAGGAGGCGTATGCATTGATTGAGAAATATGACGGATTTTCAGCAAGTAGAAAAAAAGCGGAATCAATTGTTCGTGAAGCACTTTCCGGATTGGACATGTTTACAGACGAGGATGCTTTGACTCTACGAACAGTTTTGCAGACACTTGCAGAATATGTGTTGATACGTAAAAAATGATTATTTAGTAGCAAGATGCGCTCCTTGTGATGTATCCAAAAAGAAAGAAGTAGATTATGGCCAGAAAAACACGAAAAAAGAAAAAATTAATCACACGAAATCGCAGGAAAGCAAAGTCAAAAAGTAGTTTTCCCATGAAACTGTTTTCTTTTCTGATTCTCTTTGGCTTACTTCTCTTCTCTATGGGGGCTGCAGGCTACGTGATTTTCTTTAAAACCACAATTGCACACGGGGCAACCAACGGAGCAAACGAATCTGAAGTTGTTTTTGAGGAACCGTATTCGAATATTCCAGAGCATCCTGTCGATATTCCACCGGTACGTGATGTTAGTTTACCGATGGTTGCAATCATTATTGATGATATGGGATACCATAAAAAAATTGGTATTGAGCTCCTTGAACTGCCCATGAATCTCACCTTTTCTTTTCTGGCAGCAGCTCCGTTCACTGCAGAGCTTGAGGAAAAAGCATACCAAGCCGGAAGGTGTATTTTTCTTCACTTGCCTATGGAACCAAAGGGTAAAAAGTGGGATCCCGGCCCTGGTTCTCTGTTAACAGGACAGACTAAAGAAGAGCAGGCACAATTCTTCCATCAAAATCTTCAGGCGATTCCCCATGCGGTTGGTGTCAATAATCACATGGGCTCTCTTTATACAGAAAATCGTGAGGCTATGGATAGTCTGATGCTTTTACTTGATGGGCAAGGATTGTTGTTTGTGGACAGTTTTACAACTTCTGCAAGTAAAGGACTGGTTGCTGCAAAGGCTGCCGGTATTCCATCGGCCAGACGCCATATTTTTCTGGATAATGTTCATTCGCAGGATAAAGTTTGTGCACAGTTACAACAACTGGTGATCCATGCGGAAGAAAAGGGTTGGGCCATTGGGATCGGACACCCCAACGACGCAACCCTTGCGGCATTGACTAACTGTCGTGGCAAGCTGCTGGACAGAGTACAGCTTGTGAGTGCACAGGAATTGTTAATAAAGCTCTAAACAAATCCTGTGACAAGAAGCTATCAGGAGTTGATCTTAAATTTTGAAACCATATCTTTTAAGATCTCAGCGACGGAAGCCAGTCTTTTTGCACCATCCTCCACTGTTTTACCAGTACCTGCCAGGTTTTCAGTAAGTTCTGAGACAGAATTAACGTCATTTGCAATATCAGAAGATGCCACAGAGCTCTGGGCGATATTCTCATTTACTTCGCTAATTCCTAATGCAGCCTGATTGATATTTTCCGTTATTTCTGACGTTGTCGTTGTCTGTTCAGCGACGGAATCTGTAATTGAAGCAACAATGCCATCTATCTTGCTGATAACTTCGGTGATCTGTTTGATTTCAGCCACTGTCTCGTCAGTTGATCCCTGCATGGATTCAATTGAACCTCTAATCTCTCCAGTGGCTTCAGCTGTCTGTTTTGCAAGTTCTTTTATCTCGTTTGCTACGACTGCAAAACCTTTTCCTGCCTCACCTGCGCGTGCGGCTTCAATCGTTGCATTTAAGGCAAGCAGGTTTGTTTGTTCAGAAATTTCAGTAATGACTTCTGTAACTTTACTGATTTGTTTGGCCGCCTGGCCAAGGGCGTCAACTTTCTCTGAAGAGCTGTTTGCCAACTGAACGGCATCTTCTGTGACCTTTCGGGCTTCTTTTGTCTTTTCATCCACTTCAGTGATTGAACTTGATACTTCTTCTGAAGCAGTAGCAACGAAACTCACATTTGTAGAGGCTTCTTCACTGGCAGCTGCAACGGACTGCATACTGGAACTTAACTGTTCCGTTGCACTTGCTACATTACGAGCATTGTCAGAAGCTGCGTAACTGTCTTCTGACATGGATTTGGCAATAGTGTTGAGCTCACCTGAAGTTGAGGAAAGCTCTATAACTTCATGGTTCATACTGCTGATCATTGTGTTCAGCTTGTCGGCCATGGAATTCAGGGCTACAGCCAGTAAACCTAGTTCATCTTTTTGGTCGAGGTCAACTCGTTTTGTGAGATCTCCCTCAGCAAGGGAAGTCGCAAGATCAACAGATTGATTAAGAGCAGTGCTGATCTTTTTGGAGAGAAAAAGGCTGAACAGGAGTGCAAAAACAAGAGATATAATAGTTAGGACCAGAATTAACTGTTTGTTAAAGGCAGCATTGTCTTTAAGTTCTTGATTTGCTCCCAATACATTTCTCTCAATTTCGTTTGCAATTTCAGCAAGGGATTTTTTCACACCCTGCAATGAAGTACGGGTTCTTGAATTGTAAATAGCCATTGCTTCATCTTTGAACCCATCTTCAGCCGTTACAGATTGCTGGATTTCTCTTGCTGAATTGTGGAGGTCACGGTGGGGTTTTTCTAAATTACTGAAGAGTGGGGCTAGGGATGGCAGTGCCTTTTCGGCTTCAGTTCGCAGATCACCGAAAATAATTTTTCCAAGTTTACAGGCGCGGTCATCCATTACAACGTTGAGTTTTTCCGAGTTTTCATCGAGGAGAAAAATAATGACTTTATTCTGCCAGTTCATATGATCCACTTCCCGTTTGAGAATTTGTTCATTGAGACTATTCAGAAAAATATTTCGGTCCAGTTGTGAAGAGAGATCATTAAAACCTACCCAACTGACACTACTGACAATAATCATAAGGAGGCCGAGACATCCAAAGCTGATAAGCAGCTTGGTCATTATAGCAAAGTCGTTCCAACGCATTTGTAATTCCTCTGGAGAATATGAAGTTATAAGATTCTGTGGTAATTGTGCCTGTCCGACAATTGTATCAAAAAGAACCGTAAAAGCAAAATAATTAATAAAAATTTATTGTGATGTAAAGGGGAGGGATGGAAAAAAGAGGAGGAAACTGAACGTTCAACATCGTGTTGAACGCTCAGGTAAAAAATGGGTTAATGCTTAAAAGAGCGCTGTCCGGTGAACATCATAGCAACTTTGGGGTCAGCTTCGTTACACGCAGTAATTATATCAGAGTCACGCATGGAACCACCTGCTTGGAGAATGGCTGTGCAACCCTGATCAATTCCCACATCGGCACCATCTCTAAAGGGGAAGAAGGCATCAGAAATCATTACAGAACCTGGCAGGTTGGCACGATCCTCCTGAACCTTGGCATCGATTGCTTCTTTGTCTGCCTTATCACGTTTACCCTGAGTAATTTCAAGACAAAGGTCAGAATAAGGCATTTTGTGGGTGTCAAAACAGGTGATATCAGCGTACTTGATATATGCTTTGTGGACTGCAATTTCTGCAACCCCTACACGATCCTGTTCTCCTGTTCCAATGCCTACAGTACAACCATCTTTGATATAAAGAACTGAGTTAGAGGTGACACCATGTTCAACGGCCCAGCCGAAGATCATATCGTCAATTTCTTGTTGGGTTGGTTCACGGTCACATTTGTAATCTACACCTTTTCTAGTCGCAGTTGCCGGCAGTAGATCGTTTATGGAACGGATAGAGTTTACTGCTGATTGCTGAACAATAAGTCCACCATCGATAAGGGATTTGAAATCAACGAATCTAAATTTTTCAAAATCGGCCAGTCGGTCGATGGCTCCCATTTTGATAACCCGCAGGTTTTTTCGGGCCGCAAGAATTTCAAGACTTCCGTCTTCAAAGTCTGGGGCACAGACAACTTCAAGGTAGTTTTTGGCCATCAGCTTTGCAGTATCATTATCAACTGCCTTAGACATGATGACAGCACCGCCAAAAGCAGCAATACGGTCGCATCTGTTAGCTTTGCTGTAGGCACTTGCCAAGGTATCACCGATAGCAGCACCACAAGGGTTGTTATGCTTGAGGATTACTGCGGCTGGTTTGTCTGTCAAATATTTAATGATATTCAGGCCGTTATCCACATCTGTTAGATTGATTTTCCCGGGATGTTTGCCAACCTGTAGCATATCTTCAGTAGTGATCGCAGAAACCAGACCATTGCCAGGTTCAATAAAAGAGCATTCACCAAGGGTGAGATTGCCGTTTGTCAGTTCGTACAGAGCTGCTTCCTGATCAGGATTCTCACCGTAGCGGATACCACGTTCATCAATGGAGCCATCTTCCATTTTAATTCCCCAGGTACGCTTTTTATAGACCAGCTTCTGGTCACCAAAGGAAATAGTCATGTCCATGGGAAAACTGTCGCCAAGGATGGTGGTGTACATTTTTTTGATGTCGCTCATGGGGTCGCTCCGCTTGAGTTGAAAGGTTTTAAAGTTATCAAGTTTGATGGCGTCGTAAAAACTCTCCATCTCCTTCGTTGCTGCACATTTTCTATCATTACGACGTACCTTAGTACGCCGAAATGAAAGAAAATATTTGTGCCTCGGATATGAAGTTTTTTACTTAACCATCTAAATTCTGGGTTTTTACGAGTTTATCAAGTTTATAAAGTGGGAGTGTAACTGATTAGAGAGTTTTTATAAAGCCGGAAAGTATTCGTGATATTTCTTCTGCCTTATCACGTGATAAGGTTTAGTTTTCTTTCGATATATAGTTGAGTGAAAAGGCAAGGTGTGTCATGGACCGGACTTCACCGCATGAGCCTTTGGCAATAAATAAAAATTGTTTAAATTCCTTGTTAGTCTTTCTTTCGTAACCTTCAGCAATGTTGTTGGAAATAGAAACAGTCGCTCTGCATATCTGATCACGGAAGGAATAATCTTTACAATGCTTGAATAGTTTGTAGATCATGACAGCCAACTGCATGGATTTTTGCCATGCAATAATATCTTCGAAACGTTCAATAACCATATTTTGAGTTTAGGTTTCTTTTACTTTATGAACTTTACAAACTTTTTACTTGGAACTCTTTATCCCAGTCCTTACAAACCGGATCGAATCCTTTGTTTCTTATCATGGTACTGACTTCTTCAAGGGACCTGTGGTCACCAACACTGAATTGTTCTCCGTCGGTGTTATTGCTGCCATACCCTCCTGGTGCAGTACAAGATCCGGCAGAATATCTGGTGGGACCAAGACCGAGCATTCCGTCCCGGTATCGAGCTTCCTCACGTGTTGAAACAAGTAGCCCAACGTCTTGATCAAAAATACGCAGGGCAAATATTAACTGGCTGAGGTTCTTTTCTGAGACAATATGCAGTGGCTCAAATTCCCCTGCGGCCGGACGCATACGTGGAAATGATACGGTGAATGCGGTCTGCCAGAACTCTTTTCGCAGCCAGTCAAGATGATAGCCGATGGCCAAACCTTCTGCGCGCCAGTCAGAAAGACCAAGCAGAGGTCCGATACCAACTTCTCGCATCCCTGCTTTTGCACCTCTTGCTGGAGTTTCCAGGCGGTAATCAAAATCACTTTTTTTGCCGGAGAGATGTACTTCTTTGTACATCTTGCGGTCATATGTCTCCTGATATACAGCTACCGCTGTGATGCCAGCAAGGAAGAGACGATGATAATGTTCTTCGGACATGGGCTGGATTTCGATGGAGATTGCTGCAAATTTATCACGCAGTCGCAGGGCAATGGCTTCCATATATTCCACATCCACTGCACTTTCTGCCTCACCGGAAACCAGGAGGATATGCTGAAATCCTCTGTTGTGCAGAATCATGGCCTCTTTTTCAGCCTCATCTATGGTCAGGCATTTTCGTTTGATCAGGTTGTCTGCCGAAAAACCGCAATAAACGCATCTGTTTGTGCAGTAGTTGGAAAGATAAATGGGTGCGTATAACTGGGTAGTTCTGCCAAAACGGGCAAGGGTGATTTCCGTCGATCGTCTGGCCATTTGCGGCAAATAGGCTTCTCCGGCCGTGGAAATTAGCGCAGCAAGATCGTGGATTGTAGGACGGGCCGCTGTTAGTGCCCTTTCGACGTCACTACTGCTCGTGTTCTGGGTTTCGGCAATTAACTGTTTGAATTCGGGAGGTTTAAACATTATGATGACTAAGTTGTCGGACGTTCAATATCGAACGACCATCTTTTAAAGTTTTCTTATATTATTCTAGAAATCCAAGATCAGCAGACAAGTTCCCCTTCTCTGGAGAAGAGGCACTGGCCTGTTTGTTTCGCTGTCCCATACCAGCAACATAAGCAGTACGACCGGCTTCAACTGCCTGTGCAAAAGCTCTGGCCATGGCAACAGGATCACCTGCAACGGAAATAGCTGTATTAACAAGCACAGCATCTGCTCCCATCTCCATGGCATAGGCCGCGTGGGAGGGTGCGCCAATTCCAGCGTCCACAACCACAGGAACCTTCGCCTGGTCAATAATGATTTCAATCATACTATCGGTAAGCACACCCTGATTGGTGCCAATGGGAGAGCCAAGTGGCATAACCGCCGCAGCGCCAACATCTTGTAATTTAAGCGCAAGAATAGGGTCTGCATTCATGTAAGGGAGCACTATAAACCCATCTTTTACCAGTGTCTCAGTTGCTTTTAATGTTTCTACAGGATCTGGCAGTAATGTCCTTGGATCAGGAGTGACCTCAAGTTTCAGCCAGGAAGTACCAGACGCTGCACGGGCAAGGTGGGCAAGGCGAATGGCCTCTTTTGCATCTCTTGCCCCGGACGTATTGGGCAGAAAAGTATATTCCCGCTTCGCCAGAGTACTCATGATATCATCTTCAGGGTTTGTGAGATCAACGCGGCGTAAAGCCACAGTGACCATCTGACAATCTGAGGCTTCAATGGCCTTTGCCATAACGTCCGATGATGAAAACTTACCAGTTCCTAAAAAAAGTCGGGATGAGAACTCAGTCCCTGCAATGCGCAGCATATCAGCCGCCTCCAACAAATTGTATTATTTCCAAACTGTCTGCTTCATTGAGCGTTTGTGTATCGTAAGCATCCGGTTGGATAATTTCTGTGTTTAGTTCGATAACAACAGTATCAGGATTTAGAGCCAACTCTTCCAATAGTTCGGAAAGGGTTGCAATGCAATTCAGCATTTTTGGCTGGCCGTTAAGGGTAATGTTCATTGGTCGTTTGCTCTTCCCTGTACATCTTCTAGTATAATCCGTAAGGCCTGATTCGCCTGATGGTGTGCTGCTATTCCCACCCGTGGAGCCATGAGCCCTTGTCCCGGTCCTGCTTCAGACACCTCGTCCCCAACAAGATAAATACCAGGGCGAATTGTTCTGGTGACAATCGTATTATTATCAGCAAAACCTGCCATGCCGGAAGATCCGACATAGGCCACATTTTTCATTTTAACAATAACAGAACGTAGAGCAGCCGCCTTCATCACCGGATCATCAAAACATTCGATGAGTACGTCCACTTCTTTAAATAAATCAGGTAGGTCAGGCTCTGTGAGTTGCTTCTCGACGAGTTCAAGACTGACTGATGGGTTCATGCGCAGCAGATTGTCGCGTAGGGCCACAGTTTTCAGCATCCCGATCTGATCAACAAAGTAGTGCTGTCGATTGAGATTGCTAGGCTCTACCACATCATAATCGGATAGGAGCATCTTGCCAATACCGATTTTGGCCATGGCACCAGCTACAGCGGAGCCTAAACCGCCAAGACCAAGGATAGCCACGGAGGATGCTTTAATTTTATTTTGAATTCCGGGGGTGTGGCGTGCGCTGAGAAGAAAATCGAGTTCTTCAGGTGTTGGTTGTTTCCCTTTGCATATTAATGAGACGATATCACCGTCATGGACTGTACTCTTGGCAGGTGTTGGAAAACCATTGAGGATAAAAAGGTTCGCATCCGGTTTGTATTTAGCAGCGAGGTCTGCAATTGTTTGCCCCCCCTGATGATGACAACGGTGCTCATTAACGTTTAGCATGTACGGCTATGGGGGGCTATTCTGGTGTCGTTAGGGATTTCACAGTTCTCAAGGCAACTGTAAGGGCCAACAATACAGTTGTTGCCCACCCGCACATTGTCGAGAATGACCCCGGTTTGTATTTGACAATTCGTGCCAACCGAAGAATTGCCAACGATCTCTACACCGGCTTGCAGGGTAACATCCTGGGCAATGGTTGCTGTTGGTGCAACCTGGATAGTGAGGGGATTTATCATGGTGGCGCCAGCATCCATCAGCTCTCGGTTTCTGCGAAGTTGGAGCTGCTGGTGTGCCTGGGAAAGTTCAAACCGCGCATTGACACCCAGTACATCTGCGGGTTCAGAATTGATGAATTTTTGTACCTGCTGTTTTTGTGCAACGGCCTGGGTGATGATGTCGGTTAAGTAAACTTCTCCCTGACTATTGTCGGTACCGATGTTCTGTAGATGACTAAAAAGAAACTCTGTTTTGATGCAGTAAATTCCAGCGTTAATTTCGCGGATTTTTTTCTCTTCATCGGTCGCATCCTTCTCTTCAACAATTGCCAGAAGTTCACCAGATTCACCACTGATTATACGGCCATAATGGCTAGGGTCATCAAGAATGGTGGTCATAAGCGTTAGTGTCGCGTCTTTCCTGTTATGAATATCGAGCATGGCTTGCAATGTCTCACTGCGAATAAGAGGTGTGTCTCCACAAAGAATCATCACCGACCCATCCCTGTCTGTAATTGATGGTTCTGCACAGAGTACAGCATGACCGGTGCCCAGTTGCTCTTCCTGGATGGCGAGCTCAACAGGGAAATCAGCCAGGCTCTTTTGAACAGCTTCACGCTGATGGCCAACGATAATAATGGATTTTGTCGGTTGCAGAGGAGCAACGGCGTGCAGTACATGGTGCACCATGGGAGCAAAAAAGACCTTATGCAGTACCTTGGCCCTGGCAGATTTCATCCTCGTCCCTTTGCCGGCAGCAAGGATGACGATATAGAGTGGCGAATCAACAGACATTACAGTTCCTTAGAGTGAGAGGATAATTGTAGCAAGGATGGAAAATTTAGCCTGAAAAGGAGAAACTGTCAAATTACTTCTCTGTCAGAAGGAAATAAAAATATCCGGGAGTTTTGGTTTCAAAGGTCATTTGCTGTTTTGTATGAGGGTGGGATAAGGTTATTGACACAGCATGCAGCGTAAGACGTTTGATTCCCTTTTGCTTTTCACCATATTTTTTGTCACCTGCCACGGGATGGCTCATCTCTGCAAAGTGAACTCGAATCTGGTTTTTTCTGCCTGTAAGCAGGTCAATCTCCAAGAGACTGTAGTGCTTTGATTCCTGTAAAACGGTGTAGCCTGTTTTGGCAAGTTGCCCTTTTTCAGGATTATTAATAGAGTACATTTTATGGATGGAGTTTTCTGCAAGGTAGGAGGTGATGGTGTCTTCTTTCTTGTCTAATGTTCCGACAATAACGGCAGAATATTTTTTACTGAATTGCTGCCAGTTGTCCTGCAGATACCGTTTTGCTTTTTCTGTTTTGGCAAAGACCAGCACACCGGATGTGTCCTTGTCTAGACGATGTACAATAAATATCCTGTTTCTTGATTTAGGATTTCCACGTCGCACGTAATCGGTTAACCGAAAGTAGGCCGTTTTTGCTTTTTCACTGTCTGTACCAACGGTCAGTAGTCCACTACTCTTGTCTACCACCAGAATATCCTGATCCTCATAGAGAACGGTAAGACCTTTGGGTTGAAATCTTTTTGGTGGTGCCTTAAATTTATTTGGGCTTTTCATGGATATTACCTGCGTCCTGTGTTGCCTTTGCTGGAGCGTGGGTTATGGCCTTTACCCTTGGCACCGGATCGTTGTCCCTGTCGATGATCTTTCCGAGGCTTTTTTGACTTTTTTTCGTGTTGTGGCCGTTTATCCAGGCGGGTTACCGGGACATCATGCACAGGAGAAAAACCTTCAATTATCTTACGATCCAGGATTCGATTTAACAAATATTCGATATCTGAAAGCTGTTTAAACTCATCAGCACTGACCAGAGAAATGGCCTCACCTTTTAGTCCAGCCCTTCCGGTACGCCCAATACGATGGATATAATCTTCTGGAACATTGGGAAGATCAAAGTTAATCACCTGTGGAAGCTGATCTATATCAATTCCTCTGGCAGCAATATCGGTAGCTACTAAGATTCGGATTTCATCTTCCTTAAAAGCTTTTAAGGCTTTTGTTCTGGCATTCTGGCTCTTATTACCATGAATGGCAGCAGCGGAAATATTCTTTTTTTCAAGATATCGGGTTAGTCGGTTGGCACCATGTTTTGTTCTGCTGAAAACAAGCACTTTTTTCCAGTCGTTTTCCTGAATTAACCTGACCAGCAGGGCGGATTTTTGCTTTTTATCGACCGGGCAGATCCACTGAGTGACAGATTTAACGGTAGTGTTACGGGGGGTTACTGAAATTTCGACAGGATTTCGAACAAGCTTTTTAGCAAGCGTTCTGATTTCTTGAGAGAAAGTGGCAGAAAACATCAGTGTTTGACGTTTGTGGGGGAGAAACGCCAGAATCTTACGTATATCGTGGATAAACCCCATGTCGAGCATACGGTCGGCTTCATCAAGGACCAACACTTCCAACTGATCGAATCTAACGGCTTTCTGGTTGTGGAGATCGATGAGTCGTCCAGGGGTGGCCACAAGAATATCAACGCCTTTACGTAACTTCATCATCTGGGGATTGATCTTGACGCCACCAAATACAACTGTTGAAGTGATTGGCAGATGTTTGCCGTAGTCGACAATATTCTCCTGAATCTGAGCCGCTAGTTCACGTGTAGGAGTGAGAATCAGAACTCGTGCGTGATTGGCTTTTGCCCGGTTTCCCTTGGTAAGACTTTCAAGGATTGGCAAGACAAAACCGGCAGTTTTACCTGTTCCGGTCTGGGCAGCGGCCATAACATCTTTTCCTTCAAGTACCGCAGGGATGCCCTGGGCTTGAATGGGAGTGGGTATTTTATACCCTTTTTCTTCAATGGCTTGCAAAATTTTGTCAGAGAGGCCAAGAGTATTAAATTCTAAATTTGTTTCCATAAGGGATTACTTTTTATCCACCAGCACGTTTTACTTTATAGCCGAGGTCGGCCAGTTCTATTTCAAGACTATCACGATGATCGCCCTGAATTTCAATGATGCCATTTTTAACAGCTCCTCCGCAACCACATTTCTTTTTTAGAGATTTGGCAAGCTTTTTAAGCTCATTGCCAACTAGAGGGAGACCCGTGATCAGGGTAACACCTTTCCCTTTTCGCCCTTTTGTCTGGCGCATTAAGCGCACAATTCCATCCTGAGGGGGGCTTGTTTGCTGTTTATCGTTACCATCTGGTCGCATCCTTCCAGATTCAGTTGAATAAACGAGTTTGGAGTTTTTCATGATTTAATAAATGTCTCAACAGCTTTAAGTGCATCTCCGGCAGAGCTGGTAATTCCGCCAGTATAGCCTGAACCTTCCCCAATTGGATAGAGGTTCTTTGTGTTGATTGATTCAAAACTTTCAGTGCGACTGATACGTACAGACGATGAAGTACGCGTTTCAGCAGCAAGCAGCAAAGCATGTTCAGAAACAAAGAGGGGAACTTCTGCTTTCCATTTTTGAAAGGCAACGTGTAGCTCCCGGGTAATAAAGTCGGGAAATATTTCATGCATATCAGCTTTTGTAACATTCATCTGATAGGATGTTTTATGTAAGTTGTTTTGAGAATTTTCACCTAAAAAATGCATGAGGTTTTGGGCAGGTGCGTTCCACCGAGCTCCACCTGCGGCAAATGCTTTTCTTTCAATCTGTTGTTGAAACGAAATTCCTGCCAACGGATCATCTGAATTATAATCACTGCAATGACAACTGACAACCAGCGCACCGTTGGAATAGGGGAGTGCTCTGTCGGAATAACTCATACCATTGAGAACAAGCATCTCAGGTTCTGAAGAGGCATTGACTATCTCGCCTCCGGGACACATGCAAAAGGTATAGACGCCACGTTTTATTTTACGGTTTGTATGATTAATGGAATAGGTGGCAGCTCCCAGTCCTGGAAATCTATGGTATTTATCACCGTAACGCATACGATTAATAATTTCGACAGGATGTTCTATGCGTACACCAACGGAAATGCTTCGCTGTTCAAGTGCAATACCCTTTTGTTTGAGCAACTGAAATGAATCTCTAGCCGAATGCCCAAGGGCTAAAAAAACAGCAGATGATAAAAATTCACTTGAACCATTAATAATTACACCAGAAACAGAACCGTGTGAAAGCAAAAGGTCAGTCATTTTTGAGTTATAGTGAATCTCTCCGCCATGCTCGAGAATATAACTCCGGATATTTTTAACAATTTTACAAAGGACATCGGTTCCTAGATGAGGTTTAGCGATGTAATTTATTTCAGATGGTGCACCAAATTTTACAAACGTTTTCAGCACACGGTTAACTATACTTGTATTCTTATTGCGCCGGGAAAACAATTTGCCATCAGAGTAGGAGCCAGCACCACCCTCACCAAACTGGATATTTGATTCAGGATTCAGTTGTCTCTTTTTGATAAAATTTTCAACATCTCTGTTCCTTTCATCAATTTTTTTCCCACGCTCAAAGATAATTGGTCGATATCCATAATCTATTAGAGCGATTGCGGCAAACATGCCAGCAGGTCCGAAGCCAATAATTAATGGCCGCTTGTTAGTGTTTGTGGGAATAACTGATTTACTGATTTCATCCTCTTGATACTCAGTAAATTTAGGTTTATTTTTATAAGAATGTTGAACAGAAATAACCAAAGAAACTTTATAAAAAAACTGATTTTGATTTCGAAGATCTAATGCTTTGCTAAGAATTTTGACAAGGGAGAGGTCGTCTATAGGGACATGGATTTTCTTTGACACAGCTAAAAGGTAGGCTTTAGCATTATCAGCTTCTATAGCAATGGGAAGATTAGGAATTATAAGTTTCAAAATAAGTAAGTGCCATTGATTCTACCAGATAGCGAGGAGTGTGTCAGCATTATGTTGTAAGCCCATGGCCTTACAACCTTCCATGGAATGATAGAAGCTCAACATAAAATAATACTAATCAGAAACTATAATAGGTCGAGTAACGCTTTCCTAGAAGAAATAACGCAAAAAAGAAAAGGCTCCAACCAGAAAGAACTGATTGGAGCCTTTAAAAGAAATCGGCGGTGACCTACTCTCCCACATAGTCACCCATGCAGTACCATCGGCGCAAAAGAGCTTAACTTCCGTGTTCGGAATGGGAACGG